>NZ_JABBWU010000005.1:0-402867 GCF_012999525.1 Microbispora sp. H10836
CCACCGACCCAGACAACCCGGAAAGAGAGAAGGACACCGGCGACCAGCCCGCGCACAGCCAAGACAACCACCGAAGTGATCGAAGAGGAGTGCGCCGAACCGCGCCGACACCACAAGATTACCAGGGCCTGCCGACAGCTTGGCCCGGCTAAGCTCCAACGCACCGGCCCGGAGACCTATTCCCGCAGGTCACCCATCAGATGGAAGTTCTGCGCCTGTGCCTGCGCTCCAACGGCATCGACCCCGGGCTTCATTCCCGTCACGACTCGCGCACGCGCACAGGGGTAGAGGGCCGTACGTGCTAGGACTTGATCCACCTTGCGCAGCCTTGCCAAGAAGAAGGGGTAGGAACGGGACGTGATTCGACAGGGGTTACCTCGCGCCCTGCTCGTGCTGGCCGGCACCGCCGCCGCGGTGATCACTCTCGCCGGTGTCCAGGCGGTGGGCTCCATCGTCGGCCCGGTCGTCCTGGCTCTGACCCTCGTCATCGCCGTCTCCCCGGTGCGCGCCTGGCTGGCCCGGCGCAAGGCCCCGGTGTGGCTGCAGGTCGCCGTCCCGCTCGCCGTAGTGCTCCTGGTCCTGCTCGGCATGGTCGCGGTCCTCAGCCTCGCCGCCGCGCAACTCGCCATCCTGGCCCCCACGTACGCGGTCCAGTTCAACGCCATGGTGGCCGACCTCCAGCACTGGGCGGCGGGCCTGGGCTACGGCAGCGAGCAGCTCAACAAGGCGCTTTCGTCGCTCGATCCCGGCAAGTTCATCGGCGTCGCCCAGAGCGTGCTGAGCAGCCTGCTGGGAGTGCTGTCGAGCCTGTTCCTGATCGTCGTGCTGCTGCTGGCCATGAGCCTCGACGCCCCCGTGTTCGCCCGGATCGTGGACGCCGCCTCGGCCGAACGCCCCGCGCTCGCCCGCGCGCTCAAGACCTTCACCTACAAGACCCGCCGCTACCTGATCGTCTCGACCGTCTTCGGCCTCGTCTGCTCGGTCCTGGACGTCACCGCGCTGTACGTGCTGGGCGTGCCGCTCCCGCTGCTGTGGGGAGTGCTCGCCCTCATCACGAACTACATCCCCAACATCGGCTTCATCCTGGGCCTCATCCCGCCGGCGCTGCTCGGGCTGCTGGAGGGCGGGCCCAAGACCATGCTGCTGGTGATCGTGGCCTACATGGCGATCAACGTGGTGATCCAGTCGTTCATCCAGCCGAAGTTCCTGGGCGACGCCGTGGGGCTGTCGACCACGGCCACGTTCCTCTCGCTGATCGTCTGGGCGTGGGTGCTCGGGCCGCTCGGCGCGCTGCTGGCGATTCCGCTGAGCCTGCTCGTGCGTGCCCTGCTCGTCGACAGCGACCCGAACGGCACCTGGGCCGCCGCGCTCATCTCCGGGCGGTTGCCGGAACGCGCCCAGGCGTCCAGCGCCGACCCACAGCCGGAGCAGTCCGAGCCTCGGTGAGGCAGTCCGGCCGCCCGTGATCAGCGGTGCGGGCGGAGACGCCGGCGACCATGAGGGACGTTTCTGGCAAACGCCTGTCCGAGGGCCGTCGGACTGTCCTCGACACGGGACCTTTCGCGGGGTGCCGCGCGGCGCTCCGGCTTAGGGTCGGACCATGCGGCGATGGGACAACGACGAGCGGTTCACCGGGATCGCGGACGCCTCGGCGATGGAGCCACAGGTCTCCGCCCTGCTGGATGCGATGGCACGGGACGGATGGGTGACGGAGCAACCCGAGGCGCACCTGCTCCCCCACCTGCGCCGGGCATGTGGGCCGGAGTGGCTGCTGACCGGCGAACGCCTGCTCGACGACGGCGTGTACGAGGTGACGGTGTCACTGGCCGGCGACAGAGAAGGCGTCCACGTGCATCGTGACGTGATACGGCTGCTGTCGGCGATCGCCGAGACCGTCTTCTTCGTACGGCAGGCCGCGCCGGGCGTGTTCGAGTGCGTGACCGGAGTGCTCGACGGGGACCCGCCCGGCTTCGCGAGCCACGGTCACATGGTCCGCCTCATCGTGACCTGAGCGGCCCCTCCCCCGCATGGGGAGAGGCGCGGGCTCAGGTGGCGGGAACGGTCTCCTTCTCCTCCGGGCTTGGCGCCGGTGCGGTCTCCGCGTCCCTGCGCCGCCACGGGATGGCCGCGATCAGCAGCGGGAACAGCACCAGCGAGCTGATCGCCCACGGCGCGTGCAGCTCACCCCACTTGGCCCCGTGGAACTGGGTGAGCACGATGTATCCGATCGCCGCCCACAGCGAGCTGCCGAGGATCGCGGGCCAGGCCCAGCGGGTGGGGCGGGCGACCAGGAACGGCATGAACCACAGCAGGTACTGCGCGCCGAGACGCGGTGTGACGATCATGAAGGACAGCAGGATGGCGATCGTGACGTCGACCGGGTCGGCCTTGCGCCACCAGATCAGACACGCGACGATCGCGGCGTAGATCATGTACTGGCCGATCCTCGCCGGGGTCGGGTCGAGGTTCCAGTTGCCGCCGCTGACCAGGGCGGTCCAGCCCCAGTCGCCCGTGATCGGGCGGACGTCGCTGGGCCGCAGCCCGATGGTGTTGAGCACCTCGGGCAGCTGCCGCCACTCCGTCCAGCCGCCGATCGGGAGCGTCAGCAGGAAGAACACCGGCGAGACGCCGACGGCGACCAGCGAGACCAGGCGGCTGCGCAGCCCCGGCAGGAACATGAGCAGGGCCGGCACGAGGATCACCGGCCAGCTCTTCGCGCAGAGCGCGAGCCCCATGAGCAGGCCCGCCCACACGGCCCGGCCCGTCGCCGCGCGGTCCTCCTCCGACGGGCGCACGATGCGCCGCACGATCTCGCCCGGCGGGATCCAGGGCAGCGGCAGGTCACGGTTCGCGAGCCGCACCCTGGCCCACGGCAGCGGCACCGGCCGCCGCCAGTCGCCCGGGCCGCGCGCCACGACGTACGCCGCGACGGCGAAAACCAGGGAGACCGGCTCGACCTGGCCGTGCACGGAGGCGACGAGGATCGCGAGGGGGTTGCAGGCGTACTGGAAGGCGCGCAGCTTCTCGGTCCGTCCCCCGGCCAGCTTGCCGACCAGCGGGATCAGCACGACGTCCGCGACCACCGTGACGATGCGTCCGGCGTACTCCCACGGGATGCCGAGCCACAGCAGCAGCCCGTACATGTACGGGATCGTCGGGAGGAAGTGCCATCCGCCGTTGCTCTCGAGCACCGGGTCGCGGCCCTCCCGGATCGCCTCGCCGGCGGGCTGGAAGCTGTTGACGTAGTCGACCGGCTGCCAGTGGCTGTCCTTGGCCGACAGAACCATGATCAGCACGCGTACGGCGATGCCGAGCGTGAGCGTGACGGCCAGGGATGGCCGCCAGCCCTTCCATTGGGCGACGAGCGCGAGCGCGACGCCGGCGACGAGGACGATGCTGGTGGGGATCGCGTATTCCATGACGGTGCCAAGACTGCCTGACGAAGGGCACAACAGGCGACTCGATCCCCGATTCGGTGACCGCACCGTCGCGATCCGTCACGATTCGAGGTATTGTGACCACGGAGCGTTACATCCAGGAGACTTCGATGAAAATTCGCCTGTGGATCACCCTTGCCGTCGCCGTGATCGTCGGAATGCTGATCGGCCTGCTCGCCCCGACGCATGGAGGCGACCGGTCCGGCGGATAGGGGGGTCGTCCCCGCCGGACCGGCCGCCTGCTCATGGGCGCCCGGCTCGAAGCGGCGCGCGTTCGCGCCCCGCGTCCCGGGCGCCGTAGGTGCGCCCGGGCCGCGTACGCCGCGCGGCGACGGCAAGGGATCCGGTCCGGCGAGCCGTGGCCGGATCCCTCTGAGCGTCGGTACGACGCGGGTCAGAAGCCCGCGGTGACCCGGGTGAAGTCCCAGTCGTTCTGCGCGATGCCGCTGCAGTTCGACACCACGCCGCCGCCCGGGCAGCCGCGGTCGCGGTTGACCGACCAGAAGGCGAGCCGGCCCAGCCCCTTCGACTTGGCCCAGTCGCGGATCTGCGTCCAGGTGGACAGCGAGGTCAGCTCCTGCTGGTCGGACAGGCCGTTCATGCCCGAGATGCCCATGTGCGCGTACGCCTGGGCGTCGCTCCAGCCCCAGGCCGCCTTGAGCGCGTTCTTCAGGCCCTCGGACGCGTTGACCGTGTTCTGGTACATGTTCGCGCCGCCGCCGAAGTCGAACGGCATGATCGTGTAGTTGTCGATGTTGACGCCGAGCGCCTTCGACTGGTTGATCAGCCGCGTGCCCCACCAGCTCGGGCCGGTCGTGCTGGTGCCGAAGGTGACGACGACCTTGACGTTCGGGTTGTTCTGCTTGACGATCTTCAGTCCGCCGAGGATCCGGTCCTGGACGGCCTCGTTCTCGAACTCGTCGCTGTTCTCGATGTCGAAGTCGACCGCGGCCGGGTTGTAGGCGTTGATGACCTGCTGGACGGCCGAGGCGAAGGCCGACGAGCTGGCGCAGTTGGGGCCGAGCTTGTTGCCCTGCCAGCCGCCGAAGGAGATCTGGACGTTGCCGCCCGCGGCCTTGATCTGCGAGATCGCGGTGGCGTCGGGGCTGCCGGACAGCGGGCGGGAGCCGTCCCACGCCGGGGTGCAGCCGCCGCCGGAGAGCATGAAGGCCATCGTGAACTGCTTGACCCCGGTGGCGTTCATGACCGTGGCCGGGTTCGGCGGGTTGCCCCAGCCCTCGTACAGGTACGGCGCGCCGGGAAGCTTGCCGCCGCTCTGGGGGCAGCCCGTGGTCGTGCCGGTCACCGCCCCGCTCGCCGCGGACTCGCCGTTCGAGTTGTACGCCTTGACCGTGTACGTGTGGCTGGTGCAGGTGCCGAGGCCGGAGATCGTGGCGCTGGTGCCGCCGACCGTCGCCTTGACCGAGGTGCCCTCGTAGACGCGGTAGCCGGTCACGGTGCCGCTCGACGCGGACCAGGACAGCGAGATCGACGCGTTCGTGGTGCCGGTGACGCTGGGGTTGCCCGGCTTGCCGGGCGCGCCGGACGGCGGCGTCGGCGACGGGCTCTGCGACGGGGTGCCGCCGCTGACCTGCTTCCACAGTGCCGGGACGATCGGCGGCTCCCAGCCGGTCAGGGACGTGTGCGCCTGGATGCACTCGTAGTCGGCGCCGTTGTAGGTCACCCGGGCGCCGACGGCGTACCAGGTGTTCGGGGCCCAGGCCGGGTAGGCCAGCATGACCACGCTGTTCGGGGCCGCCGAGGCGGACGCGGCCGTTCCCGCGACCAGTCCGGCGACGGCCAGGAGGAGGGAGGCCAGCAGGGCGACCAACGCCCTGGCGTGCCGGCCCGTACCGAAGCGAAGCTGCATTCTTCCTCGCAATGGTGGTTGGGGGGTGGGTGGGGGGATCACTTCAGGGCGTCGAGATACGCCCTGTGGGAGCGGGAGAATTCGGAGCCCGTGTACTTGTCCCAGTTGACGGACCAGGCCATGAGGCCGCGCAGGCCGGGGAAGACGCCGTGCGGCCGGTAGGCGCCGCAGCCGGTCCCCTTCGCCAGGCAGCCGAAGGCGCTCTGCACCTCGGCCGTCGTGGTGTAGCCGTTGCCGGCGTACGGCGCGGCGGGCAGGCCGATCGCGACCTGGTCGGGACGCAGCGGCGGGAAGGTCGCGCCACCGGCCACGGGGAAGCCGGTGAGCAGCATGTCGGTCATGGCGACGTGGAAATCGGCCACGCCCATCGTGTGGTACTGGTTGTCGAGGCCCATGATCGGCCCGGAGTTGTAGTCCTGGACGTGCAGCAGCGTGAGGTCGTCACGCAGTGCGTGGATCACGGGCAGGTACGCCCCGGAGCGGGCGTCGGCCGTGCCGTTCCGGCCGGGACCGTAGAACTGGTAGCCGAGCTGGACGAAGAACGTCTCGGGGGCCATGGTGAGCGTGAACTTCGCGCCGTACCTGGCCTTGAGCGACCGGATCGCGGAGATGAGGTTCACGACCACCGGAGTGGTCGGGTTGCGGAAGTCGGTGTCGCCGGGGTTCAGCGACAGCGAGTGGCCCTCGAAGTCGATGTCGAGGCCGTCCAGGCCGTACCTGTCGATGATCGCGGCGACCGACTGGACGAACGTGTCCCGGGCGGCGGTTGTGGTGAGCTGGACGATCCCGTTCTGGCCGCCGATCGAGATGAGCACCTTCTTGCCGGCCGCCTGCTTGGCGCGGATGGCCGCGACGAACTCGGCGTCGCTTTCGACGTTCGGGCACTCGGTGGCCGGGCAGCGGGTGAACCGGATGTCGCCGGAGGTGGGCGAGGTCGGCTCGCCGAAGGCCAGGTCGATGATGTCCCATGCCGCGGGCACGTCGGCCATGCGGACGTAGCCGGAGCCGTTGGCGAACGAGGCGTGCAGGTAGCCCGCCATGAGCCGCTTCCCGCCAGGCGGCGG
This sequence comes from Microbispora sp. H10836, assembly GCF_012999525.1. NCBI lineage: Bacteria > Bacillati > Actinomycetota > Actinomycetes > Streptosporangiales > Streptosporangiaceae > Microbispora > Microbispora sp. H10836. Next base: position 6,372 of record NZ_JABBWU010000005.1, read on the forward strand.
GGGCGTGGGCGAGACGGACGGCGACGGCGACGGCGACGGGCTCGCCGGGGGTGACGCCGGCGGAGAGGGGGACGGCGAGGGCGGGGCGCCCGGGCCGTCGAGGACGACGTCGTCGGCGTAGTAGGCACCCTGGCCGTACCAGCCGTTGACGTAGATCGTCACACTCGTGGTGGACGACCCCGTCGTGAACGACGTGGACAACTGCGACCAGGACGCTCCCGGCGACGCCCATGTCTGGGCGTTCACGCCGGCGCCGGTCGCGCCCAGGAACACGTAGTTCCCCCGCACCCACGCCGACAGCGCGTACGTCGTGGACGGCTTGACGGTGATCGTCTGCTCGCACCGGGCGTAGTCACTGCCGGCCGGGGTCGCGGACAGGGCCCTCGACCCGCCGTGGACGGGACTCGACACCGCCTGAGCCGTGGACGCGCACGTCCAGCCCGACAGGCCCGACTCGAACCCCGGATTGGCGGCGATGTTCGCGGCACGGGCCGGGCCGGTGAACGTCGCCGTGAGCAGGCCGGCGAAGGCGACGGACGCCGCCGCGCCGAGGCCGATGAGCTTCTTCATGTGCGTCATCCCGTGTACGAAGCGAAGATCTTGGAGAACTCGTAGGGCGCCTGGGGGACGTTGGTGCAGGAGTAGAGCGCGCCGGTGCAGGCGTTGCGGTCGCGTGTCGTCTCCCAGAAGGCCAGCAGGCCGAGGTGCCTGTCCTTGGCGAAGGCGACCAGCTGACGGGCGTCGTCCTGGTTGTAGATCCGGCCGTCGTCGTTCTGGCCGAGCATCGGCGTGACCCCGACCATCCGCCACGCCTGGGCGTCGGACAGGCTGGGATACAGGCTCTTGAGCTGCGCGAAGGTGCTGCCGGCCGCCTGGACCGCCGCGTCGCCGTAGTCGACGGACTGGTAGTAGTCCATGGCCATGACGTTGACGGCGTCGAGCCTGACCCCGGCGTCGCGGGCGGACCGCACCACGTTGAGACCGTCGGCGGTCAGGCCGTTCGGCAGGACGGGCAGCGTGAGGGAGATCTTCAGGTCGGGGTGGGCCTGCTGCAGCCGGGCGAGCGCCTGGGAGCGGCGGGCGATGGACGCGGGCTCGGCCGCCGCCGATCCCTCGATGTCGAGGTCGATGTACTTCAGGTCGTAGGCGCTGACGACGGCGTCGTACTCGGTGACCAGCGCGTTCACGTCCGTGCACGCTTGCGCGAGTTCGATGCCGGTCGCGCCGCCGAAGGACACCTTGACGTCCCCGCCGCCGGCCCTGATCGCGTCGATCTGGTCCTTCGCCCACTTCTGCCGCGGGTCGTACGCGTTGAACCACATCGCCTTGCAACCCGACGCGGTGACGAACGCGAGAGTGAAGCTCTTCAGGCCGGACGCCGCGGCCATCGCGCTCAGGCTCGGGGTCGGCCAGGCGCCCATGTCCACGTACGGCGCGGTGCGCAGGGCGCCGGGCGCGGGCGGCGGCGGACTGGGAGACGTGCTGGGGGATGCGCTCGGGGACGGGGACGGCGAGGTCGTGACGCCGTCACACGGGCCGCCGTTCAGCCGGCAGTTCACCGGTCTGCCGGGCCCGCTGTTGACCCAGCCGAACGTCGCCGAGGCGCCGGGGGCCAGGCCGCCGTTGTACTCGCGGTTCCTGAACGTGTAGTGGTCGCCGGAACGCGTCATCAGCGCGTCCCAGTAGGACCCGGCCGTCGAGCCGGCGGGGAGGTCGAACTCGACCGTCCAGCCGGAGAGCGCGGTGGTCCCCGTGTTGGTGACGGTGTAGCGGCCCTGGTAGCCGGAGCCCCAGTCGGAGTCGGCGGAGAAGACGGCCTTGACCGTGGCGGCCTCGGCGGGCAGCGCGACGAGAGCGAGCGCGAGTGCGGCCATCGCGGCGAGCGCACGCCAGACGTGCTTGATCTGCATGGACACAACCTCTGTCGGGGGGTGAACGGGGAGGTCATGGAATCCGTACGGCCGGCGCCTGACGGAGGCGGCCGATCAGAACGGCACCGGCCGTACGGCACTCAAGGGCGTCTGGTGACGGGACGCGGGGATGGAGAGGCTAGAGGTGAGGAAGGGCCATCGTCGGCTCCCAGGTCGTTCTTTTAGGAAAGTTTCCTAAGAGTTGTACGGATCGTAGCTTCGCGGTCGCGCGTCCACAAGACCCAATTCGACAGCGTTCTTAACGAACTTTGTCATCGCCGGTCGGCACGCGGTGACGTGTTATGCGCGCGTTAAGGGTCGACTGGCTGTCCGTTAAGGCGGTTCTGTCCCCCACACGCTCACTGGCGAGTCTCATCGGGCACGGCGCAGCCGCCGCGCGTCGGGCGCAGGCGGCGAGCAGGCGCGCCGCGGCGAAGCGAGGTCAGCGGCAGTAGAGCCGGGGCAGTGCGTGCCGGGGCCGGGGCCAGGCGGGGCAGAACCGGGGGCAGTGCGTGCCGAGGCAGCGTGGGTCAGCGGAGGGCCCGCGCGGGGCGACGCCGGATCAGCGCAGGACGGCACCCTCGCGCACGGCGTGCCGGCCGTCCCTCTGCACGTTCACGAAGTCGACGAGGCCGACCAGCTTCTCCAGTTCGAACCCGGCATCGATGCGGTCCGGGTCGGCGGGGAGGTAGACCGTGAGCAGATAGTGGCGGCCGGTGGCCGCGCCGAGCGCGTCGAGTTGCGCGCGGAACTCGGCCAGCAGGGCCGTCAAGGACCGCCTGTCGTCGACGCCGGTGTGGTTGCCCAGGTGCCCTTTGCCGCCGGGCCACTCCCAGTCGATGTCTATCCCGTCGAAGACGCCCGCCGCGCTGCCCGGCCCGCCCCTGCCGTCGACGCCCGGCAGGTCGCCCCTGATGTACGCGTCGAGACACGACTTGACGAACCTCTGCCGGCCGGCGGCGGTCCGCGCGACGTCGGAGAAGTACTTGGAATACGTCCAGCCGCCGATCGAGACCAGCGTTTTCAGGCCGCGGTGGCGGGCCTTCAGCTTCTTCAGCTGGTTGAAGTTTCCGGCGAGCGGGGCGTCGGGGGGATCGGCCACGCCGTCGAGCGACTCGGCGGCCGTGAAGCCACGCTGGTAGTCGGCCCACGCGTCCCCCGCGCCGTCGCCCTGGTCGGGGTCGTTCGGGTCGGGCGCCAGCGGCCGGGTGACCCCGGTGAGACAGGTCAGCGATCCGGGGTCGATGTTCGCGAACGCGTAGAGGACGTGGGTCAGCCTGCCCGCCAGCCCGCCGGTCTCGAGATCTCGCACGGTGGAGGTGGCGCCGTACGCGCCGCGCTGCGCGACGTACCCGACCCTGATGCGGCTCGGCGAGGGGGACGGCGACGGCGTGACGGTCACCGTGACCGTCACCTCCGGCACGGGAACGGCGTTCTGCACCGTCACGGCGTGCGCGGTCGCGGCGTGCGCGGTGCCCGCTTGCGCCATGCCTGCTTGCGCGGTGCCTGCTTGCGCGGTGCCTGTTTGCGCCGTGGCTGCTTGTGCGGTTGCGGCTTGCGCGGTGCCTGTTTGCGCGGTTGCGGCTTGCGCGGTGCCCGCTTGCGCGGGGGCGACCGCTGCCCGCGCCGGCGCGGGGGCGGCCCGCGGTGCCACGACCCGTGACCTGGCCTGGCTGACGGCCGTCGTGCCGGTCTCGGTGGCGCGGGCCGGGCCGTACCAGGCGACGAACAACGAGGACAGCAGGGCGCTCAGGACCACGATGGTGAAGGCGCCACGCGTGATCGCTCCCATGGTGGGCTCCGAACAGTGACGAGCCTCCGCGGCGAGGCACGGAGGCGAGAAGAGGAATGCCGCGGGAGCGTAGTGACGTCACCGCCGGACCGACAAGCAGCGCAGTCTTAAGCCCGGATTATGCGTGCCTCATGTCGCAGGTGGGCGCGTTCCAGCGGCACCACCTGCGGTTACCCATGGTGCCGCCCTTCTCTGCAAGTTTCACCCCCCGCCCCCGGTGGCGAGACTGCCGGTGCCGTGCCGGCGCGGCCGCACGGCGCCCCACGCCCCGGCCGCCTCAGACGGCTGTCTCAGACGGCGCCGACCAGGGTGAAGACGCCCGCCCCCAGCAGTGCGAACGCCCACATCCTGTCGAGGTTGAACCAGGCCCGCCGCAGGACGGCGACGCCGAGGAACTCGTACACGACGACGGCGACGACGGTCGCTGTGAGGAACATCGCGAGCGTGTGCACGCCCGCGACGAGCATGCCGCCCGACAGGGCGTGCCCGTGGTGACTCGCCGGCATGCGGGTCAGCACGGGCAGCAGCATCAGGCCCGCGCCGTGCACCGACGACATCAGGAACGACCAGGCGGCCAGTTGCGGCAGCGACAGCCGCATGCCCACCCAGCGGAAGTGCCGCCGGGCGAGCAGGTGCCACAGGCCGAACCCGACGAGCACGACTCCCGCCCCGATCGCGAGGGCCGTGGCCGTCACCAGCGACCCGGTCGCCGACACGACGGCCACCACGAGGGCCACCGACACGAGGTGGCCCAGCGCGATGACCGGCAGGGACTGCAGCAGCAGGTCGCGGCTGCGCTCCTGCAACCCCCGGGCGACGGCGAACAGCCAGCCCATCGCGGGATTGATCCCGTGAAAGGCGCCGAGCAGGATGACGGCGGTCAGGGTCACGGGTAGCAGTAGGAGTCGGAGGACGCGTCGCCGCCCTGGAGCCGGGTCTGGTGCGGGCGCAGGCCGCGGAAGTCGTCGCCGTGCGGGAAGAACCTCTCGTCCAGTGTGAACGACTCGGTGTCGATCTTCGCCATCCAGGCGCCGACGCCGTCGGGATAGAACTGGTCGTCCCAGGCTCCGTACAGCGAGTTGGTGACGTAGACCCGGCGGCCGTCGCGGCTCACCTCGACCATCTGCGGCCCGCCGGCGAGCCGCTCGTCCGGCGCGGCCGGGTGCGCCTCGCGCCGCACGATGCCGCCGAGGCGGACCGAGCCGAGCTCGACCGGCTTGAACGGGTCGGACACGTCGTACTGCTTGAGCTCGCCGGTCCCCCAGCACGACACGTACAGCCGCTGGTCGTCGACCGACAGGTCGATGTCGGTGACCAGCGGCGGCACCGCGCCGAACGGCTTGAGCACGTCGGGCAGGTCGTCCGGCGAGGCCGGCTCGGCCGGGATCGTGATCACCTTCTCCGCCGCCCAGCGGGAGCCGTCCCTGTGCCACACCCACACGGAGGCCGACAGGTCCTCGACGCTGGTCACGACGCCCACGAAGCCGTACGTCTTGGTCGGGTCGTGGGCGGGGCGCAGCTCCAGCGTCATCTGGTGCTGGTCGCCGAGGTCCACCTCCTGGACGTGCCTGCGCTTGCGCAGGTCCCAGAAGTGAATCTTGTGGCCGTACTTGCGGCCGAGCAGCAGCTCGCCGACCACCCCGTCCTCGACCATGGACGGCGTGCCCCACTCGGAGGTGACCAGGACGTCGTGGTTGATGTGCCACCAGAAGTCGTACGCGAGGTACTGCGGGCCGCGGTCGACCTCCCACCGGCCCAGGACCTCGAACGAGTTGTGGTCGAGGATGGCGATGCCGCCGGGCCCGTCGTCGCCGTATCCGCCGAGCGCGCTGACGTACAGGCCCTCGGGGCCGCAGTGGACGGTGTGCGGGCGGGAGTAGCCGGCCCGCTTGCCCAGCTCCTCGGGCTCGATGACCTTCACGAGCTCCGGGCTGACGCGGTCCTTGGTGTCGTACACGTAGATCCGCGACGACCGCAGGCCTGGCACGATCAGGTAGCGCCGCTCGACGTGCGGGTGCGGCGCGTAGGGGCACAGCGCGCTGCTGCAGGCGTTCCAGCCGAAGTGGTGCAGCTCGTCCCCCGTGTGCGGCAGGTCGGTCCAGCCGACCACGGTCCCGTACGCCGGGGACGCGGGATCGGTGTCGAGGACGGCGAGCGCGTCGGGCCGCTGGGCCGACCGGTCGAAGGCGGCCACGTAGGCCAGCTTCTCCGGCGGCGCCTCGGCGGCGTCGCGGGGCGAGGGGTAGAAGGTCGGATCGGGCTTCCACAGCGTCATGGACTCAAGGATTGTCCCTTATTACCCATAGGGTCAATAGGAATCTTCGGTCCCGCACCCTGCCGTGACCACAGACCGTGAAGAGCTATACCCTGACTTATCGCGCTTTACGGAGGCAGGGTTGTTCTTCGGGATCACCAACATCTGGACGTACATCGTCGGCTCGTTTCTGATCATCCTGCTCCCGGGGCCGAACTCGCTGTTCGTGCTGTCCACCGCCGCCCAGCGTGGCGTGCGGCAGGGTTACCGCGCGGCGGCCGGGGTCTTCGCCGGCGACTCGGTCCTCATGTTCCTGTCGGCCGCCGGGGTCGCGTCGCTGCTGAAGTCGACGCCCGTGCTGTTCTCGATCGTGAAGTACTCGGGCGCGGTCTATCTGGCGTGGATCGGCTTCGGCATGCTGCGCGGCGCCTGGCGCTCCCTGCGGGCCTCCCGGGCAGGGGCCTCGGCCCAGGTCACCGAGGCGGCGCAGGCCGTGGAGGCCGTGGAGGCGGCGATCCCGGCGGCGGGCGACCCGTTCCGCAAGGCGTTCACGATCAGCCTGCTCAACCCCAAGGCGATCCTGTTCTTCGTGGCGTTCTTCGTGCAGTTCGTGGACCCGTCGTACGGCGCGCCGGTGCTGTCGTTCCTGATCCTCGCGCTGATCGTGCAGGTCTTCAGCGTGGCCTACCTGAGCACGCTCATCTTCGGCGGCACGTTCCTCGCGAGCCACTTCCGGCAGCGCCGCAAGCTGTCCGCCGGGCTCACCTCGGGGGTCGGCGCCCTCTTCCTCGGCTTCGGCGCCAAACTGGCCACCGCGACGCTGAACTGAACGACGCTCACTCCCCGTGCAGGTCGGCGAGAGCGCCCTCGAAGGCGTCCATCGCCCGCTGGACGCGGTCGTATCCGGCCGAGGGCAGCCAGGCCATGACCCGGGACACCCCGGCCTTCTCGCACTGTTCCAGCGCGCCCGGGTCGGCCGGCGCGGACAGCATCAGGACCTCGACCTGCCTGCCCGCCTCCTCGGCCCGCCGGAACAACTCGGGAACGCGATCGAGGATCCCCGGGCCGTAGTTGGGCAGCCACGCGTCCCCGTAGGCGAGCACGCGGTCGAAGACGCGCGGCCCGACGCCGCCCACCAGGATCGGTGGGTACGGCTTCTGCGCCGGTTTGGGCCATGACCAGATTGGGTCGAAGGACACGAATTCGCCGTGGAACTCGGCCTCGTCACGGGTCCAGATCTCCCGCATCGCCCGGACGCGCTCGCGCATGACGGCGAAGCGGCGCGCCGGGTCGACGCCGTGGTGGCGCAACTCCTCGCGGTTCCATCCGGCGCCGACGCCGAACTCGAACCGCCCGCCGGTCAGGTTGTCCACGCTCGCCACCGTCTTCGCCAGGCCGATGGGCTCGTGCTCGGGCACCAGGCAGATGCCCGTCCCCACGCGCAGCCGGGTCGTCGCCGCGCCCGCGGCCATCGAGGCGACGAACGGGTCGTAGCTGTGCCAGTAGCGCCGGGGCAGGTCGCCGCCCCATTCGTCCTTCGGCGTCTGACCGTCCGGCGGCACCGGGATGTGCGTGTGCTCGGTGAACAGCAGCGCCGTGTGGCCGCGCTGCTCGACGAGCCGGGCCAAGGCATCCGGACGAACCGCATCATCTGTTGCGAAGTAGCCGAAACCTGAGTCCATGCCGTCAAAGTAACCCGCGCTCTCCGCGCGCCGGGGAAAGCGCCCCGCGGCCATCGGCAAAGCGCTGACCAGGGGTTTCCGCGAGCTCGCAAGCCGGGTGGGGCCATGCCGTACCGTTATGACCCAGCGATCGGCCCCGCGCATTCGGGCCCCGCAGGGGCGGCCGTCGGGTACCGTGAGCCACCGACAAAGAGCCTGCCCTCGGGCGTTTCCGCCCGCGATGTCCGGGTAGGCGCGTTGCCCAACCACAGCGTCGGTCTCCCCTGCCGGCCCGTTGGAGTTGCCATGAACCACACGCCTTTCGCACTGCCACGGCTCACCGCACTGATCAAGCAGGCGGTGCCCCGGCTCCTCGAAGGCGTGGTGGCTCCCCTCGTGGTCTTCTACGCGGCTCTCGCGGTGCTCGGCCTGCGCGGCGCGCTGATGGCCGCGGTGTCGTGGGTCTACCTGGGCGTCCTGTGGCGGCTCGTCCGGCGTCAGCCCGTTCCGGGGACGATGATCATGGCGACGATCGCGATCACCTTCCGCACCGTGATCGGACTGTGGACCGGCAGTCCCGTCCTCTACTTCATCCAGCCGGAGCTCGGCACGATCTGCATCAGCATGGTGCTCCTGGCGTCGGTGCGGATGCGCCGCCCGCTGGTCCAGCGGCTCACGCTCGACTACATCCACCTGCCGTCGTTCGTGCTGCGGCACGAGCGCGTCCGCACCTTCTTCGCCCGGATCACCCTGCTCTGGGCGTTCGTGCTCCTGGTCAACTCGGCCATGAGCATCTGGCTGCTGCTGCACGAGTCGATCGGCGACTACCTGATCATCCGCACCGCCGCCGTCGCCGTCGTCACCGGCCTCGCCTTCCTCGGGTCGGTCTGGGCGTTCCGCCGGGTCCTGCGGCGCCTGCACACCGAGGCCCCGGCGATCACCGCTTAGCCCTCCAGCGTGTGGGTGCGCACCGCCTCGTCGCCGCGGGTGTGCCAGGCGTCGAACGCGAAGGCCACGACCTTCCACCCCTCGGCCTGCCGTACGAGCCGGAGCCGGTAGACGCCCCACACCTCGAACATGCCGCCGCCCAGCGCGGTGTCGAGCAGGTTGTAGGCGTAGCCCTTGGTGGTCACGTGCGCCTCGGCGCCGTCCACGGTCACCGCGAAGTTGCTTACCGTGTGGAAGCTCTGCTTGCGGGCGTGCAGGCCGGTCCGCCAGCCGTCCACGAGGGCCTCGGCGCTGATCCGCGCGGGCTCCCCGCCGTTGAGGCTGGTGAAGTCGGCGTCCACCTCGCCGGCGAACAGCTCCCGGCACACCGGCCAGTTCTTGGCGTCCACGGTGTCGAAGACGGCGGTGACGACGTCCACGATCTCGGCCCGGTCCACCAGTGCGGCGATCTCATCCATGGACACCATCCTGCCCCACGTGATCTGTGATAGGCACGCTTGTCATGGGTACCGCACTGGTCACGGGCGCCTCACGAGGTCTGGGCGCCGTCATCGCCGAACGGCTCGCCAAGGACGGCTGGCACGTCGCCGTCAACTACGCCAACGACACGGCCGGGGCCTCCGCCGTCGTCGACCGCATCACCGCCGCCGGCGGATCGGCCCGGCCGGCCCGGTTCGACGTCACCGACGAGGAGTCCGTACGGGAGGGCGTGGCCGCGATCGGGCATGTCGACGTGGTCGTCAACAACGCCACCGGCCCGCAGCCGCTGATGCCGGTGGAGAAGCAGACCTGGGAGGACCACCTCGGCCAGCTCCGCTTCTTCGTCAAGGCCCCGCTGCTGATCCTGCAGGCCGTGCTGCCCGGCATGCGCGAGGCCGGGACCGGCCGGATCGTCAACGTGGGCAGCGAAGTCGCCGACCTCGGCAACCCGGAGTTCGGGCACTACGTCGCGGCCAAGGCCGCGATGCACGGGCTCACCCGGTCGTGGGCCCGCGAGCTGGGTTCGTACGGGATCACCGTGAACACCGTCGAGCCGGGCTGGATCCCGGTGGAGCGCCACGCGGACGTCCCCCCGAAGGACTACACCGACTACCTGCGCGACGTCCCGCTGGGGCACATGGGCGCGCCGGTGGACATCGCCGAGACGGTGGCGTTCCTCGCCTCTCCCGGTGCCCGTTTCGTCACCGGTCAGCGGCTCGCCGTCAACGGCGGCAAGACGATGAGCTGACCCCGCCCACGCCTCCCGGGTAAAGAATCACGTGATTCAGGAGCGGTTTAGGCAAAAAATCGGTTAATGTCCGTTCATGTCCGGCGCATATTTCCCTCGAATCCAGACCGTCACGGGCGCCGTCCCCGTCTCCGAGATCGACGGGCCGGTGCTCCCGTACGAGCATCTGCGCACCGACACCCGCTGGGGGGTCGGCGTGGACTCCGATCCCTGCCGGTGGCTGGACGAGGAGCGGTACGTGCTGGCCGAGGTCAAGCACCTCGGCAGGGAGCAGGCGCTGGGCCTCGTGGTGGAGCACAGCTGCATCGGCATGGCGCGTGACCCCGCCGCGCTCGCCCGGATCTCGATGGCCTCGCGAGTGCCGATCGTGGCCGCCACAGGTTTCGCGGCGCAGCCGTTCGCGGGTGAGGCCATCACGCGGTACGGCGTGGAGGACCTGACCGCCGATCTGCTGCACGAGATCGGCGCCGGGCTGGACGGGACGGGCGCGCGGCCGGGTGTCATCGTCACCGCCTCGTGGGACGAGGCGCCCACCCCCGCCGAGGAGCGGGCCGTCACCGCCGCCGCCCGCGCCTCACTGCGCACGGACCTCCCGGTCGCGACGGGCGGTCTGGAGCTGCTGGAGCTGCTGCTCTCGCAGAACGTTCCCGCCGGGCGTCTCGCCGCCCGCACCGGCGACCCGCTGGCCCAGCGCAAGATCGCCGAGACCGGCGCGTACGTGAGCGTGGACGACGCCGAGGACGTCCTCACCCTCCTCGACACCGGGCACGCCGAGCGCGTCCTGCTCAGCAGCGGCGTACGCCTGCGGGAGCACCTGTCCGGCTACGGCGGGCAGGGCTACGGGCGGCTGTTCTCGTCGGTCGTCCCGGCCCTGCGGGAAGCCGGCGTGGACGACGGCACCCTGCGCCTGATCACGCACGACAACCCGCTCCGCTGGCTCACCCCCTGACGACACCGGTGGAGCTAGTCGAGCACTACCGGCGGCTGCTGGGCGTGGCGCAGTGGCTGGAGACCCCGCAGCGCGAGATCGTCCCCCGGTCTTAGGGGTCGAACCCGGCGCTCATGGCGTGCCCGTGCGATTTCCCCGGAGCGCCACGGGCAGGGGCACGTGCCATGTTCGCCGGATTCGAACTCAGCCATGTCGAGGTCGGGGACGTGCGTCTCCGGGTGCGGCACGGAGGCCGGGGACCCGCGGTGCTGCTGGTCCACGGGCATCCGAGGACCCACACCACCTGGAACCTGGTCGCAGTCCAGCGCCTCGCGTTGAACCATCCGCACCGCGTGGACCACGTCGTCATCCTCGGCGACGTACCGATCGGTGAGGCACTGGCCCGCTGTGAGGCCCGGTTCGCCCAGGCTTGGTATCACTGGTTCTTCATGGGTCAGCCCGCACCGCTGCCCGAGCGGCTGATCGCCGCCGACCTGGACGCCTGGTACACGCTCGACCCGTCACGGATGGGCCGGGAGAACCACGCGGACGTGGCCGCGGCGACAGCCGATCCCCGGGTGCGGCACGCGATGTGCGAGGACTACCGTGCCGGGCTGGGCGTGGACCGCGCCGCCGACGACGCCGACCGAGCCGCCGGACGGCGCATCACGAGCCCCCTGCTCGTCCTGTGGGGCGCCAGGGACGACCTCGCGGAGCTCTACGACCACGACGTCCTCGGCGTGTGGCGGCCGTGGGCCGCCGATCTGTCCGGTCACGCCCTCGACACCGGCCATCACATGATGGAGGAAGCCCCTGAGGCCCTCACCGAGGCCCTGCTCGCCTTCCTCCCCCGGCCATGAGCCCGGCGTCCGGCCCGCGCGGGCGACGCAGGGTGAGACGGAAGGCGCAGCCCGGGGCGCCGGAAGTCCCGGACGTGACGGTGAGGTCGCCGCCGTGGGCCCGGGCGATCTGCCGGGCGATGGGCAGGCCGAGGCCGGTACCGGGCACGTCGCGGTGCCCGCGCCAGAACCGCTCGAACACGCGCTCCCGCTGCTCTTCCGGGATGCCCGCCCCCAGGTCGGCGACCGTGACCACGGCCAGGTCGGGCGTGAGGGCGATCTCCACGGTCACGGGCGTGCCCTCCGGGCCGTAGCGGACGGCGTTGTCGACGAGGTTGGCGACGGCGCGGGTCACCGTGACCTCGTCGACCGCGCACACGGCCTCCGGCGGGCCCTCCAGAGACAGCGTCATGCGCTTGCCTGCCGCCGGCACCTCGGCGTGCCGGAGCACGTCACGCGCCACCTCCATGAGGTCGACCGGCCGGTGGTCGAGCGTACGGGCGCGCCCGCGGGCCTCGGTCAGCAGGTCGTCGACGGTGGCCTGCAACCGCCGGGCGACGCCGCGTGAACGGCGCAGCCCGTCGCGGTAGATCTCCAACGTGGGCTGGGGGTGGGCGAGCAGGACCTCCGCGTTGGTCATCAGCACCGACAGCGGGCTGCGCAGCTCGTGGCTCGTCTCCTCCAGCAGCCGCCGCTGGGTCGCCGCTGCCGCCGCGAGCCGGTCCAGCATCGCGTCGAACTCGGCGGCCAGCGCCACCACCTCCAGCGGCCCGTGGTCGAGCCCGATCCGGCGGCTCAGATCGGTGCCGCCGATGTCCCCGGCCACCGCGCGGACCCGGTTGATCGGGGCGACGGCCCGTCCCGCCCACCACCAGGCCGCCGCGGCGGCGGCCGGGGCGAGCGCGAGGAGGGTCCAGGAGACCCACGGGGAGCGGTGCGCCGAGGCGCCGCGCACGTGCTCGACCCCGTTGAGCACCTGCACGGTCGTCTCCGTGTCGGTCACCAAGACCACGCCGAACAGCAGCAGCGGCGGGACGTAGAACCCCAGGAAGGCGAGCACGGCCAGCCGGACGCGCAGCGAGCGCCACAGCCGCGTCACGGTCCCTCCAGCCGGTAACCGGCGGCGGTGACGGTGGTGATGACGGGCGGGTCGCCGAGCTTCCTGCGCAGCCGGCTGAGGATCACCCGCACCGAGGTGGTGAAGGGGTTGGCGTTGGCGTCCCACACGTGCTCCAGCAGGTCCTCGGCCGACAGCACCCGGCCGGGGTGGTGCATGAAGTAACGGAGCAGGGCGAACTCGCGCGACGTCAGCTCCAGCTCGGCGCCCGCCCGCCAGGCCCGGTGGGTGACCGGGTCGAGTTCGAGGTCGCCCACCCGCAGCAGCGAGCCGTGCTGGTCGCCGCGCCGGCCCAGCGCCCGCAGCCGGGCCACCAGCTCGGCGAAGTGGAACGGCTTGACCAGGTAGTCGTCGGCGCCCGCGTCCAGCCCCACGACGCGGTCCCCGACCGCGTCGCGGGCGGTGAGTACGAGCGTGCGCCGGGGGCGGCACAGATGCGCGTCATCGGCGAGCCTGCGCAGCAGATCCAGGCCGTCGCCGTCGGGCAGGCCCAGATCCAGGCAGGCCACGTCATAGGAGGTGACCCGCAGCGACTCCTCGGCCTCGCGGTACGTCGCCGCGACGTCCACGGCGTACGACTCGTTGCGCAGGCCGAGCGCGACCAGTTCCGACAGCTCGGGGTCGTCTTCGACGAGGAGAACGCGCATGGCGGTTCAGCCGGACCGCTCGGCGGTGACGGCACCCAGCCCGCTGGTGACGGTCATGCGGCGGCCCTCGAACGCGACCTCCACACGGGGGCCGGATCCGGTGGGATCGTCCGGGCGGAACCGGCCGGCGCCGCCCGACGGCACGAGCGTCAGCGCCGGCGGCTTCGCCGGGACCTCGGCGGCCATCACCCCGCCCTGCTCGTTGACGGCGTACCAGGCCAGGACAGGCCCCTTGCCGGTGACGAGCGTGACGTACGTGCGGGCGTCGGCGCCCTTCGTGACCGTGCCTGCGAGCGTGAGGCCCGACACAGCGCCGAAGGCCTTTTCGAGTGCGGCCCGTTCCCTGCGGCCCTCCTGGGTCTGGCCGTTCAGCAGCGTGAGCACCCGCTGTTCGTGCGCGCCCAGCGCCGCCTCCGTGACGCCCGCGCCGGGCGGCGCCAGCGCGCGGACCGCGTCGGCCCCAGTCGCGGAAACGGTCAGCCTGCCCCGTTCTGCGGACACCTCGAACCCGCCTCCCCTCTCAAGCCGGTACGTCCCGACCATAGCCGCGAGGTCACCGGCCGGGGCGGCGGCGGACGGCGCGGGCAACGGCCGTCCGGCCAGCAGCGCCGGTCCCACCGCCCGCAGCAGCGCCTCGGCCGGGAGCTTCGCGGTGTTCGACGCGATGGCGACCACGCGGCGCTGGGCCGGGACCCAGGCGACGACCGCGTTGTGGCCCACGTCGCCACCACCGCCGGCGGCGCTCAGGAACCGCTCACCGTAGAGCGACCGGTCGAAGGCGACCCAGCCGGGCGTCTCCGACCTGCCGTCGCCCAGCGGCCACCCCGGGCGGGCCGCGAGTTCGGCAGACGCGGGCGTGACCACCCGGCCGGTGAACAGCGCATGCGTCCACTCCGCGAGGCCGGGCATGGTCATCGCCAGCCCGCCGTTGCCCTCCACACCCCAGTACGGCCCGGCGAAACCGCCCTGGTGTCCCGGCTCCCCGTCGTCGAGGTAGCCGACCGCTCTCGGGCCCGGCGCGGCCGGGTGCCCGTCCCAGAACCCGCCCGCCACACGCCCGCCGGGAAGCCGCAGGACGGTGGAGCTCACGTAGTCCCGGTAGCCGCGGCCCGACAGACGTTCGACGACGAGGGCCAGCAGGGTGTATCCGGCGTTGGAGTAGACGTGCCCGGCACCCGGCGGGAAGGCGAGCTTCAGCCTGCCGATCGCCGCCAGCGCCGCACCCGGCGACAGCGGCTCGTAGTCGCCGCCGTGAGTGCCGGTGAGCCCGCTGGTGTGCAGCAGAAGCTGCCTGACCGTCGCGCCGGCCACCGGACCGCGCAGCCGCGGCAGGATCGCGCCCACCCGGTCGTCGAGCGACAGCTTTCCCTCGTCGGCGAGCCGGAGGATCGCGGCCGCGGTGACCGTCTTCGTCACCGAGCCGATGCTGAACACCGTGCCGGGCGTGTTCGGCCGGCGGGCGCCGGCGTCGGCCATGCCGTACGCGGCGCGGCACTCGAACGCGCCGTCCCTGAGTATCGCGACCGACCCGCTGAAGCCGGTGTCAGCCCATGCCCCGAACGCGCGGTCGAGTGCGGGGTCACACGCGGGCGCCCCGGGCGTACGCGCGGCCCGGCCGGGCCCGGCGCCGCACGCCGTCGTGAGCAGGGCGGCGACGGTCAGCCCCGCCGACAGCCCCATGGTGAATCGCGCAAAGAATCTTCGCATGCCGGAAACGTACGGACCGCCGTGCGAACCTGATGTGAACGGCGGCGTCGCCCGGAACGGCCGGATCGCGCCCGTCAGCGGCGCCGTCGAGGAGCCGGGCCATCTCCGTGGAGCGGGGCAGCATGGTCTTCTCGTAGGCGTGGACGGCTTCGTCGACGGTGTCGTGGTGAGCGATGGCGAGGGCGAGTTCGCATGCGTCCAGCATGGCGAGGTTGACGTCGACGCCGAGCGGGGGCATGAGGTGGGCGGCGTCGCCGAGCAGGGTCACCGTGGGGTTGTGCGCCCAGACGTGCGGGACGGGCAGAGCGAAGATCGGGCGGTCGACGTAGGGGCCGTAGTTGTCTGTGATCAGCCGGCGCAGGCGGGGCGACCAGTCGCGGTAGCGCTCCAGGAGGAGGGCGCGGATGCCGTCGGTGGCCTGGGGCGTGAGGCCACTGCGCGTGATCCAGTCGGCCGGGACGCGCTGGATGATGTAGACGCGGATGTGGTCGCCGCTGTTGCGCTGGGCGAACAGGCCGCGCTCGCCGTCGGCCGCGGCGTCGCCGCCCTGCCCGACGAGCTCCGCGATGTCGGGGTGCCGGGTCGCGACGTCGTGGAACCAGGCTTCCAGGAAGCTCACGCCGCTGTAGCGGGGGGTGGCGCGGGAGACGGCGCGGCGGACTGCGCCACACCGCCGCACTCGCCCAGGCCATCGCCGAGGAGAGCGGCCTCCCCGCGGACGACCCCATCTGCGCCGCCCTGGCCCACTTCGCCCTCGAAGCCCCCCGCGCGGCCTACGCCCACGACAACCCCCGAGAGGCCATCACCCGGGCCTTCGACCTCCTGGAGCACGGCTGGAGCGCGCTCGCCCGGAGCAAGGCGTGAGCAAGCGTCTCACCGTAGTCCAGGTACGCCGCGACCTGGCCTTTCACGATCGGCTAGCGATCGGCTGACGGTGCCCTTCCTACGTTGATGCCGCTCGCGAAGGCCGCGAGCACATCGAGAACCGAGGGAATCCTCATGCGTATTCGCACACTCGTCACCGGCCTCGGCCTGGCCGCCGGCCTCGTCGTCCCCGCCGGGGTGTCCACCCCCGCCCACGCCGTCACCGCCGCGACCGCCTGCACCGTGGAGCTGAACTCCATCTACGCCGGCAACGTCGACGAGAAAGACGGACGGGACGAACTCCGCTTCCGCGTGGACGGCAACCTCTTCCCGCGCGTCAACTCCAAGTACTCGACGATGACGGCGGGCGACACCGACTACGGGTCGGACTTCGAGGACCCGACCACGATCGTGGACCCGACCCACTCCGCGTCCTTCAACCTGCGTGAGGTCACGCCTCCGGCCGCCGGTTCCGGCACCTCGCTGGGCAGCGCCACCGCGGACTGGTCCGACTGCGACACCCTGGATGTCGGCGAGTGGGTGGACCTCCCCTCGCAGAAGATCAGCGGTACCGACGAGACGTACTACGACTACCGCGTCGTCCTCAGGGTCACCGGCATCTGAGCCGACCGGCCTTCCCTACGGCAAGGTCGCGGTTCCCCTCCGGTCCGCACGGCGGAGGGGAACCGCGGCCCGCGCATCCTCAGGAGTCGAAGCCGACGCCGAGGGCGTCGAGGGTGCGCAGCCAGGCGTTGCGGCGGCCCTCGTGCTCGTCGGCCCGGGCGATGGCCCAGCGGGTGAGCTGGATGACGCCGGACCGCACCGGCTCGGGCGGGAAGGGCATCGGCTTCTCCCGCACCATGCGCAGGTCCGTACGCTCGGTCACCCGGCCCTGCAGCAGGTCGAGCATGACATTGGCCCCGAACCGGGTCGCGCCCACGCCGAGGCCGGTGTATCCGGCGGCGTAGGCGAGGCGCGAGCCGTACGCGGTGCCGAAGAAGGCGCTGAACCGGCTGCAGGTGTCGATGACCCCGCCCCACCTGTGCGTGAAGCGCAGGCCGTGGAGCTGCGGGAACGTCTCGTAGAAGTGCGTGGCGAGCTTCTCGAACGTGGCGTCGCGCTGGTCGTACTCCGGTCTGACCAGGCCGCCGTTGTGATAGACGGCGTCGTAGCCGCCCCACAGGATCCGGTTGTCGTCGGTCAGGCGGTAGTAGTGGAACCGGTTGGCCGAGTCGCCGATGCCCTGGCGGTTCCGCCAGCCGATCTCCGCCAGCAAATGGTCCGGCACCGGCTCGGTCATCAGCGCGTAGTCGTACACCGGCACGAGGAAGTGCCTGAGCCGGCGCAGCAGCGGCGGGAAGGCGCCGGTGCCGAGCGCCACCCGCCCGGCCCTGACCCGGCCCTTCGGCGTGCCGAGTTCGAGCGCCATGCCGTCGTCGTGCAGGGAGCGCACCGGCGTGTGCTCGAAGACGCGCACGCCGAGCCGCACGCAGACGTCGCGCAGCCCCCACGCCAGCCGCGCCGGGTCGACCATGGCGACGCCCTGCCGGTCCCACACGCCGCCGAGGTACGTCGGGGAGTCCACCTCGGCTCGCACCTGCTCGCGGTCGAGCCGCTCCAGCGGCAGGCCGAGCGAGGCCGCCGCGCTCACCTCCTCGTCGAGCCCCGGGAGCTGCCATTCCTCGGTGGCGACCTGCAGCTCACCGGTCCGCTCGAAGGAGCACTCGACGCCGTACCGGGTGAGCGTGCTTTCGATCTCGTCGAGGTTCTCCCGGCCGAGCCGTTCCAGCGTCGCGATCTCCGCGGGCCAGCGGTCCTGCCCGTTGCCGAGCCCGTGGGTCAGGCTCGCCGCGCAGAACCCGCCGTTGCGGCCGGAGGCGGCCCACCCGACGGCGCGGCCCTCCAGGAGGACCACGTCGAGCGAGGGGTCGCGCTCCTTGGCCATCAGGGCGGTCCACAGGCCGGTGAAGCCGCCGCCGACCACCGCGAGGTCCGCCGTGACGTCTCCCGTCAACGGGGGCAGCGCCTCGGGTGCGATCGGCCGGTCCAGCCAGTACGGTTTGCGCTCCGCGTCAGCGAGAGCTTTCTGCGGACTCACACATTTCACTTCCCCTCGAGATCACGGGGATCTCACAGGTTCTTACAGGGTCCTACATCAGTTCCGGCGGCGGGCCATGAGGGCGTTGACCACGGCGATCAGCACACCGGCCGCGAAGATCAGCGTGCCCATGACGTTGACCTGGGGCGGGATGCCCACGCGGGTGGCTCCCCAGATCCACAGCGGGAACGTCACGGTCCCGCCCGCGTTGAAGTTGGTGATCACGAAGTCGTCGATGGACAGGGCGAACGCCAGCATCGACCCGGCCAGCACACCCGGAAAGATCATCGGAAGGGTGACCAGGCGGAACGTCGTCCACGGTCCCGCGCCGAGGTCGCGGGCGGCCTCCTCCAGCGAGGAGTCGAGGGTCATCACCCGGGCCCGCACGGTCACGGCCACGAACGAGATCGAGAACATGACGTGCGAGATCACGATCGTCCAGAACCCGAGCGGCACGGCCAGCGTGACGAACAGCGACAGCAGCGACGCCCCCATGACGATCTCGGCGCAGGAGATGGCCGCGAACATGACGACGTTCATCGTCCCCGACCCGCGGAAGCGGTAACGGCCCAGCGCCAGCCCGATGAGCGAGCCGAGCACCCCCGCGATGATCATCGTCAGCACGGCGATGAGCAGCGAGTTCACCAGCGCCTGGGTGAGGTCGCCGATCTCGAACAGCTTGCCGTACCACTTGAGGGTGAAGCCCTGCCAGGCGGTGTTGTAGCGGCCGTGCGTGTCGTTGAACCCGAACAGGATCATGACCGCGATCGGCACGACCAGCCAGGCGACCACCAGCCAGGTGTAGATCTGGAGGCCGCGCCCCCTCAGCAGACCCTGTCTCATCGGGCCGCCACCTCCAGCACGTCGTCGGTGCCCAGCGCCCTGGCGTAGGCGAAGATGCCGACGAGCAGCAGCGCCATCAGCGTGAACGACAGCGCCGAGGCCGTCGGGTAGTCCTGCGTCACCAGGTACTGGTTCTGGATGACGTTGCCGATCATCGTGGTGTTCGTGCCGCCGAGCACGGACGCGTTGACGTAGTCCGACGTCGCCGGCACGAACGTCATCAGCACGCCGGCGAAGACGCCGGGCAGCGACAGCGGGAGCACCACGCGCAGGAACGTCTGGAACCGGCTCGCGTACAGGTCCTGCGCCGCCTCCAGGACGCGCGGGTCGATCCGCTCCAGCGCCACGTACATCGGCAGCACCATGAACGGCAGGAAGTTGTACGCGAGGCCGCCGATCACGGCGAACGGCGTGGCGAGGACACGGAAGCCCTCCGGCAGCAGCCCTATGTCCTTCAGCGGGCCGAGCAGGATGCCGTTGTCCGACAGCAGGAACTGCCAGGAGATCGTCCGCAGCACGAACGACACCAGGAACGGCAGCAGCAGCAGGAACAGGTAGACCGACTTGTGCCTGCCGCCCTTGAACGCGATCCAGTACGCCACCGGGAAGCCGATGACGATCTGCAGGACGGTCGAGGCGAGGCCGTAGAGCAGCGACCGGATGATCTGGTCGTGGTAGTTCGCCAGCCCGTCGGCGTACGAGTGCCAGTTGAAGGTGAAGGCGTAGCCGTCCTCGACGCTGCCCGACTGCAGCGACAGGGACAGCATGACGATCATCGGGACGACGAAGAAGATCGCGAGCCAGAGACCGCCCGGGAAGATCAGCGCGTACGGCGTGAGCGCCGCCCTCAGCCTGCTCATGACGTGGTGATGGGCTGGAAGATGCTTTCGAACTTCTTGTGCTCCTCGCTGTTGTCGAAGGTCACATAGGTTCGCAGCTTGGCGTAGTCGTCGTCGCTCGGGAACACCAGCGGGCTGTCGGCGATCATCTGCAGGGTCTTCTTGTCGGCCCCGGACGCCTTGGCAGCGTCGGCGATGATGGCGTCCCTGGCCGCCGGGACCGGGGTGACGTAGTTGATGTACTCCGCCAGGCTTCCCGCGATGTCGGGCTCGTAGAAGAAGTCGATCAGCGTGATCGCGTCGACCGGGTTGGCGGCGGTCTTCGGGATCATGAAGTTGTCGGTCCAGATCGTGGCGCCCTCCTGGGGGATCACGAACTTCAGGTCCGTGCCGTCGGAGAGGTTCTTCTGGAAGATGTCGCCGGACCACGCCTGGCAGATCCAGATGTCGCCCTTGGCCAGCGGGTCGATGTACGACTGGTCGTAATATTTCCGGACGATTCCCGAGTCGCGCTGCTCGGTGAGCTTCGCGGCCGCCTTCTCCCAGTCGGCCGGGGTGGACTTGTCCGGGTCGATGCCGAGAGCGAACATCGCGAAGTTCGCGATCTCCTGCGAGTCGGCCATCATGCCGACCTTGCCCTTGTACTTCGGGTCCCACAGGGCCGAGTAGCTCGTCGGCGGCGTGTCGATGTATTTCGGGTTGTAGGCGATGCCCGTCATCCCGGACGCCCACGGGACGGTGAAGACGTTGCCCGGGTCGAAGGACTCCTGGGTGTATCGCGCCCCGACGTTCTTGGTGAAGTTCGGCATCCGGTCGTGGTCGAGCGGCACCAGGTAACCGAGCTTGATGAGCTGGGTGAGCTGGACGCTGTTGGTGAAGACCATGAGGTCGTAGTCGATCGACTGGCCGGCGGCGAGCTGCGGCTGGATCTTCGCGTACCAGCTCGTGGTCTCCTGGATGACCTCCTTGTAGGTCACCGTGATCCCCGTGCGCTTGGTGAACTCCTTGAGTTCGGGCTTCTTGGGGTCCATGTAGAGCGGCCAGTTGGCGAAGTCCACGTGGCCGTTCTTCGCCTTGCCCGACCAGTACTTCTCCACCTCGGACTGCACCTGGGCGGAGGATGTGGGCCGGGCGGTGCTCTTGCCCTGCACGCCGCAGGCGGCGAGGGCGAGCCCGGCGGCCGACAGGCCCGCGAGCCGGAAGGTGTCGCGCCTGCCGAGCCGGCGCTGGGTCATGCCACGGAGGATGGCGGGGTCCTGCCTGTAGGGGTGGTTCATTGGGGTTCGGTGCTCCGGGTTCTTTGTACCGGTGGTTCGGGGTGTTACCGCAAGGCGTAGGAGTGCCAGGGCTGCCAGGAGAGCCAGACCGAGTCGCCCCGCTCGGCGGTGATCGTGCTGTCGTGCGCGTTCTGCTCGAACACCGTGATCTCGGCGCCGTCGCCGAGCACCACGACGTAGCTGTTGGAGGTGCCGAGGTAGACGACCTCGGCCACGGTCCCCCGTACGACGCTGAGATCGCCCTCGGGCCGGTCCTTCGCGATCTTGATCTTCTCCGGCCGGACCGTGAGGTCGACGGTCTGGCCTGCCGAGAGCGTGCCGTCCGAGGGGATGAGGATCCGGTCGCTCTGGCCGAGGGCGAGCACGGCGGTGGCTCCGCTGACCTGTTGCACCGTTCCGCTCAGCAGGTTGGAGGTGCCGATGAACCCGGCCACGAACTTGCTGGCGGGCCGCTCGTAGATCTCGCGGGGTTCGGCGAGCTGCTCCACGAGGCCGTCGTTCATGACCGCGATGCGGTCGCTCATCGTCAGCGCCTCGCTCTGGTCGTGCGTCACGTAGACGAACGTGATGCCGACCTCCCGCTGGATGCGCTTGAGCTCGATCTGCATGGCCTGGCGGAGCTTGAGGTCGAGCGCGCCGAGCGGCTCGTCGAGCAGCAGCGCGCGGGGCCGGTTGACCAGGGCGCGGGCGAGCGCGACGCGCTGCTGCTGGCCTCCCGACATCTCCTTCGGCCGGCGCTTCTCGCGGCCGACCAGGTCCACGACCTCCAGGATCTCGCCGACGCGGCGCTTGATCTCCGCGTCGGGGACCTTCTTGCGCCTGAGCCCGAACGCGACGTTGTCCCACACGTTCATGTGCGGGAACAGCGCGTAGGACTGGAACACCATGTTGATGTCACGCTTGTTCGGC
This sequence comes from Microbispora sp. H10836, assembly GCF_012999525.1. Lineage (NCBI taxonomy): Bacteria > Bacillati > Actinomycetota > Actinomycetes > Streptosporangiales > Streptosporangiaceae > Microbispora > Microbispora sp. H10836. Next base: position 28,233 of record NZ_JABBWU010000005.1, read on the forward strand.
GGGACGTTCGTGACGTCCTCCCCGTGGAGCCTGACGACCCCCTGGGTGGGGTCCTCGAACCCGGCGATCATTCGCATGTTGGTGGTCTTGCCGCAGCCTGAGGGGCCGAGGAGGGAGAAGAACTCCCCCTCCGCGATGGCGAGGCTCACGCCCTTGACCGCCCGTACGACCTCGCCGTGCGAGACGTACTCCTTCACCACGTTGTCGAGTTCGATGGCGGGCACGTCTCCTGATACGGGGGCAGCCGCGACGGCTGCCCCCGGGCCCGCCTGGATCTCTGTCATTCCAGGCTTATCCCTCTTTTTCGATAGGTGTCCGTCCGGAGCCGGAGGCACCTATTCGCCTATGTAGTGCATGACGTGCTTGACGCGGGTGTAGTCGTGCAGGCCGAAGACGGACAGGTCCTTGCCGTAGCCCGAGTGCTTGAAGCCGCCGTGCGGCATCTCGGACACGAACGGGATGTGGGTGTTGACCCAGACGATGCCGAAGTCGAGCCGCTTGGACATCCGCATCGCGCGGCCGTGGTCGGTGGTCCACACCGAACTGGACAGGCCGTAGCGGACGCCGTTGGCCTTGGCCAGCGCGTCGGCCTCGTCGGTGAACGTCTGGACGGTCATGACGGGACCGAAGATCTCGTCCTGCACCATCTCGTCGTCCTGCTTCAGCCCGTCCACGACGGTCGGAGCGAAGAAGAAGCCCTTGTCGCCGACGCGGGTGCCGCCGGTGAGGACCTTCGCGTGCTCGGGGAGCCGCTCGAAGAAGCCCTCGACCCGGGCGAGCTGGTTGGCGTTGTTCAGCGGCCCGAAGTAGGCGTCCTCCTCGTCGAGGCCGCCCAGCTTGGTGGCGGCGGCGGCCTCGGCCAGCGCCGCGGCGAACTCGTCGTGGATGCTCTCCTGCACGAGCACGCGGCAGGCGGCGGTGCAGTCCTGGCCGGCGTTGTAGAGGCCCGCCCCGGCGATCTCCTCGGCGACGGCCTTGATGTCCTTGACGTCCTCGAAGACCACGACCGGGGCCTTGCCGCCCAGCTCCAGGTGGACCCGCTTGAGGTCGTCGGCGGCGGTCCTGGCGACGGCCATGCCGGCACCGACCGAGCCGGTGATCGCGACCATGTCGGCGTCGGCGTGCCCGACGACCAGGGCGCCGGTCTCCCGGTCGCCGGTGACCACGTTGAAGACGCCGGCGGGCAGGACGTCACCGAGGATCTCGGCCAGCTTCAGCGTGGAGACCGGGGTGGTGTCGGACGGCTTGAGCACGATCGTGTTGCCGGCGGCGAGAGCGGGGGCGATCTTCCACACCGCCATCATCATCGGGTAGTTCCACGGCGTGACCTGGCCGATGACGCCGATCGGCTCGTGCCGGATCATCGAGGTGTGGTCGGCGAGGAACTCACCGGCGGTGGGGCCCTCCAGGGTGCGGGCCGCACCGGCGAAGAACCGGAAGTGGTCGGCGGCGACCGGGGTCTCGTCCTCGGCCATGCGGGCGCGGGGCTTGCCGGTGTTGCGGCACTCGGCCTCGTTGATCTCGTCCGCGCGGGCCTCGATCGCGTCGGCGACCTTGAGCAGCAGCGCCGCGCGCTCGCCCGGCGTCGTCTGGCCCCACGTCTCGAACGCGGCCGTCGCGGCGGCGTAGGCGGCGTCGACGTCCTCCTGACCCGACACCGGCGCCTGGGCGTAGACCTCGCCCGTCGTAGGGTCTACGACGTCGGAGAAACGGCCGCTCGCGGCGTCGACGAACTTCCCGTTCACGAAGTTCTGGAGACGGGTGGTCACCGTTGACCTCCTGTTGAGGTGGCTGAGATGTCGCGACTCTGGCAGAGCAAAGAGCCATAGACAAGGGATTTCGTCGCTAAGATACCAAATTGCTACGGAATCGCTTGACACGAGCGACTCAGCTGACAACATGTCAGACCACGATCGCAACATGTCAAAAACGGTGCTGTAACACCTGGTCGCTACGACGGCCGAAGCCCGCCAAGAGAGGACACCCCCCGAGGATGACGACTCCCCCCAAGGCTCGCGCGGCTGCCGCTAAGGGTGGGCCCGTGGTGCTCGACGAGATCTCCAAGCAGATCATCGAGCAGCTTCAGATGGACGGGCGAAAGCCGTACGCCGCCATCGGCAAGGCGGTGGGGCTGTCGGAGGCGGCGGTGCGTCAGCGCGTGCAGCGCCTGCTCGACCTCGGCGTCATGCAGATCGTCGCCGTCACCGACCCGCTCACCCTGGGCTTCCCCCGTCAGGCCATGATCGGCATCAAGTGCGAGGGCGATCTGGAGCGGGTCGCCGACGAGCTGGCGCAGATCCCCGAGATCGACTACGTGGTGCTGACGGCCGGGTCGGTCGACATCATGGTCGAGGTGGTCTGCGAGGGCGACACCCACCTGCTGGAGATCCTGGGGAAGATCCGGGCGATCTCCAGCGTGCGGGCGACCGAGACGTTCGTCTACCTCAAGCTGCACAAGCAGACGTACTCGTGGGGGACGCACTGACGACGGTGCCCGGCACGGCCGTCATCACGGCGAGCAGGGGCACGTCCCGGTAGCCGAGCCGGACGTGGTCCGGCTCCACGCCCATGGTGAAGTCCGGCGGCGCCGTCAGCACCCCCGCGAGATCCCCGGTGACCGCGGGCACCGTGGGCGTGTATCCGCAGCGCCGCAGGCGCCGCAGCCAGGTGGCGGTCGTCTCGTGCCGTTCGTACCGGCCGCCGTCGTCGGCCGCGCCCACGATGTCCAGGATCTCCCTGCCGAAGAAGCTCTTCATCGCGTCCTGCTCGGCGCGGGCGAGCGGCAGGCCGTCGATTGCCTCGAAGAGCGTGCCGAACATCCGCCAGGAGTTGACGAACCGCTCGGCCAGGCCCACCTGGTGATGGTCCGATCCGGGCTCGCACAACGCGACGGCCGCGGGTTCCAGGGCGCGCAACCGCCGCAGGAAGACGTCGCGCGCGTCGTGCCCGGGACGCGGGTTCAGCATGTGGTGCAGGGCGAAGGAGGCCACCGCGAGCAGCGGCCGGGGCGCCTGCCCGATCAGCCTCCAGTCGGCGTCGTCGAGCGCCTCCGTGGCGCGCGGCACCGCGTGGAAGGTCACCTCGATCCCGTGCTCCGCGCCGGCGCGCAGCAGGTTCGCCTCGGCGGCCGCCAGAGCCTCGGCGGCCGGGTCCACCCCGACGACCACCAGGTGGCGCAGCGGGAGGTCGCGTGCCGCGGCCTCGGCCAGCAGCGCGCTCTCCTGGCGGCCCTGCCCGATGCCGATCGACAGCAGGGTGGCGGTCGCGTGCTCGCCCAGACGGCCGAGCAGGTGCGCGTTGGCGAGGCGTCCGGCGCGTACGAACGGAAGGTGCCGTGTGAGGAGATAGAACAGGTCGATCTGCGGCCGCCGGTAACGGCGCAGGTAGAGGTTGAGGCTCTCCTCCCCCTCCAGCCGGCCGGACAGGCCCGCCAGGTAGTACATGGGCAGCATGTCACGGGGGTCGGCGTCCGGGTCGATCCCGGCGCGTGCCTCCGCGAGCAGGGCCCGCGCATCGCGCTCCCGGCCGTCCTCGGCGGCCACCGCCGCCTCGAAGAGCAGCGCGTGTGCCCGCGCGCCGGCCGTTTCCACCCGTGCCCCCACCGCTGTCTCGATCGCAGCGCTCACCGTGACCCCCGTACCGGTCTGTGTCGTATCCCCTGACGCCCCTCATCCTTGGGGACGGCCGCGCCGCTGCCGATCTCCAGTAATCGGCGATTTCACCGGGGCAGTGGACAGGCCCTCAGCCGATCCTGGCGACGGCGCGTACGGGCGCGCCGTCGGCCCCGGTCAGGCGCAGCGGGAGCAGCGAGACCTCCACCCGGCGGCCGGCTGCCTGGGCCTCCAGCAGAGGGCCCAGGTTGCGCAGGTTCTCGGCGATCACCGCGTGCGCCCCGCACAGGGCCCGGTGCGCCGGCAGGTCGGCCGGAGCCGGCGTCGGGTCGACGCTGAGGGCGTCGATGCCGACCGTACGCACCCCCGCGGCGACGATCAGGCGGGCGGTCTCCTCCGCCAGGTACGGGTGGGCCTGGTAGTCCGGCGTCCCCCAGTGCTCGTCCCAGCCGGTCGCGACGAGCAGGACGGTTCCCGGCCGCAGCCGTCCCGCCACCGCCTCGAGCGTCCCGGGGGTGACCGGCGAGCGCGGCGGCAGGCCCCGGACGTCGAGGACGGCCGCGGGGCCGAGGAACCGCTCCAGCGGCACGTCGTCCAGCGTCGGCAAAGTGTCGTCGATGTGGAACGGCGCGTCCACGTGCGTGCCGGACTGGGAGCCGAGGTGCAGGCCGAGGACGTTGACGCCCTCGGCCGCCACGGTGAGGGCGGGCGCGATCTCGACCTCGGGGTCTCCGGGATAGACGGGCATGCCGCTCACGACGGGCACCGACAGGTCGACGATCACGGCTTCTCCCCTGGCCTCAGGCCTCCCCTGCGCGGGCGGGCCGATCAGATCGTAGGCCACGGGTAGAGATCGGTCCGCCGGTCGCGGTGGACGTCGTTGCGCGGGCCGGTGGCCTTGTCCCTGGCGCGGGCCAGGTCGCAGTCGGCGACCAGCACGGCCGGCCCGTCCCTGAGCACGGGGCCCGCCAGCGGGTATCCGTTCGGTCCGATCAGCGACGTCCCGCGCACCCAGTCCACGCCCCGCTCGGCCGCGCACCGGTCGGCCACGGCGACGAACATGCGGTTGGCCGCGGCGGCGATCTGGGCGTACGCGACCAGCACCGGGCGCTCCCCGGCGGGAACGGGCGAGGCGGGCCAGTTGGTGGAGACGGCGAGGAGGTCGGCCCCGGCCAGGCCCACGGACCGCACCCACTCGGGGAACTCCAGGTCGTAGCAGACCATCATCCCGACACGGCCGATCTCGGTGTCCACGACGGGAGCCGGCGCGTCGCCGGGCGTGAACACGTCCTGCTCGTCGTGCCACAGGTGGGCCTTGCGGTAGACGGCCCTGGTCCCGGTGGCGTCGACCATGACCTGGCTGTTCCGCAGGACGCCGTCGGCCAGCTCGCAGAATCCGCCCACGATCACCAGGTCGTGGGCGCGCGCCAGGCGGGCCCAGGCGGTGACGGTCGGGCCGTCGGCGGGCTCGGCGAGGCTCCTGGCCTCCTCGGCGCCCGAGAAGACGTAGCCGCTGTTGACGAGCTCGGGCAGCACCACCAGCCGGGCGCCGGCCTCGGCCGCCTCCGCGATCGCCGCTTCGGCGGCGGCACGGTTCGACTCGGGCTCGCCCACCCGCAGCGGGACCTGCGCGACCGCGACCCGCGTGGCCGCGCCATCGTCCGCCGTCGTCATGCGTTCCTCCAGGTCATGGGGAGAGCGTCATGGGGAGAGCGCTTCAGCACGCTCACCCTCCAATCAGGACAATTAGGGATATCACGGGAAATAGGCTGACCGCTGTGGACGGGCACAACACCGTGGAGGACCTGCTGCGCTCCCCCGCGCTGCAACTGCGGGTGCTGGCGGGCGAGCGCGGCCTCGGCAGGTCGGTCTCCTGGGCCCATGTGAGCGAGCTGGAGGACCCCACGCCCTGGCTGCTCGGGGCCGAGGTCATCATGACGACGGGCATCGGCGTCCCGCGCGCCGCCGCCGCCCAGCGGGCGTACCTGGAACGGCTCGACGACGCGGGGGTGGCGGCGCTCGCGCTCAGCGCGGGGCTGCACGTCCCCCCGCTGCGCCGGGCCTTTCTCGACGCCGCCGAGGAGCGCGGGTTCCCCGTGCTGGAGGTGCCGCTGGCCGTGCCGTTCATCGCGATCGCCCAGGAGGTCGCGGCGGCGGTGCAGGAGGACGCCCGGCAGCGGCTGGGGGCCCAGCTGCAGGTGTTCGGCGCGCTGCGCTGGCTCGCGTCCGAGGGGCTGGACACGGCGGGGCTGTTCCGGCGGCTCGAACGGCTGTCGGGCTACGAGATCTTCCTGAGCACGCCGCAGGGCCGCCCGCTGCTGCCGGGCGTGCCGGCGCCCCCACCGTCCGTACGGCTGCCCGCCTCGGCGGACGCGCCGCCGACGATCCCCGGCGGCTTCGCGCTGCCGGTGCCCGCGCCCGGCGGGCCGGCCGGGTTCCTGGTCGCCTTCGAGCGGGAGGGCGCCCGCCCGGCCGGGCTCGCCGTGGTCCAGCACATCGCGACCGTCGCCGCCCTGCGGGTGGCGATGGTGCGCAGCGAGCGCGAGACGCTGCGCCGCCAGGGGGCGGAGACGCTGGCCGAGCTGCTGCAGGACGTGCTCGACCCGGAGACCGCCCGGCGCAGGCTCGCCCTGATGGGCCTGCCGCCGGATCGCGACGTCGTTCTCCTCGTGGTGCGCGACGCCGCCGACGACGCCGTGGTCCGGGCCCTCGCCGAGCATCCGCACCTCATGCTCCGCCGGCATCGGGACCTGTACGTGCTGACGGCGGCGGCCGTCGCCACCGCGGAGCTGGAGGCGGTGCCCGGCATCGCGGCCGGAGTCAGCCGCCCCGTCACATCCGGGTCGTCGCTGCGCGTCGCGCAGCGGGAGGCCCTGTGGGCGGCCTCCCGCGCCGCCGAGGCGGGCCGGCCGCTGGTCGCCTACGGCGAGGACACCACCGGCCGGTGGCTGCCGGACGACGTGGGCGTGCTGGCCGCCCTGGTCGAGCACGTGCTCGGCGACGTCCTGCGGTACGACGCCGAACACGGGTCGGATCTCATCACGTCGGTCCGCACGTGGATGGAGCGCGACCGCCGCGTCGACGACGCCGCGCGAGCCCTGCACGTGCATCCCAACACGCTGTCGTACCGGCTGCGCCGCTTCGGCGCGCTGACCGGGCGCGACCTGTCGGCGACCGGCGACTTCGCCGAGGTGTGGCTCGCCATCCGGGCGGCGGCCCAGCTCGGCGGGCTCTAGTTCACGCCCGGACGGGTCACAGCTTCGGCTTGGCCGCCCTGTACAGCCACGCGTCGAACAGGCCGTCCAGGTCCCGGCCGGACAGCCGCTCCGCCAGGGCGATGAGGTCCTTCGTGGTGACCGTGGAGTGCCGGTTCTGCCTGGCCCAGGTGCGCAGCAGCGTGAAGAACGTCTCGTCGCCGATCTCCTTGCGCAGCGCGTGCACGGTCATGGCGCCCCGCACGTAGATCGCGTTCCAGTCGAACATGCCGTCGCGGCCCGGGTCGCCGGTCTTGAGCTTCCAGAAGTCGCCGCCGGCCCTGTGCCTGTACTGCTCGGCGAAAATCCGCTCGGCGGAGGGGCCGCCGTGCTGCTCCTGGTACAACCACTCGGCGTACGACGCGAAGCCCTCGTTCAGCCAGATGTCCTTCCAGCTGCGCAGGCCGACGCTGTCGCCGAACCACTGGTGGGCCAGTTCGTGCACGATCACGAGCTCGTCCGACATGCCCTTGTCGTACACCGGCCTGCCCTGCGTCTCCAGCGCGTAGTCGACGTCGAGCCGGTCGGCGACGCCGCCCGTGGAGGAGAAGGGGTAGTCACCGAAGACCTTCGACTCCCACCTGATCGCCTTGGCCGTGGTGCTGTGCAGGCGCTTGAACTCCTTGGCCAGCGAGGGGTCGTACGCCGTGATGTTGGGCCTGCCTCCGACGGTGCCCCGGGTGACCGTGAACTTCCCGATCGCGACCATGGCGAGGTACGGCGCCATGGGGTGGCGCATCGTCCACTTCGAGGTCCGGTAGCCGTCACGCGGGCCGGCGACGCCGGAGTTGTCCGGCTCGCCGTTGGCCAGGACCGTCAGCCCCTCGGGCGCGGTGACCTCGAAGGTGAAGGTGGCCTTGTCGCGCGGGTTGTCGTTGGCCGGGAACCAACTGCGGGCGCCGTCCGGCTCGGCCACCGCGACGGCGCCGTCCTCGGTGTCGATCCAGCCGGCGACGCCGAGCGCCCTGTCCTTGATCGCCTTCGGCCGGCCGGCGTAGGACACCTCGACCGTGAATTTCTTCCCCGACGGCAGCCCGTGCCGGGGTGTGACGACGAGCTCCTGGCCCTTCCGGACGTACGACGCCCGCCGGCCGTTCACCTCGACCTCGCTGATCGCCGGCCCGGAGAAGTCGAGGTCGAACCGGGACAGGTTCTTCGTCGCCGTCGCCGTGATCGTCGTCGTGGCGCTGAGGTGGCGGGTCTCCGGGGTGAACCGCAGCCGGATCGCGTAGTGGGCGACGTCATAGCCGCCGTTGCCCGCGAGGGGGAAGTACGGGTCGCCGAGACCGGCCGAGCCGGGGGTGTAGGCGCCGGAGCCGGTGCTCGCCCGGGCCGCCGGCACGGTCGCCAGGGGGATGACCGCGGTGAGCCCGGCAGCCACGAGCCCAGGCCAGGGGGATGATCTGCGAAGCATGATCCCTATCGTGGTGTATTGCTCCACGAAAATTAGGATTTATGCGCTTTTAGCGGGGTGCCGATTGGATCACGGGCGGCGTTCCAGCACGCTCGCCATCTCGGCCAGGAAGCCGTCCACCTCGCGGATCGCGTAGCCGGGCCGGAACACGACGGTGGCGAACGTGGCCTTCCTGACCTGCTCCGCCGTCAGCGGCTCGGCCGTCGTCCCGCGCAGCGTCGCCACCACCCGGTCGAGGAACTCGTCGACCTCCTCCTCCCGGTAGCCCATCCCGAGCCGTCCGGGGTGGAAGGCCACGCGTTCGACCCGGACCGCCTGCGCCTCCAGCCAGGACTCCGTGCCCGGCTCCGGTGGTGGCGTGCCCGTCTTCCCGGCGGCGTTCGCGGGGGCCGCTTCCGATCCCGTGCGCTCCCCGTCCCCCGTACGGCGCGCCGCGGCCCGGGCGGCCGGCGCCGCGACGAGGGGCTGTGTCACGGCGGTCTCCGCGGCGGCGGCCCCCGTGGTGGCGGCCCCTGTAGTGGCGGGCCCTGTCACGGCGGACTCTTTGGCGGCGGACTCTTTGGCGGCGGACCGTGGAGTCGCGGGCCCGGGAGCGCCGGTCGCGAGCCGCGCCCGCGAATCGTCGCCCTGACCGGATCTGGCCTCGACAGCCACGATGAACGCGTCGAGCGCGAAGTCCACCGCCGTCTCGTTGTAACCCCCGAGTTTGACGGCGAACCTCGCGTTCCTGATCTCGTCGGCCGTCACCGGCGGCCCGTCGGCCGGGCCACGTCCGAGCGTCGACTCGATCCTGCGCACGAAGTCGTCGACCTGTTGGGGGTCATAGCCCAGGCGCACGGCCATGACGCGGGGAAAGCGGTTCACCAGACCTCCGGCCCACTGCTCATGCCCGACCATTTTGACGGGAGTCCCAACAGAAAGGCGAGACCCAAAGATCGCCCGATGTCGGTACGCCTGGAGGAACATCCCGATAAGCTCCAGAAACTATGCGGATCGCCAGTCTCTCCTTCCGGTACGGACGGCGAGCCCCCTGGGTCTTGCGGGACGCCGGTCTGGTCCTCGATCCGGGAGACGTGGTCGAGGTCACCGGGCCCAACGGCACCGGCAAGTCGACCCTGCTGCGGCTCGTCGCCGGGCTGCTCAGGCCCGTACGCGGAAGCGTCGAGGACCGCCCCCGGGTCGTCGGATACGCCCCCGAGCGGTTCCCCGCGGACCAGCCGTTCACCGTGGCGTCCTACCTGCGGCACATGGCGGCGGTCCGGAGGGTGAGCACGGACGCGATCGGCCGGTGGAGCGAGCGGCTCGGCATGGACCACCTGCTCGGACAGCGCCTGCCCGATCTGTCCAAGGGCAGCGCGCACAAGGTGGGCCTCGCGCAGGCACTGCTCGCCGAACCGGGGTTGCTCGTGCTCGACGAACCCTTCGCCGGTCTCGACGCCGCCACCCGGGCCGAGCTCCCCACGATCATCGAAGAGGTCGGCGCGCGCGGCGGGATCGTGGTGGTGAGCGACCACCAGGGCGATCTGCGCGCCTTTCCCGGCCTGCGCCGCTGTGAGGTCCGCGACCGCGCCGTACGGGAACTCGAGCCGGTCGAGGAGACCGGCGAGTCCGCTCTGACCGTGCTGGAGGTGGCGGTGGCCGCCTCGCGGGCGGCGGACCTGGCCGAGCGTCTGCGTGCCGAGGGCTGCACGGTACATGTCACGGGCCGCATCACGGCCCGCGCCGCCGGATGACGTCCGTGATCGCGCTGGCACGGTTCCGCGTCGCCGGCTACGTCGCCTCCCACCGGGCCCTGCAACCGCTCATCGGACTGCTGGCGCTGCTGGCGATCCTCTACGCGACCGCCGTCCCCGCCGGTCAGGAGATCGCGGCCACCGCGGACTCGGCGGCCATGCTCGTGCCGGTGCTCGCCTGGGCCGCGCGCGGCCTGCTCGACACCGAACCCGACGAGCAGCGCAGCGTCGCCCTGTCCGCGCTGGGGCCGAGAGAGCTGGTGAGCGGGCTGCTGGCGGCGTTCTCCTCGCTGCTCGTCCTGACCGCGGTCGCCGAGGCCGCGCTGCTCGCCCGTCTCGCCGCCTCTCCCACGCTCACCGTGCTCCTCGCCGGGGTGTGGCTGCACCTGCTGTCGGCGGCGGCGGGGCTCACACTCGGGGCGCTGACCAGCCGCCCGATCCTGCCCTCACCGGCGGTCTCCACCATCGCCCTGATCCTCGGCTACCTGTCGATGCTGGTGATCAGCCTGGCCGGGGGCCGCTGGCTCACCGTGCCGGTCATGGGCTGGATGCGCGACGCCCACCACGGCGTGCTGCTCACCGGGCTGCCCCTGCTCACGGTGCAGTCAGTGCTGTGGCCCGCGATCGGCCTGGCGGCCTACACCTGGCTGCGCCGCACCCGGCCCTGAACCGGGATCAGGGCGCAGGCGCGGCGGCGAGCTGCCCGCACGCCCCGTCGATCTCCCTGCCCCGGGTGTCCCGTACGGTGACGGCGACGCCGTGGGACTCCAGGCGGCGTACGAAGGCCCGCTCGTCCTCGGGACGGGAGGCCGTCCACTTCGAGCCCGGAGTGGGGTTCAGCGGAATCAGGTTGACGTGCACGAGCTTGTTCTTGAGCAGGCGGCCGAGCAGGTCGGCCCGCCACTCCTGGTCGTTGATGTCCTTGATCAGGGCGTACTCGATGGACACGCGCCGCTTGGTCTTGGCCGCGTAGCTCCACGCGGCGTCGAGCACCTCCGCGACCTTCCACCGGGTGTTGATCGGCACCAGTGTGTCCCTCAGCTCGTCGTCCGGGGCGTGGAGGGAGACGGCGAGCGTCACCGGCAGTCCCTCGTCGGCGAGCTTGCCGATCGCCGGCACCAGGCCGACCGTCGAGACCGTGACCCCGCGCGCCGAGATGCCGAGGCCCTCCGGCGCCGGGTCGACCAGGCGGCGTACCGCGCCGATCACGGCCTTGTAGTTGGCCATCGGCTCGCCCATGCCCATGAAGACCACATTGGTCACCCGGCCGGGACCACCGGGGACCTCGTCGCGCGCCAGCGCCCGCGCTCCCGCGACGACCTGCTCGACGATCTCGGCGGTGGACATGTTGCGGGTGAGCCCGGCCTGGCCGGTCGCGCAGAACGGGCAGTTCATGCCGCACCCGGCCTGGGAGGAGACGCACATCGTGACGCGGTCGGGGTAGCGCATGAGGACCGACTCGACCAGCGAGCCGTCGAACAGCTTCCACAACGTCTTACGCGTCATGCCGCCGTCACAGGTGATCTCGCGTACGGACGTCAGCAGCGGGGGCATGAGCTGCTCGACCAGCCGCTCGCGCAGCGCGCCCGGCAGGTCGGTCATCTGCTCGGGAGAGCCGGTCAGCCGGGTGAAGTAGTGACGGGAGAGCTGATCGGCGCGGAACGGCTTCTCCCCCAGCTCCGCCACCGCCGCCCTGCGTTCGGCCATGGTCAGGTCGGCCAGGTGGCGCTGCGGCTTGGCCCGGCGGGGCGCCACGAAGGTCAGCTGCCCGGTCTTCGGCTGCTCGCTCACGCAAAACCCTTTCCATCTCCCGCCGCCATGGTCTTAACGACTGGCGCGCGCGGTTTTACATTCTGTCTGGCGGTCGAATCCCGGAGGCGTACGAGAGGTGAGGTGTGGACACCACTGTCGTGCTCACCAGCCCCAACCCCTACGGGAGCCGCACACTGACGATCGAAGCCGACCGGACCTCCTCCGTAGCTTACCTTCGCGATGCGAAGGGGATCGTCCACGGAGCGGTCTGGCTGGCCAACCACGTCCCCGCGCCCGCCGAGGCCGATCTCGCCCGGGCAGGCGCCGGGCTGCCGCCGGTGATGCCCGAGGCGCACACCGCGCACCCCTCCGGCCGGCCGCCACTCGACGCGGAGTCGCTGTCGGTGCTGTGGTTCGAGGAGGGCGACGGCGTCGCCCTGTACGAGAACGACACGCTCCTGGCGGTCATTCCGGCGTGGGCCGACCTGGAGCGCGGCATGCCCGGGTACGCGCGGGACGCCGTCGGGGAGTCGCCGTTCGCCTGGCCGCTCGGCGAGGCGCTGGAGGGCCTGTCCCCCCGGGTGGCCAAGGCCCGCGCGTACTGGCAGTGGCGGCAGGCGGAGGGCAGCTGGGCCACCTACCAGCAGTTCGTGCTCGGCCACCTCGACGGCAGGCTCGGGCCGCCGGGCCGATACTGGGACGTCGGCGGCGGCCGGTTCCCCATGGTCGGGGTCAGCGAGCGGCCTGCCACGTTCACCCGGGACTACACGGTGCTGTCCACCGTGGGCATGAGCTGCCAGCGGATGCCCGCCGCGGAGATGTACGACACGGCGTGCCGCGTGGAACTCGCGCTGGCGACCAGGCAGGATCCGAGGGTCGCCGCACGGCTGTTCGCCTGGCTCGGGCAGTATCCGTGGCGGTCGGTGACGTGGCTGGGACACGGGCACACGGCCCGCTGGTTCCAGAACCCGCTCACGTTCCCGTTGGACGGCGGGCACCAGGGGGTGCTCATGCTGACGGACCCGCCCGGCCTGCCGGACATGTCAGGATTCGTCTTCGGCGGTGACGCCGTACGGTGGCTGTGGTTGCTCCCGCTCACCGAGTCCGAGCTGCGCCTGGTGGCCGACCACGGCCATCGGGCGATCAGCGAACGGCTGGCGATGACCAGCCGGCTCTGACAGGCTGTCAGGCGACCGGGACCAGGAGCGTGAGCAGCAGCCACACGGGGACGAGCGTGAACAGCAGCGAGTCGAGGCGGTCCATGGCCCCGCCGTGCCCCGGCAGCAGCGTGCCCATGTCCTTGATGCCGATGTCTCGCTTGATGACCGACTCGACCAGGTCGCCGAGCGTCGCGCACACCACTCCGGCCAGGCCGACGACGGCGCCTTCCCAGTACTCGCCCCGCAACAGGAAGTGGACCAGTAACGCGCCGCCCACGACGCAGGCGAGGGTGGACCCGGCGAAGCCCTCCCAGGTCTTCTTCGGGCTGATGAGCGGGGACATCCGGTGCTTGCCGAGGAAGATCCCGGCGAAGTAGCCGCCGATGTCGCTGCAGACGGTGACCGCGACGAAGACGATCACACGGTCCGGCCCGTCCTCGGGAGCCAGCAGCAGCGGCACGAAGCCCGCCAGCAGCGCGGGATAGACCGCGACGAACACCGCGGCGGTCGCGTCCCTGACGAAGCCTTCGGCCCCCTGGAACATGCGCCAGGCCAGCAGCACCATCACGGTCACGCCGAACGCGCCGACCAGGAACGTCGTGCCGCCCCAGTAGGGCCCGAGCACCATGGCCGCCATGCCGGCCAGCAGGGGCGGCAGCGGCACCCGGATGCCGAACCCGCCGAACGCCTTGACGATCTCGTGTATGCCGACGCCGACGGCCAGCAGGACCACGACCAGGAAGGCGACCTTGACGGTGTAGAGCGAGCCGATGACCGCCGCGCCGAGCGCGACGCCGACCCCCACGGCGGCCGGGAGGTTGCGGCCCGTACGGCCCGACGACTTCTTGGCGGCGTCACCTTGCATGCCCGAAGCACCGGTTCCTTCCGGGTCCCCGAGACCGCCCGGCGTGGATGCCGTGCCCGCACCGGAACCGGCGACCCCGCTCTGGGCGGCGCCACGGTCCGCGCCGGCACCGGCGAGGCCGTTCGACGCGGAAGCCTGCCCGGCGCCCGGACCGGCGCCGGTGCGGCCACCCGACTCGGGACCGTGTCCGGCACCTGTGGGGCCCGCCGGGCCCCCCGCCGGGTTCCGGTCGCCGGCGGCAGCAGTTCCGTCCACAGCGTCCCACTCTCTATATACGCGTGATCCTTGTGCCGCCCGCTCTCGCGGTGCGGCACAAGGATCACGGTCGTGCCTTGCGGGCCCGGGTGCCGGGCCGCGTCGTCAGACCTCGAGCAGCTCGGCTTCCTTGTGCTTCAGCAGCTCGTCGATCTTCGCGACGTGCTTCTGGGTGAGGTCGTCGAGCTCCTTGACCGCGCGATGGACCTCGTCCTCGCCCGCCTCGCCGTCCTTGACGAGCTTGTCGAGGATCTCCTTGGCGTGCCGGCGGATGTTCCGTACCGACACTCGGCCGTGCTCCGCCTTGTTGCGGGCGACCTTGATGTACTCCTTGCGGCGCTCCTCCGACAGCTCGGGGAACACCACGCGGATCACGGTGCCGTCGTTGCTCGGGTTGACGCCGAGGTCGCTGTCGCGGATGGCCCTCTCGACCGCGTTCAGCGAGCCCTTGTCGTACGGCTGCACGAGCACCATGCGCGCCTCGGGGACGTGGAACGACGCGAGCTGCTGGATCGGTGTCGGCGACCCGTAGTAGTCAACGGTGATTTTGTTGAACATCGAGGGCGTGACGCGGCCGGTGCGGATGCTCGCGAAGTCATCCTTGGCGACCGTCACCGCCTTGTCCATCTTCTCCTCGGCCTCGAGGAGGGTTTCGTCGATCACTGCGGCTCCCTACTTCCCTGCCGGACTCACCAGCGTGCCGATCTTCTCACCACGAACCGCCCGGAGGATGTTGCCCTCGCCCATGAGGTCGAAGACCACGATGGGCAGGCCGTTGTCCATGCACAGGCTGATCGCGGTGGCGTCCATGACCCCGAGACCCCGCGTCAGCACCTCACCGTACTCAAGCTGGTCGAACCGGACCGCGTCGGGGTTCTTGCGCGGGTCCGAGTCGTACACACCGTCGACCTGGGTGCCCTTGAGCAACGCCTCGGCGCCGATCTCCAGCGCGCGCTGCGCCGCGCAGGTGTCGGTCGAGAAGAACGGCGAGCCGAGGCCCGCGCCGAAGATCACCACGCGCCCCTTCTCCAGGTGGCGGATCGCGCGGCGCGGCAGGAACGGCTCGGCGACCTGCTGCATCGTGATCGCGGTCTGTACGCGGGTGTCGATGCCGCGCTTCTCCAGGAAGTCCTGCAGGGCGAGGCAGTTGATGACGGTCCCGAGCATGCCCATGTAGTCGGCCCGGGCGCGGTCCATGCCGCCCTGCGACAGCGCAGCGCCGCGGAACATGTTGCCGCCGCCGACGACGACCGCCACCTGCACGCCCTCACGGACCGCTTCGGCGACCGAGTCCGCCAGCTGGGCGACGACACGCGGGTCGATGCCGAGCGACTCGCCGCCCGCGAAGGCCTCGCCCGACAGCTTCAGCATCACCCGCTTCCAGCGCAGCGTCCCGTCGTACGACGAAGCCGCCGGCGTGGCGGGTCTGGTGTTCTCCTGCACGGCGGCGGCCTCCTCGGTAGTCAGCGCGGGTCGAAAAGCTCCTGGCAGTAAGCCTAAGCCTGGCCGACCTTGTAACGGGTGAAGGCCAGGACCTTGACGCCGGCCTCCTCCGCGACCTTCTTGATCGTCTTCTTGTTGTCCTTCACGAACGCCTGCTCAAGCAGGGTGAAGTCCTTGTACCAGCCGTTGATCCGGCCGTCGACGATCTTCGGGATGGCAGCCTCGGGCTTGCCCTCCTCGCGGGTCATCTGCTCGAACAGCGACCGCTCCTTCTCGACGACCTCGGCGGGCACCTCGGCGGGGCTCAGGTACTTCGGCGCCATCGCGGCGGTGTGCTGGGCGATGTCCTTGGCGATCTCGGCGTTCGGCGTGTCGAGCTGCACGAGCACGCCCACGGCCGGCGGGAGCTGCGGGTCGGTCTTGTGCATATAGGAGGTGATGAAGCCACCCTCCAGCAGCGAGAACCGGCGAATCTCGATCTTCTCGCCGAGCGCCGCGTTGGCCTCGTCGAGCAGCTCCTTGACGGTCTTGCCGTTCAGCTGGGACTCGAGCAGGGTCGGCACGTCGCCGGGCTTGGTCGCGACGATGTGCCCGACGATCTCGGCCGCGAGCTCCTGGAAGCGCTCGTTCTTGGCGACGAAGTCGGTCTCGCAGTTGAGCTCCAGCAGCGCCGCGAGGGAGTCGCCCTCGTGCTTGACGGCGACCAGGCCGTTCGAGGCGGTGCGGGCCTCGCGCTTGCCGACGTCCTTGGCGCCCTTCAGGCGCAGGATGTCGACGGCCTTGTCGAAGTCGCCCTCGGACTCCTCGAGCGCCTTCTTGCAGTCCATCATGCCGGCGGCGGTCAGCTCACGAAGGCGCTTGACGTCGGCCATGTTTACGGAAGCCATTGTCCAATTTCCTCTTCGGGACCCGGATGAATCGTCTGGGGGGTGGGCACCCTTGCCGAGCGCCCACCCGGTGAAGCCCTCAGTGCGGGGGGTGTGTCCCTACCGCACCGGAACCAGGTCGCTGCCTGGGAGATCCCCGCCCGTCGCGGCCGGCCGGAGGCGCCGCGCCCGGCGGGGACCCATGGTCGTACCTCAGGCCTGCTCGTCCTGCGCGGGCTGCTCGGCGGCCGGAGCCTCAGCGGCCGGAGCCTCAGCGGCGGGGGCCTCGGCGGTCTCGGCAGCGGGAGCCTCGGCGGTCTCGGCGGCCGGAGCGGCCTCGCCGCCCTCGAGGAGCTCGCGCTCCCACTCGGCCAGCGGCTCGGCGGCGGCGACGCCCGCGGGCTTCTCGTCACCGCGGCCGGCGCCCGCACGGGTCATGAGGCCGTCGGCGACGGCGTCGGCGATCACGCGAGTGAGGAGGCTGACGGCGCGGATCGCGTCGTCGTTGCCCGGGATCGGGTAGTCGACCTCGTCCGGGTCGCAGTTGGTGTCCAGGATCGCGACGACCGGGATGCCGAGCTTCTTGGCCTCGTTGATCGCGATGTGCTCCTTCTTGGTGTCCACGACCCAGACCGCGCTCGGGACGCGGGCCATGTCA
This sequence comes from Microbispora sp. H10836, assembly GCF_012999525.1. Taxonomy (NCBI): domain Bacteria; kingdom Bacillati; phylum Actinomycetota; class Actinomycetes; order Streptosporangiales; family Streptosporangiaceae; genus Microbispora; species Microbispora sp. H10836. The sequence goes on from NZ_JABBWU010000005.1 coordinate 45,244, forward strand.
CGGATACCGCCGAGGGTGCGCTCCAGCTTCTCCTTCTCGCGGCGGCGCATCAGGAGCTCCTTCTTGGTGAGCCCGGAGCCGGCCACGTTGTCGAAGTCGAGCTCCTCGAGCTCCTTCAGCCGCTGGAGCCTCTTGTGCACGGTGGAGAAGTTGGTGAGCATGCCGCCCAGCCAGCGCTGGTTCACGTACGGCATGCCGACGCGCGACGCCTGCTCGACGATCGACTCCTGCGCCTGCTTCTTCGTGCCGATGAACATGATGGTGCCGCCGTGCGCGACGGTCTCCTTCACGAAGTCGTAGGCACGGTCGATGAACGACAGCGACTTCTGCAGGTCGATGATGTAGATGCCGTTGCGCTCGGTGAAGATGAAGCGCTTCATCTTCGGGTTCCACCGGCGGGTCTGGTGGCCGAAGTGGACGCCGCTCTCCAGCAGCTGCCGCATGGTGACGACAGGGGCCATGGTGATGGTCCTCCATGGTCGTGTGCCCTCGGGCACGGTCTCGGTTGGTCACGCGGGCGTCTTGCCCGCGCCCTGACGCCCCGAGCCGCTTCCACCGGACGTGGTCCGGACCGAGAAGGCGGCTCGTGAGTGGGCGTGCGAATTCGGCCCGCCTAGCAGGCCGTCGAACAGTCTACCCGGATCCGCTCCTTCAGTTGACCCTTGCCGGATCAGCACCCCGTCTCGTCACCACGCGCCTCGACGGCCACGCGGCTGACTCCACATCAGGGGGCCGGGATTCCGGAGGCCGACGTTCAGGAGGAGGACTCAGGAGGAGGACTCAGGAGACCGGGGCCCATGAGGCGGGGTGCTCCCCCTGCCGGGGCGGCGGACTCGTCCAGTGAGGCCGCGCGCCGTCCGCGGCGCCGGGCGGCCTCACATAGGTGAGCGTGCCGAAGTGGCTGTCCATCGTGGCCAGCAGATCGTCCACCGGGGGCTGCCGCACTACCCCCTCCGCGTCGATCCTGCCGAGCTCGTCGAGCCACGCCGCGGTCCTCGCCAGCGACACCTCGACGTGCCAGGAACCGCCCTCGGCCGCCCTCCTGAGCAGCGCCGCGACCGCGCCGAACGCGGCCAGGTAACCGGTGCCGTGGTCGAGTGCCTGCGCGGGCAGTGGGCTGGGCCGCAGGCCGTCGCCGTTCTCGTGGGCGATTCCGCACGCCATCTGGACGAGGCTGTCGAATCCTCTCCTCGAGGCCCACGGCCCGCGCCCGCCGTACGCGGAGATGTCGACGCAGACGATGCCCGGCCGCAGGGCGGCGAGGTCGTCCGGCCCGAAACCCCTGGCCCGCAGGGCCCCTGGCCGGTACGCCTGCACGACCACGTCGGCCTGGCGGACCAGGTCGCGCAGCCTGTCCGCCTCCGACCGCAGATCGATGTGGCACGACCTCTTGCCGAACGCCGTCTCCACCACGAGCCCCGGCACCTCCGGCAGGTGCGCGGCGCCCACACGCAGCACGTCCGCGCCGTACGCCGCGAGCGCCCGCGCGGCCACCGGTCCGGCGATCACGCGGGTCAGGTCGAGCACCCGTATGCCGCTCAGCGGTCGATGCGGCCCGGCCGGGAGGCCGGTGGCGGGGTCCGCAGGCATCTCCCCGGCCCATGCGCGGCCCTCCGTGGAAGGGCCGGTCCGGCTATGGCCGGTCCCGCCACCGCTCCCGCCGCGGCAGGTTCCGCTGCGATCGGACTCGCTGTGATCGGACTCGCTGCGGCCGATCTCATCGCGGCCGGTTCCGCCTCCGCGCGGCCGGCCGTCCCCTTCCCCGTCGGGCAGCCGGGAGACGCCGACAAGAGGAAGACCGGCCAGCGCCCGGGCCTGCGGGTGCGCGAGCCACTCCGCCCTGCTCCGCATCGCCGCCGCGCAGCCGCCCGCGCGAATCACGGCTTCCTCGATGTCGACCGCCGCACGGCCGGCACACGCCCTTGCGACGTCCTCCTTGCCCGAACCCGGGGGCAGCCCGAGCGCGCGCACGGCGGCGTCGCGGTGATGGTCGAAGTTGCAGTGGAGCCGCACCCAGCCGTCCGATGCGCGGTAGTCCCCCGAGAGCGCGGCCCAGACGTCCATGCCCTTCCCGTCGGTGCGGAAATGCCGCTCGCTCTGGAAGGCCACGGCGGCATGGCGGACATCGATCGTCACGTCCAGGTCGTGGTGCACACCGCGAGACGCTTCCGGGCCACCGAGCCCTTCCTCGCCCCTCCCCTCGGTCCGCACGACAGTTCGCGCGGCGTACGCGGCGACGGCGGCGGTGAGGGCGCCGGCCGAGGCCGCGGCCATCGTGCCGATGGGGAAGACGGACGGCAGCACGGGATCATCTCCGGTGACCCGGACATCCGGCAGGGCGACCCCGGCGCTCGCGCCCAGCTCCCTGATCACTTTCGTGGTCACTGCCGTCTCCTCACTTCCGATGCCCGGCGGCATGCTCCGTCGAAGCGGAGCCGCCACCCGCCTCCGGGGGACCCGGGCAAGTATTCATGCCTGTCGCAGTCTGCCCGCGGCCGCCCCTCCCGCTTCCGCCCCTGGCCTCGCCTGTGGACGGCAAGAGCGCTCTCTCCCTGCTCACCTGCGGCTTTCTCCGCCCGTCCACAGCCACCGACCCGCGTGCCGCGCTTGTCCCCCGCGCTTGTCCACAGAAAGAGGTTCGGTGGCACGGGCGGGAGGCCGGGTCGGCGATCGTCTGCGCCGGAGGTGGTCCCATGGCGGCGAAGGATCGGCTGGGCAGGCAGGGCGAGCAACTCGCCGTGACCTTTCTGACGGCGAAAGGCATGCACGTACTCGACCGCAATTGGCGCTGCGCGGAGGGCGAGATCGACATCGTCGCCCGCGACGGCAACGCGCTGGTGATCGTGGAGGTGAAGACCCGCTCCGGGCGCAGCCACGGCACCGCGTTCGAGGCGGTGACCGGCGCGAAACTGCTGCGCCTGCGGGTGCTGGCCGGCAGATGGCTCGCCACGCGCACCGAGCGCTTCGACACGATACGGATCGACGTGATCGCGATCGAGCGGTTCGCCGGCGACTTCTCTCTCCGGCACGAACGCGGGGTGGTCTGAGATGCCCGTCGCCCGGACGCACTGCGTCGGCCTCGTGGGCGTCACCGGGCGCCTCGTCGAGGTCGAGGCCGATGTCGGCCCCGGCGTCGCCGGAACGCACTTCATCGGGCTTCTCGACACCGCGATCAGCGAAGCCCGGGGCCGTGTGAGATCCGCGCTGATCAACAGCAGGTTCGCCTGGCCGGACGCGCGGGTCACCGTGAGCCTGTCCCCGGCCACGCTGCCCAAGCGGGGCTCGCTCTTCGATCTGGCCATCGCGATCGCGGTGCTCGGCGCGGCCGGCGCCGTGCCCGCGCAGCGGATCGCGGCGCCGATGTTCCTCGGCGAGCTCGGTCTCGACGGGCGGGTCCGTCCGGTCCGGGGCGTGCTGCCGGCCGCGCTCGCCGCCGCCGAGGCGGGGGTGCGCACGGTCGTGGTGCCCGCGCTCAACTCCGCCGAGGCCGCCCTCGTGCCCGACCTCACCGTGGTTCCCGTCGCCACGCTCGGCGAACTGGTGGGATGGCTCCGCTCGGGCGACCTGCACCGGCTTCCGGTCGTGGCGGAGGCCGCCTCACTGTCGCGGGACGCCGAGCACATCGCGCACGCCGGGGGCCCGCCGTGGCCGGACCTGTGCGATGTGGCCGGGCAGCCGATGGGCCGTAAGGCGCTGGAGGTGTGCGCGGCCGGCGGGCACAACCTGTGGATGCTGGGCCCACCGGGGAGCGGCAAGACCATGCTCGCCGAGCGCCTGCCCACCCTCCTTCCGCCGCTCGACCAGGAGAAGGCGCTTGAGGTGTCCGCCATTCACTCGGTGGCCGGAACGCTTCCGGCGGGGCGCCCACTGCTCACCCGGCCCCCCTTCATGGCCCCGCACCACAGCGCGACGATGGCGGCCGTCGTCGGCGGTGGAAGCGGAGGCGTCGTGCGGCCCGGAGCGGTGTCGCTCGCGCACCGGGGCGTGCTCTTCCTCGACGAGGCCCCGGAGTTCGCGACCACCGTGCTCGACTCCCTGCGGCAGCCTCTCGAGTCCGGAACGGTGACGATCGCACGGGCTGTCGGCGCGGTCACGTTCCCCGCCCGGTTCACGCTGGTCCTGGCGGCCAATCCGTGTCCGTGTGGCCTGCAGGGAACGGTTGGACACCCCTGCAGGTGCACCCCCGCGGGGCGGCGCCGCTATCTCGACCGGCTCTCGGGTCCGCTGCTGGACCGCGTCGACGTGAAGATGAAGATCGGCCGAGCCACCCGTGCCGAGTTGCTCGCGGACCGGCACTTCGTGGAGACCAGCGCGACCGTGGCCGAGCGGGTGAGACTGGCGCGCGAACGGGCCGCCAGGCGATTGTCCGGCACCCCCTGGCGCACCAACGCCGAGGTCTCCTCGTCCGCGTTGCACCGCGACCTCCGCCTGCCCGACACCGCGATGGCCCCGCTGCACCGGGGCCTCGACGTTGGCACGCTCAGCGCACGTGGCCTGGACCGCGTGCTCCGCGTCTCCTGGACGCTCGCGGATCTCGCCGGGAAAGACCGTCCGGGCCAGACCGAGACTTCGGCGGCCCTCGCACTATGGCTCGGAGTGGACTGATGGAAGCGACCGAATTCCGCGCCGCCGACGACGGGCCGGCCGTCGACGCCCTCGCCCGGGCGGCGGGCACGCCCGGCACGGCCGGGAACGTCGATGGCCCAGCCGGGAACACGACGGACGCGGTTGAGAACGACGACCTGGCCGGGAACATGGATGGCTCGGCCGGGGACGACGCGGGCGGGCCGGACAGGGCGGAGCGGCTGGCCCGGGTGGCGATCATGCGCATGGCCGAGGCGGGCGACGCGGTGATGGGCCGCTTGATCGCCCGCTACGGTCCGGTGGGCGCAATGCGGCAGGCGAGACGCGGCGTACTGGATCCCGGCTTCGCGCGCGACGAGAGGGACCGCGCCGACGCTTCCCCGCGCCCTCTCGATCTCGGCCGGCATGCGGCCGCCTGGGCGGCCCGCTACTCGGACCCCGCGGCCGACCTGGCACAAGGCAGGCAGCGAGGAGCGCGGCTCGTCGTCCCGGGTGACTCCGAATGGCCGACTCAGCTCGACGACCTCGGGGACGCCCGGCCGTTCGGCCTGTGGGTGGACGGACGGGCGAACCTGCGGTTCTCCTGCCTGCGCTCGGTGTCCGTCGTCGGAGCCAGGGCCGCGACCGCGTACGGCACGACCGTGGCGGCCGAGTTCGCCATGAGCCTCGGCGGACGTGGGTGGACCGTGGTCAGCGGAGGTGCCTACGGGATCGACGGCGCCGCCCACCGGGGCGCACTGGCCTCCGGGACCCCCACGGTCGTCGTGCTCGCCTGCGGGACGGACGTGTGTTATCCCAGCGCCCACGAAGACCTGTTCCGTGCCGTGCGCGAGCAGGGCGTGGTGATCAGCGAGTGGCCGCCGGGCGCTCACCCCACCCGGCTGCGGTTCCTCATCCGCAACCGGGTCATCGCGGCCCTGTCGCGGGGAACCGTTGTCGTCCAGGCGGCCGCGCGCAGCGGTGCGCTCAACACGGCCACTCACGCCTGGGGCCTGAACCGGCATCTGATGGCCGTTCCCGGCCCCATCACCACCGACGTCTCCGCGGGTTGCCACGTCCTGATCCGTCAGGGCAAGGCCGTCTGCGTCACAGCGCCCGAGGAGATCGTCGAACTCGTCGGCTTCATCGGTGACGACCTCGCACCGGAGCGACGCGGACCCGTGCGGCCTCGTGACGGACTGAACGACGAGACCAGGCGTGTGCTCGAAGCGATTCCCGCACGGCGTGCCACGGGTCCCGCCGCGATCGCCGTCGCCGCCGGTGTGGACATCGGAACCGCGCTCGCCTGCCTCGGCGCCCTGGCCGCCGCGGGGTTCGTCGAGAACGTGGACCGGGGGTGGCGGCTGCGGCCCGAAGCACGCGAATGAACCGGCGACACCGCGCGCAGCGGCCCGCCCGGGAACGAGGCCCGTGTATAGCATGCGGGTCGTGGCCGTGTTCCTTCCCCACGGCGTGCGGGAACGAGACGCTCATGCGCATCGGATGCCGCTCGTGGGCAATAGGACCACAAGAGATGGGACCCGGCCGGTCCCTCGCCGCGGCACCGGGTTACGAGGCGCCGGCGGGCGGCGGCGACCGTGCCCATCGAGCGGGAAACGAGGGGAAGGACGCGCCGTGGCAGCGGGCGAAGGGCAGGGGCTCGGGGAGTTCGACGCCGTCCTGGAGCGGTTCGAGCGGCATCTACGTCTCGAACGCGACCTGTCGCCGCACACGACCAGGGCGTACCTGGGAGACATCTCCTCGCTGATCGCCCACATGAGGGCCGCCGGGCACGAGAACATGTCCGGTCTCGACGTGGCCGTCCTGCGCGACTGGCTGGGAGACCAGCACCAGGCCGGACGATCGAGGGCGACGCTCGCCCGCCGTTCCGCCTGTGTCCGCGTCTTCACCGCCTTCTGCCACCGGCGGGGGTGGCTGGCGAGTGACCCCGGGTTGCTCCTCGGCACGGCGAAGGCCGAACGCCGGCTGCCGAAGGTGCTGGACCAGACGGAGGCCGAGGCCGTCCTCAGCACGCAGGGACCTGGCGACCCCAGGGACCTGCGCGATCGGGCGATGCTGGAGCTGCTGTACGCGACCGGCATACGGGTGAGCGAGCTGTGCGGCCTCGACGTCGACGACGTGGACCGGGACCGCCGTACAGTGCGCGTGCTGGGCAAGGGACGCAAGGAGCGGACGGTGCCCTTCGGGCTGCCCGCGCTGCACGCCTTGGACGCCTGGTGCGTCCGGGGCAGACCCCTGTGGGTGCGCGAAGGGAGCGGCCCCGCGCTCTTCCTCGGCGTACGGGGAGGCCGGATCGACCAGGGGACCGTCAGGCGCGTCGTGCACGCCCGTCTGGCGCAGGTCGAGGGGGCACCCGACATGGGCCCGCACGGGCTGCGCCACACCGCCGCCACGCACCTGCTCGAAGGCGGGGCGGACCTACGATCCGTGCAGGAGATGCTCGGGCACGCGTCCCTGGCCACCACACAGATCTACACGCATGTGTCGATCGAGCGGCTGCGGGCCGCCTACCGCCAGGCCCATCCCCGCGCCTGACCATCGCGGACGCGTGTCGTCCGTCAGCCCGCCGGGAACCTCCTGCGGCTGCCGGAATCCTTTCGCCCGTCAGCTCGAACCGTCACCAGGGGCCGGGCTTCCCCCGGCGCCACGCCCCACCGGTGCTCCAGTGCGCACGCCAGGCGAACCAGGCCCGCCGCGGCCGGAGGCACCCGTGCCCGCGACCGGCCGAAGCGAACGCCGGAACACCGCCGGAACACCGCCGGGGCGCGTCCGGCCGCCCGGGAGGCCGAACCGGCTCACCATGGACTCGGACGGGCTCCGCTGGCGGACCATCGGGGCAGGAGGCGGACCTGCCCCCGGCCGAACAGCAGGAGCGGGTCCAGGTAGAGGCGCCCGCGCAGAAGTCCCCAATGCAGGCAGGAGGCGGCGCAGTGCGCGGCGCCGTCCTCCTCGACGGTGCCGATGACCTGACCGGCCGCGACGACGTCACCGGGCCGGACCAGGGCGCGGACCGGCAGGTAGGTGGTGCGCAGGCCACCGGGATGGAAGATCGTCACGACTCCTCGGCCGGCGATCCGCTCGGCCAGGCCGACGGTTCCCGCTCCTGCGGCCATCACCTTCTCCCCGGGCCGTGCGGCCAGGTCCACGCCCCGGTGACCGGCCAGCCACCGCTGCGCGGGCGGATCGAAGCGCCTGATCGGACGTGCGGGCCCGGAAAGCGGCCACCGCCACCCGGACGCGTCACGCTGCCCCGTCCTGCCCGGCGCGCCGGGCGTGACCTGCAGGGCCCGTGCGCCCTGCAGGTCCGGCATGACCGGCTGCGTGACGCCACGAGGCCGGGGCGCCGCGGCCTCCTCGGTCCCGCGCGCCCTCGCCGTCCCGACGGCCGCGTGAGGCCCCATGAGGACCGGGGCGGCGACCGGCACGAGGGCGGCATCGCGGGGACGCGTGAGGGCCACGGTCAGCATGGACAGCACGAGCACGTACGCGACGAGACGCATGCCACGACGATGACGCCCCGCAGGCCTGCGCAGAGCGGCCGAACGCCGTTCTGGGGACAGGCTCCGGGCATGGTCAGCTCGAGAAGCCCTCCTTGGGCATCTCGAGGTCGGGCTTGGCCAGTTCCTCGATGTTGACGTCCTTGAAGGTCACAACCCGAACGTTCTTCACGAAACGGGCAGGGCGGTACATGTCCCAGACCCAGGCGTCCTGCATCTTCACATCGAAGAAGACGTCACCGTTCTCGGCGGTGCGCACGTCGAGATCGACGGAGTTGGTGAGATAGAAGCGCCGCTCGGTCTCGACCACGTAGGTGAACAGGCCGACCACGTCGCGGTACTCCCGGTAGAGCTGCAGCTCCATCTCGGTCTCGTACTTTTCGAGATCTTCCGCGCTCATCCCGGTCCTCCTCTTCCACGCCCCGTCGAGATCCCCCGCAGGCACCGGCCCCGTTCAGACGACACCGGCCCCGACCTCATTCTCGCGCATGTCCTCATCCTGCCCCGTCCACAGGCCCTCGGCCGGGATCCGTGTCCCACGAGTCACCCTGGCCACCGTCACGAACGAGAACCGATGGTGGGGGCTCGGGCCATGCCGGGCCAGGGCCCGCCGGTGGCCGGGAGTCACGTACCCCTTGTGCAGGGCGAAGCCGTACTGCGGATAGATCTCGTCGAGGCCGTGCATCAGCCGGTCCCTCGTCACCTTCGCCACGATCGAGGCCGCCGCCACACACGCGGCGACCTGGTCGCCCTTCCACACCGCCAGCGACGGCGCGGGCAGCCCCGCCACCGGGAAACCGTCCACGAGGACGTAACCGGGTACGAGACCCAGCCCGGCGACGGCCCGCCGCATCCCCGCGACGTTGCACTTGTGCAGGCCGCGCGCGTCGATCTCCTCGGGAGGGATCACGACCACGTTCACGGCCCGGGCGGTCGCCGTGATCCGCTCGTAGAGGCGTTCACGGACGGCCTCGGTCAGGAGCTTGGAATCGGTCAGTCCGTCGATCTCCCGCCCCAGCACCACCGCGGCTACTACCAGGGGCCCGGCGCAGGCGCCACGCCCGGCCTCGTCCACCCCGGCGACCGGCGTGAACCCCCGCCGGGCCAGGGCCCGCTCGTAGCCGTAAAGTCCGGAGTCCCGTCGTACGACACTCGGGCGCGGGCGATAGACAGCTGTCATGACGACTAGCAGATTACGCCCCATTCAGGACCGGCGATACGGCCGGAACCGTCATCAGCGGCAAAGCCGCAGGTGAGATCAGCGTACGGCGGAGAAAGTCTCGGGCCGGGACAGGAACGAGATCCGGTTCAGCGGCCAGTAGCGCAGGAACGCCCGTCCGATCACGTCGTCCTCGGAGACCGTGCCCTGATGCCCGTCCTCCATGTTGGAGCGCGAGTCCGCCGAGTTGTTCCGGTGGTCGCCCATCAGCCACAACCGCCCCTTGGGGACCTTGACGTCGAACTCGCGGCCGGAGGGATAGACCCCCGGGTAGAGGTACTTGTTCTCCTCGTCCAGCGGCGTCCCGTTCACCGTGATGCGGCGCTTGGCGTCGCAGCACTTCACGTGGTCGCCACCGACGCCGATCACCCGTTTGATCGTGTCCTCGCCGTCCCAGCCCTTGAAGACCACGATGTCGCCGCGCTCCACGGGGCCGAGCTTGTACGCCAGCTTGTTGACCACCACGTAGTCGTCCACCAGGAGCGTGTTCTGCATCGACTCCGACGGGATGTAGAACGACTGCAGCAGGAAAGCGTGGACCAGCAGGGCGACGACGACCCCGCCGAGCACGTACAGGAGGGTCTCCAGAAGGCCGGAGCCCTTCTTCTTCGCGGGCCGGCCCTTCTCGTCGCCGGTGGTCCGCTCGTCTTCTCCCCCGGCCCGCACCGCCGCCGCCTCCGGAACACGGTCCGCCGCCCCGGCCGGCCCTGCGGTTCCTAAGCGACTCTCGTCGGCGTCTCCCACGGCTGTCTCCTCCGGCTCTGTCACGTCCGCCTCGCCAGCCGCCTGCGCAGGGCCACCAGCGGCACGGCCCCCGCGAGGCCCGCGACGAACGGCGCGGCCCCGAGGGCCGCCTGGAGCGCCGGCTGCGCGAACGTCTCCGGAATCGGCAGGATCTTGGCCCGGTCGAACGGCCAGACGATGACGAAGGCACGGCCGATCACCTTGTCGGCGGGGATGGTGCCGCCACCCGGGTCACCCATGTGCAGGCGGGAGTCCCAGGAGACCGAGCGGTGGTCGCCCATCACCCACAGACGGTCCGGCGGGACGGTGACCTCGAACTCGCGCCCGGACGGCTCGTCACCGGGATACAGGTACGACTTCTCCTCCAGCGGCACGCCGTTCACTGTGACCCGGCCCTGCTTGTCGCAGCACTTGACCTTGTCGCCCGGCACGCCGATGACGCGCTTGATGTAGTCCTTCTCCCCCGGCACGACCCCGAACGCGTTGCCGAGCCAGCGCAGCCCCGCCGCGATGGGGTTGGACGGCTCCTCGAGCTTCACCTCGGGGTCCCAGGAGTCCACCCCGGAGAACACGACGATGTCACCGCGCTCGATGTCGCGTACGTGGTAGACCAGCTTGTTCACCAGCACGCGGTCGTTGATGAGGAGCGTGTTCTCCATCGACTCGGACGGGATGTAGAACGCCTGGACCACAAAAGACTTGATCAGCAGGGCCAGGGCGAGGGCGACCACGATCAGAACGGGCAACTCCCGCCAGAACGAGCCTTTTTTCTTCCCGTCCTCGGCGTTCTGCTTGACGTCTTCTGCGACCACGTCCACCCCGTCCTCGGCGGGGCGGCGCGTGCCCGGCCCCTGTCCCTCGCTAGCCATCGCTGCTGAGCCTAGATGATGTCCACGACGGCGAGCGTCGGGGACACCGCATCACCGGCAAAAAGAAAGTGGCCCGCGCCTGGGGCACGGACCACGATCTTCAAAGCCTTACTTGCCGGCCGGCTGCGCCTCGCGCTTCTCGCGGATGCGCGCGGCCTTCCCGCGCAGGTCACGCATGTAGTACAGCTTGGCCCGGCGGACGTCGCCGCGGGTGAGCACGTTGATCTTCTCGATCACGGGGCTGTGAACCGGGAAGGTGCGCTCGACGCCGACGCCGTAGCTGACCTTGCGGACCGTGAACGTCTCACGGATGCCACCGCCCTGGCGGCGCAGGACGAAGCCCTTGAACACCTGGATGCGGGACCGGTTGCCCTCGACGACGCGGACGTGGACCTCCAGCGTGTCACCCGGGCGGAAAGCCGGTACGTCGCTGCGAAGGGCAGCCTTCTCGATCTCCTGGATCTGCGTGTGCATGGCGTCGGTTCCTCATTGACATGGGCACACGGAGGTCCACCCGGCCGGGCCGGAGGCTCGGCGACGAGGGGGACACGCGTGCTTGGCTTGATACGTCTTGTCTGCCGCGTCCAGACCGGGACGCACCCGGCCATGCCGAAGTAGGCAGCAGCGATTCAGTCTGCCATACCTTCCGGCCCTGCGCGAAACGCAGTGCCGGATTCGGCGGCGGAACGGCACCCCTCAAGGCGCCCTTCAAGGCGCTCCTCACGACGTTCCTCAGGGCGCTCTTCGCCGCACTTCCCACGGCGCTCCTCAGGGCGCTCCTCGAACTCCTCGATGACGCGCCGGTCGTGCTTGTCGAGGCCGTCCCGGTCGAGCCGGGCGGCCAGTTCCGGCCTCCTGGCCAGCGTGCGCCGCAGGGCCTCGTCGCGCCGCCAGCGGGCGATCCTGCCGTGATGGCCCGACAGCAGGATCTCCGGCACCTCGTGCCCCCGCCAGACGGGGGGCTTGGTGTAGACGGGGCCTTCCAGCAGGTTGGCCATGGCACCGGGCGCGAAGGAGTCGTCGGCGACGGAGCGCGCGTTGCCGAGGACCCCCGGCAGCAGCCTCCCCACGGCCTCGACCATCACCAGCACGGCCGCCTCTCCCCCGGCTAACACGTAGTCGCCGATGCTCACCTCGTCGGCGCGCAGACGCTCGCCGTACTCGGCGACGACGCGGGAGTCGATGCCCTCGTAGCGGGCCGGGGCGAACAGCAGCCACGGCTCTTCGGCGTACTCCAACGCCACTTCCTGCGTGAACGGCCGGCCGCTCGGCGTGGGCACGATCAACCGGGGCAGCGCGTCCTCCCCGGAGGCGGCTCGCCCGTTCTCGATCACAGCGTCGAGGGCCTCACCCCAGACCTCCGGCTTCATCACCATGCCGGGGCCCCCGCCGTACGGCGTGTCGTCCACGGTCTTGTGGACGTCCCGCGTCCAGTCCCGAAGCTGGTGGAGGTGGATGTCGAGGATGCCGCGCTCCCGGGCCTTGCCCATGAGGGACACGTCGAGCGGAGCGAAGTACTCCGGGAAGATCGAGACGATGTCGACGCGCATGTGCGGCCCCTACTCCGCCTCTGCGGCGTCGAGCAGGCCGGGCGGTGCGTCGACGACGAGGATTCCCTTGTCGAGGTCGACCTCGGGCACGAGCGCCTTGACGAACGGGACGTACGCCTCGTCACGGGACGGACGGGCCACCACGAGCAGGTCCTGTCCGTGGTGGAGGACGTCGCTGACCTCCCCGACCCGCTCCCCCTCGGTGGTGACCACCGTGAGGCCGATCAGTTCGTGGTCGTGGAACTCGTCGGGGTCCTCGATCGGCGGCAGGTCCGCGGAGTCCACGACGAGCAGCGTGCCGCGCAGCGCCTCCGCGGCGTCCCTGCCCTCCACACCGGCCAGGGTCAGCAGCAGGATCCCCTTGTGCCACCGGGCCCGCTCCACGGTCAGCGGCCCGGCCGAGACCGGGTCGGTGGCCAGCGTCGCCCCGGGGGCGAAGCGCAGATCCGGCTCGTCGGTGCGCACCTCGACCGTGACCTCGCCCCGCACGCCGTGCGGGCGGCCGATCCTGCCCACGACTAGCTGCACTTGTCGCCTACCTCCGCTACCGCTTTATCGCGACTTCTACGCGACTTCTCCGCGACGGTTCGGACGCCACCGTCCGAACCGCCTGTCACCGCGAACCGCCCGGATGAGACCGATCCTGAGCCGGAAAACACGCCGGGGGACCCCTGTGCGGGGTCCCCCGGACGCGTCAGTTCGGCTCAGCGCGCCTCTTCCAGGTCGACCAGGTCGATCCGCACGTACTTGCCGTTCGACAACGCGTTGACGACGGTGCGCAACGCCTTGGCCGTACGGCCGCCACGGCCGATGACCTTGCCGAGGTCGTCGGGATGAACCCGGACCTCGAGAACGCGCCCGGTGCGGATGCGCCGCGCGCGGACCCGGACGTCGTCCGGATGCTCGACGATGCCCTTGACCAGGTGCTCGAGGGCCTCCTCGAGCACCTCAGGCCTCGCCTTCCGGCTTCTCCTCCGCGGCCGGGGCCTCGGCGGTCTCTTCGGCCTTCACGGTCTTCTTGGCCTTCTTCGGCGTGGTCGCGGCGGCGCCGGTGTCACCCGAGAGCGACTCCTTGGCGGCGGCCTCGTACGCGGCGTGCCGGTCGGGCTTGGGCTCGGCGACCTGGAGCGGCGTGGCGGGGGCGGGCTCGCCCTTGAACTTCTGCCAGTCGCCGGTCAGCTTGAAGATCTTCAGAACCGGGTCGGTCGGCTGCGCGCCGACGCCCAGCCAGTACTGCACCCGCTCGGAGTTCACCTCGATGCGCGAGGGGTTCTCCTTCGGGTGGTACAGGCCGATCTCCTCGATGGCACGGCCGTCCCGCTTGTTCCGGGCGTCGGCGACGACGATGCGGTACTGCGGGTTGCGGATCATTCCGAGCCGCTTGAGCTTGATCTTGACTGCCACGGGTGTGGTCTCTCCTGCATTAGAGCGTGGGTGAGCGGTGTCTCATCGAGTGGGGCACGACGGGAGCCCGCCCGAGGGACAGGCGCGACCGGCGGGGGTGAGAGGGCACCCGCCTGGTCACGATGTTCCAGCCTGACATTCTGCCAGATGATTCCCCATGCTCCGCCAAGGACGGTTCCACCGCCGCCCTGATTTCGGCACGGATGTGCCCATGTCTCCGGAACGGGCATGCGAACTGATCGCGCTGGTGAGCCGTCCAACCGGACATGCGAGTCACCACGAGCAGGACCCTGGCGGCGGGGGCGGCGGCCCTCGCCCTGCTGGCCACCGGCTGCGCGACGAACGCCGCGCCCTCCGCGGCCGCCGCGCACCCCGTCACACAGACGCCCCCGCGACCGGCAGCACAGACGGCACCGCACACGACACCACAGACGACACGGCACGCCACAGCGGCCACACCGGACACCGCCGCGGACGCGGGACGGGCCACCCCGGCGGGCGCGGCGTCGGTCCGGTACGGCGCAGCCGCACGCACCGCGGGTGCCGCCCCGGCGCGGTGCCGTACGACCGGCTTGCGGGCCAGGGTGGGACGGCAGGACCCGGCGGCGGGCAACCGCTACGCGCCGCTGGTGCTGACCAACACCTCGGCGAAGACCTGCTGGGTGTACGGCTTCGTCGGGCTCGTCCTCATCGACGGCCGGGGCGACGTGCTGCGGACGCGCACCCGCCGCGAGAGCGTCACCCCGCATCGGGTCACGCTGCGCCCCGGGGCCAGCGCGCATGCCCGGCTCCACTGGACGGTGGTGCCGAGCGGGCACGAGACCCGCTGCCCCGCCTCGGCCCGGTTGATGATCATCCCGCCGGACGAGGTGGCGCACCTTGAGGTCCCGTTCAGCGCGACGGTGTGCGACGACGGCAGGATCGACGCCAGGCCGATGGCCCCGGGCGCGAGCCTCTGACGCACCGCGCCAGCCTCTGAGGGGCACCGCGCGAGCCTCTGAGGGCACTTCGCGAGCCTTCGACAGGCACCGCACCGGCCCCCGACGGCCCTGCGCGGGCCTGCCGACGGCCCTGCGCGTGCCCTGACGCAGGCACCGCGCGGGCCGGCGGTGACGCGGGACCCGCCGGCCGGGAACGGCGGGCGGGTCCGGCTGCCGTGGTCCGTCAGTTCTGGCCGGGCAGCTTCAGCTTCGACGGGTCGAAGCCGGGCGGCAGCTCCAGGCCGGGGGGCAGCTGGCCGCCGCCGAGGTTGCCGAGCATGCCCTTGGGCAGCTTCGGGGCGTCCTGCGACGACGCGTTCGCGCCGGCCTTGCCGAGCGCGGCCTTGCGCGGGTCGCCGCTGACGCGACGGCCCTTCTTGGGCTTCTGCGCCTTCTGCTTGCGCCCGCCGGGCATGCCCGGGATGCCCATGCCCTGGGTCACCCGCTTCATCATCTTCTGCGCCTCGAAGAAGCGGACCACCAGGTTGTTCACCTCGGTGACCGTGACGCCCGATCCCTTGGCGATGCGCGCCCGCCGCGAGCCGTTGATGATCTTCGGGTCCTGGCGCTCGCCGGGGGTCATCGAGCGGATGATCGCCGCGATGCGGTCCAGGTCGCGGTCGTCGACCTGGTTGAGCTGGTCGCGCATCTGCCCCATGCCCGGCATCATCCCGAGCAGGTTCTTGATGGGCCCCATCCGGCGGACCATCATCATCTGCTCGAGGAAGTCCTCCAGCGTGAAGCCGTCACCGGAGACGAGCTTGCCCGCCATCTTGGCGGCCTCCTGCTCGTCGAACGTCTTCTGCGCCTGCTCGATCAGGGTGAGGATGTCACCCATGTCGAGGATCCGGCCCGCCATGCGGTCGGGGTGGAAGGCGTCGAAGTCCTCGAGCTTCTCGCCGGTGCTGGCGAACATGATGGGCCGGCCGGTGACGTGCCGCACCGACAGGGCGGCGCCACCGCGGGCGTCGCCGTCGAGCTTGGTCAGCACCACGCCGTCGAAGCCGACGCCGTCCATGAACGCGCGGGCCGTGCTGACCGCGTCCTGGCCGATCATGGCGTCGAGGACGAACAGGACCTCGTCGGGGGTGACCGCGTCGCGGATGTCGGCGGCCTGCTTCATCAGCTCCTGGTCGATGCCGAGGCGGCCGGCGGTGTCGACGATGACCACGTCGTGCTGCTGGCGGCGCGCGTGGTCCACGGACTGCCGGGCCACCGCGACGGGGTCGCCCACGCCGTTGCCCGGCTCGGGGGCGTACACCGCCACCCCGGCCCGCTCGGCCATGACGGCGAGCTGCTGCACCGCGTTGGGCCGCTGCAGGTCGCAGGCCACGAGCAGCGGGGCGTGCCCCTGGTCGCGCAGCCACCTGGCGAGCTTGCCGGCCAGGGTCGTCTTACCCGAACCCTGAAGACCGGCCAGCATGATGACGGTCGGCGGGGTCTTGGCGTAGCGCAGCCGCCGCGTCTCGCCGCCCAGCACCTCGATGAGCTCGTCGTTGACGATCTTCACGACCTGCTGCGCGGGGTTCAGCGCCTGGGAGACCTCGGCGCCGCGGGCCCGCTCCTTGACCCGGGACACGAAGTCCTTCACGACCGGCAGCGCTACGTCCGCCTCGAGCAGCGCGATGCGGATCTCGCGGCAGGTCGCGTCGATGTCGGCGTCGGAAAGCCTGCCTTTGGACCGAAGGGAGGAGAAGACCGAAGTCAGCCGGTCGGAAAGCGTCTCGAACACGTGTTTGGCCAGCCTCGAAGCGAGTGGACGGGTCGGTGGACAGTCAGTCTCCCCAGACTATCCGCCCGCGCGGCTTTCACGCCCGCGCCGCGGTGGTGAGATCCCGGAGGAACCGGGCCGTCCCCTCACCGGATCGCGCCCACATGGGACGACAGCGCGTGCTCGACGAGCGTGATCAGGGTGCTCTTGACCGATTCCCGGTCCCGGGCGTCGGTGCGGACGATCGGGACGCGTGGCGACAGCGTGAGGGCGTCGCGGAGCTCGTCCTCGCTGTGGGTGTACTCCCCGTTGAAGCCGTTGACGCCGACGACGAAGGGCAGGCGGGCCTCCTCGAAGTAGTCGACCGCGGGGAAGCTGTCGGCCAGCCGCCGGGTGTCGACCAGCACCACCGCACCGATCGCCCCCCGCACCAGGTCATCCCACATGAACCA
Organism: Microbispora sp. H10836; assembly: GCF_012999525.1. NCBI lineage: Bacteria > Bacillati > Actinomycetota > Actinomycetes > Streptosporangiales > Streptosporangiaceae > Microbispora > Microbispora sp. H10836. Next base: position 62,254 of record NZ_JABBWU010000005.1, read on the forward strand.
GAACCGATGCTGACCCGGCGTACCGAACAGATACAAAATCAGATCCCGGTCCAGCGACACCCGCCCGAAATCCATCGCCACCGTCGTCGTGGTCTTGTGCGGCACCAACCCCACATCGTCCACTCCCGCCGACGCGTCCGTCATCACCGCCTCGGTCGTCAACGGCACGATCTCCGAAACCGCCCCCACGAAGGTCGTCTTCCCCACACCGAAGCCCCCCGCAACGACGATCTTCGTCGAGGTCAACCCCCGGCTAGAGCCTGCGAAGTCCACTGAGCACCCTTTCCAGCAAGTTCAGATCCGGCTTACCGGCCTCCAACTGCGGCTGATGCACATGCACCAGCCCCTCCGCCGCCATGTCCGCGATCACCACACGAACCACACCCAGCGGAATCCGCAGCAACGCCGACACCTCCGCCACCGACCGCACCTGACGGCACAGGGAGGCGATGGCCCGATGCTCCGGCGGCCTCGTGGACAGGTCGTAGTGCGTGGTCGTGGCGGAGGAGACCAGCGCCTCCAGCGCGAGCTGCATGCGGGGCGTCGTACGCCCGCCGGTCACGGTGAACGGGCGGACCGGAGAGGCGGGCTCCTCGGGGATCGGAGCGCCCGGCTGCCGTCCCCACGGGTCCGCACCGGGGTCCTGACCCCATGGATCCATCGCGTCACCTCCGGGGGTAGGACACGGATTGGAGTTCGGCGCGGACCGCGGGAGTCAGCACCTGACCCGCGCGTTCCACCAGCAACGTCATCTGATAGGCCACCAGACCCAGATCCGAATCCGCCGCCGCCAGCACCGCCAGACAGGACCCGTCACTGATCGACATGATCAGCAACAACCCCCGCTGCATCTCCACCACCGTCTGCGTCACCGGGCCACCCTCGAACACCCGCGAGGCACCCTGCGTCAGACTGATCAACCCGGCCGCCACCGCCGCCAGCTGATCCGCCCGGTCCTTCGGAAACCCCTGCGAGAACGCCAGAGGCAACCCGTCCGCCGACACCACCACGGTGTGCGCCACGCCGGGAACCGAATTCGCGAAATCACTGATCAGCCAGTTCAGGCCGCGCGCCCCCTGGCTCAACTCCCTCATGCGCCGTCCCCTTTCGCCGTCGGATAGCCCTCGTCCTCGCTCAGTTCGCCCCGGGCCACCGCCCGGCCCTGCCGTACGCCCTGCTGGAAGCTCGCCAGCCGGCTGCGGGCCCGGTCGGGCGACAGGAGCGGCTGCTGCGGGGACGCGGGCGCCGCGGGCGGTTCCGCGGAACCGGGCACCAGGTTGGCCTTCGGCACCCGCTTGGGCAGGCCGGAGATGGTCGTGCCGTCCGACGCCGGCTTCTCGGCGACGGCGGCCGCGGCCTGCCAGCCGGCGTCGACCGCCGAAGTGTCCTGCCAGCCCGATCCGGTGTCGCCGGCGGGCTCGCGGCGGAACCAGGCGGACTCGACGGAGGCGAAGATCGGCAGGTATTCCTCGGCCGCCGGCGGCCCGGTCTCCGCCCCGCTCGGACGCACGCCGCCCGGCTGGACGGGAGCGCCGACGGGAGCGCCGTGTATCGGACCGGAGATCGAGACCGGTCCTGTCGTCGCCGGCATCGCGCCGGGCCTCGCCGGGACGGGTCCGGTCACCGCGGGCAGAGGCCCGGTCACCGCTTCGTCCACGCCGGACGACCGGCCGCGTATCCGGGTGAGCGGATCGTGGAGAGCCGGCGCGGCGACCCCGGAGCCCGGCCCGTGCTGACGACCCCAGCCCCCGATGCCCTGCTGCGCCGTCCCCTCCACGGCCTGCCGCGGGCTCCAGGCGGGGGCGAACGCACCCTGATAGGCCTCCGGCTGGTACGCCGGATGGCTGATGATCGACTCCGGCAGCAGGACCATGGCGGTGAGCCCGCCTCCGTCGTGCGGCCTGAGCTGGACCCTGATGCCGTTGCGCAGGGCGAGACGGCCGACCACGAACAGGCCCATCCGCCGCGACACCGACACGTCCACCACCGGCGGGTTCGCCAGCCTCCAGTTCGCCTGGCCGATCTCCTCGGGGGTCATGCCGATGCCGGAGTCGGTGATGGAGACCATCACGCCGCCGCCGTCGATCCGGTTGCCCGAGACCACCACTTTCGTGTCCCGCGGGGAGAACGACAGCGCGTTCTCCACCAGCTCGGCGAGCAGGTGGATGACGTCGTTGACGGCCTGGCCGACGATCGACACGTCGCCCGGGAAGTTGAGCACCACCCGCTCGTATCCCTCGACCTCCGACAGCGAGGCCCGGATGACGTCGGTGATCTCGACGGGCCGGCTCCAGCGGCGTGCGGACTCCTGCCCGGCGAGGACCAGGAGGTTCTCACTGTTGCGGCGCATGCGGGTCGCCAGGTGGTCGAGCTTGAACAGGTCGCCGAGCCGCTGCTCGTCCTGCTCGCCCTGCTCCAGGCCGTCGATCAGGGTGATCTGGCGTTCCACCAGCGTCTGGGTGCGCCGCGACAGGTTCACGAACATCGCGTTGACGTTGCTGCGCAGCCGGGCCTCGTCGCCCGCCAGCCGGATGGCCTCGCGGTGGACCTCGTCGAAGGCCCGCGCGACCTCGCCGATCTCGTCGGCGGAGACCACGCCGATCGGCTGCACCTCGGCCTGTCCCGTCGCGCCGCCCTCGGAGTCGCGCAGCCGCTGCACCAGAGTGGGCAGGCGGTGCCCGGCGACCTCCAGCGCCTCGCTGCGCAGCCGCCGCAGCGGCCGTACGAGAGAGCGCGCCATGACGGCGGTGATGAGCAGGACCAGCAGCAGGACGACGACGACCATGCTGATGCTGAGCACTGCGACGTTCCGGTCGGAGCTCTGCAGGGCGGCGCTCCGGCTGACGATGGACTTGGTCAGTCCGTCGGTCACGTCGCGCATGAGGTTGGCCTGCTCGCTGATCGCGTCGAACCAGAGGTCGGCGTCGGTCCCCCTGCCGCTGAGGTTGCGGATGGGCTGCCCGGATCTCACGAGGTAGAGCACCCGGTCGACGAAGAACCGCGCCCGGTCCACCTTCTGGTCGGTGACGGTGTCGTTGTAGAGCTGCCGCTCGTCGGTGGTGGCCACGGCGGTGAACGCCGCCAGCTCGCTCTGCTCCCTGGCCGCCGCGCCGGTGAAGGCGTCGAGCTCCGCCTGGTCGAGCCGCTGCCGGACCAGTCCCGCCGCGAGCAGCGCGCGCTGCTCCGACACCGCCTCCTTGGCCCGAGCGAGCGCCCCGAGCGCCTTGATGCTCGCGTACAGGCCCTCGTCCGGCACTCCCTGGCCCGCCGCGTCGTACAGCTTCATCAGGTCGTCGGTGACGAGCCGGTACTTCTCGATGCCGCGCAGCGGCGGGAGCTGCGTGTCGAGCACGATCTTCCGGAACGCGGTCAGGTCGGCCAGCCGGGCCAGGGCACGCGACAGGTCTTCCCGGCCGAGCCCGCCCAGCGCGTCCCCGCTCGTCTCGGCCCGCGCGCTCACCTTCTGCGCGGCGGCGTCCACGGCCTCGTGCTGGTTCTTCACGAGGGTGAGCAGGTCGCCGTCACGACGGCCGCCCGCGACGTACTCGATCGCCAGGTCCCGCTCCAGCTGGATCTCGTGGAGAAGCATGCCGATGCTGCCGACGAGCTCGACGGCGTCGCGCACCCGCTGGTACTCGGCGGCGCTGGCTATCGAACTCGTCACCCGCAGGCCGCCGAGCAGGACCGCGACGACGGTGGGCAGCACGATCAGCGCGACGAGCCGGGTCCGCACCCGCCAGTTCTTCAGCTGCATCGAGTTGCCGACCGCGGGATCGGCGGGGGGCCCGCCGTCCACGGAGGACGCGCCGGCGGCGGGCTCGGGGACCGGTTCGGGCTCGGCGCGGCGACCGCTCTCGATCGTTGCTGTCCTCACTGGCGCAACCTCTCGCGCTGATCTCAGGGATAAGGCTCCGGGGTCGCTCTAATGCGAGAGCCCGCACATCACCGGGCAATTTGAGCATAAGGCGTCGAGATAGACAAAGAGCATGGCATTTTGGAGCGGTCCAGCTTTTCGCCCCGACCAATATGTACGCGCACAAGACGGCGACGAGCAGGGCGAAAGTGATATCGGACGGGACATGCGCGAGGACCCCCCTCATGGAACCGGTCCAAGCCTCCGGCCGTAATTACAAACGATGACAGAGGTGATTTATCCCTGAATTTGACTACAATCGTGACTCAAACACACCGAATCCATACGGCTCCTGTACGCTTCTCGCCCGTCGCCGTCTGCGCGGGACGGGCCCGCCGCGGGCGACCACCTCAACACTCCAGACAAGGAGATTTCATGAGGCTTTTGAGTCGTACTCTCGCCGTCGGCGTCGTGGCCGTCCTGGCGCTCACCTCTTGCGGTAACTCCGACACGACGTCCTCCGCTCCCGCGGACAACGGACTGGAGAAGACGACGCTGAAGGTGGGCACCATCCCCGTGCCGGACAGCGCGCCGTTGCAGGTGGCCATCGAGAGAGGGTTCTTCAAGGCCGAGGGCCTGGAGATCCAGCCCGAGGTGGTCGCCGGCGGCGCCGTCGCCACCCAGAAGCTGCTGGGCGGCAGCCTCGACATCTCGCTCGGCGCCTACGTCGGAACATTCCTCGCCCAGGACAAGGGCGCGGGCAAGTTCAAGTATGTTTCGGACAGTTACGGCGCCGCTCCCGGCGCTTTCGTCATTATGGTCAAAAAGGACTCCCCGATCAAAACTGCTGCAGACCTCAAGGGGAAGACCATAGCGGTCAACGTCCTCAACAGCGTCAGCCAACTGACCGCTGAAGTGCAGATGAAGGTGGCCGGGGTGACCGCGACACCGAACCAGTTCGTGGAGAAGACGTTCCCCGACATGCCCGGCGCCCTGGAAAACGGCCAGGTCGACGCGGCGGCGATGGTCGAGCCGTTCATCACCGTGGTATCGAAAGCGGGCGGCAGAATCGTCGTCGACGAGATGACCGGTCCGACCGAAAGTCTGCCCATCGCCGGCTGGTTCACCACCGAGGCCACCGCGAGCAAATACCCCAAGGCGATCGCCGCGTTCCAGCGGGCGCTCGGCAAGGCCCAGGCGATCGTCGCGAAGGACCGGAAGATCGTCGAGGAGACGCTGCCCAAGTACACGAAGATCGACGCCGCGACCGCGGCCGTCATCTCCCTGGGCTCCTACCCGACCTCCCTCAGCGAGACCCGGCTGCAGCGCGTGGCCAGCCTGATGAAGGAGTACGGCTACATCAAGAACGATCTCGACGTGAAGTCGATGATCCTGCAGCCCCCGGCGAGCTGACGGACATCCCGTAACCGCTATGGAACACGCACGAGTCCTCCGCGGCGTCGCCGGCGTCGCGGGGTTCCTCGCCGCGGCCGAGATCGTCGGCGCGACCGGCCTGATCGACGACCGCTTCCTGCCGCGCATGTCCACGATCCTGCGCGGCGCGGCGGAGCTGCTCGCCGACCAGGAGTTCCTCGCCGACGCGCGCGCCACGCTCGTCGCGTGGGGACTCGGCCTGCTGCTGACCGTGGCGGTGGCGGTCCCGGCCGGACTCGCGCTCGGGGCCCTGCCGCCCGTGGAGCGCGCCGTACGGCCGCTGATCGAGTTCCTCCGGCCCATTCCGTCGGTCGCCGTGATCCCGCTCGCGATCCTCCTGTTCAGCGACAACCTCCACCTGAGAGTGGCCGTCGTCGTCTACGCGGCGTCCTGGCCGATCGTCATCAACACGATCTACGCGTTGAGGGACGTCGATCCGCTCGCCAAGGAGACCCTGCGCAGCTTCGGGTTCGGTCCGGTGTCGGTGCTGCTCCGGGTGGCGCTGCCCAGCGCCGCGCCCTTCATCGCGACCGGGATCCGCGTCGCCGCCGGCACCGCCGTCATCCTCGTGATCAGCGCGGAGCTGCTCGCCGGAGGGGCGGAGGGCGTCGGGATCTACATCATGGAGGCCGCAGGCGGCAACCGGATGGACCTGATGCTCGGCGCGACCCTGTGGGCCGGTCTGTTCGGCGTGCTGTCCAACTCCGCCCTGGTCGCGGTGGAACGCAGGTTGTTCCGCTGGCACGACGTACGCGCCGGAGCCGTCCGATGAACGTGATCAGAGCCGTCGGCCGTCTGTGGCTGGTGCCCGTGACGCTCGTGGCCTGGGAGATCGCCACCCGCGCCGCCGAGCAGCCGTTCTTCCCTCCCCCGTCGGCGACGCTGGCCCGGATGGGTGAGATGTGGCTGTCCGGCCCGCCCGCCCACCTCCTGCTGACGGAGCAGGCGATGAGCGATTTCGGCCCCAGCCTCGCCCGGCTGTTCGCCGGGTGGGCGCTGGCCGCGGTCCTCGGGGTGGCCGCCGGGGTCGCCATCGGCTGCTCCCCCCGCCTGTCCGGCTACCTCGACCCGCTGATCCACCTCGGCCGGGCCGTGCCACCGCCGCTGCTGGTGCCCTTCTTCCTCGCCCTGCTGAAGCTGGGCACGCCGGCGCAGCTCGCGACGATCGTGTTCGGCATCATCTGGCCGATCCTCCTCAACACCATCGACGGCGCGCGAACGGTGGACCGGCAGCACCTGGAGACCGCGCGCATCTTCGGGTTCTCGACGGCCCAGCGGCTCACCAGGGTGATCGTGCCCGCCGCGATGCCCAAGATCTTCGCCGGCCTGCGGCTCGCCCTCTCACTGGCCCTGATCCTGCTGATCGTCGCCGAGATCTTCGCCGGCTCCGGCGGCCTCGGCTACCGGCTCCTGTCGGCGCAGCGCACCTACCTCTACGCCGACATGTGGGGCTGCCTGGTGGTGCTCGGCCTCCTCGGCTATCTGCTCAACTCCGCGTTCCTGCTGTTGGAACGGCGCGTTCTCGCCTGGCACAGGAGCGCCAGGCAGACCACCTAGGAAGGCATCGTGCTCGAGATCACCGATCTGGTCCACTCGTACGGCTCGCATCGCGTTCTCGACGGGGTGAGCATCCGTGCCGCCGAGGGCGAGCTCGTCTGCGTCGTGGGCCCCTCCGGCTGCGGCAAGTCCACCCTGCTGCGGTCCGTCGCCGGTCTCATCCGTCCCACCGGGGGCCGGGTGCTGATCGACGGACAGCCCGTGGAGCGCATCCCGGACAACCTGGCCGTCGTCTTCCAGGACTACAGCCGTTCGCTCTACCCCTGGATGACCGCCGCGAACAACGTGGCGCTGCCGCTGCGGCGCCGCGGGCTGGACCGGCGGCGCCGAAGGGAGGCGGCGATGGCCGCGCTGGACCAGGTCGGCCTGGCCGACGCCGCGGAGAAGTACCCCTGGGAGATGTCCGGCGGGATGCAGCAGCGGGTGTCCATCGCCCGCGCTCTCGCCTACCGCCCGTCGCTGCTGCTGATGGACGAGCCCTTCGGCTCGGTGGACGCGCAGACCCGCGAGGACCTGGAAGACCTGGTGCTGCGGGTATGCGCGCATCACGGCATGACGACCCTGCTGATCACGCACGACATCGACGAGAGCGTCTACGTCGGCGACCGGGTGATCGTCCTCACCCGCTCGCCGGCCCGGGTCGCCGCCGACCTGCCGGTCGACCTGGGCGAATCACGCGACCAGATCGCGACGCGGCAACTCGACGCGTTCGTCCGGCTGCGTGCAGAAGTGGGCCGCCTGGTCCGAGGCGGCTCCCCCACCCCCACTGTTCTGGAGAAGCATTGATCGACTCCACCGGCCCTGTCTGGGACGCCATCGTCGGGCTCTCGCGGTTCGCCGCGCTCGCCGCGATGGCCGAGCTGAACTGCGCCGAGCACCTGGCCTCCGGCCCGATGAGCGTGTCGGAGCTCGCCAAGGCGTGCGACGCGCACGAGCCCTCCCTGACGCGCGTGCTGCGGGAACTCGAGACGGTCGGTGTGGTCCGCACCGTCGTCCCCGGCATGTACGAGCTGACCGAGGAGGGTCAGACGCTGCGCGACGGCGTTCCCGGCAGCCTGCGTTCCGCGGTGCGCGTCACCGCCGAGAACGGGTATTGGTATGCGATGGGCAACCTGGCGCAGACCGTGCGGGACGGGCAGTCCGCTTTCATCACGCGTTTCGGCCCCTTGTACGGCTATTTCCAGGAGCACCCCGAGGCCGCCCGGCTGTTCAACGAATACATGGCCATCCGCGCGGCGCCGCTGGAGGCGGCTCTGGCCACCGCCTACGACTTCACCGGCGTACGGACGCTCGTGGACGTCGCGGGGGGAACCGGGCACCTGCTCGCGGCGGTGCTCGACCGGCACCCCGGCATGCGCGGCGTGCTCTTCGACATCGCGCACGTGGTCGAGGACGCCCGGGAGTCGATGCGCGCGCGGGGCCTCGGCGACCGCTGCGAGTTCGAAAGCGGCGACTTCTTCGGCAGCGTGCCCGCGGGCGGGGACCTCTACCTGCTGGCCAGCGTCATCCACAACTGGAGCGACGAGGCGGCCCTGCGCATCCTGGCCAACGTGCGGAAGGCGCTTCCCGGAACCGGCCGGATGCTGCTGCTGGAGATGGTGCTGCCGGACGACGCCACGCCGCACATCGGCAAGGACCTCGACATGCGCATGCTCGCGTTGACCGACGGCGGGAGGGAGCGCACGCTGAGCGAGCACACCCGGCTGCTGGGCGAGGCGGGCTTCACGCTCTCCCGCGTCCTGCCGCTGCCCGCCGGGGCGAGCCTGATCGAGGCCCTGCCCGCTGACCGCTAGTGGAATCCGGGGCCGGGAACGGCGACACGCATGGTCAGCGCGTGCTCGACGAGCGTGATCAGCGTGCTCTTGACCGATTCCCGGTCCCGGGCGTCGGTGCGGACGATCGGAATCCGCGGCGACAATGTCATCGCCTCCCGCACCTCCTCCTCGGCATGCGGGAACTGCCCGTCGAAGCCGTTGACGCCGACGACGAAGGGCAGGCGGGCCTCCTCGAAGTAGTCGATCGCCGGGAAGCTGTCGGCCAGCCGCCGGGTGTCGACCAGCACCACCGCACCGATCGCCCCCCGCACCAGGTCATCCCACATGAACCAGAACCGATGCTGACCCGGCGTACCGAACAGATACAAAATCAGATCCCGGTCCAGCGACACCCGCCCGAAATCCATCGCCACCGTCGTCGTGGTCTTGTGCGGCACCAACCCCACATCGTCCACCCCCGCCGACGCGTCCGTCATCACCGCCTCGGTCGTCAACGGCACGATCTCCGAAACCGCCCCCACGAAGGTCGTCTTCCCCACACCGAAGCCCCCCGCAACGACGATCTTCGTCGAGGTCAACCCCCGGCTAGAGCCTGCGAAGTCCACTGAGCACCCTTTCCAGCAAGTTCAGATCCGGCTTACCGGCCGCCAACTGCGGCTGATGCACATGCACCAGCCCCTCCGCCGCCATGTCCGCGATCACCACACGAACCACACCCAGCGGAATCCGCAGCAACGCCGACACCTCCGCCACCGACCGCACCTGACGGCACAACGTGCTGATCGCCTGGCGTTCGGGGGTGAGCGTGGAGAGGTCCTGGTGCATCACCGTGGCGGAGGACACGAGTGCCTCCATGGCGAGCTGGAGCCGCGGTGCCGTACGTCCGCCGGTGACGGCGTACGGCCGTACCAGCGAGCTCTGCTCCATCGGCGCCGGTGCCGGCGTCGGGACGGGGTTCATGCCGCCGTACTGCCGGTGGGCGTCGTCCACCGGCGGATAGGCCTCGTTGTTCCAGCCGCCGCCTGCCACAGCGTCCTCCTGACCTTGTCGCTCTCGCTCCGGAACCCGGCGGCCGCCCCGGCCGCTCCGCTCTCAGGGCGTCTTCCCCGATCTGTCCTCCACCACGTGCCTCACTTCGCGGAGTCGCCTCACCGCGGGTGGGACGCCTGGAGTTCGGCGCGGACCGCGGGAGTCAGCACCTGACCCGCCCGTTCCACCAGCAACGTCATCTGATAGGCCACCAGACCCAGATCCGAATCCGCCGCCGCCAGCACCGCCAGACAGGACCCGTCACTGATCGACATGATCAGCAACAACCCCCGCTGCATCTCCACCACCGTCTGCGTCACCGGGCCACCCTCGAACACCCGCGAGGCACCCTGCGTCAGACTGATCAACCCGGCCGCCACCGCCGCCAGCTGATCCGCCCGGTCCTTCGGAAACCCGTCCGAGAACGCCAGAGGCAACCCGTCCGCCGACACCACCACGGTGTGCGCCACACCCGGCACGTTGTTCACGAAGTCCGTGATCAACCAGTTGATGCCGCGCGCGGCCTGGCTCATTTCCCTCATCAGTCCTCCTTCTCAGTGTCCTGGGCATCGGGCATGCCCAGGGCCGCCGCCCCGGGATATCCCTGGTCCTCCTCGGCCTCCCCGCGGGCGACAGCCCGGCCCTGCCGGACGCCCTGCTGGAAGCTGGAGAGCCTGCTGCGCACCCGCTCGGGCGAGAGCACGGGCGGGGGCGACGGCGGGGAGGCCGCCGCCGCGGCGGGCTCCGCAGAGGGGGTGGCGGGAGCAGTGGCCGAGCCGGGGACCAGGTTCGCCTTGGGCACCCGCTTGGGCAGGCCCGACGAGGTGACCCCGCCCAGGGCCGGCTCGCTGGCCGCCCTGGCCGCCTGCCAGCCGACGTCCGCCGGGGAAGACCAGGCCCTGGTATCCGTACCGGTCTCACCGTCGGCGTCGTTCTTGTCCGCCGGGACGTCGGCCTTCTTGAACCAGTCCGACTCGACCGCGGCGAAGATCGGGAGGAACTCCTCCTCCGACTCCAGCGGCGAGGTCCGCACCACCGGCAGCGGGCCGGTGTTGTCGTCGCCCTCGAAAGCGCCGCGGCCGGTCCGGCCGGCCCAGCCGGGGTCGGCGTCCTGCGGGGTGCCGGGCCAGGAGGCGCCCCCCGGCGGGGGCAGGTGGCCGGGCCATGGCGTGTCCACCGGGGCCTCCCCGACGTGACCCCGGTTGAAGGGGTTGGTGTCGAAGGGGCCGGCGTCGAACGGTCCCGAGTCGAAGTTCGTGGTCTCGAACGGGTCTCGCTCGGAGGGCGTCTTCTCGAACGGCGTCTTGTCGAAGGCCGCCCGGTCGAACGGTCCGGACTCGAACGGGCTGCGGCCGAAGGGATCGGGCTGCCCGCCCTGGCCGAAGCCGCCGGTGTCGAAGGGGTTGCGGGCGAACGGATCGGTCTCGCCCGGCCGCCCCGAACCGCCCGTCTCGAACGGGTTGCGCGCGAACGCGTCACCGTCGGCGCTCCGGCCCGGCGGCGGTTCGAAGGGGTTGCGGGCGAACGGATCGGGATCGAAGCCGACCGTCTCCCGCGGGAAGGACTCGAATGGTCCACGCTCGAAGGGGTCGGCGCCGGGAGTGCCGACGCCGGGCGCGTCCGCGCCGAACACGGGAGTGCGTGACGGGTTCTCGAACGGCGTCGGGCTGGCGAGGGCCGGCGCGCCGCCGAACACGGAGGCGCCGAACTGCGGCCCGGTCCCGACGGCCGGCATCGGGCTGGTCAGCTCGGGCTGCGGCATGCCCGGCACGCCGGGGAAGGCCGGGCCGGCGTGGGCCAGCAGCGCCTCGGGCAGCAGCACCATGGCCGTCAGGCCACCGGTGTCCTGCTGGCGCAGCTGCACCCGGATGCCGTGGCGCAACGCCAGGCGGCCGACCACGAACAGGCCCATGCGGCGGGACACCGACACGTCCACGACCGGCGGGTTGGCGAGCCGGTAGTTGGTCTGGGCCAGTTCCTCGGGCGTCATGCCGATGCCCTGGTCGCTGACGGAGATGATCAGGCCGCCGCCGTCGATGCGGTTGCTCGACACCGTGACCTTGGTGTCGCGCGGCGAGAAGGAGATGGCGTTCTCCACCAGCTCCGCCACGAGGTGGACGACGTCGTTGACCGACTGGCCGACGACCGACGCTCCGGACTGAACCTGGAGGTCGACGCGCTCATAGTTCTCGACCTCCGACAGCGAGGCGCGCACGACGTCGACGATGGGCACCGGCTGACCCCAGCGGCGCGCGGCCTCCTGCCCGGCGAGGACCAGGAGGTTCTCACTGTTGCGGCGCATGCGGGTCGCCAGGTGGTCGAGCTTGAACAGGTTCCCGAGCCGCTGCTCGTCCTGCTCGCCCTGCTCCAGGCCGTCGATCAGGGACAGCTGGCGTTCCACCAGCGTCTGCGTACGCCGCGACAGGTTCACGAACATCGCGTTGACGTTGCTGCGCAGCCGGGCCTCGTCGCCCGCCAGCCGGATGGCCTCGCGGTGGACCTCGTCGAAGGCCCGCGCGACTTCGCCGATCTCGTCGCGGGCGACCACCTGGATCGGGGCGATGGGCGGGACCTCGGCGGCGTCGCCGGCCTCCCGCAGCTTCTGGACGGTGTCGGGGAGGCGACTGCCGGCGATCTCCAGCGCCTCGCTGCGCAGCCGCCGCAGCGGGCGTACGAGGGAGCGGGCGACGCCCGTGGTGACGAGCAGCACCGCGATCAGCAGGAGGGCGACGGCGACGGCCACGATGACGGCGCGCTGCTGCTCGTCGTCCTTGAGCGACTGGCTCCGCGCCACGATCGTGGAGGTCAGCTTGGCCTCGACGGTGCGCATCCGGTTGATGGGCTGCGACATCGCGTCGTACCAAAGGCGGGTGTCGTCGCGTACCGACAGGTCGAGGCCCTTGAGCGGGAAGCCCGCGTTGGCGCGGTCGAGCACCAGCGTGCGGATGAACTCCGCCTGGTCGACCTTGCCGCCGGTGACCGTGTTGTCGAAGTCGGTCCGCTCCTCGGCGGTGGCGCTCTTGCGGAAGGCGCGCAGCTCGCTCTCCTCGGCGGACACGGCGCCGAGGAAGTTCTGCAGCTGGGCCTGCTCGAAGCGGTCGACCGGCAGCACCGTGGTCAGCATGCCGCGCTGCACGGAGGCGCTCTCCTTCGCGCGGGCGAGCGCGGCCAGTGTGACGGCCGAGGCGGCGAGCCTGTCGTCCTGCGTGCTCTTGGCCAGGTCGTCCTGCAGGGCCAGCAGGGTGTCGATGACGAGGGTGTACTGGTCCAGGATCGCTCTGGGGAGCAGGTTCCCTTCCAGCGCCTGACTGCGCAGGGACTCCACGCCGTCGAGCCTGCCGAGGATGTGCTCGATCTCGGCGGAGCCGCGGCTGCTCACCTTCGACCTGACCTCGTTCGCCAGGTCGCGCACCGCGGTGGACGCCTTGTTCGTGAGGATGATCTGCGCCTTGACGGCGGCGGTCGCCTTCGCCGGGCGGCCGATCGTCGCGTTCCAGGCGGCCCGGTCGCGTTCCGACTGCAGTTCGTGGGTGAGGCCCGCGACCTTGTCCACGAGCCGCGCCAGGTCACTGGTCTGCTGGTACTCGGACGCCGTGTTCACCGAGGTGATGACCCGAAGGCCGCCGAGCAGCAGCGCCGCCAGGGTGGGAATGAGAATCAGGGCCACAAGCCTGGAGCGCACGCGCCAGTTGCGCAGCAGGAAACGGCTTCCCTCATCGGGCTCCTGCTCAGCCGGAACCCCGGTCCCGGGGCTCTGGTCGGTCCGGGGGTCTTGTGTCGTCACAGGCTTTGCAACCTCTCGCCGTATGTGCGCACAGGGGGGAGTGTCTCAGCACGGATGGGGCTGGCGTGACGTGCGAGACGTCCTGCAGGCGAGGGTAATTGCAGCACACCGACACCAGGGAGGCCAACCGAACACCCGTGCACAAATAGCCTAGACAGGCATGGAGATGATGTTATTTGGTTAAATATCGGGTCGGCATCAATACCGAATTCTGCCCTGCCGGCTAGGGCGGGGTCTCGTGGATCCGACCGCCGAAGGCAAAGAATCCGGCTCCGGCCCCATGTTCGCACCGTACGCCGCGAGGGCGGCACCCTCCTGGGTACCGCCCTCGCCGGACCCCTCTCCGGGGCGAGGTCTATCGGGGACATGGGTTCGTACGGGCTCAGTAGGGCCTGCCGTACGCGGCCCGGACGGTCAGCACGTACTCGACCAGGCTGATGAGCGTGGATTTGACGGCATCCCGCGAACGGGCGTCCGTACGGACGACCGGGACGTGCGGAGGCAGGGACAGCGCCTCACGGACCTCCTCCTCCGAGTGGAGGAACTGCCCCTCCCAGCCGTTCATCGCGACCAGGAAGGGAAGCTGGGCCTCCTCGAAGTAGTCGATCGCCGGGAAGCAGTCGGCGAGCCTGCGGCTGTCGACGAGCACGACCGCCCCGATGGCGCCGCGGACGAGGTCGTCCCACATGAACCAGAAGCGGTGCTGACCCGGCGTGCCGAACAGGTAGAGGATGAGGTCCTGGTCGAGCGAGAGCCGGCCGAAGTCCATGGCGACCGTCGTGGTCGTCTTGTTCGGCGTGAGCCCCAGGTCGTCGATGCCCGCGCTGGCGTCGGTCATCACGGCCTCGGTCGTCAGCGGCAGGATCTCGGAGACGGCACCGACGAAGGTCGTCTTCCCGACGCCGAACCCACCCGCCACGACGATCTTCGTCGAGGTAAGACCACGGCTAGAGCCTGCGTAGTCCACTGAGCACCCTTTCGAGCAGGTTGAGGTCTGGCTGTCCCTGGTTCAGCTGCGGCATGTGCAGGCGGACCAGACCCTCGTCGGCCATGTCGGCGATGAGCACACGTGCCACGCCGAGCGGGACCCGGAGCAGCGCCGAGATCTCCGCGACCGATCGTACGGAACGACATAGCATCATGATCGACTCCTGCTCAGGGCTGAGCAGGGAATAGTCATTGCTCTTCAAGGTCACCGATGATACGAGGGTTTCCATCGCCATGTGGTAACGCGGCTCGGATCGGCCACCGGTGACGGCGTACGGACGGAACAGAGGCTCGTCCTCTGTCCCGTCACGATCACGCATGGCCCGCTCCCATGGTCATCGCCGTGACGTCTGCAGTTCGGCGCGCAACGCCGGAGTGAGCACCTGCCCCGCCCGCTCGACGAGCAGGGTCATCTGGTAGGCCACCAGGCCCATGTCGCAGTCGGGAGAGGCGAGCACGGACAGGCACGACCCGTCGCTGATCGCCATCACGAGGAGCAGCCCGCGCTGCATCTCGACGACCGTCTGCGTGACCGGACCGCCCTCGAACACCCTCGCGGCGCCCGCCGTGAGGCTGAGCAGGCCGGCGGCGACGGCGGCGAGCTGGTCGGCGCGGTCAGGCGGAAAGCCGTCCGATTGGGCCAGCCGCAGGCCGTCCGATGACACCACCACCGCGTGCGCCACGCCGGGCGTGGTGCCGACGAACTCGGTGATCAGCCAGTCGAACCTGCGTGCTTCCACGCTCAGCTCAGTCACGAGCCCTCCTCCTCTTTACCCGACCCTTCGGCGAAACCTTCGGCCGCTTGGGCCCGGCCTCGCCTAACACCCTGCTGGAAGCTGGACAGGCGGTTGCGCACCGCATCGGCCGAGACCGGGGGACGCGGGGCGGCGGGGGCAGGGCCCTCCGCGCCCACCGAACCGGGCACCAGGTTGGCCTTCGGCGTGCGCTTCGGCAAGCCCGCCGCGGTCACCCCGCCCAGCAGGGGGTCCCGGGCGCTCGCCGCGGCCTGGAAGCCGCTGTCGGCCCGCGACCGCCACCCGCCGGGCCTTTCGCCCTGCGGGTCGGCGGGCCCGGGCGCCGGGGCGGAACCCGGCACCCTGGCGATCTCCCCGGTGCTCTCCCCGGCCTTCTCCTCGTCCTCCTCGGTGCCGGACCGCGCCGCGGGCGCGGCCTGCGGGCCGGTGGTGTCCGAGGGACGCCGGAACCACGCGGACTCGACCGAGGCGAAGATCGGCAGGAACTCGTCGCCCCGCTCCAGCGGCGAGTCGTCGACCGAGGGCAGCTGCCCGGTCGACGACGCCTCGTTCTCCGCCGCGAAGGCCCCGGCGCCGCCGGGAGACGCCGGTACGCCCGCCGCCCCGGCCGGTCCGGTGCTCGACGGAGAGAACGCCGTGGGCCCCGTGCTCGACGGAGAGAACGCGGTCGGTCCGGTGCCCGACGGAGAGAACGCCGTCGGTCCGGTGCCCGACGGGGAAAACGCGGTCGGCCCCGTGCTCGACGGAGAGAACGCGGTCGGTCCCGTGCCCGACGGAGAGAACGCGGTCGGTCCCGTGCTCGACGGTGAGAACGCCGTGGACCCGGTGGACGCGCCCCGCTGTGGGAGGCCCGCCGGTCCGGTGGGCAGCGACGGCCACGAATGCTCGGCGCGGTCCTCGCCGCTCCCGCTCGCGGCCCCGGTCAGCGGCGACGCCGAGGGCCCGGCGGACACCGGAGGCCACGACGAGTCGGGCCGCTCCCCGAACGCGGGGCGCGGGGTGTCGCCGTCCGCCGCCCTCCCGGGCGCGCCCGGCGCCGGATGCGGCCCCGAGTTCTCGGTGAACGCCCCTCCCGCGAACGAGTTCTCCGCGGGCCCGGCCGCCACCTCGCCCGTCGGCGCGCCGAACGCGGTGAACCCGCCCGAGGCGTTGCCGCCGGTCCCGGCCCCGCTGAGCCCGCTCCCGCTGGTCGCCGGGGGCCTGCGGGATCCGACACCGCCACCCGCCGTACCGTTGCCGGCGCTCCAAGGTTCGAACGAACCGCCCGGCGCGGAGCCGAGCGGGTCCGGCTCGGCGGCGAACGCCTGCCGTGCCGGCAGCCCGGCCGCCGTCTGCCCGGCCGGAACGGAGGGGCGCGGCATGACGGGCTGGTCGGCGTTGCTGATGAGCTGGGTGGGGAACAGCACCATGGCGATGACGCCCGCGCCTTCGCCCCGGCGCAGCTGCACCCGGATACCGTGGCGCAACGCGAGGCGGCCGACCACGAACAGGCCCATCCGGCGGGACACCGACACGTCGATCGTGGGCGGCTCGGCGAGACGGCGGTTGATCTCCGCGAGCTCCTCCGGCGACATGCCGATGCCGGCGTCGGTGACGCCGAGCATCACGGCGCCGCCCTCGACGGGGCTGCTGGACACGACGACCTTGGTGTTGCGCGGCGAGAAGGCGATGGCGTTCTCCACCAGCTCGGCCAGCAGGTGGACGACGTCGTTGGCGGCGTGCCCGGCGATGGCGATCGTACGGGGGATCCGGACGACGACCCGCTCGTAGTCCTCGACCTCCGACAGCGACGCGCGGACCACGTCGACCAGCCGGGCGGGCTGGCTGCGCTTGCGAGGCGGCTCGTGACCGGCGAGGACCAGGAGGTTCTCACTGTTGCGGCGCATGCGGGTGGCCAGGTGGTCCAGCTTGAACAGGTCGGCCAGGCGCCGGCCGTCCTCCTCGCCCCGCTCCAGGCCGTCGATCAGCGAGATCTGCCGCTCCACCAGCGTCTGCGTACGCCGTGACAGGTTCACGAACATCGCGTTGACGTTGGCGCGCAGGCGGGACTCCTCGGCGGCCAGGCGCACGGCCTGCGTGTGGACCTCGTCGAAGGCCTGTGCCACCTCACCGATCTCGTCGCTGCTGTCGACCGCGATCGGCTGCACGTGGGACTCGCGCCCGGGGTCCTCGGACTCGCGCATCCGCCGCACGATCTCCGGCAGCCTCCGCCCGGCGATGTCGAGCGCCTCCGCCCGCAGGCGGCGCAGTGGCGAGACCATCGACCGCGCGATGAGCACGGTCGTGGCGAGCACGAGCACGAGGAGCGCGAGGATCAGGCCGCCGGCGATGAGGGCGTTGCGCTGCTCGGCCGACTGCAGCTCGCGGGCGCGGTCCTGCACCAGCCCCGACACGCGTCCCTCGACGGCCGCCATCTGCTCGATCGCCTTCGTGCTGTCCTGGAACCACTGCTGGGCCGTCCTGTCCCTGCCCTGGTAGCGGCTGAGGGAGTGGTTCTGCAGGCCGAGCGTGAGCGCCCACGACTTGGTCAGCTCGCTGTTGACCACGTCCCTGTCGGCGAAGAGGGTGACCAGGCGGCTCGCCTCGGCCGGCGGGGCCTCCGTGTAGAACGTCGCCAGGTAGCTCTGCTGACGGGACTGCGAGGCCAGGAAGTCCTGCAGCTCGAACGTGGTGAAGACCTGGTTGCGCTCCATCAGCTCACGGGTGAGGGTGGCCCGCTGCAGGGCCGCCTCCTCCTTGGCGTGGGCGAGAGCGTTGAGAGCGCGGATGTTACCGACGATCGAGGCATTGTCGTCGTTGTTGCCCAGCTCGTCCTGCAGACGCAGGATGTTGGCGATCAGAGCGCTGTAGTCCTCGGGCGCACCGTTGTCGCGGATGCCCGGAAGGCTCGAGATGCGGCTGGTGAGCTGCTGCGCCTGCTCCACCGCACGGGTGCCGTAGTCCGCGTCGAGGTTCTTGAGGTCGGCCTTGACCTGCTGGATCAGCGGGTCGACCGCCGCGCGCTGCTGGGCGCGGGTCACCTCGGTTTCCCCGTCGATGTTGAACTTGCGCCTGCTGGCGCCACCCCAGACGAACAGGTCACGTTCGAGGGCGAGCTGCTCGGCGAGGTCCCGCAGGTGCACCGAGTACTCCGCCGCAGACCTGGTCCGCTGGTAGGCCGTCAGGCTGTCGATCGAGCCGACGACGCGGACGCCGGCGAGCAGCACGGCGACGATCGTCGGGGCGACGATCAGCGCGGTCAGGCGTGTGGGCACTCGCCAGTTGCGCGGCGAGAGACGACTCCGCCGCCTGCGGTTATCGGTATTCGACTGCTCCATGCTCACCGGCCCCGCCATCGTTCGGCTTGCCTTCACGCGTCTGGACAGCATGAAGTGACACAGCTATATAAGCGGGGACAATTCGACCACAAGGTCACGACAGCGAGCGGCCCTACCCCTACCGCAGCACCCCAATTGTTACCAAGAGGTGAGGATCGTGACCCAGCTCACCTGAGGGCGGCGAGCACGTGCTCCCGCACCTGCATGCGCTGCTGCTCATCGAGAACGGGACGGCCTGTTCGATCCGCCACATAGAAGACATCCACCGCTTCTGCGCCCAGAGTCTCCACACGCGCGGCGCGTACGTCAAGGCCGCACTCGCCGAACGCCCGGCCGATCCGCCACAGCAGGCCGGGCCGGTCGTGCGCCCGCACCTCCACCACGCTCGCGGTGTTGGACGCGTCGTCGAGCAGGGTGACGCGGGGCGGCGCGACCGGCACCCGGGAGGGACGCATCGACCTCGCCCGCCGGGCCAGGCGCTGTTCGATGTCGAGCCGTCCGGCCAGGACGAGGCGCAGGTCGGCCTCCAGCGTCGCGGGGTCCGGCGGCGTGCCGAACTCGGGCGCCACGACGAACTCGATGACCGCCGTCGACCCGGCGGACGCGGCGGAGGCGGAGCGGACCGCCATACGGTGCGCCGCGAGCACCCCGGCCGCCCGCCACAGCAGGCCCGGCCGGTCGGGCGCGACCACGGTGACCGCGCTCCCGTGGACGCGCACCGCGCCGCCGCCGTGCCGGGCGAGCGCCGCCTGCTCGGGGGAAAGGGCCGGCGCGGGCGCCGGCGGCGTGCCGGACAGCACCGACCGCACCCGCCGGACCAGGTCGGAGACCAGGGACGCCTTCCAGGAGTTCCACGCGGCGGGGCCGGTGGCGTTGCCGTCGGCCACCGCCAGCGCGGACAGCAGTTCGAGCACCTGCCTCGACCCGACGGCCTCCGCGACCCGGGAGATCGTCACCGGGTCGTCCAGGTCCCGCCGGGTGGCGGTCTCCGGCAGCAGCAGATGGTGCCGCACCACGGTCGCGAGGACGTCCACGTCCGCCTGGGGCAGGCCCATCCTGGTGCCGATGTCCCTGGCGACGATCTCACCGGTGGTGGAGTGGTCGCCCGGCCAGCCCTTGCCGACGTCGTGCAGGAGCGCGGAGATGAGCAGCAGGTCGGGACGCGACACCTCACGGGTGAAGGCGGCCGCGCCGGCGGCGGTCTCGATGAGGTGCCGGTCGACGGTGTAGCGGTGGACCGGGTTGCGCTGGGGGCGGTGACGTACGCGCTCCCAGTCGGGGATGAGCTTCACGAGCACCCCCGCCTGGTCGAGCTCCTCCCAGACCGGTACGGCGGCGCGCCCCGCGCCGAGCAGGGCGACCAGCGCGCCGCGGGCCTCCGGGGGCCATGGCACGGGCAGCGGCGGAGACTGGGCGGCCAGCGTGGAGACCGTCGCGGGCGCGAGCGGCAGTCCGGCCTCCGCGGCGGCCGCGGCCGCGCGGAGAACGAGCGTGGGGTCGGTGCGCGGGCTGACGCCGCGGGCCAGCACGACCTCGCCGCCGTGCTCCACGACGCCGTCGGCGAGAGGCCTGCGCCCCCGGGGCGCGGGGCCGGTGAGCAGCCGGTCGACCGTGCGCCAGGTGGCGTCGAACGCGTGGGAGACGGTCCGGCCCGCCTCGGCCAGACGGCGCATCAGCGCCTCGGCGTCCAGCAGGCCCAGCGTGCCGGCGACCGCGTCCTGCTCCTGGAGCACCAGGCGGTCGGTGCCGCGCGCGGTGACGAGGTGCAGCCCGTGCCTGATGTCCAGCAGCAGTTCGTACGCCTCGCGCACCCGGGGGCCGGGGGCCGAGGCGACCCAGGCGGCGGCCACGGCCTGCATCGCCTGCACGTCGCGCAGCCCGCCCCTGGCGTCCCTGAGGTCGGGTTCGAGCAGGAATGCCAGCTCGCCGCCCGACTCGGCGCGCTTGTCGGCGGAGGCGCGCAGCTCGGCCAGCCTGCGCCGGGAGTCCGCGCGCCACTCGGCGAGCACCGCCTCCCGCGCGGCCCTGGTCAGCTCGGGGTCGCCCACCACGTGGCGGGCCTGGATCAGGCCGAGCACGGCCTTGAGGTCCTCCCTGGCGACCTTCACCGCCTCGTCCACGGTACGGACCGAGTGGTCGAGGCCGATCCCGGAGTCCCAGATGGGGTACCAGATGCGGTCGGCGATCCTCGCCACGTCGTCGCGGCCGTCGTGGAGCAGGACCAGGTCGAGGTCGCTGCCCGGGGCGAGCTCGCCCCGTCCCAGGCTGCCGACCGCGACCAGGGCGATCCCGCTGATCCCGTTGGGCCCGCCGGTGACGGGGCCGACCCCGAGGGAGGCGGCGGGGCTGCGCTCCTCGGGGAGGCCGCCCTTCCCTCCCGATTCCCCCTCCCGCGCGTACGGCCGCATGGCCGCCGTGCGGAACAGGTCGGTGAGCCATCTGTCGATGTCCGCGGCCCGGTCCTTGCGGACCGCGGCGAACGAGCGCGCCTCCCCTCTCATCATCCGGTTACAGCGCCTCCGGCCCGCGCTCCCCGGTGCGGACCCGTACGACCGTGTCCACCGGGACCGACCAGACCTTGCCGTCACCGATCTTGCCGGTCTGGGCCGCCTTGACGATGACGTCGATGACGTCCTCGGCGTCGTCCTCCTCGGCGAGCACCTCGACCCGGACCTTGGGCACCAGGTCGACCTGGTACTCGGCGCCGCGGTAGACCTCGGTGTGGCCGCGCTGCCGGCCGTAGCCGCTGGCCTCCGAGACCGTCATGCCCTTGATGCCGAACTGCTCCAGGGCGGCCTTCACGTCGTCCAGTTTGAACGGCTTGATGACTGCGGTGATGAGTTTCATGCGTCGACCTTCTTCGCAGGCGCGGGCACGGGCCCGTTGACGGAGGCCACTCCCGAGGAGTGGACGGTGCCGAGGTCGTACCCGGTCTCGGCGTGGGTGGTGATGTCGATGCCGGTGACCTCGTCCTCCTGGTCGATCCGGAAGCCCATCGTCTTGTCGATGATCTTCCCGATCACATAGGCCATGATGAAGGAGTAGAGGCCGACCGCGACAGGGCCGAGCGCCTGGACGCCGAGCTGCGAGATCGGGCCGCCGTAGATGAGGCCCTCGTTCTGGCCGTCGGCGAAGGGGTAGCGGGCGATGAGACCGAGGGAGACCGCGCCGATCGCGCCGCCGACCAGGTGGACGCCGACCACGTCGAGCGAGTCGTCGAAGCCGAGGCGGTACTTCAGGCCCACGGCGTACGCGCAGACCGCGCCGGCCACGAGGCCGAGCACGAGCGCCGCCCACGGGTCGACGAAGCCACAGGCGGGGGTGATGGCGACCAGGCCGGCGACGGCGCCGGAGGCGACGCCGAGGGTGGTGGAGTGGCCGTCGCGCAGCTTCTCCACGAGGATCCAGGCGCCGGCCGCGGCGGCCGTGGCGACCTGGGTGTTCATGAAGGCGAGGCCGGCGGTGCCGTCGACGGCGAGCTCGGACCCGGCGTTGAAGCCGAACCAGCCGAACCACAGCAGGCCCACGCCGAGCAGCACCAGGGTCAGGTTGTGCGGCCGCATCGGGTCCTTGCGCCACCCGGTGCGCTTGCCCAGCACGAACGCGAGCGCGAGGCCCGCGGCGCCGGCGTTGACGTGGACGACCGTGCCTCCGGCGAAGTCCTCGATGCCGAGGTTCGCCAGCCAGCCGCCGCCCCAGACCCAGTGGGCGACCGGGAAGTAGACGAGCGTCGCCCAGGCGAGGCCGAAGACGACCCACGCGCCGAACTTCGCCCGGTCGGCGATGGCGCCGCTGATGAGGGCCACGGTGATGATCGCGAAGGTGAGCTGGAAGGCCGAGAACACCAGACTCGGCATACCGGTGCCGTCGTCATTGGTGGTCGTGTCGATGAGGCTCTGCAGGCCCACGGCGTCCCCGCCGCCGATGAGCTTGTTGACCCAGTTGTCCCCGTCGCCGAAGGCGTCGAAGGCCAGCGAGTGGCCGTACAGGACCCAGGCCATGGTGACGGTGATGATGCTGACGAACGACATCATCATCATGTTCAGGACGCTCTTCGCCCTGGTCATGCCCCCGTAGAAGAACGCGAGCCCGGGCGTCATCAGCAGCACCAGTGCGGTTGCTGTGATCATCCAGGCGGTGGTGCCGGTATCGATCTTCACCGACGCGGCCCTCCTTACAATTGGCGTGTGGCCGGTTATCACTCCCTCAGTGGCTTCGCTCGGGGTCACCATTGGCCGGCTGGCGCACTGACGTTGGCGACAGCGTGTTCTTCCGCCGTTTCAGCCCACGACCATGCGTGTTTCACATGTGTGAATCTCGCCACCGACGTGTTTCGGGCGGGTTTCGGACGTGCTCAGAACGACAAAACGCGCACCCCCAAGGGGTGCGCGTCGTCACGGCCGGGGGGACCGGCCACCACCGGGGCCGCGGACTACGCGGCGCTGGCCATCTTGCGCAGCCGCACCAACGCGTCGCGCTCGATGCGCCGGGCGCGGTCGCGGCCGATGCCGTAGCGCTCCCCCACCTCGGTGAGGGTGTGCTCGCGGCCGTCCACCAGGCCGTACCGCCAGCGCAGCATCTCGCGCATCTGGCCCTCCAGGCCGGTCAGCCACTGCTCCAGGCGCTCCTTCTCCAGCGTGGCCATGGCCTGCTGCTCGGGATCCGCCCAGGTCTCGTCGGCGATCATGTCACCGAGCTCGGTCTCGTCCTCGTCGCCCACGCCGAGCTGGAGGGAGACCGGGTCGGAGGCCCAGCGGCGCAGCTCCTGCACCCGCTCGATCGGCAGGTCGAGCACCGCGGCGAGGTCGGCGTCGGTCGGCTCGGCGTCGAACTCCGCCAGCATGTCCCTGCGCACCCGCATGAGCCGCGTCATCTGCTCACCCGCGTGGGTGGGCAGGCGCACCGGCCGCGCCTGCTCGTGGATCGAGCGGCCCACCGACTGCCGGATCCACCAGGTGGCGTAGGTCGAGAACTTGTACCCCCTGCGGTAGTCGAACTTCTCCACCGCCCGGACCAGCCCGAGGTTGCCCTCCTGCACCAGGTCGATCAGCGGCATTCCCCGGCCGGAGTACTTCCGCGCGACCGCCACCACCAGACGTAGGTTGGCCTGGATGAACTCGTCCTTCGCCCGCCGCCCCGAGATCGCGATGCGCTCCAGCTCCTCGTCGGTCGCGTCCGCGATCTTCGGCTCGCGCCGCCCGCTGTCGAGCAACTGCTCGGCGAACAGCCCCGCCTCGATGCGCTTGGCCAGCTCGACCTCCTGCTCCGCGGTCAGCAGCGGGACGCGGCCGATCTCGGCCAGATACGTCCCCAGCAGATCCCGGTCAGAGACATGCTGTTCCTGCGTCCGATTCCCCGTCGCCATCCGATGGCACCTCGTTCCGCCGCCGCGATATGCAATATTTGAGCCGGCGAACCGGGCGTGTCCGCCCCGCTCGGCACGGCCCCCGGCTTCCTGCTCCTGACCCGGTCAACGGCCGGTCCGAGGCAAAGATTCCCCAAACGAATACGACCCGGGAATGGTTTCGTTTTCCTCCCCAAGGAGGATGCGGGGCCGGGAGAAAAGGCGATTACCCAGGTCCGGCGGGCTCAAACGAGGCGGCGTCCCATCCGCCAGACCTGCGCCGCCAGCGGCACCCCCGGCCGGTACGCCAGGTGGACGTACGACGGGGCCTCCAGGATGACGAGGTCCGCGCGGGAGCCCACGCACAGGGTGCCCACGTCGGTGCGCCGCAGCGCCCACGCGCCCCCGCGGGTCGCCGCCCGCACGGCCTCCAGCGGCGTCATGCCCATCTCGCGTACGGCCAGGGCGACGCAGAACGGCATCGAGGTGGTGAAGGAGGAGCCCGGATTGCAGTCGGTCGCCAGCGCCACGGTGACGCCCGCGTCGAGCAGCCGCCGCGCGTCCGGGTACGGCGACCTGGTGGAGAACTCCGCGCCCGGCAGCAGGGTGGCGACCACCCCGCTCGCGGCGAGCGCGTCCACGTCGGCCTCGGTGAGATGGGTGCAGTGGTCGGCGGAGGCCGCCCCCATCTCGCAGGCCAGCCGCACCCCGGGGCCCTCGCCCAGCTGGTTGGCGTGGACCCGGATCCGCAGCCCGGCCTTGCGTCCCGCCGCGAGCACCTCCCTGCTGTGCTCCTCGCCGAACGCGCCGCGCTCGCAGAACACGTCCACCCATTTGGCGTACGGCGCGCACGCCTCCAGCATCGGGCCGGTCACGAGCCGGACGTAGTCGTCGGCGGTCGTCTCCGGCGGCACGACGTGCGCCCCGAGGAACGTCGTCTCCTCGGTGAACTGGCGGGCGATCTCCAGGCTGCGGCGCTCGTCCTCGACCGTGAGGCCGTACCCGCTCTTGATCTCGAACGTCGTCGTGCCCTGCATGGTCATCTCCGCGACCAGCAGCGCGGTCGTC
Source organism: Microbispora sp. H10836 (assembly GCF_012999525.1). Taxonomy (NCBI): domain Bacteria; kingdom Bacillati; phylum Actinomycetota; class Actinomycetes; order Streptosporangiales; family Streptosporangiaceae; genus Microbispora; species Microbispora sp. H10836. The sequence goes on from NZ_JABBWU010000005.1 coordinate 87,157, forward strand.
TCCACGAGCTCGGGGACGGTGGCCTTCCTGGTCGCGGCGACGGTCGAGCGGATGCCGCCCGCGGTGTAGGGCCGGCCGGCCATCCGCGCGGCGAACTCCCCGGTGCGGTCGCCGGCGAAGACCAGGTGCGCGTGGCTGTCCACGAAGCCCGGGATGACGGCCCGCCCCTCCACGTCGACCCGCTCGTCGGCGGGCGGGGCGTCGGCGGAGCGGCCGATCCACCGGACCACGCCGTTCTCCGCGACCAGCGCGGCGTCCTCGATCTCCTCGCGCTCGGGGTCCGCCGTGTACAGCAGCCCGATGTCCGTGAAAACGACTGATGTCATGCCGCTCGGCCCCACGTCTCCTGATCCTCGCCACCCCGCGAAGGGCGCAAACCTCACCGGTGCAGCGGCGCGAGCGCGTCGCGCAGCAGCGCCCCTGCGTCGCCGAGCACGTGCCGCCCGTCCTCCACGATCCGCCGCCCGCCGGCGACCACCGAGTGCACGTCGGGGGCGGTGGCGGCGAACACCACCGACTCCACCGCCGAGACCTTCGTCGCGCCGGCCGTACGGACCGAGTCGAGCCGCACGGAGACGAGGTCGGCCCAGGCACCGGGCACCAGGCACCCCGCGTCGGGGAAACCCAGCGACGCCTGACCGGCGGCGGTCGCGGCGTGCAGGAGCTGCGCGGCGGGCCAGTGCCCGCGCTCGCCCGTGACCAGCCGCTCGTCCAGCTCCACCGCCCGCGCCTCCTCGAACAGGTCGATGACCGCCTGGCTGTCGGTGCCGAGTGTGACCGGCGCCCCGGCCTCCAGGAGCCTGCGAGCGGGGCCGACGCCGTCGGCGAGGTCGCGTTCGGTGGTGGGGCACATGCACACGTGGGTGGTGGAGCCGCCGAGCAGCGCCACGTCCACGTCGGACAGATGGGTGGCGTGCACCGCGGTCGAGCGCGGCCCCAGCACGCCGTGGTCGTGCAGCACCTGGACGGGCGTGGCCGAGTAGACCTCCACGCACGCCTCGTTCTCGGCCCGCTGCTCCGACACGTGCGCGTGCAGAGGCCCGGTGTGCCGGTGGGCGAAGTCGACGACGACGTGCATCTGCTCGGGCGGCACCGCACGCACGGAGTGGATGGCCGCGCCGATCTCGACGTCCTCCTCCCCCTCGTAGACCCGGGCGAGCTCGTCGGCCCTGGCCGCCCAGCGTTCCGCGTCCCCGTCGCCGAAGCGCAGCTGGGTGCCGGTGAGTGCCTCGCCGATGCCCCCGGTCAGATAACAGGTGTCGAGCAGGGTGATGCGCAGCCCGGCTCGCTTGGCCGCCTCGACCAGCGCTCGGCCCATCGCGTTCGGGTCCGCGTACGGCCTGCCCCCGGGGCCGTGGTGCAGGTAGTGGAACTCGGCCACGGTGGTGATCCCGGCGAGCGCCATCTCGGCGTACGTCGCGGTGGCCAGGGCGAGGTAGCGGTCCGGGTCGAGCGCCTCGGCGGCCGCGTACATCCGCTCACGCCAGGTCCAGAAGCTGCCGCGACCGGCCTGGGTGTGACCGCGCAGCGCGCGGTGGAAGGCGTGCGAATGACAGTTGGCCAGGCCGGGCAGGGTCAGCCCGGCCAGCCGTACGGCTCCGGGGGGAGGCGGCGCCTCGGGCCTGATCTGCGCGATGCGGCGGCCCTCGACGCCGACGACGACGCTCTCGACGACCTCGCCCGGCGACAGCCACGCCATCTCGCACCAGTAATTCACGTGCACCGGTCCTCCAGGTGGGCGGCGTGGCGGTGCTGCCACTGCTGTCGAACGTGCGTCCCCGCGCCTCGCGCGGCCGTCAGCGGGTCGGTCCCGCCGCCGGCCGTACGGTGATCTCGGTGACGTGGGCGTCGGGCGTGGCCGTCACCGCGGCCAGCACGGCCCGCGCCACCGATTCCGCCTCCAGATACCTTCCCGGCTCGTACGGCCCCTCCTCCTGGGCACGGACGTCCCTTTGCATATCCGTGTCCACCCGCCCCGGAAAGACGGTGGTGACGCGCACGCCGTGGGCGTTCTCCTCCTCGCGCAGCACGTCCGCGTACGCGCGGAGGGCGAACTTGCTGGCGGCGTAGGCGCCCCAGTTGGGATTGGCCCGCTGCCCGGCGCCTGAGTTGATCAGCACGACGTGCCCCCGGGCCGCGCGCAGCGCGGGCAGCAGCAGCCGGGTCAGCTCGGCGACCGCGATGACGTTGACCTCCATCGTCCGCCGCCAGACCTCGGCCGGGACGTCGGCGAGGTGACCGAGCCTGGCGATGCCCGCGCTGTGGACCAGCAGGTCGAGCCGGTCGATCCCCTCCACCTCGGCCGGGGTGAGCTCGGTGAGCTCCACCGCCCAGGGGCGGGCCGCCGGCAGCTCGGCGCACATGGCGTCGAGCGCGGTGCCGTCCCGCCCGCCCAGGAGAAGCTCGTGCGTCGGGGCGAGGGCACGGGCGATCGCCGCCCCCACGCCCCGCGAGGCGCCGGTGATCAAAGCCGTGGGTCGCATGGACCTCACCTTAGAGCGTCCCGCCGATCTCCCCCGGCACCGGCGTCACCGCTGCGGGCGCAGGGTAGCCGGGCCCGGGTGCTCCAGGTGCAGGGCGTAGATGTGGTGCGGGTAGCGGTGGTCGGCCGGGCGCACCCGCACCTCGCCGGCGGCGGCCTCCAGGATCACGCAGCGGTACCACTCGCCGTCCTCCAGGAACTCCCAGTGGCCGCTGAGCACGTCGAGCCCCGTGCGCCGCACCTCCGCCTCCGCCCGCTCGTACGGCCCGGCCGCGCCGAGGGGGTAGCCGAACACGGTCAGCGGCTCCCACTGCTCGCCGTCCCACCGGACGTAGCCCAGCAGGGCTCCGTCGTCGTCCCTGCGGATCTCGTGTCTGTCGTTCACGGTTGACCACGATACTCAAGTTTGTATACAAATTTGAATATGTCATCGACGCGGGTGCTGATCCTGGGCGTGCTGCTCGACGGGCCGCTGCACGGCTACGAGGTACGCAAGAAGCTCGAACTGTGGGGCGCCCAGCACTGGGCCAACGTCGCCTTCGGCTCGATCTACCACGCCCTCGGGAAGATGGCCCAGGAAGGCCTGCTCGAAGTGGTCGGCGACGACCGGCCCTCCGGCCGGGGGCGGACGGTCTACGCGATCACGCCCGAGGGCAGGGCCGAGTTCGACCGGCGGCTGCGCGAGCACTGGTCGGAGATCATGCCGATCGTCGACCCGTTCCAGGTCGCGCTGACGTTCATGGACCGGCTGTCCAGGGCCGACCTGCAGGCGGCCGTGCGGGACAGGACCGAGCGGCTGCGCGCGGCGTTCGACAGCTACGAGCGGGCCCGCGAAGCCAAGCGCGCGGCGGGCGCCCCCCGGCACGTGGACGAGTGCCTGGAGCTGAACGCGGCCGAGTACCGCGCGCAGCTGGAGTGGCTGGAACAGGCCGTCGACCGCATCGAGCGCGGCGACATCCCATGAACCGAGGAGCCAGGGTGATCATTGACGCACGGGGATTACGCAAGACCTACCGCCCCCGGGGCCGCCGCGCCGCCGCGCCGGTGGAGGCCGTACGGGGAGTCGACCTCCAGGTCGCCGAAGGCGAGATCGTCGGCGTGCTCGGTCCCAACGGCGCCGGGAAGACCACGACGATCCGCATGCTGGCGACGCTGGTCGCGCCCACCGGCGGCACCGCGACGGTGGCCGGGCACGACCTGCTGACCTCCCCCGAGCAGGTGCGGCGCCGCATCGGCTACGTCGGCCAGGCCGGCGGGGTCGACGAGAACAACACCCCCCGGGCCAATCTCCGGCTCGCCGCCCGGGTCAACGGCCTGGCGGCGGCCGAGGCCGCCGCGCGCACGGACGAGGTGCTCACGGCCTTCGACCTGGCAGGCCTGGCCGACCGGCCGGCCCGCACCCTGTCCGGCGGCCAGAAGCGGCGCGTCGCGATCGCGCTCGGCCTGGTCCACCGGCCGCCGCTGCTGTTCCTCGACGAGCCCACGACCGGCCTCGACCCGCAGAACCGGGCCAACCTCTGGGAGCAGATCAGGGCGCTGCGCGACGGCGGGACGAGCGTCCTGCTCAGCACCCACTACCTGGACGAGGCCGACGCGCTGTGCGACCGCCTGGTCATCGTCGACCACGGGCTCGTCGTCGCGGCCGGGACGCCCGCCGAGCTCAAACGCGAGATCGCCGGCGATGTCGTGTCCCTGCGCGTGTCCGGCACGGACGAGGCGGCGCCGGTGCTGGACGGCCTGCCGTACACGAGAGAGGTCAGGGCCGACGGCGGCCTGCTGCGCGTCTACCTGGACGACGGCGAGCGGGCGCTGCCGCACCTGCTGGCCGCGCTCACCGGGCGGGGCCTGGCCCTGGAGTCCGTGGCGCTCGACCGGGCCACGCTCGACGACGTCTTCCTGCGCAGGACCGGCCGCTCGCTGCGCGACGCGGCCTGAACCCCCCGAAAGGTGCGACGATGCTGAAGCACACCGGCCTGTTCCTGGCCTACGAGTTACGCAACACCGCCCGCAACCCGGTCTGGCCGCTGTTCGGCCTCCTCCAGCCCGTCCTCTATCTGCTGCTGTTCGCCCCGCTGCTGGCCAACACGATGCCCGGCGTGCCGGACGAGCGCACGCTCGCCATGTTCACCCCCGGCGTGATGGTGATGATCGCGCTGTTCGGCTCGCTGTTCGTGGGCTTCGGCATGATCGCCGAGATCCGTGCCGGGGTGCTCGAACGGCTCGCCGCGAGCCCGGCGAGCCGCCCGGCCATCGTCCTCGGCCGGACCCTGCGCGACATGATCGTGCTGGTCGCGCAGGCGGTGCTGATCATCGTGGTGGCGCTGCTCATGGGCATGCGGCCCAGCCTGCCGGGCGTCGCCCTGATGCTCCTGCTCATGGCCCTGACCGGCCTGTTCGCCTCCGGCCTCTCGTACGGCCTGGCCCTGGCCGTGCGGGACGAGAACGGCATGTCGCAGATCCTGCAGTTCTTCGCGCTGCCGCTGATCCTGTTCACCGGCATCCTGCTGCCGATGTCGCTCGCCCCGCAGTGGATGCGGACGGTCGCCCAGGTCAACCCGCTCTACCACGCGGTCGAGGCCGGGCGGGCGCTGTTCGCCGGCGACCTCGCGGGCGGCCACGTGGCGCTCGCGTTCGCCCTGATGGCGGTGCTCGCGGTGCCCGCCCTCGCCTGGTCGGTCCGCTCCATGCGCCACCTCGCCGGCTAACCGTTCTTGAGGAAGGCCAGCAGGTCGTCGTTCAGGGCGTCCTGGTGCGTCACGAACAGGCCGTGCCCGGCGGTGGGGTACTCCTTGTAGACCGCCCCGGGCACGAGGGCGGCCGTACGGCGGCCGGTCACCTCGACCCGGGCCGACATGTCGGCGGCGCCGTGCACCACGAGCGCGGGCACGGTGATCTCCCGCAGCCCGGCCCGGTGGTCGGCGTGGTAGAGCGCCTCGAACACCCGCGACGTCGCCCACGGCGAGGCCGACAGGCACTGCGCGAGCGTCCAGTCCACGAGTGCCGGGGACACGTCGTTGCCGAGGTGCGTGGCGAACCACGCCTGCGCCTGCCGGGCGAACCACTTCGGCCGGTCGGTCGCGAACTGGGCGAGCGTCGCCCGCAGCGCCTCCTCGGGGGCGCCCTCCGAGTTGTCCGCGGTCCGCTTGAGGAACGGCAGCACGGCGGAGACGAACGCGACCCGGGCGACCCGCTCCTCGCCGTGCCTGGCGAGGTAGCGGGCGATCTCGGCGCCCCCGGCCGAGTGCCCCACCAGCGTCACGCGGCGCAGGCCGAGGTGCTCGATCAGGGCGGCCACGTCGTCCGCCAGGCTGTCCAGGTCGTAGCCCGTGGAGGGGCGGTCGGAGCGGCCGTGCCCGCGCCGGTCCAGCGTCACGCAGCGGTAGCCGTGCTCGACGAAGAACGGAAGCTGGTACTCCCACATGTCGCTGTGCAGCACCCAGCTCGCCAGGAAGAGGATCGGCTCACCCTGCCCGTAGTCCTCGTAGGCCAGCCGCGTGCCGTCGAAGGTCTCGAAGAACATGTCCACTCCCGCTGTCTCGTCTCGGCAACCGGAGTCTGGCCGGGCGAGGTCAGAAGATCGATGACGCGGGAGGTAAAGCACGGCGGGGCGCCCCGGCCTGACCGGCCGGGGCGCCCCGCCTCCGACCCGTGTCACCCGGACGCGCCCGCACGCGCGTTGGCTCCGGGAACCGGGCGGTGGTGAAGGAGAGGTTACGCACCACCGACCTTCCCGGTCCCCGGTCGAAAGAAGCTGTGGCTCGGTGTAAGGGCTGCTCACGGCTTCGCCATCGGCGTCTGCGGAGGTTCGCGGGGCCGCCGGTCAGGACGAGAGGAACTGCGTGGCGGCCAGCTCGCGATAGAGCTCGTCGGCCGCGACCAGCTCGTCGTGGGTGCCCCAGGCCCGCACGCGGCCGGCCTCCATCACCACGATCCGGTCGGCCCCCGTCACGGTGGACAACCGGTGGGCGATCACCAGGACGGTCGTCTCGCGCGCCACCTCGGCCACGACCTCCCGCAGCCGCATCTCGTTGACCGCGTCGAGCTGGGAGGTCGCCTCGTCGAGCAGCAGCAGCCTGGGACGGCGCAGCAGCGCCCTGGCGATGGCCACCCGCTGCCGCTCGCCGCCCGACAGCAGCACCCCGCGATGGCCGACCTGCGTCTCCAGTCCTTCGGGCAGCCGCTCGACCAGGTCGTCCAGGCGCGTACGGGCGAGAGCGTGCGCGATCTCCTCGCCGGTCGCGCCGGGCGCGCCGAAGACGAGGTTCTCCCGGAGCGTGCCGGCCAGCACCGGGGCGTCCTGCTCGACGTATCCGAGCATGGCCCGCAGCTCGCCGAGCGGCCAGTCGCGGATGTCCCGCCCGCCGAGGGCGATCGTCCCCTCCTGCGGCTCGTAGAACCGCTCGATGAGGCCGAACACCGTCGACTTGCCCGCGCCCGAGGGGCCGACCAGCGCGGTCATGCCGCCGGCGGGCGCCTCGAACGTCACACCGTGGTGGACCACCGGCCGGTCCTCGCCGTAGCGGAAGACGACCCCGGAGAACGTCACCCCGACGGGCTCGCCTCCCGTCCGCGTCACGGGAGCGGCGGCGGGCTCGGTGGGCAGCGTGGCGATCTCCTGGATGCGTGTCACCGCGGCCAGGCCGTTCTGGATCTGCGTGAGGCTCTGGACGATCTGGCCGATCGGGGAGACCAGGTAGAAGAGGTACATGAGGAACGCGATCAGGGCGGAGATCTCCATCTCCCCCGCCGCCACCCGCGCGCCGCCGACCCCCAGCACCGCGAGGAACGCGAGCTGGATGGACATCCACGCGCCGATCCCGGCCAGCGAGGTCCACGCGGCGGCGGCCACGCCCCGGTCGCGCGCCTCGACGGCCGCCGCGCCCACCGCCGCGGTCTCCCGCGCCTCGCCGCCGGCGGCCTTGACCGTACGGAACGCCTGGAGGGCGCGGTCGAGCACCGAGCCCATCTCGCCGAGCGCCACCTGCGCCTGCAGGGAGGCGCGGCGGATGCGCGGGGCGATGACCACGCCCAGGAGCCCGACCAGCGCGACGACGGCGAGCGTGACGACCAGCAGCAGGCCGTCCATGATCGCCATCATCACGGCGGCGCCCAGGAACGTGAAGACGGAGCCGACCAGTGAGGCCAGCGCGTCCGTGCAGACGGCACGCAGCAGCGTGGTGTCGGAGCCGACCCGCGACAGCAGGTCGCCGGGCTTGAGCCGGTCCACGTCGGAGACCGTGAGCCGCAGGATGCGGTCCACCAGGCTCCGGCGGGAGTCGAGCACGATCGTCTCGCCCATCCGCTCCAGCAGGAACCGCCCGGCCGCCGAGATCAGCGCGCCGGCCAGGACCGCGACCGACAGCCCGAGCACCGGGCCGGCCAGCGCGCCACCCTCGCCGAACGTGTCGATCACCCGCTTGGCCATGACCGGCATGGCGAGCCCGGTGAGACTGCCGACGAGGCTCAGCAGGCCGCCCAACAGGAGCACCCGCCGGTGCGGGCGTACCTGGTCGAGCAGCAGCCGCCAGGAGGCGCGCTCCCCCAGGGACGCCTTCGTCCCCGGCCCGGGCCGGCCACCGCCGGGGCCGTCGCCGTCCGTCCCCATGGAGCCCCCTCGCGCGAACCCGGCGTGCGATCTCCCGGAGACACTAATTCACCGGAAACGCCGGTGCGCGCGGGGATTCAGCCGTCCCGGATCAGTCCACGTCCGGCACGTCGAGGTCGAACTCCGCGTCGCCGTCGTCGACGCGGCGCAGCTTGATGTCCTCCACCCAGGCGTACGCGAAGCGCCGCACGACAGCGACGCCCTCCTCGTCCAGGCCGCCGAACGCCTCGTCGGCGAGCAGGTCGACGGTCTCCAGCCGCTCGACCAAGTCCTCCACCCGCCACTCGTCGTCATACCGCGCGCCGAGCCGTTCGAGCAGGCGGAAGGAGTACAGGCCGGACACCGAGGCGACGTCGGCGAAGTCACGCGGCAGGCCGCGGTCCTGCAGGGCGCGGACCTTGAGGCCCACCGCGTCGTCCAGGCCCACCACCCGGCAGGGCCCGATGTCGGCGGGCCGGTCCCGCAGCGGCTCGCGGAGCAGGGCGACCTCGCACGACTGGCCGGTGATCTCGTCGGTGACGACGACGCGGCCGATACGGGCGCCCGCCTCGCACACCTCGGCCGACAGGCCGGTGCTCCGGAACGCCTCGGCCAGCGCCGCGCCGATCTCCGCCAGCGGCGCCTCCCCGCCGGTGGCGAAGGTGAGGTCGTCGACCTTCCGGGACGTACATCCGTGCGCCGGCAGCGCGTATCCGCCGGCGAGCAGCAGGCCGTACCGGTCGAGGACGGGCCGCGCGTCCTCGATGAGGCGCAGGTGGAACGGGGGCGCGGAGAAGGCGGGTGACTCGGTCACCACCTCAGTATCGCGTCCGCACCCACCGTGACGATGCGTCATCCGGGCACCCCGTAGAGCAGGCGGATCTCCCGGGTGGTGTCCATGATCTCGTACCACGTGAGGCACAGGTCGGCCTCGGCCTCCTCACCGCGTGCCTCGGCGGCCATCAGCCGGTCCCCGGTGAGCAGCGCCGCCTCCCGTTTGAGCTGGGCCGCCATCCGTTGGAACACGAACCGCTCGCGAGACTCCATTACCGCCCCTCCCGCCCCCCAACAGTTCTTACACAGGGGTGAAATACCCACAGAACCGGCCGAAATGCTCATGGGGAGATCCGCGAACGGCACACGGGTGCCGGCGGGTGACTCAGCGGGCCCGGGGGCGGCCCGACCGCCAGTGCCGCACGGGATGGTCGGCGCCCGGCCGGGGACGCGGGGACACCACCCGCCGAGGATGGCGCCGCGGGGGCAGCACGGGCGCGGGCAGGTCGTGACGGCCGGAGACGAACTCCTGCACCGCGATCTTCGCTCTGATGACCGGGCGGCGCCAGCGCTCCTCCCGGTGGACCGCCTTGGCCATCAGTCGCGGCCGTGGCCGTCTCGCCCGCTCGGAGTAGCACCAGCGGGCCCACGGCGAGCCGGGACGCGCCACCCGCACCGCCCCCACGTACAGCAGCGGCGGCACGAACAGTCCCAGCAGACCGCTCCAGATCTTCCCCTTGAGCAGGGTGACCACGGCGAAGACGAGGTTGACGACGAGGAACGCGGGGGCCGTCCAGCCCCCTCCGCCGTCCGCGCCGTTCCAGGCGAGCGGGCGCAGCCCGAGCAGCAGCAGGCCGGTGGCCGCGATCGCCACGAAGACCGCGTCCACGGAGGTGCGGCCCTCCTCCTGCCAGTAGACGTCGCGCAGGTGCAGGATCAGCGCGAACTCGTCGAGCACGAGGGCGGCGCCCACGCCGAACACGGCGGAGGAGAAGGAGTACCACCCCGTGGACACGCCCGACAGAACCAGCCCGGCCACTCCGCCGAGCAGCGTGAGCACCACCCCGAACACGACGTGGTGGATGTGCATCTCGCCCACGCTGACGTTGCCGAGCCACCGCACCCGCGCCCTGATCAGCCGTACGTTCACCCGCGTGAAGACGAACGCCGTGAGCAGCGCGACGAAGAAGCAGAACAGCGGCAGACGGTGCGCCTCGATGATGCGTTCGTGAAACCAGTCGGTCATCAAGCGATCCCCCGGCCTCCGATGCTAGTGCCGCGACCGACGAGGTTTGCCCGTTAGGAGCGGTGTCCAGATTGGTGCTTTGTGGGTGGGGCGACAACGCGGTGAGGTGCCGCTCTGGGCGACGCGACGGGGCAAAGATCGGCGGGAGGGGCACCAGACGCGGCCGGGAGTGGGTCAGGCGAGGAAGCCGCGCAGCAGGGCCGCCGTGCCCTCCAGGTGCTCGGCCACCGCCCGCTCGGCCGCCTCGGGGTCGCCGTCGAGGATCGCGGCCGCGATGGCGGCGTGCTGGGCCGCCGCGTGCTCGATGTTGGGCCGCAGCACGGGGATCGCGTTGAGCAGGTCGGTCACCCGGAGCCTGGCGTCCGCGCAGGCGGCGGCCAGCAGCGGCGAGCCGGTCAGCTCCGCGATCGCCAGGTGGAACGCGATGTCCATCCGGCGGTAGTCGGCCGGGGCCGCGTCGTTCACCCCGGCCAGCCGGGCGTCCAGCGTCTCCCGCTGCCGCTCGGTCAGCTCGGTGGTCGCGAGGGCCCTGGCCGCCCCGCACTCGACGGCCATCCGGAACGTCAGCGCGTCCTCGAGGTCGTCTTCACCCATGCGGGTGACCGCCCTGCGCAGGTCGCCCTTGCGCGGGCTCGGCGGCCGGTAGACGACGAAGGCCCCGCCGTACCGGCCGCGCCGTACGTCGAGGTAGCCGGCCTCCTGCAGGGCGCGGATCGCCTCGCGCAGCGTGACCCGGCTGATGCCGAGCCGGGTGGCCAGCTCGCGTTCCGGCGGCAGCTTCTCGCCGTGCGGCACGACGCCGAGCTTGATGGCCTGCAGAAGGCGTTCGACGGTCTCCTCGAACGCGTTGCCCGCCCGAACCGGCCGCAGCAGCGACACCACGCCGGTGATCCCCCCGGTCATACCCGTGGCCGCGGGCCGCGACCCGGACGCGACGGCGGCCGGGGGCCGGGAGACGGACGCCTCCGCCGGGCTGATCTCCATGCGCATCGTCCCTCCACCCGTCGCCGCGGGCCCCCCGTTCCTTCGATCGAGGTTAAACCCCAGGGACGTTGTTGACGACGAGGGGAACATGGTGCTTGCATGCCCTCAATGGTCTGATTCCAGACTTTTGGACGGGAGGCACCGTGCTCAGCGTGGAGCGACTCCGCGATGACGTCGAAGCGGGCCGCGTGGACACGGTCCTGCTCGCGGTAACCGACATGCAGGGGCGGCTGCAGGGCAAGCGGCTGTCGGCGCGGTACTTCCTGGAGGAGGTGCTGGACCACGCCGCCGAGGGCTGCAACTACCTCCTCGCCGTGGACGTCGACATGAACACCGTGGACGGCTACACCATGTCGTCCTGGGATCGCGGCTACGGCGACTTCGTGATGCGGCCGGACCTGTCGACGCTGCGCCGGGTGCCCTGGCACGAGGGGACCGTGCTGCTGCTCGCCGACCTGGTGTGGGAGGACGGCGCGGACGTCGTGGCCTCCCCCCGGCAGATCCTGCGCCGCCAGCTCGCCCGGCTCGCCGAACGCGGCTGGACCGCGTACGTCGGCACCGAGCTGGAGTTCGTCGTCTACGACGACAGCTACGAGCACGCCTGGCAGCGGGGCTACCGCGACCTGACCCCGGCCAACCTCTACAACGTCGACTACTCGCTGCTCGGCACCTCCCGCATCGAGCCGCTGCTGCGGAAGATCAGGCTCGGCATGGAGGGCGCCGGGCTGTACGTCGAGTCGGCCAAGGGCGAGTGCAACCTCGGCCAGCACGAGATCGCCTTCCGGTACGCCGACGCGCTGACGACCTGCGACAACCACGTGTTCTACAAGAACGGCGCCAAGGAGATCGCCGCCCAGGAGGGCAGGTCGGTCACCTTCATGGCCAAGCCGAACCAGCGCGAGGGCAACTCCTGCCACATCCACATCTCGCTGCGGGACGCCGGCGGCACACCGGTGATGGCGGGCGGCGAGCCGTACGGGCTGTCGGAGACCGGGCGGCGGTTCATCGCCGGGCAGCTCGCGGCGATGCGCGAGCTGACCCTGCTCTACGCGCCCAACGTCAACTCCTACAAGCGGTTCGTGCCCGGGAGCTTCGCCCCCACCGCCGTCAAGTGGGGCGTGGACAACCGCACCTGCTCGCTGCGGCTGGTCGGCCACGGCCCCTCGCTGCGGATCGAGAACCGGGTGCCCGGCGGCGACGTCAACCCCTACCTCGCGGTCGCCGCCATGATCGCGGCGGGGCTGCGCGGCATCGACGCCGGGCTGGAGCTGGAGGAGCCGTTCGGCGGGAACGCCTACGACTCCGGTGCCGAGCGGGTGCCGGCCACGCTCCGCGACGCCCTGGCGCTGTGGGAGGGTTCGCCGATCGCCGAGGAGGTGTTCGGCAAGGACGTGGTCGAGCACTACGCCAACAACGCGAGGGTCGAGCTGGCCGCCTTCGACGCGGCGGTCACCGACTGGGAGCTCTATCGGGGGTTCGAACGGCTGTGAAAATAGTCAATCCGGCGACCGAGGAAGTGATCGCCGAGGTCGAGATGGCGGACGCCGCCGAGGTGGACCGCACGGTCGAGCGGGCCGCCCGGGCCTTCCCCGCGTGGCGGGCGGTCGCCCCGGGCGAGCGGGCCCGGCTGCTGCGCCGCTTCGCGCAGGTGGTGGAGGACCACGCCGAGGAGCTGGCCCGGCTGGAGATCGCCAACGCGGGGCACACGATCGGCAACGCCCGCTGGGAGGCGGGCAACGTCCGCGACGTGCTCGACTTCTACGCGGGCGCGCCCGAGCGCAACCACGGCAAGCAGATTCCCGTGCCCGGCGGGGTGGACGTCACGTTCGCCGAGCCGCTGGGCGTGGTGGGCGTCATCGTGCCGTGGAACTTCCCGATGGTCGTCATGACCTGGGGAGCCGCCCCGGCCCTCGCCGCCGGCAACACGGTGATCGTGAAGCCGGCCGAGTGGACCCCGCTGACCGCGCTGCGGCTGACCGAGCTCGCCCTGGAGGCCGGGCTGCCCGAGGGCGTGCTGCAGGTCGTCCCCGGCGAGGGTGAGGTCGCCGGCGCCCGGCTCGTCGAGCACCCGGACGTACGGAAGATCGTCTTCACCGGCTCGACCGAGGTCGGCAGGCTGATCGGCGCCAAGGCCGCCGAGCAGGTCAAGCGGGTGACGCTGGAGCTGGGCGGCAAGAGCGCCAACATCGTCTTCGCCGACGCGGACCTCTCCCGGGCGGTGGAATCGGCCCCCATGGCGGTCTTCGACAACTCCGGCCAGGACTGCTGCGCCCGTTCGCGCATCCTGGTGGAGCGTTCCGTCTACGACGACTTCCTGCTGCGGCTGTCGCAGGCCGTGCGGGAGGTGACCGTGGGCGACCCGAACGACCCGGCGAGCCAGATGGGCCCGCTGGTCAGCGCCGAGCACCGGGAGCGTGTCGCCTCGTTCGTCACGGACACGGAGGTGTACGCCGCCGGGTCGTGCCCGGACGGCCCCGGCTACTGGTTCGCGCCCACCGTGCTGGCGGCGCCGGCCGGCTTCGACCCCCTCGCGCCCGGTTCCGGGGCCTTCCACCGCGCGTACACCGAGGAGATCTTCGGCCCGGTGGTGTCCGTCGTCCCCTTCGACGACGAGGAGCACGCCGTGCGCATCGCCAACCACACGGCGTACGGGCTGTCGGGGTCGATCTGGACCCGCGACGTGGGCCGGGCGCTGCGCGTGGCGCGGGCCGTCGAGGCGGGCAACCTGTCGGTCAACTCGCACTCCAGCGTCCGCTACTGGACCCCCTTCGGCGGCTTCAAGCAGTCGGGCCTCGGCCGCGAGCTCGGCCCGGACGCGCTGTCCGCCTTCACCGAGACCAAGAACGTCTTCATCGCCACGGAGTAGATCAATGCAGCGTTTGCAGGACCGCGTCGCCGTCATCACCGGCGGCGGCAGCGGCATCGGGCTGGCCACGGCCCACCGGTTCGCCCAGGAGGGCGCCAAGGTCGTGGTGGCCGACCTCGACGAGGAGGCCGGCGCGAAGGCCGCCGGAGAGGTCGGCGGCCTGTTCGTGAAGGCCGACGTGGCGAACGAGGACGACGTGGCCCGGATGTACCGGACCGCGTTCGAGGAGTTCGGCAGCGTCGACGTCGCGTTCAACAACGCGGGGATCTCCCCGCCGGACGACGACTCCATCCTCGAGACCGGCATCGACGCCTGGCGCCGGGTCCAGGAGGTGAACCTCACCAGCGTCTACCTGTGCTGCAAGCACGTGATTCCCTACATGCGACGGCAGGGCAGGGGCTCGATCATCAACACCGCGTCGTTCGTCGCGGTCATGGGCTCGGCCACCTCGCAGATCTCCTACACCGCCTCCAAGGGCGGCGTGCTCGCGATGAGCCGCGAGCTGGGTGTCCAGTTCGCCCGCGAGGGCATCCGGGTCAACGCGCTGTGCCCCGGCCCGGTGGACACCCCGCTGCTGCGTGAGCTGTTCGCCAAGGACCCCGAGCGCGCCCAGCGCCGTCTCGTCCACGTGCCGATCGGCCGGTTCGCCCGGGCCGAGGAGATCGCCGCGGCGGTCGCGTTCCTCGCCTCCGACGACGCGTCGTTCATCACCGCCTCGGAGTTCCTGGTCGACGGCGGCATCTCCGGCGCGTACGTCACTCCGCTGTAGGGGGCGGAGATGGCTCGTCCCGTGATCGGCGTGACGTGCTACGTCGAGCCGGCGAAGTTCACCGTGTGGGACATGCCGGCGGCGCTGCTGCCGTACATGTACGTCGAGCACGTCGAGCGGGCGGGCGGGCAGCCGGTCATCCTGCCGCCCGCCGGGGAGCCCGCCGAGCTGGCCGGGCGGCTGGACGGGCTGATCATCGCGGGCGGGGGCGACATCGACCCCGCCCGGTACGGCTCCACCCCCGCCCCCCAGACCGGCTACGTCCGGAAATTTCGTGATGATGCCGAGTTCGGCCTGATGGCGGCGGCGATGGAGACCGGCCTGCCGTTCCTCGGCATCTGCCGGGGGTTGCAGGTCCTCAACGTGGCGCTCGGCGGCACCCTCCACCAGCATCTGCCCGACGTGGTCGGCCATGCGGGCCACTCCCCCGCCCCCGGCACGTTCGGCCGCCTCCCCGTACGGCTTTCGCCCGGGTTGGCCAAGATCTACGGCGGCGAGGACCTGACGCCCGCCCACTACCACCACCAGGCGATCGACCACCTCGCGGACGGCCTGGAGGTGACCGCCCGGTCGGACGACGGCACGATCGAGGCCGTCGAGGTCACCGGCGCGGCGTTCGCCCTGGCCGTGCAGTGGCACCCGGAGGCCGACGAGGACGGCCCCCTCTTCCACGCCCTCGTCGCCGCCGCCCGCCGTTGAAAAATCCGGGGCGACGCGCGTCGCCCCGGTCGAAACGGCGTCCCGCGATAGACGCATCGGCACGGCGGCCGGACCCCGCGTGATCGCGCGGCGAGCGGCCGGTCGCGCCCCGGTGAACACGGCGTTCGCCTTCGCGCACCATGACAGGCTGCCCCGACGGAAACACGCAGAGGCGCTCTCTCCGCATTATGTAACCGATTTCATTTGATGCACGTGCATGTTCGCTCGGCATTCATCGCTATACGGAACGCAATGTCATCGACGGAAGTGCACGCCCCGGGCAGGCGCCGAGAAAATCGCAATTTTGACGAATGCAGGCGAAGAGGGATATCGTCAAATTCCTGTCAAAGCCGCGTCGCCGGCGCGTTCAGGCTGCTTTCGCGTGCGAGGGGAACCGTGTTATACGCCGTGCTCGGACCGTTCCTGGCCATGAAACCCTCGGGGGACGTCATCGCCGGGCTCGCCCCCAGGCACCGGCAACTCCTGGCACTCTTCCTGCTGAATGCCAATGCCACGGTTCATCGGGACAGGCTCATCGATCTGCTCTGGAATGACTGTCCCACTAAATCTGCGCGCCGGAATCTTACCACCTACATCGCACAGATGCGGCGGCGGCTCTCGCCGCGGGACCCCGGCCTTTCTCCGCTCCACAGCGTGGAGGGCGGGTACCTTCTTTCCGTACCGCCGGGATCCGTGGATGCTGCAGTATTCAACCATTTCACGACGCAGGGCAGAATCGCTCGAGACAATGGCGATTACCACAATGCCGCGCGGATGCTCGAGAACGCGCTGAGCCTGTGGCGGGGCGACGCCCTGTCCGGCATGAGGCACGTGGACGCGCTCGCCGCGTGGGCGGAGCGCCTCGACGAGGACCGGCGCGCGGCGACCGAGGACCTCTTCGACGTACGGCTGGCGCTCGGGGACCACCGTGAGATCGTCGGCGGTCTGACCCAGTGGGCGAGGCGGCACCCGTTGCGTGAACGGCCGCACCGGCAGCTCATGCTGGCGTTGCACCGGTCGGGCCGCACCCACGACGCCTCGGCGTCCTACCAGCGACTGCGCCGGACCCTGGTCGACTGCCTCGGCACCGAACCGTCCCCCGACACCCAGGCCCTCCACCAGCGGATCGTCACCGACGACCCTTCCTCCACCCCGGCACGCGTCCGCGCGGGACATCGCCCGCCCCGCGATCCCGACCACGGACTGTGAAGAATCGCCTGCGGATCCGGAAGATCTGGCCGAGGTCCGGGCCATCCGCAGAGAGCTTGGCGACCCGGATGCGTGGAGACGCCTCCATGCGGCCATACAGCCAGCGAAACGTACCTGACGTACAGTAGGTACATGAGCGAGCCCGCATCCGACTTCCCGCCGCCGCCCTACAGCGTGCAGGAAGTCAGCACGACGCAAGCACGCAAGGACCTCGCCGAACTCGTCAACCAGGCGGTATACGGTCACGTCCATACGATCCTCACGAGGGACGGGCGACGACTGGCCCGGATCATCCCCGAAGAGGACGCATGGTTCTACACGCCTGAGTGGCAGGAGAAGCTCTCGAGAGCGCAAGACGACCTCGCCGAAGGCCGCGTGAAGAGCTTCGAGTCGATGGACGAGATGTTCGCCGACTTGGAGACGGAGCGGTGAGATACCTTCGCACCGCCCAGTTCGACAACGACTACCGCAAGCTGCCCGCCGAACATCGCAAGCTGTTCCAGCAAGTCGTCTTCGACCACTTCATACCGGCGTTGGAGCAGGGAGCCCACACGGGCCGGGTCCCCTGGCCCCGTCGGCTCCGCATCCACAAGGTTGGCGACGTCTACTCACTCACCTGGAGTTTCGCGTCCCCGGGTGGGCGGGCGCTCTTCACCTTCACTCTTCAGGAGGCGGAGTCCGGTGAGCCGGTGCTCGTCTGGCTCGCCGTCGGGTACCACGACGTCTACCGGCCTTCCTGACCTCGGCGGTGCCGGCGGTGCGGGCCGGAAATAAGGGCATCCGGCAGGTTACGGGGGTGGCGGCGAACCACTAGGCTGGACAGCGCACCAGTGATCCCGTGCGGGAGAGCGTCCTGGCATCCGGTCAGGGCCCCTGAAGGAGCAAGCCCTCCCCGCGAACCTCTCAAGGCAAAGGACCGTACGGGCCAGGTGACCTCTGGAAAGAAGGCCGGCAGGCCTCGCCGAAGGTGAAAGTCCGGCAAAGATCGGACGAAGCTCTCAGGCGCCGATGACAGAGGGGGAGGATGCCCGATAGTTCAACGCAGCATCCGTCCTTTCCGAGGTGGGCATGTCCCGATCCACCCCGCTCCGCGGGGTTCACGAAAGCCTGGGCGCGACCCTGACTGACTTCGCGGGCTGGCAGATGCCCCTGCGCTACGGCAGCGAGTCGGCCGAGCACAACGCGGTGCGTACGGCCGCCGGGCTCTTCGACCTGTCCCACATGGGGGAGATCTTCGTCGTCGGGGCGCAGGCGGGCGAGGCCCTCGACCACGCCCTCGTGGGGCACCTCAGCGTCCTCGCACCCGGCCGCGCCCGCTACACGATGATCGTGAACGAGACCGGCGGCATCCTCGACGACCTCATCGTCTACCGCCTCGACGAGGACCAGTACATGGTCGTCGCCAACGCCTCCAACTACGCCCTCGTCGCGCGTGAGCTCGCCGACCGGGTCCGGGGATACGACGCGCGGGTGACCGACCGGTCGGACGAGTACGCGCTGGTCGCCGTACAGGGGCCGCGCAGCGCCGAGATCCTCGCCCCGCTGACCGACGCCGATCTCGACGAGCTCAAGTACTACGCCATCCTCCCCGCCGTCGTCGCGGGCGCGCCCGTCCTGATCGCGCGCACCGGGTACACCGGCGAGGACGGCTTCGAGCTGTTCGTGCTGAACGAGCACGCCGTGCCGCTGTGGAACGCCCTCACCGAGGCGGGCAGGGACGCCGGGCTCGTCCCCGCCGGACTGTCGGCCCGCGACACGCTGCGGCTGGAAGCCGGCATGCCGCTGTACGGCAACGAGCTGAGCGCGGCGATCACGCCGTTCGAGGCGGGACTCGGCCGGGTCGTCCGCTTCGACAAGCCCGGCGACTTCGTGGGCAAGGCCGCCCTCGAGCGGGTCGCGGCGAACGACACCACCCGGCGCCTGGTCGGGCTGGTGGCGCGCGGCCGCCGCGTCCCCCGCCACGGCTACCCCGTCACCCGGGACGGCGCCGTCGTCGGCGAGGTGACCAGCGGCGCCCCGTCGCAGTCCCTCGGCCGCCCGATCGCGCTGGCGTACGTCGACGAGGACGCCCTGGAAAAGGGCGGCCTGACCGTGGACATCCGGGGCAGCCAAGAACCGGTCGACGTCGTCGATCTGCCTTTCTACAGGAGGAGCAAGTGAGCACCATTCCCGACGACCTGAGCTACACCAAGGAACACGAGTGGGTGGCCGGGCTTGAGGACGGCCGCACCGTGACGGTGGGCATCACGGCGTACGCGGCCGAGCAGCTCGGCGACGTGGTTTACGTGGAGGTGCACTCGGAGGTCGGCACCACGGTCGCGGCCGGCGACGCGATCGGCGAGGTGGAGTCCACCAAGTCCGTGAGCGACATCTTCGCCCCGGTCGGCGGTGAGATCGTCGAGGTCAACGCCGCCGTCACGGACACCCCCGCACTCGTCAACTCCGACCCGTACGGCGAGGGCTGGCTGTTCCGCGTGCGCGTGGAGGAGGAGCCGGAGGACCTTCTGTCGGCCACGGAGTACACCGCGCTGACCTCCGGCGAGTCCTGACCGGCGGTTGAGAGGCGACGGTCAATGGCGATCAGCGTCTTCGACCTGTTCAAGGTGGGTATCGGGCCGTCCAGCTCGCACACGGGCGGCCCGATGGCGGCGGCGCACAGGTTCGTCCGCGGGCTGCACGAGGACGGGCTGCTGGAGAAGGTCACCCGGGTCGAGGCCATCCTGTACGGCTCGCTCGGGCTGACCGGCAAGGGCCACGGCAGCGACAAGGCGGTCCTGCTGGGCCTGTCCGGCGACAAGCCCGAACTGGTCGACGTCGACACCGTCGACGAACGGCTCGCGGCGATGCGGGCGAGCGGCACGGTCACGTTGTACGGCGTGCACGAGATCCCGTTCGTGGTCGGCGAGCACCTCGTCTTCGAGCGCAAGCTGTCGCTCCCCCACCACCCGAACGGCATGCGGTTCACGGCGTACGCCGACGACACGGTGTTGCGCGAGAAGGTGTACTACTCGGTCGGCGGCGGTTTCGTGGTGGACGAGAACGCCACCGGCGCCGACCGGATCAAGCCCGACGACACCGTGCTGCCGCACGCCTTCACGACCGCGCACGAACTGCTCGCGCACTGCGCGGAGACCGGCCTGTCGATCTCCGGCCTGATGATGGAGAACGAGAAGGCCTTCGGCCGTACGGAGGAGGAGATCCGGGCCCGCCTCCTGCACCTGTGGGCGGTCATGGCCGAGTGCGTCCGGCGCGGCACGAGCCGCGAGGGCGTCCTGCCGGGCGGCCTCAAGGTGCGCCGCCGGGCCCACCAGCTGTACCGGCGGCTGCAGGGCGAGGCCGACGGGACCGACCCGCTGCGGGCGATGGACTGGGTCACGCTGTTCGCGCTGGCCGTCAACGAGGAGAACGCCGCGGGCGGCCGGATCGTCACCGCGCCGACCAACGGCGCCGCCGGCATCGTCCCGGCCGTCCTGTCCTACTACATGCGTTTCCTTCCGGGCGCCGACGAGGACGGCGTCGTCCGCTTCCTGCTCACCGCGGGCGCGATCGGCGTGCTGTTCAAGGAGAACGCCTCCATCTCCGGTGCGGAGGTGGGCTGCCAGGGTGAGGTCGGGTCGGCCTGCTCGATGGCCGCGGCGGGCCTCACCGAGGCGCTCGGCGGGACGCCGGAGCAGGTGGAGAACGCCGCCGAGATCGGCATCGAGCACAACCTCGGCCTGACCTGCGACCCCATCGGCGGGCTCGTCCAGATCCCGTGCATCGAGCGCAACGCGGTCGCCTCGATCAAGGCGATCGCCGCGGCCCGCATCGCCCTGCGCGGCGACGGGCGCCACTTCGTATCGCTGGACAAGGCCATCAAGACGATGCGCGACACCGGCAGGGACATGCTCGACAAGTACAAGGAGACCTCGCGCGGCGGCCTCGCCGTCAACGTCATCGAATGCTGACCCCTTACCCCCGCCGTGATCTTGTGGTTTGCCGCACGCACGGCCCCTCACCTGCACCGGCACCCTTCATGATCATGCAGGCGGGCGGAGCGTCGGCCAGGGCCAATAAGGTGGTGACCTCACCGACGAGGAGGAGGGCCGTCACGTGAGGTGGCGCGAGGCGCTGCGCCCGCATCGGGCGTTCCTGGTCGTGCTGGCGGCGGGTGTCGCGCTGCGCGCGCTCGCCGTGCTCGGCTACGGGCCCGCGCTGTGGTTCTGGGCCGACTCCTTCGCCTACCTCAGCTCGGCCCTCGACCTGCGGCCGCTGCCCTCACGGCCGTCCGGCTACTCACTGTTCCTGGCGGCGCTGAGCCCGCTGGGCAGCATCACCGCCGTCGTGGTCGTCCAGCACCTGCTCGGCCTCGGCATGGCCGTCTGCGTGTACGCGCTGCTGCGCCGCCGCACCCGGCTGCCGGGCTGGGGCGCGGCGCTGGCGGCGGCGCCGGTGCTGCTCGACGTCCACCAGATCCAGCTCGAACACCTCGTCATGGCGGACCTGCTGTTCACCGCGCTGGTCGTGGCCGCCGTGACGATCCTGCTGTGGCGTCCCAGGCCCGGCGGGTGGTCCGTCGTCGCCGCGCTGCTGCTGCTCGGACTGGCGACGGTCACTCGCACCCTCGGGCTGCCCCTGATCGCGCTGGCGCTGCTGACGATGCTGTTCGCCCGGCGCTGGCGGGCCGCGCTCGCCGGGCTCGCCGCCGCGTCCGCCGTGCTCGGCGGGTACGCCGTCTGGTTCCACGACGCCCACGGGTCGTACGGGATGGGTGGCAGCAGCACCTGGCTGTGGTCGCGGACGATGACCTTCGCCGACTGCGCGGTCATGAAGCCGCCGAAGGAACTGGCGGTGCTGTGCCCGTCGGGGCCCCGGCTCGCCGCGCCCGCCTACATCTGGGACGCCGACTCGCCCATCCAGCGGGTGAAGAAGGACAAGGAGCGCCTGGCGGGCGAGTTCGCCTCGCTGGCGATCCGCAGCCAGCCCCTCGACTTCCTGACGACCGGTCTGCACGACGCCATGTGGGCGTTCGAGTGGGACCGCAAGGTCTACCCCGCTCCGGGCACACAGAGCGCGTACGTGTTCCCCGCCTCGGTGAAGCCGTTCACCGCCAAGGTGGCCTCCTCGGGCCGTACGGCGGCCGAGCTGACCACCGCCTACCAGGGACGCTCCGGGGACACCGACGTGGCCGAGCCGTTCGCGGGGTGGCTGCGCGCCTACCAGGAGCAGGGCTTCCTGCGCGGGCCGCTGCTGGCGGCGATCCTGCTGGCCGGGCTCGCCGGGCTGGTGGCGCGGCGGTGGACGGCGCTGCTGCCCTGGGCCGCGGCGGCGGTCCTGCTCCTGCTGCCGCCCCTGATCGCCGCCTTCGACCACCGCTACGTGGTGCCCGTGGTGCCGCTCGCCTGCCTGGCCGCCGGGCTCGCCCTCGGCAGCGGCGCGACCCGCGCACCATGGCGATCAGAGGGGCGATCAGAGGGGCGATCAGAGGGGCGCTCGGAGATGCGCGCCAGGGGACGGTCAGCGGCGGCGGACGTGCAGGCGGACGACCGCAAGCGCGTCGTCACGACCGACCGCGCGGCGAACACGTGAGATCGCCGACTCGTCCAGCCGCCTGATCACCTGCCGCAGGTCGGCCGACCGCTGGAGCGACACCGACACCCGCAGCCTGCCGTCGCGCACGAGCCTGACGGAGATTCGGCCGATCCCGTCGATCCCCTTGAGCGCCACGCCGAGCATGGCGATGCCGGAACCGGTGCGGCTGCCGACCCTGCCCCAGCCGAGCGCCATGACGAGCCAGCGGGTCGCGACCAGTGCGAGCAGCATGGCCGCCCCGGCCAGCAGGGGCAACACCCACGGCCGCCCGTCGGCCACGCTCGCGTCGGCCAGGGCCGCACCGGGCCGCCGCCGCGCGGCGGCCAGCAGGCCGGCGCCACCCGCGACAAGCGCGAGGCCCACCAGGCAGAGCCCGACCCGGTTCCCCAGTCGCGGACGCACCTCAGCCCCCTCTCCGGCGCAGCCGTACGACGACCTCGTGGCGGGACCGGACGCCGAGGCCCGACAGCCGGTCTCCCACGGCCGCGCCGACCTCCCGCAGCAGGGCCCCGGTCCTGTCCGCGTCGGCCACCACGGCGACCTCGATCCGCCTGCGGAAGATGTGGACGTCGGCCCGGCGGACATGCTCGACCTCGCGAGCCGAGGCGGCGAGCGTCCGGCGCAGACCGGCGCGGGTCAGGCCCATGGCGAGCAACGGGTCCCGGCATTCCAGGGGCACGAGCCGGGGACGGCCGGGGACGATCGCGAGGGCCACCAGTCCCACCCCGCAGACGATCATGCCGACCGCGGCGACGGGGACGGCGGGGTCGGCCGGCGTGATGTTCAGCAGCCGGGGCGGCAGCCGCCAGGGCAGGGACCCGCCGATCATGACGGCGACGACCGCCGCGGTGAGCGCCCAGCCGAGCAGGGCGATGACGGAGGCGACCGCGACGGCGGCCGGGGTGCGGCCCGGCCGCAGGGCACGCATGGCGGCCCGACGGCCGGCCACGCTGTCCGCCGCGACGCCCATGCCGCTTCCGGCGCCTGTGCCGCTGTCGGCTCCCTCGGCGCCTTTGGCGCTCCCCGCTCTTCCGGCGCCCTGGGCGCGCCTCGCCGACGACCCCGCCAGGATTGCCTGCACGACGCTCATCAGCCGTTCACTCTTCCCGCTCACCGCGCCGGGTCCGCTCGGTAGTCACGTCACCATGGGTACACGGAGCGGCGGCGGGAGGTGCGGGTCACCCGCCGTCTTGCGCGATCATGGCGGCCCCCCGGCGAAGACTTTGCCCAGGCACGGTTAACGTGAATTCGGCTCATGTATTTCCGCCGATAGCCGTACTAGGCTGCGCACATGGACGACCGACAGCGCCTCGACCAGGCCACGGCCCACCTGGAGCCGCCATTCGCCGTCCTCGACATGGACGCGCTCCGGTCGAACGCGGCCGCCATGGTGCGCCGGGCCCGGGGCAAGCCGATACGGGTCGCCAGCAAGTCAATCCGGTGCCGGTCCGTGCTCGAACGGGTCCTGGCCATGGACGGCGTCTCGGGCGTCATGGCCTTCACGCTGCCCGAGGCGCTGTGGCTGGTCTCCACCGGCCTGCGGGACGTGCTCGTGGCCTACCCGACGGCGGACAGGACCGCGCTGCGCACCCTGGGATCGGACGAGATCGCGGCGCGGGAGATCACCGTCATGGTGGACTCGCCCGAGCACCTCGACCTGATCGAGAGCCTCCGGCTCCCCCACCGCGTCCGGGTGTGCCTGGACCTCGACGCGGGGTTCGTGGCCTTCGGCGGCAGGTTCCGCGCGGGCGCGCTGCGGTCGCCGATCCGCGAGCCCGAGCAGGCGGCCGAGATCGCCGCCCACATCGCCAAGCGCCCGGGGCTGCGGCTGGCCGGACTCATGGCGTACGAGGCGCAGATCGCCGGGGTGGGAGACGACGTGCCCGGGCCGTACGGGCGGGCGGTGCGCCTGATGCAGGAGCGGTCGCGCCGCGAACTGGTCGTGCGGCGCGGCCGCATCGTGCGGGCCGTACGCCAGGTGGCCGACCTGGAGTTCGTCAACGGCGGAGGCACCGGAAGCATCGAGAAGACCGTCGCCGAGCGGGCGATCACCGAGGTCGCCGCGGGCTCCGGGTTCTTCCATCCCCGCCTGTTCGACTTCTACCGGGGCTTCACCGGCCGACCGGCGGCGCTGTTCGCCCTGCCGGTCGTGCGCAAGCCGGCTCCGGACATCGTGACCGTGCTCGGAGGAGGCTACCCCGCCTCCGGTGCCCCGGGACCCACCCGGCTGCCCCAGCCGTACCTGCCCGCGGGGCTCAGATACCACCCGGACGAGGGCGCGGGCGAGGTGCAGACGCCCCTGCTCGGCGAGGCCGCGGCCGATCTCCGCCTCGGCGACCGCGTCTGGTTCCGGCACGCGAAGGCCGGCGAGTTGTGCGAGCGCTTCGCCTCGCTGCACCTGATCGAGGGCGACCGGGTCACCGAGGAGGTCCCGACCTACCGCGGCGAGGGCGAGACCTTCCTTTGACGTCCTCCCCCGCAGCCGCCGATTCGGGCGACGTGACCGCCGCCCCGGGCCCCGCGACCACGGCGCCGGCCTGGCGGCTGCCTCGCCGTGGAAACGCGCACGCCGCCGCGAATCGCGTCACGGCGGCGTCGTCCCCCGGCGGGTCAGCGGGAGCGGCGGCGCAGGAGCACGATGGCCGCGCCCACGACGACGACCACGCCGATTCCGATCAGCACCGGAGCCATGTTGGGTGCGGGGTACTCCGCGGGCTGCTCTCCTTCGCCGTCGGCCGGGGCGTACGTGCGCGGCCCCAGGACCATGTCCTCCATGGACGTGACGAAGTCGCGCGCGTTGGCCTTCGCCTTCGCGACGCCGCGCTCCGCGACCCGCTTCGGGCTCACCCGGTCCGCGATGGCGTCGACCGTGCGAGCGAGCTCCGCCCGCGTGCGCTCGATCTTCAGCTCCAGCGCATCGGGATCGGTGTCCGCCATGCGATCCCCCTTCTGTGGTATTGGTGTGTGATCAGTCTGCCAGGTCCGCCGGTCGCCCCGCACAGCGACTGAGCCGGTAGTTTGGTTGACGCTTGCCCGCCGATCGCCGCGGGTCACATTTTCCGGAGGACGTGATGAGCAAGCTTCAGCCCGGCGACGCCGCGCCGGACTTCACCCTGACCGACGCCGACGACAACGAGGTCTCGCTGGAGTCGCTCCGCGGCAGGCGGGTCATCCTGTACTTCTACCCTGCGGCGATGACCCCCGGATGCACCAAGCAGGCCTGCGACTTCCGCGACAACCTCGGCGCGCTGACCGAGCAGGGCTTCGTGGTGCTGGGCGTGTCCAAGGACAAGCCCGCCAAGCTGCGGCAGTTCCGCGAGCGCGACGCGCTCACCTTCCCGCTGCTGTCCGACGCCGGTCTGGACGTGCACAAGGCGTACGGCGCGTACGGCGAGAAGACGAACTACGGAAAGACCGTGATGGGCGTCATCCGGTCCACGTTCGTCATCGATCCCGACGGGAAGATCGAGAAGGCTCTCTACAACGTGAAGGCCACCGGTCATGTCGCCCGCCTCACGAAAGAGCTGGGAATTTCCTGACATATCCCTTTCGCCACACTCCCGGGATTGTCGGCGGCCGCCGATGAATTCCGGGACATGGTGAAGTACAAGTACACATCCGAACTGCCGGCCGAGGCCGCGGCGAAGGCGGCGAGCATCGCCGACGCGCTGCGCCACCTCGGCATCCCGTGGTCGGGCGGTGCCCACGCCCACATCAGCGGCCGCCTCAAGCACGTCGGTATCGACACCTCCCACTTCCTGGGCCAGGCTCATAGGCGGGGCCAGCCGTCGCCGCGACGGCGTCTACCGGCGGACGTGCTGGTCCTGAATCCCGTCGGCGCCGCTCGCGAGAAGCCGGGCAAGCTCCGGCGGGCACTACGTGAAGTGGGAGTCCCCTACCGCTGCGCAGACTGTAAGATAGGCGGCACTTGGCAGGGCCGGTCGCTGACATTGCACATCGACCACGTCAACGGAAACTGGCTGGACAACAGAAGAGAGAATCTGCGATTCCTCTGCCCGAACTGCCATTCTCAGACCGAGAATCTCGCGGGCAAGGGAAAACGCGAAGGGGTCGTAGTCCAATGGCAGGAGACCGCGGCTTTAGGTGCCGTACAGTGCGAGTTCGAATCTCGTCGACCCCACCAAAATCCAAGTAGAAACAATGGCGCACCGGATTCCCTGGAAAAGGGAGATCCTGCCGGCCGAGTTCGTCGCCGTACGGCTCTCGCGGCACCCGCACGCCGACCGGCGCGCGCTTCGGTGACCGCCCGGGCCCACCCGGGGCCTGATGCCCGTAACCGGGAGGAGCCGGCAGCCGCGGCGACCCGACAACCCGCCGGAGAAACCCCCTTGGGCGCGCGCCGGCCCCTCCGCCGGCGCGCGCCCTTCCGGGAAGCGAAGATCAGCCGGGCGCCTGGCAGCGCACTCCGGCCTCGGTGCTCCTGCACCATGGGGGCAGGAGGTCGTCCTGGGACTGCGGGGCGTTCTGGCCGTAGCCACGGGGGAAGAAGCGCTGCCGGTCACCTCCGGCGTCCCAGTTCGTCCCCGCGTCCGCCCGGTCCCAGACCATGGCGGTGACGGCCACGACGCCACCGCCGAGGAGCGCTCCGACGAGCGCGGACGCGATGCCGACGGCCACCAGCCGGCCCGTGTGCCCACGCGGGAGCCGAGCCGCCAAGCGCGTGGAGAAGCCGGGCCGCGGGGCCGACGCGATCGGCGGACGCGGGTTCTGCCAGCCAGGGGCGTTCCATCCCGCGCCTCCGGGCCCGAAGGCGTACCCGCTGCCGCCCGGGATCGCGCTCGCGGGTCCCGGCCCCGGCCGGCTCGGGCCGGTGGAGCCTGTCCACGGCGCGTACGGCCCCGGCGTCCCGGGCGTGTTCATCGGGCCGGGCGTGTTGCCGGGGCTGGCCCAGGATGAACCCGGCCCCGCCGCCCTGGGCGTGTTCGCCGGGCTGGTCCAAGGTGACGTGGGATTCGTCGGAGGTGGCGGTGGCATGGTCGCCCCGGCCGGCCCTGTCTGCGTGGTCGTGCCGGTTGGCGCACTCGGCGCGACCGGCGCGGTCCCGGCGGGCCCGGCCTGCATCGTCGACCCGGCCTGCACCGTCGACCCGGCCTGCACCGTCGGCCCGGCCGGCTCAGCGGCAGCGGTGGTCGCAGCCGGCCCGGTCGGCGCCGCCGGGCCGGCGGGCTCAGCGGCCCCGCTGGTCGCGGTCGGCTCACTCAACCCGGTCGGCCCGGTTTCCGGCTCCGGGCGCGGGCCGCGCGGCTCGTCCCCGGTGCCGCGCGACCCCGCGTCCTGATCCGCCATTCAGATCTCCCTTTACCCGCTTCAGAGAAGCGTTCCCGCGAACAAGGATGCGCCGTGATCCGTAAGAACGGCGTAAACCCGGCGGGCGCCTGCGACCTGAGTCGTACCGCCGTATCCACCGCAAGGGTGAGACCTTCCTGAGCAGCCGATACGTATGGTTGGGTACGTGTTCGGCAGACTGCGCGCCTGGACTCGGCGCCACAGCAAGCTCGTGGACGCGCTCACGGTCTCCCCTCTGGCGCTGTTGAGCCTGGCCACCGTCGAGGCCTTCACCCGGTCGGGCTCGGTCGGGGCCCGGGATGTCGGTGCGCCCGGGCTGCTGCTGCTGTCGGCCGCGCTCATCGTTCCGTTGACCTGGCGCCGCGACCACCCCCGCGAGGTGTTCGCCGTGGTCGCCGCCGTCAGCTTCGTGCAGTGGCTGCTCGACGTCATCGTCCTGCCCGCCAACATCGCGGTGCTCGTCGCGGTGTACGGCGTCGCGTCGCGCTGCACGCTGCGGTGGGCGCTGGCCGCCGGGGCGGTCGCCGAGTTCGGGCTGCTGCTGGCGATGCTGCGCTGGTCTCCCGACGCAGGGCAGGCGTGGCCGTCGTCGTCGGCCTTCATCGTCGCCGTGTGGATCGCCGGGATCTACGCCAACACCCGCCGTCGCTACGTGGAGAGCCTGGTCGAACGCGCCGAGCGGGCCGAGCGGGAGCGCGACCAGCAGGCGCGCATCGCGGCCGCCGCCGAGCGTGCCCGCATCGCCCGTGAGCTGCACGACGTGGTGGCGCACAACGTCAGCGTGATGGTCGTCCAGGCCGACGGCGCGGGTTACGCCCTCGACGGCGACCCGGAGCAGGCGCGGCGCGCCATGCAGGCGATCTCCGCGACCGGGCGGCAGGCGCTGGCCGAGATGCGCAGGCTGGTGGGCGTCCTGCGGCAGGACGCCGGCAGCCCGGCGGAGGAGTACGCTCCGCAGCCCGGCGTGGCCCAGCTGGGCGACCTGATCAGGCAGGTCAGGGACTCGGGGCTGCCGACCGAGTTCACCGTGTCCGGCACCGCGCGTACGCTGCCCGAGGGCGAGCAGCTCGCCGTCTACCGGATCGTGCAGGAGGCGCTGACGAACGCGCTCAAGCACGGCGGCCCCGGCACGCGGGCCTGGGTGGAGATGACGTACGGCAGGGGCGAGCTCGAGCTGAGGATCAGCGACGACGGCAGAGGCGCCGCGGCGCCGCGCCTGGTCGGCGGGCACGGCCTGATCGGCATGCGGGAGAGGGCGGCGATGTACGGCGGGAGCGTCGAGGCGGCCCCCCGGACCGGCGGCGGGTTCCGGGTGGTCGCCAGGATCCCCATCGGGATGGCCGCGTGACCGGGCCGTCCCCCGGCCGCGTACGGTTGCGGGGATCGCGGCGATGACGAGCGGAGCGGAGCGGCAGTGATACGCGTCATGCTGGTCGACGACCAGGAGCTGGTACGGACCGGGTTCCGGATGGTCCTCGGGGCGCAGCCGGACATCGACGTCGTGGGTGAGGCGGCGGACGGGCTGGCGGCCGTCGAGGCGCTGCGCACGGTCGAGGCGGACGTGGTCCTCATGGACGTCCGCATGCCGCGGATGGACGGCGTGGAGGCGGCCCGCGTCATCTGCGCGGCGCCGGACGGTCCCAAGGTGCTGATCCTGACGACGTTCGACCTCGACGAGTACGCGTTCGCCGCGATCAAGGCGGGCGCGGCGGGATTCCTGCTGAAGGACGTGCCGCCGGCCGAGCTGATCAGCGCGATCCGGTCGGTCCACACGGGTGACGCTGTGGTCGCGCCGAGCACGACCCGCCGCCTGCTCGACCGTTTCGCCGTGCTCCTGCCCGAGGGGGACCGGCAGCGGCAGGAGACCGGCGTGCTGACGGCTCGGGAGCGGGAGGTGATGTACCACGTGGCCCGCGGCCTGTCGAACACCGAGATCGCGGCGCGCCTGCACCTCGCGGAGGCGACCGTGAAGACCCACCTGGGCCGCATCCTGGCCAAGCTGGGGCTGCGCGACCGCGCCCAGGTGGTCGTCTACGCGTACGAGACCGGTGTGGTCTCCCCCGATCATCCGCGGGGCTGAGTCCGGACTACCTCGCAAGTCGCACACGTCCCGCAGGACCCGTCCCGGGGCCGCACACGGAGAACGTCCGCGAGGCCGAGGAAACGCCCTGATCACGGCCATAGCGTGGCGTCATGACCACAACAACCCAGGTTCGCACCGCGGTCGTCGCGCGGGGACTGACGAAGGTGTACGGCGAGGGCGACGCGGCGGTGCACGCGCTGCGCGGCGTCGACATCGGTTTCGCCGCGGAGGCGTTCACCGCGATCATGGGGCCGTCCGGCTCCGGTAAGTCCACCCTGATGCACTGCCTCGCCGGTTTGGACACCGTGACGGACGGACGGGTGAGCATCGGCGACGTCGAGATCACCGGTTTGAACGACAAGCAGCTCACGCTCCTGCGTCGTGAGCGCGTCGGTTTCATCTTCCAGGCGTTCAACCTGCTGCCGACGTTGACGGCCGAGCAGAACATCCGGCTACCGCTGGAGATCGCGGGCCGTCAGGCCGACCAGGCGCTGTTCGACCGCGTGATCGAGACGGTCGGCCTTCGGGACCGGCTCAGGCACAAGCCGAGCGAGCTGTCGGGCGGCCAGCAGCAGCGTGTCGCAGTGGCGCGGGCGCTCATCAGCAAGCCCCAGGTGATCTTCGCCGACGAGCCGACCGGAAACCTCGACTCGCGCAGCGGCGCCGAGGTGCTGGCGTTCCTGCGCAGGTCGGTGCGGGAGCTCGGACAGACGATCGTGATGGTGACCCACGACCCGGTGGCGGCGTCGTACGCCGACCGGGTGGTCTTCCTGCGGGACGGCCTGCTGGTGAGCGAGATCGATCGGCCGACGCCGCAGGCCGTGCTCGACACGCTGATGGCGCTGGAGGCCTGAGCCGTGTTCAGGACCACTCTCACCGGGCTGCTGGCGCACCGCCTGCGCCTGCTGCTCACCTCCCTGGCGATCGTGCTCGGTGTCGGGTTCATCGCGGGCACGTTCGTGCTCACCGACACCATCGACGCCGGGTTCACCCAGTCGTTCGCCGCGGACGCCGACAAGGTGGACGTGGTGGTGACGCCCAAGGACGACGCCGAGGGCGACGCGAGCCTGCCGCAGAGCGCGCTCGCGGCGGTCAGGGCGGTGCGGGGCGTGCGGGACGCCCAGCCCATGGTGTCCGGGGACGCCCCGCTGATCGGCAGGGACGGCAAGGTCGTCGGGGACTTCCCGACCGCCGGGGTGTCCATCCCGGCGAGCCGCATCAAGATCACTTCGGGGCGGGCGCCCTCCGCCGCCGGCGAGGCGGTGCTCGACAAGAACACCGCCAAGGCCCAGGGGCTGGCACCGGGGGCGACCGTCGCGGTGCTCGACCGGGCGGGCGAACGGCAGGAGTTCCGCCTCGTCGGGATCTTCGACGTGGGCGTCGACCAGAACCTCGCCTACCGGGGCGCGGTCGCCTTCACCCCCGACGCGGCGCGGCGCGTCACCGGCGCCAAGGGCTACACCGAGATCGACGTCGTCTCCTCGGGACCCTCGCCGGAGAGCTTGCGCACGGCCGTCGCGGCGGCCGTGGGCGGCGACGCGACGGTGATGACCGGGCGGGAACGCGCCGACGAGGTGGCCAGGCGCAACCACGTGGACACGTCCTACATCCGGCTGGGCCTGCTGCTGTTCGGCGCGGTCGCGCTGCTCGTCGCCGCGCTCGTCATCTACAACACCTTCAACATCCTGGTCGCGCAGCGGATGCGTGAGATGGCGCTGCTGCGCTGCATCGGCGCCACCAAACGGCAGGTCTTCGGCTCGATCGTGCTGGAGTCCGCCGTGGTCGGTCTGCTGTCGTCGGTGCTGGGCCTGCTGACGGGCCTCGGCCTCGGGGCCGCGGCGGTCGCCGTGCTGAGGGCCGTCGGCACCGACATCCCCACGGGCACGGTGACCCTGTCCCCGCAGACGATCGCCGTCGGCCTGTGCACCGGCGTCGTCGTGACGATGGCCGCCGCCCTGCTCCCGGCGCGCCAGTCCACCCGTGTGCCGCCCGTCGCGGCGCTGCGCGCGCAGGTCGAGGAGCACACCTTCCGCACCGGGGTCGTACGGATGGTCGTCTCGGTCCTGCTCCTGCTGGCGGGGGCCGGCCTCACCGCGGCGGGGGTGCTGCAGAAGCCGGGCCAGGCGGCGCTGCTGACGGTCATGGCCGGCGGCGTGCTCGTGTTCTTCGCGGTGCTGGTGCTCGGCCCGGTGATCGTACGGCCGCTGAGCGGGCTGGCCGGCTGGGTGCCTGCGCGGCTGTTCGGCGTGCCGGGACGGCTCGCCCTGGACAACTCGCGGCGCAACCCCAAGCGGGCGGCCACCACGACGGTGGCCCTGACCGTCGGCGTGACGCTGATGACGTTCATGTCGGTCCTGACCGCCACGGTGCGGACCACGGTCGGCGGCGAGCTCGACAAGCAGTTCCCCGCCGACTACATCCTGTCGGCGCAGACGGGCACGATCCCCCGCTCGGTCGCCGACGCGCTGCGCGGGAGCCGCGACCTCGCCGCGGTGACCGAGTTCCGCGGCAAGAAGGCCAAGGTGAACGGCCGCGACTACGAGGTGGGCACGGTCACCCAGTCGGCCATCGGCACCGCCATCAAGCCGGAGGCGTCGTCCGGCACGCTGCACGGCTTCGGCGCGGGCGACGTCGCGGTGGCCGACTACGTGGCCCGGGACCTCGGCGTCGCGGTGGGCGACACCGTGACCATCGCGTCGGGAGGGAAGAGCGCCTCGCTCGAGGTGGCGGCGGTGCTGAAGGCCGGCGTGTCCCTGCTGCCGCCGTTCACCATGGCCGAGCAGGCGTTCGAACGGCACTTCGGCGCCGTGGACGACACGCAGATCCTGGTGGACGCCGCCGACGGCGTGGCCCCGGAGCGGGCGCGCAAGGTGGTGGACGACGCCACGGCGGCCTACCCGGCGGTCAAGGTCGGCAGCACGACCGAGATCCGCGGCCAGTTCGACGAGGCGATCGACTCGATGCTCATGGTCGTCACCGGGCTGCTGGCCCTCGCTATCGTGATCTCGCTGCTCGGCATCGCGAACACGCTGTCGCTGTCGGTCCACGAACGGACCCGCGAGTCCGCGCTGCTGCGCGCCCTCGGGCTGACCCGGCCGCAGTTGCGGGGCATGCTCTCGGTCGAGGCGCTGGTCCTCGGCCTGGTGGGCGCGATCGTCGGCGTCGTGCTCGGCACGGCGTACGGCTGGGCGGCGACGACGACGCTCACGGAGAACGTCTCCTTCCAGCTTCCAGCCGTGCAGATCCTGATCTTCATCGCCGCCTCGGGCCTGGCCGGGGTGCTCGCCGCGGTGCTGCCCGCCCGCCGGGCCGCCCGGGCGTCGGTCGTCGGGGCGCTGGCCGCCTCCTGACCGCCGCTCCCCCGGTTCCGTACGGGCCGGGGCGTCGGTCGCCCGGGTCACCCGCGCGTGCGGGTGACCCGGGCGCGGGCCGTCACAGGCGGCGGCCCTGGCGGTCGATCACCACCGCGAAGACCCCCGTGACGTCCTCGTACGGCGGATCCACGGCCATGTGACCCCGCTGGGCGTCGATCCACAGGACCTCGCCCCGGCAGTTGACCGCGTTCCACGCGTGGCTGCCACCCCCGGCCCAGCGGGTGATGAGGACGGCGGCGGCGCCGTGCCCGCCGAAGATCAGCCGCTGGGCGACGGCCACGTACGCCCGGCGGCCGTGGCCCACGTACTCGAACCGGTGCCCGAGCCACTCCTCGGCGCGGGCGACGCCCCCGGTCTCCCCGGTCAGCAGCGGGCGGCCCGACCCGTCGTACTCCGGCTGCCTGCGCGCCGCCACCGCGGGCTCGCCGTGCCAGGTGGACATCACCGACAGCGCGCAGTCGACGGCGTTGTTGGACCTGAACGCGTCCTCCGTCGGCCCTTCTGCGTTGATCAGCCGGATCCAGGTGCCGCGCGGGTCCGGGAAGCGCCCGCTCACCGCCTGCGCGAGGCTCACCTGGCCGTCCGGATCCGCCTCGGCCAGGCCGCCGGGCCTGCCGTACGGGCGGGTCTCCTCCAGCCGCCGCGGGCGGCCCGGGCCGTCCAGCCAGTCGCACTCGGTGTCGTCGCGCAGCACGGCCGCCCAGAAGTCGTCGGCGTCCGCGAGCTCGCCCGTCTCCGGACCGTCGTCCGCGGCGCCGCCGGACGCCTCCTCGCGCCACTCGCTCCGGCCTGCCTCGGGCGCCGGCTCGTCGCCGGTCTGTGCTGCGGGGATCCTCGGCGCGGGCGCGGTCTCGGCGCGCCACTCGTCCTGCCCGGCCGGGTCCGCGGCGGCGTCCCCGGTGGCGTCTTCGGTGGCGTCTTCGGTGGCGTCCTCGTGCCCGGCGACGTCGGCCCCGTCATGATTCGCCTCGGGTTCGGCGGCCGGGGGTTCCTCCGCGTGCGCGAGGTCGCCGGACTCTCGCAGGCCGGGCTCCCCCGGGCCTGGCTCCCGCGAGCCCGAGTCCTCCCACGCGCGGGCGTGCGACACGGACTCGTCGCGGGCGAACGCGCGCGAGCCGGAGTCCTCACGGACGCGGGCATGCGAGCCGGGCTCTTCACGGCTGGAGACGTGCGAGCCGGGCTCTTCACGGCTGCAGACGTGCGAGCCGGGCTCCCCCGGATCAGGCCCGGCGTCCCCCGGGCCGGGCTCTCCCGAGGTCGACGGCGCGCCGTCTGTCGTGACGTCGGCGGTCCCCCCTACGGCCTCTCCAACGGCCTCTTCGGAGATTTCCCCGGCGGTCGTCTCCGCCGCCGGCTCTCCCGTCGCCTCGCCGTCGTCAAGGGCGCGCTCGACGTTCCCGCCGTTCTCCGGCCCCTGAGCGTCCCGGGCATCAGGGGCATCACGGGCATCAGCGACATCGCGGGCGTGCCGATCGTCCCGGTCATCCTCGGATGCCTCGACGTCCGCATGGTCCTCGGCATCCTCCGGGCCCCGAATATCCTCGTCGTCCCCGGTCGTGGCGTCGGCGGGCGTCGTGACGGGGACGGCTTCCCGGAGGTCGGGCGGCCCGCCGCGGCGCCCCGTGGGCGTCCCCGGGCCGTGGCCCCCCCGTCCCCCGATCTCGCCGTTCCTCGCCGCCGGCACCACCGGCATGGTGATGGTGTCGGTCATGGTGTCGATGCCCAGCGGCAGCGCCGCGATCCGCACGTCCAGGCGGCGGTCCTCGAGCGAAGGAGCAGGCGCGTCGGCCGCCTGCTCGTAATCCCGCCATCGCCGGCCGTCGGCCGACACGACCGGGTTGTACACACCGGACGGCAACCGCCACCTCGCGTGCCGGCGCGCCCTCTCCTGGTTCACGCGCTTGGCCCCCCTCCTCGCGCACATCAGCGTGCCGATGGTAGAGGCGGGCCGCCCGGGGCACGGCGGGTTTTCCCAACTCCAGACCCGGCTTCCCACTAGGGGCCGGTCAGCGGGCCGTGACGGTGACGGTGTGGAGGCCGGTCGCGCCGTCGGGGTCGGGCCGGGCCTCGTCCTCGGTCTGGGTGTAACCGGTCGCGTCGGTGGCCCGCACCGAGATCGTGTGCCGGCCGGGCGTCAGGTCGAGGTCGAGCGACCACTGCCGCCAGGTGTCCGGGCCGGGGGCGTCCGCGAGCCTCGCCTGCCGCCACGGGCTCCCGTCCACCCGCACCTCGACCGCGTCGACGCCGCGGTGCTGAGCCCACGCGACGCCCGCCAGGGTCGTACGCCCCGCTTTGACCTCGTCCCCGTCGCGGGGCAGGTCGATCCTGGACTGGGTTTTGATCGGGCCCCGCGGCGCCCAGCCGCGCGGCGTCCAGTAGGCCTCGTCCCGGTCGAACCGGGTGACCCTTATCTCGGTGACCCACTTCGTCGCCGACACATATCCATACAGGCCGGGCACGACCTGGCGGACCGGGAAGCCGTGGGCCTCCGGGAGCACCTCGCCGTTCATGGCGACGGCGAGCAACGCGTCGCGGCCGTCCATGACCACGTCGACCGGTGTGCCGCAGGTCCAGCCGTCCTCGGAGACGCTGAGCAGCATGTCGGCCTCACGGCGGATCCCGGCCTCGCGCAGCACGTCGGCGAGCCGGGCGCCGAGCCAGCGGGCGTTGCCGATGTACGGCCCGCCGACCTCGTTGGACACGCAGGTCAGGGTGACGTCCGCCTCCATGAGGGGGCGCTTGAGCAGGTCGGCGAAGGTCAGCTCGACCGGCCTGTCCACCAGCCCGTGGATCTTCAGCGTCCATCGGGCCGGGTCCACCGACGGCACGACGAGGGCGGTGTCCACCCGGTAGAAGTCGGCGTTGGGCGTGACGAAGGGCGCCAGGCCGGGAATCCGCAGGTCCGCCCCGGACGGGATGGGCACGGCCGGGCGCGCCGCGCGCGGCAGCATTCTCGCCACGTTCCTCCGGGCGATCTCGCCGTCCTTCGTGCCCGACAGCAGCCAGCCGCCGAGACCGGCGGCGCCCGCCACGACGACCCCGGTCGCCGCCCCCGTCAGGAGCCTGCGCCGGTCGAAGGCGTACGGCGCCGCGCCCGCCCGCATGACGGCCGGGACGGCGGGGCCGGGCGCCGCCGAGCGGCTCTCCTCGTCCGCCGTCGCGGCACCCGCCGGGCCGGAGATCGGTCGCGTGGCCGGCGCGCTCTCCCCGTCGGCGGCCCGGCTGGCGGCGACGTAGTCCTCCTCGCCGCTGCCCATGGCGCGGCGCGTCAGCCGCGAGAGGGTCCAGGCGCCCGCCGCGGCGCCCGCGAGCGAGGGCAGGACGTGCGCCACCCCCGCGTCCGGCCGGGACAGCGCCGCGGCGGCGCCGACGAGGCCGAACACGGCCAGGCCCAGCGTGCCGTACGCCGCCCTGCGGCGGGCGAGCAGGCCGAGACCGGCGGCGACGAGCGCGAGCACGACGACGATGCCGCCGAGCAGGACCGCCTTGTCGTAGGAGCCGAAGGTGCGGATCGCCCATTCCTTGAGACCGGCGGGCGTGGCGTCGACCACCGCGCCGCCGACGGCGACGACCGGCGCCGCACCGGGATCGATCAGACCGGCGGCGATCTGGGCCGCCCCGAGCGCCACCGCACCGGCGACGAGGCCGGTCAGCGCGGCCGCCCAGGCGGGCATGCGGGTGCCTGCTGCGTTCACGTCACGAACGCTACGCCCGTCCGCCCCCAGGGGTCTTACGGCGGGATTACGAGACGACCTCGGCGATCAGCGTGGCGAGCGCGCGGAACGCCTTGCCCCGGTGGCTGATCGCGTCCTTCTCCTCGGCCGTCATCTCGGCGGTCGTGCGGGTCTCGCCGTCCGGCACGAAGATCGGGTCGTAGCCGAAGCCGCCCGTGCCGCGCCGTTCGCGGATGAGGAAGCCGTGCACGGCGCCCTCCACCACGTGCTCCTCACCCGTCGGCAGCGCGAGCGCGGCGGTGCAGGCGAAGTGGGCCTGCCTGCGGCCGTCCGGCACGTCGGCGACCTGCGCGAGCAGCAGGTCGAGGTTGGCGTCGTCGTCGCCGTGGCGGCCGGACCAGCGGGCGGAGAAGATGCCCGGCATGCCGTTCAGCGCCTCTACGCACAGGCCGGAGTCGTCCGCGACGGCGGGCAGACCGCTGGCCGAGGCGACCGCGTGCGCCTTGAGCAGCGCGTTCTCCGCGAACGTGAGACCTGTCTCGGCCACGTCGCCGATCTGCGGGAACGCCTCCAGGCCGACGAGTTCGACCGGCACGCCGGCGTCGGCGAGGATCCGGCGCAGTTCGACGATCTTCCCGGCGTTGCGGGTGGCCAGGACCACCTTGTTCATGCTGTCGTCCTCGGTGTTCAGGAGAGGGCTTCCGTCTGGATGCGGGTGAGCTCGGCGCATCCGGTGGCTGCCAGGTCGAGCAGGCCGTTGAGCGTCGTCCGGTCGAACGGCGTGCCTTCCGCGGTGCCCTGCACCTCGACGTAGTCGCCCCTGCCGGTCATCACCACGTTCATGTCGGTCTCGGCCTTGACGTCCTCGCTGTAGTCGAGGTCGAGCATCGGCTCGGTGCCGACGACGCCGACCGAGACGGCGGCGACCGAGTTCACCAGGGGGTCGCCCGGGCACATCCGGCGCTGCCGCATCCAGGCGATGGCGTCGGCGAGGGCGACGTACGCGCCGGTGATGGCGGCGGTGCGGGTGCCGCCGTCGGCCTGCAGCACGTCGCAGTCGAGCACGACGGAGTTCTCCCCCAGGGCCTTGTAGTCGACGCAGGCGCGCAGGGACCGGCCGATCAGCCGGGAGATCTCGTGGGTGCGTCCGCCGATCTTGCCGCGGACCGACTCGCGGTCGTTGCGGGTGTTGGTCGACCGGGGCAGCATGGCGTACTCGGCCGTCACCCAGCCAAGACCGCTGCCCTTGCGCCAGCGGGGCACGCCGCTTTCCACCGTCGCGGCGCACAGCACCCTGGTGCCCCCGAACTCCACCAGCACAGAGCCCTCCGCGTGGGCGAGCCAGTTCCGGGTGATGGTCACGGGGCGAAGCTGGTCGGAACTACGACCGTGTGAACGAGCCATACGGGTCACCCTAGGTCATACACGGCCCCGCTCCGCGCCAACTCCATCGGCCCGCCGAAGCCGCCGCGTGAGGCGTCCTCCAGGATGCGGGACTTGTCGTACCACGGGACGAGGTGGGTGAGGACGAGCGCGGCGGCCTCGGCGCGGGCGGCGTGCTCGGCCGCCTGCCTGCCGCTCAGGTGCAGGCCGGGGGTCAGGCCCGGCTCGTCGAGGAAGGACGCCTCGCACAGGAGCACGTCGGCCTCGTGGGCCAGCTTGACCAGTTCGGCCGACTCGCCGGTGTCCGCCGAGTACGCGACGGACCTGCCCCGGTGGGTGACGCGGAAGCCGTAGGTCTCCACGGGGTGGTTCATCGTGGCGGCCGTCACCTCGAACGGGCCGACGTGCCGGGTGCCGGGCGACAGCCGTACGAAGTCGAAGGAGTTCTCGAGCACCGGCTCGTCCGGCATCGCGTACGCGGCGTTGAGCCGCTTCGAGGCGCCGGCGGGGGCGTGGACGGGCACCTTCGGCAGCGGGCCGTCCGGGGTGTAGGTGCGTACGACGTGGTAGGCGCACAGGTCGAGGCAGTGGTCGGCGTGCAGGTGGGACAGGAGGATGGCGTCGACCTCGTAGAGCCCGGCGTGCCGCTGGAGCGCGCCCAGCGAGCCGTTGCCGAAGTCGAGCAGCAGCCGGAAGCCCTCGGCCTCCAGCAGATAGCAGGAGGACGGGCTGTCGGGGCCGGGAAAGCTGCCCGAGCAGCCGATGATCGTCAACTTCATCACGAACTCCCTACGCCGGTGACGTCGCCGATGCCGGGGGCGGTCCGCTCCACCGACTGGAGCTCGGGACCGAGGAAGCGCTGCCCGAGCCGCGCGAACAGCTCGGTGTCGCCCGTCGCCCGGAAGCGGTGCCCCGGCTCGCCCGCGCCGTTGGACAGCCCGCGGTCGTGCAGGATGCGGTAGACGTCCTTGGCCGTCTCCTCGGCGCTGGACACCAGCGTCACCCCGTCGCCCGCGACGTACGACAGGGCGCCGGTGAGCAGCGGATAGTGCGTGCAGCCGAGGATGAGCGTGTCGCAGCCGGCGTCCTGGATCGGCTTGAGGTATCCCCTCACCACCTCGATGAGGTCCTCGCTCATCGTCTCGCCCCGCTCGACGAACTCCACGAGCAGGGGGGCGGCCACCGCGACCAGCTCGACGTCGGGGGCGGCGGCGAAGGCGTCGTGGTAGGCCATCGACTCGATGGTGGCCCGCGTGGCGATCACGCCGACCCTGCCGTTCCTCGTGGCCCGCACGGCCCGCCGGGCGGCGGGCTGGATCACCTCGACGACCGGGACGTCGTAGCGCTCCCTGGCGTCCCTGAGCACCGCCGAGCTCGCGCTGTTGCACGCGATGACCAGCATCTTCACGTCGTGCTCGACCAGGTGGTCCATGACCTCCAGCGCGTACGCGCGGAGCTGGGCGATGCTCTTGGGCCCGTACGGCTGGTGGGCCGTGTCGGCCACGTAGAAGATCGATTCGTGGGGCAGCTGGTCGATGATCGCCCGGGCGACGGTCAGGCCGCCCACCCCGCTGTCAAAGATCCCGATCGCCCTGCTGTTGTCCGGCACGCTTCCCAAGGTTAGGGGAACGGTCCCCGCCGCTCGGGGTAAGAATGCTCACAACGCGCCGCCCCCGCGATGCTCAGCACGCGCGCCCCGCGATGCTCACCACGCGCGCCCCCGCGAGGGGAACAGAGCTCAGCCCCGGCCGAGGCGGGCGAGCTGGCGGGACTGGGCGACCAGCCGTCCCGCCGAGTCCCACACCTCGACCTCCTCGTCGAACCAGCCGTCGCTGATCAGCCGCCCGCCGCCGAGCAGGGTCAGCCACCCCGGCGCGGGCAGGGCGCGCAGATGCCAGGTCAGCTCCACCGTCGGAGCCCACCCCCGCGCCCCCGCGGAGAACACGACCGGCGGCAGCGCGTCCACCGCCAGCGCCAGCACGTACGGGTCGGGGTCCTGCGGCTCGGCGAGGCGGAAGTACGCCCGCGACTCGGGCCGGCCGGTCGGCTCGCCGCTGAGCCAGCCGATCGTGGGCGGGTCGAACACGATCTCCATCTGGGCGCCGAAGTTCATGTTCGACTCGGGCTTGGGACTGGGCAGGCGCACGCAGTCCGCCAGCTCCGGCATGACGGCGGACGGGCCGTCCGCGAAGTCGGGAGCCGCCGACCCGTCCAGCGTCGCGGTCGTGACGAGCATCTCGATGAACGACTCGCCGTCCTGCACGAGCCTCGCCCGGGTCATCGCCGCCGTACGGCCCGTCTTGAGCGGCTCGAGGAGCACCCGGGCGGGGCCCGGCCGGGCGACCCGGAGGAACTGGGCGCTGGTGGAGACCGGGTGCGCGTGCGGAGAGGCGTCCACCACGGCGCGCAGCATCGCGGCCATGAGATAGCCGCCGTTCAGCGGCCCTCCGATGGAGTATCCGTCGTCGAGACACACGTCGTAGGTGGTGTCGTCGACCCGGATGGCCTGCGTCGCCTCGTCGAACTTGGTCATGCGCCCCTCGCCGCTCTACCGAATTTTGTTCTGGTGATTACTCTAGCGTGGCATTCCGGCGGACCGCCCCGCGGCTCGCGGTCAAGCGGCCTGCAAGCGCGCCGCTACCGGCCGGGCCTAGCTTCACGGCGTACCTGACGACGACGTATGTGAGTGAGCCCCATGTCCCCCGACACCTCCCCGCAGAACCCCGACCCCAGGCAGCCCGATCCCAGGCAGCCCGATCCCAGGCAGCCCGGCCCCAGGCAGCCCGGCCCCAGGCAGCCCGGCGCCTGGAGACCCGGCGCCTGGAGACCCGGCGACGAACAGGACCTCGACCGCACCGTCGCCTATCGCGTTCCCCGCCCGGCCATGGGCGAGGCGCACACCGTGCGGATGCCGTCCTGGACCGAGCCCGAGGAGATCGGCTCCGTCACCCTGGCCGCCCCGCCGTCTCCCCCGGGCCGCGCCCGACGGGGGCGAGGCTGGATCCTC
Organism: Microbispora sp. H10836; assembly: GCF_012999525.1. Lineage (NCBI taxonomy): Bacteria > Bacillati > Actinomycetota > Actinomycetes > Streptosporangiales > Streptosporangiaceae > Microbispora > Microbispora sp. H10836. The sequence continues at coordinate 128,169 of NZ_JABBWU010000005.1, forward strand.
GCGCTGGTGGCCGCCGTGTTCGTCGGCCTGGTCGGCGGCGGCGGGGTGTGGGCCGCCTCGAAGCTCAGCGGCGGTGGCACCCAGCCGCAGGACGTGCTGCCGGCGAACGCGATGGCCTACGTCCGGCTCGACCTCGACCCGGCGGCCGGGCAGAAGCTCGCGTTGTTCGGCATCGCCCGCAAGTTCTCCGCCACCCGCGACTCCTTCGGCGGCGACGACCCGCGCAAGGCGCTCGTCACCGCGCTGCGGAAGGACGACCCCGGCCTCGCCAAGGTCGACTACGCCAGGGACGTCGAGCCCTGGCTCGGCGACCGCGTCGGCCTCGCCGTGCTTCCGGCGGCCGACGGCGGCGACCCCGTCGGGGCACTCGCCGTACAGGTGAAGGACGAGGCGGCGGCCCGGACCGGCATCGGCAAGCTGGGCCTCGGCGACGGGAAGGGCGGCCTGGCGTTCCGCGACGGGTACGCCGTCATCGCGATGAGCCAGAAGCTGGCCGACGAGTACGTCAAGGCCGCGCCGCTGTCCGGCGACCCGCGCTTCGCCGACGACCTCAAGGCGCTGGGCGAGCAGGGCGTGCTGTCGTTCTGGATGGACGTGGAGAAGGTCGCCGAGACCGGCTGGGCCGACGCCTCCGCCACTCTGGAGCTGCCGCAGATCAAGGGGATGCGCTTCGCCGGCGCCCTCCGGTTCTCCGGCGACTACGCCGAACTGGCCGGGATCACCCGCGGCGGGACGCCCACGAAGGTCCGGCCCGAGCCGATGAAGATCGGTGAGCTGCCCGCCTCCACGGTCGCGGCGGCCTCGTTCTCCGGCCTGGGCGACATGCTGCGCGAGCAGTGGCCGTCGATCGAGCAGGCGGCGGGCGGCCCGGGCGGCGAGATGCTCAGGCAGACCCTCGACGGGGCGCGGGCGCAGTACGGCCTGTCCCTGCCGGACGACCTCGTGACGCTGCTGGGCCGCACTTTCACGCTCGCCCTGGACGAGCAGGACCTGGACGGCGCGCTGCCCCGCGTGGGCGCCGTGCTGACGACCGACACCGCCAAGGCGCAGGACCTGGTGAACCGGGTGAAGACCCATCTGAACGGCATGGAGAGATCCGCCGACATCGCCACCGCCGAGGGCGACGGACGGTTCGTGATCGCGAGCACTCAGGAGTACGCCGCCGCCCTGGGCGGAGGCGGCACGCTCGGCGAGAGCGAGACGTTCCGCCTGGCCGTCCCGGACTCCGGGAACGCCACCTACGCCGTGTACGCCGACCTCGACCGGCTGGAGAAGCTGTATCTGGAGGGCCTGAAGGGTCAGGCGCGCACCGACGCCGGGATGCTGCGGGCGATCGGCCTGAGCGGCACCCCCAGCGAGGACGGCTCGGCCTTCACACTCAGGGTCGTCTTCAACTGACCCCTCCTGCCGGCCCTCAGGCTCCGGCTCATCCCGTCCGAACCGGAACTCCGGCCCACCCTCGCCGGAGCGGGCGGGGTGAGCCGGTCGGTCGTGTCAGCCGGGTCGGGGGTCAGGCCCAGAGCTGGCCTTCGAGGCGGTCCTCCGCCTCGTCGAGGGTCCCCTCGTAGGCGCCGGTCGACAGGTACTTCCACCCGCCGTCGGCCACGATGAACACGATGTCGGCCCGCTCGCCGGCCTGGACGGCCTTGCGGGCCATGCCCAGGGCCGCGTGCAGGGCGCAGCCCGTCGAGATGCCCGCGAAGATGCCCTCGGTGGCCAGCAGCTCACGGGTCCGGCGCAGCGCGTCGGCCGAGGTCACCGAGTAGCGGGTGGTCAGCACGGACGCGTCGTACAGCTCGGGCACGAACCCCTCGTCCACGTTGCGCAGGCCGTAGACCAGCTCGCCGTAACGGGGCTCGGCGGCCACGATCTTCACGTCCGGCACCTGCTCTCGCAGGTAGCGGCCGACGCCCATGAGCGTGCCGGTCGTGCCGAGCCCGGCGACGAAGTGCGTCACGGTCGGCAGGTCCGCGAGGATCTCCGGCCCGGTCGACTCGTAGTGGGAACGCCAGTTGGCGGGGTTGCCGTACTGGTAGAGCATCACCCAGTCGGGGTGCTCGGCCGCGAGGCCCTTGGCCACCCGCACCGCCTCGTTGGAGCCGCCCGCGGCCGGCGAGGAGATGATCTCCGCGCCCCACATGCGCAGCAGCTGGCGGCGCTCCTCGGAGGTGTTCTCCGGCATGACGCAGATCAGCCGGTAGCCCTTGAGCCGGGCCGACATCGCCAGCGAGATGCCGGTGTTGCCGGAGGTCGGCTCCAGGATCGTGCATCCCGGCGTGAGCAGCCCGTCCTTCTCGGCCTGCTCGATCATCCACAGCGCCGGCCTGTCCTTGACCGACCCGGTCGGGTTGCGGTCCTCCAGCTTCGCCCAGATCCGCACGTCGGGGGACGGCGACAGCCTGGGCAGACCCACCAGGGGGGTGCGCCCGACCGAGTCGATCAACGAGTCGAAGCGCATCTAGCGCGCTCCGCCCGCGACGGCCGGGAGCACGGTCACGGTGTCGCCGTCGGCGACGGGGGTGCCGAGCCCGCCGAGAAAACGTACGTCCTCGTCGTTGAGGTAGACGTTGACGAATCGGCGCAGCCCGGAGTCGTCCACCAGCCGGTCCTTCAGGCCGGGGTGACGCGACTCCAGGTCGCCGATCAGCTCTTCGAGGGTCGCTCCCTTGGCGTTGACCGCCTTGGCGCCATCGGTGTAGCTGCGGAGGATGGTCGGAATGCGGACCTCGATAGCCATGTCGGCTCAATCTCCTTGATCAGTGGTCGTCGTGAGGGTGGGCGTTCACCTGAGTGAAACATGGTCAGGTGGGAGTCGATTCCAGCGGTCGTCTCCCCGGCGGGCCCGTACGGGCGCCTCCGCCAGGCGGCCGGGTCAGCGACAGTCGTAGACGACGACAGAAGGCGTGTGCGCGAAGAGGAACGCCTGAACAGGAGACTCCGGGCGTACCCGGCGCGACAGGACAGCCGGTGACGACACGGGACGAGCGTCATCGATGGGCATAACTTCAGTTTAACCGTACGACTCGACGATCTTGACTTCCTCCTCCGTGACGACGCCGTCCACGATCCGGTAGGACCGGAAGGACGTCTCCTCCTCGGAGGCGGTCGACACCAGCACGTAGTGGGCCTCGGGCTCGGAGGCGAGGGTGATGTCCGTACGGGAGGGGTACGCCTCGGTGGCGGTGTGGGAGTGGTAGATCACGACCGGAACCTCGTCGCGGTCGTCCATCTCCCGCCACACGCGGAACTGCTCCATCGAGTCGAAGCGGTAGAACGTCGGGGAGCGCTCGGCGTTCTCCATCGGGACGAACCGTTCGGGACGGTCGGACCCGGCGGGCCCGGCCAGGATGCCGCACGCCTCGTCGGGGTGGTCGGCCCGGGCGTGGGCCACGATCTTGTCGACCAGTTCGCGTGGGATCGTCAGCATGCGGGCAACCTACCAAAGGGCCCTGACGAGGGTGTCCTGCAGGTAGGTCAGCCAGTCGTAGATCACGAACGAGGGGTAGCGGGGGTCGTCCTCGGGCATCCGGGCGATCTCCTCGTGGACCTCCTCGGTGACCTCCAGCCGCACGCCGAGCGCGAGGCGGACGTCGTTGAGCGCCCGCAGCCACGCCTGCCCCTGCTCGGCGGTGAGCGTGAGCCGTCCCGGCTCCGCCGTCTCCAGCAGCGTGGTCGCGTCGGCCCGCTTGCCGTCGCGCAGCGTCGCCTCCGTGTAGCGCCGGAACTCCTGCGCCGCCTCGTCGTCGTCGGAGTACGCCGAGGGGAACAGGCGCGCGAGCACGGGGTCGGCCGACGGGGCCGCCGCACCGATGCCGAGGGCGCGCTCCAGCGGGTCGTCGCCGGTGGTCCCCGGCTCGACCAGGCCGAGCACCTGGGACACCAGCGAGCGCAGGATCGACACCTCACCCGCGTCGAGATGGACGGTCACCCCGCCACTCGTCGCCCTGAAGCCCGTGCTCATCATTTGTCCTGCTGAACGGTGGCCCACAGGCCGTAGGAGTGGAGGATCTGCACGTCGCGCTCCATCTCCTCCCGGGTGCCGCTGGCGACGACGGCCTTGCCCTTGTGGTGGACGTCCATCATCAGCTTCTCGGCCTTCTGACGGGGATAGCCGAACACGGCCTGGAAGACGTACGTGACGTACGACATCAGGTTGACCGGGTCGTTCCACACGATCGTGAGCCACGGCAGATCGGGGCGCACGTCCGACGACGGACGCTCGACCTCGGCTGGAGCTGTGCTACCCACGTAACCATCCTGCACCACGACCGTCGTAGTCTTCGACACGTGCGCACGACCACGGGCACGGCCCTGCTGACCGACCAGTACGAACTGACGATGCTCCAGGCCGCGCTGGCGAGCGGCGCGGCGCACCGCAGGGCGGTCTTCGAGGTGTTCGCCCGCCGGCTGCCCGGGGGACGGCGCTACGGGGTGGTGGCCGGCACCGGGCGGTTCCTCGACGCGCTGGAGGACTTCCGCTTCGACGAGCAGGACATCGACTACCTGTGCTCGGCCGGGATCGTGGACGAGCCGACCGGCGAGTTCCTCGCGGGCTACCGCTTCTCCGGCAACGTGTACGGCTACCGCGAGGGCGAGGCGTTCTTCCCCGGCTCTCCGATCATGGTGGTGGAGGGCACGTTCGCCGAGGCCGTGCTGCTGGAGACGCTGGTCCTGTCGATACTCAACCACGACTGCGCGATCGCGGCGGCCGCCTCCCGGATGGCCCAGGCCGCCGGCGACCGGCCGCTGATCGAGATGGGCTCGCGGCGCACCCACGAGCACGCCGCGGTCGCCGCCGCCAGGGCCGCCTACCTGTGCGGCTTCGCCTCCACCTCCAACCTCATGGCCGGTCACCTGTACGGCGTGCCGACCGCGGGCACCGCCGCCCACGCGTTCACCCTGCTGCACGACTCGGAGGAGGACGCCTTCCGGGCCCAGCTCGACTCCCTCGGGCGCGGCACCACCCTGCTCGTGGACACCTACGACGTCGCCAGGGCCGTACGCATCGCGGTGGAGCTGGCCGGGCACGACCTCGGCGCGGTGCGCATCGACTCCGGCGACCTCGCGGTGGTGGCCGTGGAGGTGCGCCGCCTGCTCGACGAGCTCGGCGCGCACCGCACGCGGATCGTCGTTACCAGCGACCTCGACGAGTTCGCGATCGCGGCGCTGGCCGCGGCGCCGGTGGACGCCTACGGCGTGGGCACCGCCCTGTCCACGGGCTCGGGCCATCCGACGGCAAGCCTCGTCTACAAGCTCGTCGCCAGACAGGACCACACGGGAGCCCTCCAGCCCGTCGCGAAGACGTCCGTCGGCAAGCCCAGCGTCGGCGGGCGCAAGTGGGCCTACCGCAGGACCAGCGGCGGCACCGCCACCGCCGAGGTGGTCACCCGCGAGCCGATGGACGCGGAGGACCGTCCGCTGCTGGCCGAACTCGTGCGGGACGGCAAGGTCGTCGGCCGCGAACCCCTGGCGGCCGCCCGCGACCGGCACCGGGCGACTTTGACGGAGTTGCCACTGGAGGCGTCCAGCCTCTCCCCCGGAGACCCCGCAGTCCCTACTATCTTCAAGTGATCGCGGAGGACCGGCGCATGAGGACGACGCCGGTCTTCCGCGATCGCCACTGTGAGGTGATCCCATGAAGACCGCGCTCGTCATCGTGGACGTGCAGAACGACTTCTGCGAGGGCGGCAGCCTGCCGGTCGGCGGCGGCGCCGAGGTGGCCGCCGCGATCAGCCGGCACGTCCAGGAGCACGCCTACGACCACGTGGTCGCCACCCGCGACTACCACGTCGATCCGGGGGCCCACTTCGCCGCCGAGCCCGACTACGTCGACTCGTGGCCGCCGCACTGCGTGGTCGGCACCTCCGGCGCGGACTTCCACCCGGCCTTCGACACCGCGAAGGTCGAGGAGGTCTTCAGCAAGGGCGCCCGGCAGGCGGCCTACAGCGGGTTCGAAGGCGCCACCGGGGACGGCGTGGGCCTGGCCGCCTGGCTGCGCGAACGCGGCGTGGAGGCCGTGGACGTCGTCGGGATCGCCACCGACCACTGCGTGCGGGCCACCGCCCTCGACGCGGCGGCCGGCGGCTTCACCGTACGGGTCCTGCTGGACCTGACCGCGGGCGTGGCCCGGGAGACGACGGAGTCGGCGCTCGCCCGCCTCGCGGAGGCCGGGGCGGAGCTCACCGGGGAGCCCGTCCTCCGCTCCTGACCCGCGACGTCGATCCCCGGCCCGGGCACTCCCGACGGGCCGGCAGGCAGTCCGGTGGACGGCGACGACGTCGGGGGCATGACCGGCGACCCGGCCCGGCCGCCGCACCCGTGAATCGTGTGCGGGGACACGACCGCGCGGAATCGGATGCCAACGCCTTCACCACGTAGAGTCATCGGTGTATTACCCAGAGCGACGACCCTTCGTGGATTGGCGGCCCCGATGTTCGCGTTCCTGCTCGGCCTCACCTGGCTCGTCCTGACCCCGGTCTGTGTCTGGCTGCTCTTCGGCCGCGGCCACCGGGGCCTGCTCCGCGTCACGGGCGCGCTCACGCTCGCGGCCCTGCAGGCGGCCACGATGGTCGTGGGGCTCACCCAGAGGGCCGCCCGGACCCCCGCCCAGACGGTCGCCGTCCGCGCCCCTCACACCGACGCCGGCCGGCCGGCGGGCGTGCGGCCCTCCACCGATGCGGTCGCGCCGCCGTCTCCGGTCCCGACCGGCTCTCCCGCCTGTGATCCCCGCATCCCCGAGCCCGAGGCCGTACGACTGTCGTTCCGCGGCAGGGCCCTGCACGGCCTCACGGTGTACTGGCCCGCGTCGCCCGCGCAGTGCGACACCGCGACGGTGGCCGTTCACCAGGCCGGGCACCGGCTGCGCATCTGGGTCCAGGAGGGCGCCGAGGCGCGGCACCCCGAGGGAGCGCACAACGTGCCCGTGCGCGTGGAGCAGGGAACGGCCTCCCTCAGCCTCCGGCTCAGCCCGGTCACCCGGCAGCACCGCCGCTATGTGGCGATCAACGGCCAGACCGGCGACAAGATCCCGTTGCGCTCCCGCGTCTCCTGAGGAACGGTCACCGCCCGTACCGCCTCAGCCGGCCGGCGTCGACGTGCCCTCGAACGGGTCGTCGAAGTCCGCCAGGGGTTCGCCGTCCGGTGCGGGCGGCACCTCCTCGGCGCGGTCGTAGATCCCGGCGGCCCACCTGCCCGGTCGTTCGCCGACCATGGCCGACAACTGGTCACGCACCTCGGGACGCCGCAACGCCCGGCCCTCGGCGAGTGCGGGCTCGTCACACTCCTTCGGGACCACCCGGCACGCCGCCTCCCGCACCGGGGCGTCCGCGGGGAAGACCCAGATCCGGATGGACTGCGGACCCTTCAGCCAGCCGGACGGCGCCGACTTCCGGTCGTGGTGCCCGCCACCCGCCGAGTCCCCGCACCGTCCGGTCGTGCCGCCCGTCTCACCGCCCTTGAGCGGCATCGCCACGACCACCCACGCGCGCGGGTCGTCGCAGGCCACCTTGATTCCGGTAAAAGAGCTGGTCGGAGTAAAGGTCAGCGTCTGCCCGGCGCTCATCGTCTCGAATCTCCAGGCGTGGATGGGGCGCAGGTCGAACTTCTCGGCTCCCAGCATCACGGGAAACCTGTCGGGGAGCTTCGGCCAGGCCGCCGCCTGGACGGAACCGGTGGGCTGCGCGGCAACCGTCGTACGATCGGCGCGGGGGTGCCCGGCCAGCATGGCGTTTCCCAGCGCGACGGCGGCGACGGTGCAGGCAACCGCCGCTCCGGCCGTCATCGCCCGCCGGGTGCGGCGCATGCGCCGGCCTCGCCGGACGATCGCGTCGAGAGGCGCGGCCGGCTCCCGGCCGGCGGGTGCCCGGCCGTGCTCGTCCAGCAGAGTGCGCAGGTCGCTTTCGGTGTGTCTCATCGCTGGGCCCTCTCCATGGTCATGGTCTGGACGTCCGGGTCGACGCGAAGACGGGTGAGCGCCCGGCTGAGCTGGGTCTTCACCGTTCCCAGGGAGCAGCCGACGATGTCGGCGACCTGGGCGAGCGTCCGTCCCTCGTAGTAGTGCAGGACGATCACCGCGCGCTGGCGCGGGGAAAGCGTGCCGATCGCGCTCCACAGCGCGGCCTGGTCGTCCACCTCGGCGGCCTCGTCGCGGGGATCGGCCGTCTCGGGAAGCGTCTCGGCCGGGATCTCCCCGCGCCAGCGCCTGCGCCACCACGAGGCGTGGGTGTTCACGATGATCCGGTAGACGTACGGGTCGGGGTTGCCCTCGATCCGCCGCCAGGCGAGCCACGCCTTCGCGAGCGCGGTCTGAACCAGGTCCTCGGCCGTGCCCCAGTCCCGGGCGAGGAGATACGCCATCCGGCACAGCCGTAGATGCCGCTGTGCCACGTATTCGGCGAACCCGTCGTCCATCGATCATCTCCGTCTCGTCGTCTCCGGCGATGACTACCGCCCGGGACGCGCGTTCGGATGACAGACGCGGTGGTTTCCACGCGCCGACAAGACCGTTGAGCACGTGCCCGTACGCGTGGAGCAGGGCCTGGCCTCCCTCAGCCTCCGGCTCCGCCGGTCGTCGCCCGCCACCACCGCCGCTTCGCGGCCATCAACGGCGAGACCGGCGACGAGATCCCCTTGCGCTCCCGCGCCTCAGAGCGCACCCCGTGGCGAGGTTGAAAATGAGCCGTTCATGAATCGCGTGCAATGAGGTCATGCGGCACGAAACACGCGGAGCCAGGTGAACAGTCGTAACACCGGTAGCGGAATATCCTCACCCCGCTGCCGGAGCCGCACAAAATCCGCCTTGAGCATTCTCATCCCGACGGCCTCCGAGCTGATAGCAATTACCTCCGCGCACCCGCAGCGCCCCTACTTCTCCCCAGCGAGCCTCGGCTACGCTGCGATCAGCATCGGAGGACACGCACTTTGACGATCGAGGAACGCGTCGAACTCCTGGAGCAAGAAGTGATGGATCTCGGCAAGAGCAGCCGTCTGGATGCGACGATACGCGCTTACGACGCACAGCAGATGATCTGGTCAAGGTCGACGCGATAAGCGAGCGGCTCACCCGGGTCGAGCAGATCGGCGAGCAGACGAGAACGGACATCGGCGTCCTCAAGAGCCAGATGGCCGCCGCCAACCGCCGCCTCGACCACATAGACCACGAAATCGAGCGGCTGGACGGCCGCATCGACGGGCTCAGCGATCGGGTGGACACCCTCACCGGGCAGGTCGAGACCCTCGGGGGACAGGTCGAGGTCCTGACCGGCCGGGTGGACGGCCTCACCACGCGCGTGGACACACTCACCAATCGGGTCGACACCCTCACCGGTCAGGTCAACGTGCTCACCGCCCGTGTCGACGGCCTCACCACCCACGTCGACGGTCTCACCGACCAGGTCGGGACCCTGACCGGCCGGGTGGACGGCCTCACCACCCGGGTCGACGCGATGAGCGGCCAGTTGACCACGATGACGGAACAGGTCGACGGCATGGCCGACCACATCGGCAGGATGACCGACTTGAACAGGACGATGTTCAAGTCGGTCCTGACCCGGTTGGAGGACGTGTACGCCCAGGTGCGGATGAGCAACCTCGTCAACCGGCCGGACCCTCGGCGCGTGGAGCATGCCGAGGACGTCCAGGCGGAGGCATCCGCCTGATCGGCACCCCCGGCCGGAATCCGGAGCCCGACAGTTGAGCCCACGTAGCGCCCCGGACGCGAGGCGTGTTGCCGCAGGTCCTCCTGGCCTGCTCCGGTAGCCGGGGCGAGGACGCGCGCGGCTCACCGCCCCGCAAGGGACCGGCGAGCCGCGATCCGTCCTCGATTGGGCGGCGTGCCGTCAGGAGACACCCGGACAGCTCCTCGGCGTACTCCGCCGGACCACGCGCAAAGCCGTACGGCGCGGGTCGGACGACGGCGGGGTCACCTGCGCTGGGTGGCCCACTTGCGGAGCATGGCGATGCGCTCGCGGACCTGTTCCGCCGTCGCCTGGGCGATGGCGGGGCCGCCGCAGGCCCGGCGCAACTCGGCGTGGATGACGCCGTGCGGCTGGCCGGTGCGGTGGTTCCACGCGCCGACGAGCCCGTTCAGCTCTTTGCGGAGCTCGGCGAGCTGCTCGTGCGGCGCGAGAGCCGGGGCGGACTCCTCACTCTTCTTGGTCTTGCGCTTGGCCGCCTGCTGATCGGCCTGGCGTTTGCGCAGCAGTGAGGCCACCTGGTCGGGCTCCAGCAGACCGGGCAGGCCGATGAAGTCCTCCTCCTCCGGCGAGCCGGGTGCGGCGGCGGTGCCGAACTCGCCGCCGTCGAACAGCACCCGGTCGAAGGTCGCCGAGGCCTCCAGCGTCTGGAAGGGCAGTTCGTCGCCGAGCGCGTCGGGCTGCTTCTTCTCCTGCTGGGCCTGCTCCAGCAGCAGGTCGTCGAGGCCGTCCTCGTCGCGACGACGGCCCAGCACGTGGTCGCGCTCTTCCTCCATCTCGCCCGCCAGGCCCATGAGGACGGGCACCGAGGGCAGGAAGACCGACGCGGTCTCCCCCCGCTTGCGGGCGCGGACGAAACGCCCGACGGCCTGGGCGAAGAACAGCGGGGTCGAGGTACTTGTGGCGTAGACCCCGACGCACAACCGGGGAATGTCGACGCCCTCGGAGACCATCCGGACCGCGACCAGCCAGCGCCGGTCGGAGGTGCCGAAGTCCTTGATCTTGTTGGACGCGCCCGGGTCGTCGGAGAGCACGACCTCGGCGCCCTCGCCGGTAACCGCGCGGATGTGCCGGGCGTAGGCGCGGGCCGCCTCATGGTCGGAGGCGATGACCAGCCCGCCCGCGTCGGGCACGCCCCGCCGCACCTCCGTCAGGCGCCGGTCGGCCGCGTGGATGACCTGGCGGATCCAGTCGCCCTTCGGGTCGAGGGCGGCCCGCCACGCCTGCGAGAGCTGGTCCTTGGTCAGCGGCGTGCCGAGCGTGGCGGCGATCTCGTCGCCCGCGCGCGTGCGCCACTTCATCTCCCCCGAGTACGCCAGGAAGATGACCGGCCGGACGACGCCGTCGGCCAGGGCCGGGCCGTACCCGTAGGAGTAGTCGGAGACGCTCCGCATCGCCCCCTCGCCGTCCTCGACGTAGGTGACGAACGGGATCGGGCTCTCGTCGGACCGGAACGGCGTGCCGGTCAGCGCCAGCCGCCTGGTCGCGGGCTCGAACGCCTCGCGGACGCCGTCGCCCCACGACTTGGCGTCGCCGGCGTGGTGGATCTCGTCGAAGATCACCAGGGTCTTGCGCGCCTCGGTGCGGGCGCGGTGCAGCGCCGGGTGCATCGCGATCTGCGCGTACGTCACGGCGACGCCGACGTAGTCACGCGAGGTGGCGCCCTGGCTGTTCTTGAACTCGGGGTCGATGCTGATCCCGACCTTGGCCGCGGCGTCGGCCCACTGCCGCTTGAGGTGCTCGGTGGGGGTGACGATCGTCAGGGCGCGCACGACCCCGCGGCTGAGCAGCTCGCTGGCGATCCGCAGCGCGTACGTCGTCTTTCCGGCGCCGGGGGTGGCGACGGTCAGGAAGTCGCGCGGCTCACGGCTGAAGTAGAGGTCGAAGGCCTGCTGCTGCCAGGCGCGCAGCTTCGGGGCGGTGCCCCAGGCGGCTCTGTCGGGGTAGGACGGGGAGAGGTGGGACGCGGCCGAAACGCTCAACGACGCCTCCCCGAACTCGTCGGAACACTCGTGTCTCTATCGGTTCGCTCCCTCACAGTGGATTCAGACTAGCCCGCCCGACCGACAGGACGTGTCCCGCACACGCGAGGTGGCCCGAAATCACCCGGTGTGGCGCTGCACACATGGAGTCGCCGACACTCTGCCACGCCGGCCCGGCTCACCGCGGCGATCTCCGCGTCGCCGTGGGATCCGGGACGTGAAGCGCGCTGGGCCGGTAGACGACGGTAGCCGGATCCTCGTGCGCCGGCACCTTTGCGCACGAGGGCGGACAGCCCCGGAAGCTGACGCTCCCGGAGGCCGTCCGCCCTCATTCGCTACCTGGATCTGGAAATTGTCAGACCGTGGCGGAAGGGCCGCAGGTGATGTTGGCCAGCGACCGGGCCGTGCCTGTGCCAGCGGCGTTGGTACCGCTGACGTCAGTGACGGTGCAGTCGGATCGGTAAATGACGCCGTCCGCCCGTCGGACGGTGACCCTCAGGAGGCCGGCGGGAATACCCGTGGCTCCAAGCACGAGAGGGGCCGCCTCCGCGCCGCGAGGCGTGCTGGGTGCCGCAGCCAGGCTGATGTCGTAGTAGAAGCCTGCCGGGAACACCGAGGTGATGTCCCTCCACCCCGTGGTGTCGTTGATCCAGACGTGACCCCTGCGGGCGGAGCCCGTGTAAGTCCTCGAGTTCGTCGGAACAGTGGGGGTGGCACCGGTGGTGGTGAAGGAAGTGATGATATTCGTGGTGTCGAGGCGCGGGTAGGGGATCTTCTCCTTGTCCTTGTCCTTGTCCCCGGCCGGGCTCGTCACCGCCTGCGTGGCGGGGGAGGCCTTCGCCGGGGCCGCGCTCGCCGCGACCGCGCCCGAGAGCCCCACGGTCGCGCAGGTCACCGCTGCCGCGGCGGACCACATCAGCAGGCGACCGGCGCCACGCGAACCAGAGGCCGAGCTGCTCCTACGAGAAATCAATTTGATTTCCCCCCCATAGTGAGAGAATTGGTCTTTCCGGGTCACCGCGTTTTCGTGCGATGCGACATCGAAAATACCTGTCGGGGGAAACGCGGGCAGCGAGCCACTTATCGGATACCGGCAAACAGATGTTACACCTATCTCCAAGCCGCCCCACAAATACGGACACGCCTAGCTATCTCGCCTTAGAGCACTCCGAGCGGTCTTTTGTACTTTCATGCTGGTAATGAACGGGACGTACGCGGGCGCGAATCAGGACCGGAACGACCGACTGTCTCCCCCGTTGCCATTACTGCCACCGATAGGGACCGATAGTGTCATTCGCCCGGAAAGGATGGGTCGGCGCGGAGGGCACGCCGCCAGAGTTCCGGCAGAGGGCGGCAGGAGGACAAGCGCGGCTCAGCGGGCTCCCCACATCAGGCCCTCGATCTCGGCGCGCGACCGGGGATCGTCGGGATGGGCCAGCCCGAGCAGGACCGTGCTGCCGCCGTCCGGCCGGGTCAGCAGGGTCACCCGCATGAAGGCCGGCTCGTTGACGACGTCGGTGTACTCGGCGCGTACGGCGCGGGTGTGGCCCGGCCGCCCGCCGACGGTGACCGCGCGGTCGTCGAGCACCTCGACCTTGTCGCCGTGCAGCAGCAGCTGGGTATAGAGATCGGCCAGGTCGATGACGGCCGAGCGCAGGTTGGGCGGGTCCACCCGGTCGCCGGGCCGGGCCATGACCGTGGCGCTGTCCCCGCGCGCGGCGGATGAGGTGAAGCCGGTCACGGGCGCGACCACGCCCTCCCGCCACTCGGGCGGCAGCGTGTAGGCGACTCCCGCGATCTGGTCGTGGATCACCGTGGGAGGCGCGCTCTCGGCCCGGTGCAGGACCGTGACCACCACCGCGCCGATGACGGCGGCCGAGCAGACCAGCGCGAGGCCGCCGACGAGAAGGCGCTGTAACCAGCGGGGCATCCGGCGCGGCGGCGTTTCGGGCCCGCGGTAGCGGCGCGCCGAGGGAGGCAGGTCGTCCTCGGGCTTCGCGGGCTCCAGGCCCAGCGAGGGCCACACCGGGCGGTCCGCCGATCGCCTCTCCGAGACCGGCGCGCCGTACGGACGGGTGAAGCCCCCTCCGGGGCCCTCGGTTCCCGGATGCGCAGGCCCTTCCTGCGTCACCTCGCCGGGCAGGCGGTAGGCACGTGGGAAGCCCTCTTCGGCCTCCCCGGCTGCTCCGGAATGCGCCGGCCCTTCCGGCGTCGCGTCGCCGGGCAGACGGTACGCACGGGTGAGACCTCCTCCGGCACCCCCGGTCGCCTCGGGCCGCTCCGGTGGGCGCCTGCCCTCCTGCCCCGCCTCGCCTCTGTCCGGCATGAGGTAGGGGCGGGTGGCGAAGCCCCCTTGCTCCGGGCCGGAACGCCCACGCCTCTCCTCCGTCACGTCGCCGGGCAGGCGGTACGCACGGGTGAAGCTGTCCTCCTCGGCCCCCTCGGCCTCCCGGCCGCCGTACGGGCGTGAGGGCCACTGCGGGGACGACGGCGGCCCGCCCGGGGCGCCGTACGGGCGAGTGGGGCCCTCCTCGGACGGCGGGGGCTCCTCCTCGGCGGGGGGCCAGACCCGGCGCATCCACTGGTCATCCACAAAGCCTCCCCGGGCGGCATGGCCGGGCGCGCGTGGGACGGAACCGGCGAGTGACTCGGCGCTCAGGGCCGGACGCGAGGCTTCGTGACCATGAACGCTGCTGTGGAGTTACTCTCACACCCGCGCCGCCACGTCAACGGCTCACGGCCGATTCGTCATCGCCCCGTACCTCGCGCATCGCCCTGGGCCTCCATGACCGGCTCCTCGCCGCCCTCGGCGGCGCTCGGCACGCCGTCGTCGGCGCCGTCCGCGGCGGGCCCCTCGATGCTCGCGGCCGCCTTCTGCGGCCCCGCGCCGGCTTCCCGTGGCGCCGGGCGGCGGTAGGCGTCCCACATCTGGTGGACGCGTACGCCCTGGCCCGCTGTGAACTCGCGCATGCAGCGATCCTGGGCGTAGTCCATGAAGTTGTGGACCGGGTCGCCGCCCGGGGCGGGGCAGGTGTCCTTCTTCGAGGGGCAGCCGTTCGTCGGGTACGCCTCGGCCGGGGTGTCGTCCACCGAGTCGCCGGGGGCCTTGCAGCCGTTCTCGAAGGTGTGCAGCAGGCCGAGCCAGTGGCCGATCTCGTGCACGGCCGTGAAGCCTCTGGCGAAGTCGCGCAGCGGGCCGCCCGGGACGCTCCGCCAGTCGATCACCACGCCGTCCAGCACGGGCTCGTCGTCGTACCAGTACGGGTAGGTGGAGTAGCCGAGCACGAGCCGGCTCAGCTGCGCGATGTACAGGTTGAGCGTTTCCGGACCCCCGGCCCGCAGCTTCTTCTTCATCGGCTCCTCGTAGCCGATGGGGTCGCGGAACCAGCTCCTGTTGTCGGTGTGCGTGATGCCCTTGAGCTCGAAGCGCACGCCGGTGTCGGCCCCGCCGTACCCGCCCGAGTAGGCCGTGTTCAGCACGGCGATCTGCCGGGAGACGGCGGCGTCGGGCAGGCCGAGCGCGCGGTCCCTGATGATGTGCACCCACACCGGAACGGTGATCCGCTCAAGGGTGCCGGGAGCACTCCCCCGCCGCGCGGTGTCATCCCGCCGCGCAGTGTCATCCCGCCGCGCAGTGTCATCCCGCCGCGCAGTGTCGTCCCGCTGCGCCGCCCCGAGCCTGCGTGCCAGGTCGGCCGACATCCGGGCGACCTCGTCGGGCCCGGGCTCACGCGGCTCCAGCGCGTGGGTGAGCCCGCCCACGCCGTGCCGGCGCTGCGGTACGGCGTGGCGGGCGAGACAGGCGTCCGGCCGCGAGGCCGGCGAACCGCGCATTCCGGTGCCGGCGTGACCCCCGGTCGCCCGGGAGGCGGCGGACGCCGGGGCGGCGCAGGCGCCGCCCAGCGCGTAAAGGCATGCAAGGAAGACGGCGATGGGTCGCCGAACCATTCGTTCCCCCGATACGGCTGGTCAGAAGGCAGACCCTAGCCGCGGGGAACGTGATGATCCCGTATCGACACTCACTCGCCGGACGGTTCGCCCTTGGGCAGCCCCTCGTAGATCTCCTTGCACTCCGGACAGACCGGGTACTTCTTCGGGTCGCGGCTGGGCACCCAGACCTTGCCGCACAGGGCCCGCACCGGCGCGCCGGTCACGTAGCTCTCAGTGATCTTGTTCTTGTCGGCGAAGTGCGAGAAGCGCTCGTGGTCACCGTCGCCGTGCGAGAGCCGGGGTGTTACGTCGCTCTCGGGAAGAATCTTCGTGCCGCTCACGGATACCAAGTCTACTGAGCGAGCGGGCGCTCCCGACCCGTACACGAGTACGGCTCCCGCCGAAGTGGCGGGAGCCGTACGGGAGGAAACGGACCTCAGCCCACGTGGACCGGGGCGCCCTCGGTCTTGCGACCGGCCTTGACGAACAGGGCCAGGGCCGCCGCGACGAGGGCGACCGCCGTGCTCACCACGAAGCCGAGGTGCAGGCCGTCCATGAAGGACAGGTGCGCCGCGTCGGCGACCGTCTTGGCCACCTCGGCCGGGAGCCCGGGCGGGGCCTGGCCCACCGAGGCCAGGGCCTTCAGCCCCTCCAGCTCCGCGGGCTTGACGGCCTGCGCCACCGGGCCGAGGTAGCCCGGCAGCACGTCGGCCACCTTGGCGGACACGACCGCGCCCAGGATGGCGGTGCCGAGCGCGCCGCCGACCTGCATCGCGGAGTTCTGCACGCCGCCCGCGACGCCGCTCAGCTCCTCGGGGGCGTTGCCCACGATGATCTCGGTGGCGCCGACGAACACCGGCGACAGGCCGAACGCGAGCAGCACGAACGGGATCGCGGTGTCGGCGAAGGCCGCGTCGACGCCGAGCCGCGACATGAGGAACATGGCGACGGCGGCGATCACCATGCCGCCCGCGATGGTGATCTTCGGGCCGAACTTGCCGATGAGCACGCCCGCGATGGGCGAGGCGACGATCATGCCGGCGCTCATCGGCAGCATCCGCAGGCCGGAGTCGAGCGGCGTGAGCCCGTGCACGCCCTGGAAGAAGAACGTGAGAAAGAACATCGCGCCGAACATCGCGAACGACATGAGGATCATGAGGACGGTCCCGATCGAGACCGAGGCGTTGCGGAACAGGCTCAGCTGCAGCAGCGGCTCGCGCGCCTTCGACTGCCAGAACAGGAACACGGCCCCGACGACCACGGCCGCGGCGAGGAAGCCGAGCGTCCTGGCGTCGCCCCAGCCCCACTCAGGAGCCTTGATGATGGCCCACACCAGCGCGAACATCGCGCCGGACAGCAGCACGACGCCGAGCCAGTCGACCCTGGACAGCGTCTTGGCCTTGCTCTCCCGCAGCGCCCACAGCCCGAACGCCAGAGCCACCACGCCGACCGGCACGTTGATGAAGAACACCGACTGCCAGCTCACGTTCTCCACCAGCAGGCCGCCGATGATCGGGCCGCCCGCGCTCGACAGACCGATGATCGCACCCCACGCGCCCATGGCCATGTTCAGCTTCTCGCCGGGGAAGGCCGACCGGAGCAACGCCAGCGCGGCGGGCTGCAGCAGCGCGCCGAAAAGTCCCTGCAGCACGCGCAGCGCGATCAGCATGCCGATCGAGGACGACAGGCCGATGGCGAGCGAGGTCAGCGCGAAGCCGGCGACGCCGATCAGGAAGACCCGCTTGTGCCCGAAGAGGTCGCCGAGCTTGCCGGCCGTGATCAGGAAGACCGCCAGCGCGAGCAGGTAACCGCTGGTCACCCACTGCAGGTCGGCCAGTGTCGCCTTGAGTTCGACCTGGATGACCGGGTTCGCGATCGCCACGACCGTGCCGTCGAGCATGACCATGATGACGCCGAGCGAGACGGCGAGCAGTGTGAGCCACGGATGGCCCTGGCCCCGTCCTGGAGGCGCGTCGGCGTCCACCGCCGATACGGCTTGAGTCATGGAGGTTCCCCCTTAGCGACACTGAGTAGACCCGCAGTAATTTATGTCAGTCCATGACAGATGACAAATCCTTTTATCCGACATACGGTGACATCTGAGAGTTTGTGAACCGACAGTTTCGAGGAGGTGACCGCCGTGGGTCTGCGCGAACGCAAGAAGCAGCGGACGCGGGACGCCCTGATCGACGCGGCCCTCGACCTTTTCCTCTCCCAGGGCTACGAGGCGACGACGATCGACCAGATCGCGGCCGAAGTGGAGGTCTCGCCCAGGACCTTCTTCCGCTACTTCGCCTCCAAGGAGGACGTGGCGCTCTCCCTGACCGCCGACGAGCAGGAGATGTTCCTCGCCGAACTGGTCGCACGACCGCTGTCGGAGCCGCCGTTCGCCGCGCTGAGTCAGTCGATGCGCGCCATGCTGGGCATCCTACGAGAGATCGACGGCGCCGAGGCGGGCAGGATCATGAAGGCCCAGCGGCTCGTCCACTCCACTCCGTCCCTGCTCGCGGGCGCCATGCGGCTGATCAGGGAGAACGAGCGCAGGCTGGTCGCCGAGGTGGCCCGCAGGATGGGAACGGCACCCGACGACCTGCAGTCGCAGCTCGTCGTGTCGGTCTTCGTGAGCATCGGACTGCTCTGCATGAACGGGCCCACGGAGGATCTCAACGGCCTGGCACGCCGGTACGAGGACCTGCTCACGCTGGCCGAGCGCTCCCTGCGTCCCGGCTGGGACCTGCCCGTAGGCTCCGCGGAGCCGGAGCCGGAGCCGGAGCCGGCGTCGGCGTCGGCGTCGGCCGCGGGCTGACGTCAGGCCGCAGGCCACCCGGCGCCATCTCAGAGCAGGACGACGCACCCTCGCTCGCGCAGCGGGCGTACGCAGGCGGGCACCTCGTCGAGCTTGACCCACCGCAGGTCGAGTTTCTCAAGCCGAGGCAGCTCCGCCAGCCCGTCGGGCAGCGTGGCGAGGCGGGTCGCCCGCAGGTCCAGGTAGGTCAGGTCCGTCAGGCGGACGACGGAGTCGGGCAGCCGTTCCAGGGGATTGCCCCGCAGGTCCAGGTGGCGCAGCGCGCGCAGCCCGCCGATCGACTCGGGCAGCGCCGCGAGGCGGTTGTTCCTCAGGTGCAGCTCGCGCAGCCCGGTCAGGCGTCCGATCGTCTCCGGCAGCGCGGTCAGCCGGTTGTCGTGGACGCGCAACTCGTGCAGGCCGGTCATGCCGCCGATCTCCGCGGGCAGCGCGGCCAGCCGGTTCTCGGCGAGGTTGAGATAGCCGAGCCGGTCGAGCCGTCCCAGCGAGGCGGGCACCGACGTGAAGCCGTTGTCGCTCAGGTAGAGGTAGTCCGTGAGGCAGGGCAGGTCCCCGATCTCCGCGGGCACCTCGCGCAGCCGGTTGTGGCCGAGGTCGAGCATGCGCAGCTCGCGGAGGCGGCCCAGGCCGGGAGGAAGGTCCGCGATCTCGTTCTCCGCCAGGACGAGCGACCGCAGCCGGCCCAGCCGCCACAGTGTGTCCGGCACCGCGGTCAGCGCGTTGCGCCCGGCGCCGAGATGTTCGAGCGACACGAGGCGGCCCAGTTCGGGCGAGAGGGCCGCGATCCGGTTGCCGTAGAGCAGCAGGACCCGCAGCCGCTCCAGACGCGCGATCCAGCGGGGCAACGTCGTGAGCGCGTTCCCGTCCAGGTCGACGTGGCGCAGCGTGACCATGTCGCCGAGCGCCGCGGGCAGCGACGTCAGCCCCGCGCCGGGCGCCACCAGGGCGACCGGCGCACCGCCGGCGAACCGTACGGCGCCAGGGGGCGCCCAGTCCACCACGGGCGCCGCGACATCGGACGGGCCGTCACCGGGCGCACCGAGTGCGGATACATCGAAGTCGGACACGGCAGCCGACCCTACAGACCACCCGCCTCGCCACACAGCCACACAGCCACACAGCACACCACCACCAGGCGGCATCGCCGCGACGACAGGTGAACGTTTCATCGGTGTTTCACGGCGCCGGCGACAGCCCCCGAAGGGAGATCGCGCTGGTCCGGGTGGCCCGCACAGCAGAACCGGTTCAGTTGCAGCAAACCGATGGCGATCGCCCCGGAGGCGCTCGCTGTACGGTTCCGGCTCCCCCCGCCTATGGTGCGTTCGGCGCTCCCACCGGCGCCGATCCCCCCACCCGAGGTACAGAATGAGAACACGTTTCATCGCCGCGGGCGCGGCCGTCCTCGCCCTCCTGATGTCGGTGATCGCGATGACCCAGAGCGCGCAGGCCGCCACCGGACTCCACGTCAGCGGCACGAAGATCCTCGAAGCCAACGGGACCGACTTCGTGATGCGCGGCACCAGCCACGCGCACACCTGGTACGCGAGCCAGACGAGCTCGTTCGCGAACATCAAGTCGCTGGGCGCGAACACCGTCCGCGTCGTGCTCAGCGGCGGACGCTGGACGGCCAACTCGGCGAGCGACGTCTCCAACGTCATCTCGCTGTGCAAGCAGAACCGGTTAATCTGCGTGCTCGAGAACCACGACACCACCGGCTACGGCGAGCAGAGCGGCGCGTACACGCTCGACCAGGCCGTGGACTACTGGGTCGGCCTGAAGAGCGTGCTGACCGGCCAGGAGAACTACGTCGTCATCAACATCGGCAACGAGCCGTACGGCAACAACAACCCGTCCGCCTGGACCAGTGCGACCAAGAACGCGATCAGCAGAATGCGGGCGGCCGGATTCCAGCACATGCTGATGGTCGACGCGCCCAACTGGGGCCAGGACTGGCAGTTCGTCATGCGTGACAACGCCGCCTCGATCTTCGCCGGCGACCCCCAGAAGAACACCGTCTTCTCGATCCACATGTACGGCGTCTTCGACACGGCGGCCGAGGTCACGGCCTACCTCCAGGCGTTCCAGACCGCCGGGCTGCCGCTGGTGATCGGCGAGTTCGGCAACATGCACTCGGACGGCGACCCCGACGAGGACACGATCATGGCGCAGGCCCAGTCGCGGGGCGTCGGCTACCTCGGCTGGTCCTGGAGCGGCAACGGCGGCGGCGTCGAATACCTGGACCAGGTGACGAACTTCAACGTCAGCCAGCTCACCTCGTGGGGCCAGCGGCTCTTCAACGGCGCCAACGGCATCAAGTCCACCGCCAAGGAGGCGACGATCTACAGCGGTCAGCCGCCGGTGAGCCCGTCCGCCAGCCCGTCGGCGTCTCCCAGCGCCTCCCCCAGCGCCTCCCCCAGCGCCTCCCCCAGTGCCTCGCCCAGTGCCTCGCCCAGCGCGTCCCCGAGCGGCGGCGCCAAGGGCTGCTCGGCGACGTACAAGGTCACCAACCAGTGGGGCGGCGGCTTCCAGGGCGAGGTGACCGTCAAGGCCGGCTCCAGTGCCGTCTCGGGCTGGACCGTGACCTGGACCTACGCGAACGGCCAGACGATCACCCAGGCATGGAACGCCACGGTGACGTCGAGCGGATCGTCGATCACCGCCAAGAACGTGAGCTACAACGGCGGCCTCGGCGCCGGAGCGTCCACCTCGTTCGGGTTCCTCGGCTCCTGGAGCGGCACCAACTCGGTGCCGGCGGTGAGCTGCACCGCGAGCTGAGACGCGGAGTTTCACCCACGGCCGGGCGCGCTCCCCGCGCCCGGCCTCCGCGTGTCACCGGGCAGGGTGTGCCGGGGCTCAGTTGAGCAGGGGGTCGTCCGGGAAGGTCGCGACGAGCGCGAGATCCCCCTTCTGCCGGCGTAACACGGTGCGCCAGAGCGTGGCCGGGTTCGGATGGAAGGTGTCCCCCGGCTCGGAGTCCACGACGTACCAGGCGCCCTCCTGAAGCTCGTTCTCGAGCTGTCCGGCGGTCCAGCCCGCGTAGCCCGCGAAGATCCGCATCTGGGAGATCTCCCCCGCGAGGATCTCCGGTGGCGCGTCGAGGTCCACCGTGCCGAGGCGCGAGACCGCGGCCCTGCCCTGCAGCCGGCGCCAGCCGAGCGGCTCCTCGCCGCTGAGCACGACGGCCAGCGCGAGCGCGCTGTCCGTCTGCACCGGGCCGCCCTCGAACAGCACCGGAGGACCCGTGACCAGGGCGTCCCAGGAGGGCAGGACCTGGGTCACGGCGATCTCGCTGGGCCGGTTGAGCACCACGCCCAGAGTGCCGCCGTCTTCGTCGTGCTCCAGGACGAGCACCACGCTACGCCGGAAGTTGGGGTCGTCGAGCAGTGGCGTCGCTACGAGCAACCCGCCGACGTAGATCGCTTCCGCCATACATCCCATCATGAGGGAGGATTGCGGATTCGTGTACGCCGACCCCGGTTCGCCGCGTCATATTACTCAACGCGACGGCGTGGTCACCATCCGAGACAGGACCGGTCAGGCCTCGGTGAAACCGCGCGCCCTGCCCCCGGCCGACTCCCGTACGGCGGCCGCCACGGCGTTGGCCACGTCGGGGTGGAAGACGCTCGGGATGATGTAGTTGGGGCCGAGCTCCTCGCTCGTCACGACCGCGGCCAGCGCGCGCGCCGCCGCCAGGAGCATCTCCGGTGTCACGCCGTCCGCCTGGGCGTCGAGCAGGCCGCGGAACACGCCCGGGAACGCGAGCACGTTGTTGATCTGGTTGGGGTAGTCCGACCGGCCCGTCGCCACGACCGCCGCGTGCTCGCGGGCATCGTCGGGGGAGACCTCCGGCTCGGGGTTGGCCAGCGCGAACACCACCGCGTCCTTCGCCATGGCGGCGACGTCGTCCCCGGTGAGGATTCCCGGCGCGGAGACGCCGATGAAGACGTCGGCGCCCTTGACCGCGCCGCGCAGGTCGCCGCCGTACCCCTCGCTGTTGGTGTGCTCGGCGATCCACCGCAGCGAGTCGTCGAGGTCGTCGCGGCCGAGGTGCACCGCGCCGAGGTAGTCGCAGACGACGACGTTCCGCGCCCCGGCCGCCAGCAGCAGGCGCAGGACGGCGGTGCCGGCCGCACCGGCGCCGGCCATCGCGATCCGCACCTCGGAGAGCTCCTTGCCGACGACCTTCAGCGCGTTCGTCAGCGCGGCGAGCACGCAGATGGCGGTGCCGTGCTGGTCGTCGTGGAAGACCGGGATGTCGAGCAGCTCACGCAGCCGCCGCTCCACCTCGAAGCAGCGCGGCGCCGAGATGTCCTCGAGGTTGATGCCGCCGAAGCCGGGCGCGATGGCGCGCACGGTCGCGACGATCTCGTCCACGTCCTGGGTGTCGAGGCAGATGGGCCAGGCGTCGATGCCGGCGAACCGCTTGAACAGGGCGGCCTTGCCCTCCATCACCGGCAGCGCGGCGGCGGGGCCGATGTTGCCAAGTCCGAGGACGGCCGAGCCGTCGGTGACGACGGCGACCGAGTTCCGCTTGATCGTGAGGCGGCGGGCGTCCTCGGGGTTGCGCGCGATCGCCAGGCTGACCCGGGCCACACCCGGGGTGTACGCCATCGAGAGCTCGTCGCGGTTGCGCAGCGGGACCTTCGACTGCATCTCGATCTTGCCGCCGAGGTGCATGAGGAAGGTCCGGTCGGAGACCTTGTGGATCGTGACGTCCTCGACCGCGCCGAGGCTGTCCACGATCGCCTGCACATGGTCGGCGTCCTTGGCCGCGCACGTCACGTCGATGCGGAGCTTCTCGTGACCCGCGTTGGTCACGTCGAGGGCGGTCACCACGCCGCCCGCGTTCTCCACCGCGTGGGTGAGCAGGCTTACCGCCTTGCCCCCTGCGGGCACCTCGAGGCGCACAGTGATCGAGTAGGACACGCTGGGCACGGTGGCCACGTCTATCCGCTCCTTTGCGGGGTGTTGCCTGGCCGTGCTCTCCCGGCAGTTGGGCGCGGCCTCCGTGTGGCGGCCACGCTCGCGCATCCGGCTGGACGGCTCATGGGTGCTATCCATCGTGCCATCCCCCGCCGGGTGTTTCAGCCCGGACCCGTGCTGTTCACCCCACACTCCGCCCGGGGCCGCGCGCCGCCGTACCGACGTGAGGGGCCGGCGGACGCGGACCGGAACCGGTCAGAAGAGCGCGTTGGCCAGCGCCCTGCGCGCGCGCGTGACCGAGGGATCGTCGGCGGGCAGTGCGTCGAACAGCCCCAGCAGGTGGACCCGCGCCTTGTCCCTGTCCGCGCCCCGGGTGCGCCGCACGAGCGCGATGAGCCGGTCGAACGCCTCGTCCACCTGCCCGTTCACCATCTCCACGTCGGCGGCCTGGACCTGCGCGTCCACGTCGTCCTGGCCCTCCGCGGCCCGGCGCAGCACGTCGGCCGGATCGAGGTCCTGGGTGCGCCGCAGCAGCCCGACCCCGGCGAGACCGATCTTCGCGCCCTCGTCCGACGGCGACCTCGCCAGCAGGCGCTCGAACGCCGCGGCCGCGGCGTCCAGGTCGCCCTTCTCCACGGCCTGCTCGGCCGCCAGGAGCTCGGGGTCGATCGGCGGTTCGCCGGGCTCCCCCTCGCCCGGCGCGGCCTGCTCCATGCCGAGCTGCTCGAACACCTGCGCCAGCGCCTGCCGGAGCTGCTCCTCCGGCAGCGGACCCTCGAACAGGGGCATGAGCTGCCCCTGGAAGGCCAGGTAGACGGTGGGCACCGCGCGCATCCGCAGCGCCTGGGCGAGCTGCGGGTCGGCCTCCACGTCCACCCTGGCCAGCACCCACGCGCCCGCCGCCTCCGCGGCCAGCTTCTCCATCACGCCGCTGAACTGCCGGACCTGCTCGGCCCTGGTCACCGTCGCCTCGACGATCACGGGAACGCTCAGGGAGCGCTCCACCACGTCGGCGTTGAAGGTGGCCGAGGTCACCTCGATGACGTCCGCCGAGGCGGCTCCGGCCGGCCCGGCGGCTTCACGCCGCGCCTGGGCCTCGAGTGCCTGCTTACGCGCGCCGAGGTCCACGGCGCCGTAGAGCGATCCAGGTCGAGAGAACTCCGCTGCCATACCCCCAATCCTGCCGTACGCGCCCGCGTGATCCGTGCGTCCCCGCCGCAGATCCTTCTGAGATCCGGCCGGGCTCGCGCCCGCCATAGGGTGAACAGCGCACGTTCACCGCGCGAAGGGAGCAGGACATGGCCGTGGAACGCGTTGGCCCGCCGAGCATCGCCGGTGAGCGCGAGATGCTGCGCGCGTTCCTCGACTATCACCGGGCCACGCTCGCGCTGAAGTGCGACGGCCTGTCGGACGAGGAGCTGCGCCGCAGGTCGATGCCGCCGTCGACGCTCTCGTTGCTCGGTCTGGTGCGGCACATGGCCGAGGTCGAGCGCACGTGGTTCCGTCGCGTGATCGGCAAGGAGGACGTGCCGCTGGTCTGGTCGGAGGAAGGCGACTACCAGGTGGCGTACGACGCGAGCGGGGCCACGGGTGCGGAGGCGTTCGCCGCCTGGCAGGCGGAGGTCGAGCACTCCCGCAGGATCGAGCGCGCGGCCGAGTCGCTCGACGTCACCGCCTACCAGCCGCGGTGGGGCGAGGAGGTGTCGCTGCGGCTGGTCATGCTGCACATGATCCACGAGTACGCCCGGCACAACGGCCACGCCGACTTCCTGCGCGAGGGCGTCGACGGGACCGTGGGCGTCTGAGATCGCTCTTCAGCTCACCGGGCCCTGGACGGTCCTGCGCTCGGTACGGAAGATCAGCGTCGTCTCGAGATGGACGATCTCCGGCCGGACCAGGATGCGCTCGAGGATCAGGCGGTGCAGGTGATCTGCGTCGGGCACCGCGACGTGCACCAGGAAATCCTGCGGGCCGGCCACGTGGAACAGCGCGACCGTCTCGGGGAGCCCGAGCACGAACGCCCGCAGCGGGTCCACGAGCTGGCTCGTGTGGGGCCGCACGCGCAGCGCCAGCAGCGCCTCCAGCGGCCGTCCGAGCGCCTGCGTGTCGACCTCCGCGCGGAAGGCCGTGATCAGCCCGCGCCGGCGCAGCGACCGCACGCGTTCGAGCGCGGTGGAGGGGGCGACGCCGACCCGCTCGGCGAGATCCTTGTTGGGCAGCCGCGCGTCCTTCTGCAACAGCTCCAGGATCTTCCTGTCGGTCGAATCCAGTTCGACGGTCACGGTCTTGTTCCTTCGTCGATTCGGCGTTCGTGGCGGACTGACGTCCGATAGGGCCATTATTCGGGCATGACACCGAATCACACCTGGGACATCGACGACTTCGTCCACGCCGCCGAGGTGACCGTGCACGGACTCGCCGCGTACGTGCGGGAGAGCCAGGGCGGAACGGTGCCGGTGATCCGCCGCAGACCCCCCGGCGAGCTGGCCGGACGGCTCGGGCTCGCCCGGTGGATCCGGGAGGGTGGCATGACGGCGGAGACCTATCGGGAGTGGCTCGACGCCTATCTCGTGGAGGGAACGCGGCTGCATCATCCGGCCTACCTCGCCCACCAGACGGCCGCGCCCGACTTTCCCGCCGCGCTGGCCGACTTCGTGCACGGCGCGATCAACAACCCCATGGCGATCTACGAGATGGGGGCCGCCGCGGCGACGGTCGAGTTCGAGGTGCTGCGCTGGATGCTCGGCAAGGTCGGCTTCGCCGAGGGCGGCGGCGTGTTCACCCACGGCGGGTCGCTGGCCAACCTGACCGCGCTGCTCGCGGCGCGGGCCGCCGCCGCCCCGGACGCGTGGACCGAGGGCGTGCCCGGCGATCTCGCCGTCCTCGCGCCGCCGTCGGCGCACTACTCGATCACGCGGGCGGCGGCGATCCTCGGCCTGGGCGAGCGCGCGGTCGTGCCGCTCGACGTGGACGACCTGGGCAGGATCGACGTGGCGCGGCTGCCCGAGGGGCTCGACCGGGCGCGGCGGGCCGGTCGCCGGCCGATGGCCCTGGTCGCCGCCGCGTGCGCCACCGGCACCGGCCTGTACGACGACCTGCGGCCCATCGGCGAGTTCTGCGCCGGGAACGGGCTGTGGTTCCACGTGGACGGCGCGCACGGAGCGTCGGCGCTGCTCAGCGAGGAGCACCGCCATCTGCTCGACGGCGTCGAGCTGGCCGATTCGATCATCTGGGACGCCCACAAGATGCTGCGCACCTCCGGCCTCGCGGCCGCCGTGCTCGTCCGGCGCGAAGGGGACCTGGACGCCGCGTTCCGGCAGCAGGCCAGCTACCTGTTCTACGGCGACCAGGGGTTCGACCTGATCGGCAGGACCGTGGAGTGCACCAAGGCCGCACTCGGGCTGAAGGTGTTCCTCAACCTGGCCTGGCGGGGCGAGCGGGGCCTCGGTGAGCACGTGGCGGGGCGGTACGCCGCCGCGCACCGCTTCTGGGAGCTGGCCCGCGAGCGGCCCGGCTTCCACTGCCCGTACGAGCCGGAGAGCAACATCGTCTGCTTCCGGTACGGCGACGGCGACCAGGCCGCGATTCGCGAGACCCTGCTGGAGGAGGGCTCCTTCCATCTGACCTCGGCCGAGGTCGGCGGCGTACGCCACCTGCGGGTGACGGTCATCGCCCCCGCCACCGACGACAAGACCCTGGAGTCCCTCCTCGACCGCGTCGCCGCGCTCGCCCCCGCCTGACGGATGCCGACCTGCGACTCGGCACTGCGAACTTGGGGGTATCCGCCTGTGACGATGAGGGTGCAGTCAGACGCCGACGCGCATGTCACCGGATGATGCCGAGCCGACATGTCGAGCCGGACTCGTGGCTTGGGCCTTGCGCAGGGAGAGGGCACCGCCGCGCCGACGAGAGTCGGCGCGGCGGCGCGGAGACTCAGAAAGCGGCGGGCTCGGCGTAGGTGCCCCACTCCTCGCGCAGGACGTCGCAGATCTCGCCCAGCGTGGCCTCGGCGCGTACGGCCTCCAGCATGGGCGGGATCATGTTGTCGTCGCCCTTGGACGCGGCCCGCAGGGCGGCCAGCGCCGCGTCAACGGCCTTCTGGTCCCGCGCGGCGCGCCGCCCGGCCAGCACCCTGCGCTGCTCGACCTCGACCTCGTGGCTGATCCGCAGGATCTCCAGCGGCTCCTCCACTGTCGCGGTGTGGCAGTTCACGCCGACGATCCGCTTGTCGCCTTTCTCCAGCTTGCGCTGGTAGTCGAAGGCCGACTCGGCGATCTCCGACATGAACCAGCCGTCCTCGATGCCCCGCAGGATGCCGGCGGTCATCGTGCCGTCGCCGCCCATCTCACGGATCCTCGCGAAGATCTTCTCCGCTTCGGCCTCCAGCCGGTCGGTCAGCGCCTCGACGTACCAGGAGCCGCCGAGCGGGTCGACGACGTTGACGACCTCCGTCTCCTCCATGATCACCTGCTGGGTGCGCAGTGCGATCTCGGCGGCCTTCTCCGACGGCAGCGCGAGCACCTCGTCCAGCGCGTTGGTGTGCAGCGAGTTCGTGCCGCCGAGCACGGCCGCCAGCGCCTCGATCGCGGTGCGGACGATGTTGTTGTCCGGCTGTTGCGCGGTCAGCGACACCCCGGCCGTCTGGGTGTGGAAGCGCAGCCACTGCGCCTTCTCCGTGCGGGCGCCGTACACGTCGCGCATCCAGCGGGCCCAGATCCGCCGGGCGGCACGGAACTTCGCGATCTCCTCGAAGAAGTCGATGTGGGCGTCGAAGAAGAACGACAGGCCCGGCGCGAAGACGTCCACGTCGAGCCCGCGCGACAGGCCCAGCTCGACGTAGCCGAAACCGTCCGCGAGCGTGAAGGCCAGCTCCTGCGCGGCCGTGGCCCCGGCCTCGCGGATGTGGTACCCCGACACCGACAGCGGCTTGTACGCGGGAATCTCGGCGGCGCAGAACTCCATGAGGTCGCCGATCAGCCGCAGGTGCGGCTCGGGGGCGAACAGCCACTCCTTCTGCGCGATGTACTCCTTGAAGATGTCCGTCTGGAGGGTGCCGTTCAGCTTCCCGACCGGCACGCCCTGCCGCTCGGCCGCGACCACGTACATGCAGAAGATCGGTACGGCGGGCCCGCTGATGGTCATGGACGTGGTGACGTCGCCGAGCGGGATGCCGTCGAACAGCAGGTCCATGTCGAGGGCCGAGTCGATCGCCACGCCGCAGTGGCCCACCTCGCCGAGCGAGCGGGCATCGTCGGAGTCGCGGCCCATCAGCGTCGGCATGTCGAACGCCACCGACAGACCGCCGCCTCCGGCGCCGAGGATCATCTTGTAGCGCTCGTTGGTCTGCCTGGCGTTGCCGAACCCGGCGAACTGGCGGATGGTCCAGGGCCGGCCGCGGTAGCCGGTGGCGTACAGGCCGCGGGTGAAGGGGAACTCGCCCGGCCAGCCGATGCGCCCGAACCGGGGGTCGTCCCCGGACGGCCCGTACACGGGATCCAGGTCGACTCCCGACAGGGTGCGGAACTCGCGGTCCCGCTTGAAGGCGGCGTCGTACCGCGCCTGCCACCGGGCCCTGCCCGCCTCGATCGACT
Source organism: Microbispora sp. H10836 (assembly GCF_012999525.1). NCBI lineage: Bacteria > Bacillati > Actinomycetota > Actinomycetes > Streptosporangiales > Streptosporangiaceae > Microbispora > Microbispora sp. H10836. The sequence continues at coordinate 157,093 of NZ_JABBWU010000005.1, forward strand.
CGGCGCTCGTCGCGTCCGGCTCCATGCGTCCCTCCCCGTGTCTCACTCTCCGAGAAGATACTAGGACGTCCTACTAAATCCGGCCAGCACCGGTCCCCACTGATCGCCCGCCTCCCCGGCAGTCATGTCACACGTTGGTCGCGAATTCTCACGGACCTTTGACAGGACCGAGAAATCTTCAACCATGGTCAGCGCCCTTGAAGTCCACATGGAGGTGGATGTGAAGCGCTTGACAGTCGTCGCCGCGACCGCGGCGATGGTGGCGGCAACCCTCACCACACCCGCGCAGGCCGTACCCGCGGCCGCCGGGTCGGCGACCCAGACCGAATACGTGGTTCTGTACAAGGAAGGCGCGGCCGCCGCGGACGCCCAGAAGGCGATCGAAGCGGCGGGCGGCAGCGTGATCAAGGTGAACGCCGAGGTCGGGCTGGCCACGGTCAGCACCACCAACGCCGACTTCGCGGGCGCCCTGAACGGCGTCGCGGCCATCGAAGGCGTCGCCCGCAACCGGGTGATAGGCAGCGCGCCGGACGACGCGAAGGCGTCCGCCGCCGCGAGGAAGGCCGTGACGCAGGCGGCCAAGAGCAAGGCGGTGGAGAAGGAGGGCCGGGTCGGCGCCCCGGCCGCGAAGTGGGGCCGCAACGTCAAGGACGAACCGCTCGCCGACCTGCAGTGGGACATGAAGCAAATCCACGCGGACGAGGCCCACAGGTTCGAGCAGGGTGACAAGGGCGTGCTCGTCGGCATCCTCGACACCGGCGTCGACGGCTCGCACCCCGACATCGCGCCGAACTTCGACCGGCGGCTGAGCCGCAACTTCACCGTCGACCTGCCGGCGGACGCCAACGGCAACGTGATCGACGGCAAGTGCGAGGACGACCCCGACGGCTCCTGCACCGACCCGAACGACGTGGACGAGGACGGCCACGGCACCCACGTCGCCTCGTCGATCGCCTCGCCCATCAACAGGCTGGGCGTTTCGGGCGTCGCGCCCAAGGTGACCATCGTGAACCTGCGGGCCGGCCAGGACTCGGGCTACTTCTTCCTCCAGCCCACCGTCGACGCCCTCACCTACGCCGGCGACATCGGCGTCGACGTGGTCAACATGAGCTACTACATCGACCCGTGGCTGTTCAACTGCACGGACAACCCGGCCGACAGCCCGGAGGAGCAGGCCCAGCAGCGGCTGTACATCGCCGCCACCCAGCGGGCGATCGACTACGCGCACGCGCACGGCGTGACGCTCGTCAGCGCGGCCGGCAACGAGGCGATCGACTACACCAAGACGAACGTCGACTCCGGCAGCCCCGACTACGCCACCTTCCCCGGCCAGCAGACGGAACGGACCCGGACCATCCCCCCGTCCTGCGTCTCCCTCCCCGGTGAGGCCGAGCACGTGATCTCGGTCTCCTCGACCGGCGTCAGCAAGCGGAAGGCCTACTACTCGAGCTACGGCAACGGCTACGTCGACGTGGCCTCACCCGGCGGCGACGTGTACGACACGCCCGGCGACACGAGGGACATCACCAAGGCCACGCTCTCGGCCTACCCCAAGGCGCTCGCCGTCGCCAACGGCGAGATCGACGAGAACGGCGACCCGACGGTGCCGTACGTCGTGAAGGACTGCAAGGGCTCGGTCTGCGCCTACTACCAGTACCTGCAGGGCACCTCGATGGCCTCGCCGCGCGCGGCCGGCGTCGCGGCGCTGATCGTCAGCCGGTACGGCCAGCGCGACCGCGTCCGCGGCGGACTGACGATGAACCCGGACAAGGTGGAGGCGATCCTCAAGGGCACGGCCACCAGGACGGCCTGCCCGAACCCGCCCGCCTACACCTACACCCGCCATCTGCCGGACGGGCGCACGGTGACCGCCACGCACACCTGTGAGGGCGCCGCCGACAACAACGGCTTCTACGGCAGGGGCATCGTCGACGCCCTGCGCGCCGTCGGCCGCTGAGCCGAGCTGACCGGAGGCGCACCCGTGCGCCTACCCTGGGCCGGTGGCGCACCCCATGCGGTGGTGCGCCACCGGCCCACCCGGGCGGCGCGGATCAGGAACCGCCGAGACAGGCAAGACCGCGGCGACCCGGCGGATGTCCGGACTGGCCTCCAGCCCCAGCTGCCCTCTACCCGCGACGCGCCGGCGTGCTTGAGCGCGTCGGCTATCGCCTCGCTGACCACGAGATACGTCGCTCCCTCGATCTCGTCCGGGAACCTGCGGGTGCGCAGGGCCGGGTCGGCCGTAACGGTGGTCGCGACCGGCAGGCCCGAACACCGCCCCTCGACGGCCCGGGGGCCCGCCGGGTGTCGCGACCGCGCAGTGATCGTTAACGTGAGATCACGTGAACGCCCACCGCCGCGGCGAACCGCCGACGGCCCGCACCCGGACGCCGCACTTCCTACCGCGAAGGAGCTCTCTCGTGCCGATCGCGCCGAGATCGATGCGCACCAGTTCACTGTGCAGGTTGGCGATTCCCCTCATGAGCGCGGCACTGGCGCTCGCCGTGGCCGCCACCGCCGCAGCCGCGGCTCCCGCTGCCGTCGGCGCCGGTGCGGCGCCCGCCACGGCGGCGCCCACCCCCGCTCCCACCGGCACGCCGGACATCCCGGATTCGCCGGTGGGCGAGCAGCTTCGCTGGTTCCTGACGGCGGCCGCGGCCCTCCCGATCCCCGAGGACCAGATCAGGGCGCACTTCAGCGCCGGCTTCCTCGCACAGGTTTCCCCGGCCCAGCTGAACGAGGTCCTGAAGAGCCTGGGCGGCCTGCGGCTCGAGTCGCTGGCCGACGTCACGCCCACTACCCTGTCCGGGATGGTCACGACCGGCCAGGGACGTCTCCAGATCTCCATGGCCGTCGACGGCGACGGGAGGATCGCCGCCCTCCTGTTCCAGCAGGAGCAGCGTCCGGCGCCGCGCAGCTGGGCCGAACTGGACAAGCGGCTGCGTGCGCTCGCGCCCCGGGTGGGGTTCCTGGCGGCCGAGGTCCGCGGGAACGGCGCCTGCCGTCCCGTGCACACCGTCGCGCCGGACACCCCCCGGCCGCTCGGGTCCATGTTCAAGCTTTACGTGCTGGGCGCGACGGCCGAGCAGATCAAGAAGGGCCGGTTCTCCTGGGACACGCCCCTGACCATCCGGCCCGGCTTGAAGAGCCTGCCCAGCGGCATACTGCAGGACCGTCCCGACAACAGCACGGTCTCCGTACGGGAGGCGGCCAAGCTGATGATCTCGATCAGCGACAACACGGGCGCCGACCTGCTGATCGACAAGGCCGGCCGCGCGAGGGTGGAGACCCAGATGAGCAAGTGGTCCCGTCACGCGGCGCTGAACCGGCCGTTCCTCACGACCAGGGAGCTCTTCCTTCTCAAGGGCGCGGACTACCCCCGCCTCGCGAAGAACTACCTGTCGCTCGACCGTTCCCGGCGGTACCGCTATCTGGCCACCACCGTCGCCCGCACGCCCCTGACCGAGGTGAAGGTGTGGAACAAGCCCCGGGACATCGACAGGCTGGAGTGGTTCGCCTCGCCCGGCGACGTCTGCCGGGCCTTCGCGGGCCTGTCCGCGCTGAACACGCCGCCCCTCGACGAGGCCATGTCGGCCAACGACGCCGGGCTGGGGCTCGACGCCAAGGCCTGGCCCACCGTCTGGTACAAGGGCGGATCCGAGCCCGGTGTGCTCTCCATGGGCTTCCTCGCCCGTGACGCCGCGGGCAGGACATACGTGGTGACCGCGCTCACGAGCGACCGCCGCTCCGCACTGGACGAGAACGCGGCCGCGCCCGAACTGCTGGCCCTCGTCCGGGGCTCGTTCACGATGCTGGCGAAGGACCGCGTCAGGGGCTGAAGTCCCCCGCGGCGACGCGCAGGGTCCTGAGCAGGCCGAACATCTCGCCGAGCTCGGCGTCGTCGTACATGCCCATGCAGAAACCCGCGTTCATCAGGTCGGCCGTGGCCCGCCGTACGATGTCCCGGCCCTCGCCGGTGATCTCGGCGAGCACGCCGCGGCCGTCCCGCGGGTTGCGCATGCGGCGGACCAGGCCGGCCCGTTCGAGGCGGTCCACCGTGTTGGTCACGCTCGTCGGGTGCACCATCAGCCGCTCGCCGATCTTCGACAGCGGCAGCGATCCGGCCCGGCTGAACGTGAGCAGCACGAGGGCCTCATACCTGGCGAAGGTCAGGTCGTACGGCTTGAGCAGCGTGTCCAGTTGCGCCAGCAGGATCTGATGGGCTCTCATGATCGAAGTGACGGCGGCCATGGCGGACGACGGCCCGAACGTCGAACGCCAGGTCTCGGCCGCCCGCTCGATCGGGTCGAACGGGAGCTTGAGCGGCCGGGGGCCACCCGTGGGCGGCGGCTCTGAGCTGGGCGGAACGGACACAGCGATATACGGTAGCGCGACGCCGACCAAGATCTACCGGCGCACCGAGCGTAACCGGATTCATTCCTTGACCCCAGAACTCCCCCCGTCAGGGTCACGCTCCGTTATGGTTGCCACGTCGAAAGGTGAGGCGGCGGCAAACCCGGCGGCACGGGGAACCCCGTCTGCTAGAGGACGTCTCGCGGAGCTTGCCTCGCGCGGCCGCCCCGGGTATCCGGGGTGGTCCCGCCGGGGCAAGGGGGGTCCGCGGGGACGCGTCCGACGGCGGGCGAGGCGATGCCGGCCGGCGAACCAGCGCCACGGGGAACGGCGTCGGTTCGCGCACCGCTCACACAGACACGGGGGAGATTCTCAATGGACAGCATCGCTGTCCCGGCGCCGCATGCGCGCCGGACTTCGGCGGCGTGGCCATGGGCCGCGCCCTACTGTGGGTGAGCATAGGGGCGGTTCACGCGGTGAGCTGAGACACGGCGCGCTGGTCGCGGCGACCGTGCTGCTCGTGCTGGCGCTCGTCGCCGCGTGGAGCGTCCTCATTCCCGGTTTCATGGACTGGGATGACATAGTGGCGGCCGTCATCGGCTCGCTGCGCCTGACGGGACCGCTCGGAGCCGCGTTCGCGGCCTGGGTCGCGTTCCGCAGGCGCCGCGCCGAGCGGGGCCGCGTCCTGACGCCGTGGCGGGCCGCACGGGCGCCGCTGTCGATCATCGCGGTCGTCACCGGCTCCTTCGGGGCGACCGTGCTGCTGCTCGGGCTGCGCGCCGCGCTGACCGGGCAGGGCGGGCCGCTGCTGCCCGGCGGTCTCGCGATGTCCGTCGCCGGGCTGGGGCTGTACGTCGTGGTCGGCTGGATCCTGGGCTGGCTCGTGCCGGTCGTCGTCGTCCCGCTGATCGCGGGCGCCGGCACCTACGGGCTGTTCACCTGGCTGGCCACCGGGCCCAACTGGGCCGACCGGCTCACCCCCGCCACGGGTGAGCCGTACGACCTGATCGCGGGCGTCAGCGAGACCGCGTACACGGACCAGACGCTCTGGCTGCTGGGCCTCAGCACCGCGCTGCTCCTCGGCTGGGTGGCCCTGGTGACCCGGCGGACGCTGGCGCTGGCCGCCGCGGTGATCGCCGTCCTGGCCGCGGGGACCGGCGCGGCCCGGCTCGTCACCGTGCCGCGGACGATGCCCGTGAGCGAACGCCTGGTGTGTCAGGAATGGCCGATCAGCGTGTGCGTGCATCCGGCGCTGCGCGGGGGCCTGGCCGAGCTCGCCACCGTGTTCACCGCGCTCGCGATGCGCCTGAACGGGACACCGGCCGCCTTCCGCCGGGTGGAGCAGCGGGCGTACGGCGAGGAGGACCCGGCAGGGCCGGAGGTGGTCGTCGTCCACATCGACGACCTCGGGTCCGGGTACGCCCAGCGGGCGGCCGTCGAGTTCCTCGACCGCCTGGCCCGCCCGTGCCCGGGAACCGTGGCCGCGGGCTACCGGGGCATCGTCGTCGCCTGGCTGCGGGGCACCTCGCTGCCCGGCGGACCGCTGCGCGAGCACCACCAGGCCTCCGTCTGGTTCTCCGAGCTGACCGAGGCCCAGCGGCACGACTGGCTGCGCATGTTCTACTCCGACTTCGTCTCCTGCGGGCTGCAGGCCAAGCACTTCGGCGGCGGCTCCCGGCCCGCCGGCCCCGTGGCGACGGCCTATCCGGCGAGCCCCACCCCCGCGTACGCGCCGAACTATCCGGTCGAGCCGACCTATCCGGGTACGGCCGTCGCCACCGGCGTGCCGGTCGACCCGGAGCCCGGCTGGGAGCGCGGCGCGGACCCGGGCGCCGGCGGAACCGGTATGGGGTGGACCGGCCCGAGCCCGTCCGTTCCCGCGTGGCCGTCTCCTCCCACCGCGAGCCCCGCGGGCCAGGGTCCGACGGGCCAGGGTTCGACGGGCCGGGGTTCGACGGGCCAGGGTGGTCCGGGGTCGTGGGACATGCCGGGCGGCGAAGGCGCCCGGAGAGACGACCCCTGGTCCCGCGGCCGCGGCCGGTCGCCGCACCCCTGGCGGCCCGGAAGGACCGGCAGGCCCGGGGACACGCCGCCCCCCTATCGGCCGGGCGAGCCCGGCGCGAGCCCGTCACCCGTCCCGAGCATGCCCGGCCGCCTCCAGCCCGGCGGCCCGACGGCGCAGGGAGGAGGTCAGGGAGGGACGCAGGGCCGGGAGAACGCCCCGGACCGCGGGCGGCCGTCGGGGCAGGGCGGCCTCGGCCGGACGGGAGGACCTCGGGGAAACGGCGGCCAGGGCGCGGACGACGGGCGGGGCGGGCGGCGCGCCCGGCCGGAGCGCCTCCCCGGTCACGGCGGCGCCTCCGGCCATGCCTCTGGTGGCGCCCCCGGGGGTGCGGGGAAGGACCGGCGTCCCGTGCACGACGGCGGACGCACCGACCGTGCCCGGCCCGCCACGGGGGACGCCACCGGCGCCCGCGAGGCGGACCTCCAGGAGGACGCGCAGGAGGACCCCGGTGTGACCGGCGTACCCGGCGCGCTCCTGGCCCCCGCCTCATGACGCCGGCCCCACCGTGGGGACGGCAGACACCGCGCGACGAGCGGCACCGACGCCACCAACTCCGGGCCCCGCCCCGGAGCGCGCGGAGGTGGACGGCACGCTGCGGGCCCAACATGAAGGGTCGGGCACACCCGCAGAGCCGGGCGCACCGGCCTCCGGCCCCGCCCCGGAGCGCGCCCGGAGCGCGCCCGGAGACGCGCGGCGTACGGCGCGGGACCGGTGGGGCGGCGCACGGCCCGGGCGAAAGACGGGTTTCGGAGGGCCGAAGCAGGGCTTCTCAGCAGAATCGATCTTGCGATGAGTGAGAGGGCGGAAATACCGGGAAGATTTCCGCCGTGGACCGTCAGACCCGTCCCTCGTTCGCGCCGGCCGACTCCGGCGCCGCCGCCACCGACGCCACGGCGAGCGCCGGGCCCCCCGCACGCCGCCCCCGGCGCGGCTGGCGGATGCTCGCCGGCCTGCTGTTCGTGGTCCTGCTGCTCGTGGTCGGCGCCCGGCTGACCTGGTCCTGGCTCAACCCGCTGGGCGAGCAGACCATCGATCGCAGCGGCCCCGCGCTGCTCCGGTCGGTGCAGAACCTGAGCCGCTTCGAGGCCGCGACCGGCAACTTCCAGGTCATCGTCGACCTGGAGAAGGACGCGAAGTTCCTGCCCGACGCGATCAAGGGCTCCCGCACGCTCTTCGTTGGAGCCGGGAACGTGGACGCCTACGTGGACTTCTCCGCCCTGCCCAAGGACGCCTTCACGGTCTCCCCCGACCGCACGACCGTGACCGTGCGGCTGCCGCACGCCGAGCTGGAGAAGCCCAACCTCGACAACAAGCGGTCGTACGTCTTCGCACAGGAGCGGGGCATCTTCGACCGGATCTCCGACTTCCTGTCGTCGTCCCCGCAGAACCAGCAGGAGCTCTACGTGCTGGCCGAACGCAAGATCGAGGAGGCGGCCGCCGCCAGCGACCTGCGCTCCCGGGCGGACCAGAACGCCAAGGCCATGCTGGAGGGCATGCTGAAGTCCCTCGGCTTCACGACGATCACGGTCAAGTACGCCGGCGAGCCCTGACCCGTCGGCCGCCGTGACGCGAGAGCCGTACGGGCAGGGCCTTGGGCCGGTTGGCTCAGCGCAGCGCGGCGATGAGGTCGTCGGCGGCGGCGTAGGGGTCGGTCTCGGCGCCGAGCAGCCGCTCGGCGAGCGCGTCGAGGCGGTCCCCGTGGAGCACGGCGAAGCGCGACCGGAGCTGGGCCAGCGCGATGGCCTCGATCTCGTCGCGCGCCCGGGCCAGCCGCCGCCTGCGGGCCTCGCCGGACTCCTCCAGGTATGCCTGGTGCTTGTCCAGCGCGGCCAGCAGGTCGTCGGCGCCCTCGCCCCTGGAGGCGACGGTCGTGACGATCGGGGGCCGCCACGCCGTCTCGATCAGGCCCGTCATGTTCCGCAGCTCCCGCACGGTCGCCTGGACGCCGTCGCGGTCGGCCTTGTTCACCACCAGGACGTCGGCGACCTCGAGGATGCCCGCCTTGGCGGCCTGCACGCCGTCGCCCATGCCCGGAGCGAGGATGACGACGGTCGTGTCGGCCAGGCGGGCGATGTCCACCTCGGCCTGCCCGACGCCGACCGTCTCGACGAGGATCACGTCGCACCCGGCGGCCTCCAGCACGCGCAGCGCCTGCGGCGTGGCCCACGCGAGCCCACCGAGGTGTCCCCGGCTCGACATGCTGCGGATGAAGACGTCGGGGTCGGTCGCGTGGTCCTGCATGCGTACGCGATCGCCGAGCAGGGCGCCGCCGGTGAACGGGCTGGACGGGTCGACCGCCAGCACCCCCACCCTGCTGCCGCGCCTGCGGAACGCCCGGATGAGCATGCCGGTCGAGGTCGACTTGCCGACTCCGGGAGAGCCGGTCAGGCCGATGACCCGGGCGCTGTACGGCCGGGCGGCGCCGGTGGCCAGCTCGGCCATCGCCTCGCGCAGGGCACGGCTCGCCGCCGCGGCTCCCGCCTGGTCTCCCCCGGCATGCCCCTTGGTGTCGGCCGCGTTCTCCACGGCGTTCTCCACCAGCGAGATCAGCCGCGCCACCGCGCGCGGCCGTCCCCGCCGCGCCTGCCCGACGAGCTCACGGACGTCCACGTACGGCTCCGCTCAGGCGCCGGGCGCGGGCACCCGGATGATGAGCGCGTCACCTTGGCCGCCGCCGCCGCACAGGCCGGCCGCGCCGAGGCCGCCGCCGCGCCTGTTCAGCTCGTGGGCCAGGGTCAGCACGATCCGGGCGCCGGACGCGCCGATCGGGTGGCCGAGCGCGATGCCGCCGCCGTTGACGTTGACCTTGTCGAGCGGGACGCCGAGCTCCTTCGCCGACTGCAGCACGACCTGGGCGAACGCCTCGTTGATCTCCAGCAGGTCGAGGTCGTCGACGGACAGCCCCTGCTTGGCCAGCGCCTGCTTGATGGCGTTGGCGGGCTGGGACTGGAGCGAGTTGTCCGGGCCGGCCACGTTGCCGTGCGCGCCGATCTCGGCCAGCCATTCGAGGCCCAGCTCCTCGGCCTTGGCCTTCGACATCACGACCACGGCGACGGCGCCGTCGGAGATCTGCGAGGCCGATCCGGCCGTGATGGTGCCGTCCTTGGTGAACGCCGGGCGCAGCTTCGACAAAACCTCGACCGTGGTGTCCTTGCGGATGCCCTCGTCGGCGGAGAACAGCACCGGGTCACCCTTGCGCTGCGGCAGCGGCACCGGGACGATCTCGTCGTCGAACAGGCCCTTCTCCGTCGCCTCGGCGGCGCGCTGGTGCGACCGCGCGGAGAACTCGTCCTGCTCCTCCCGGGTCAGGCCGAGCCTGGCGTTGTGGTGCTCGGTGGACTCGCCCATCGCGATCTGGTCGAACGCGTCGGTGAGCCCGTCGTGGGCCGTCGCGTCCACGATCCCGGTGCTGCCGTACTTCACGCCCTTGCGCAGGCCGGGCAGCAGGTGCGGCGCGTTGGTCATCGACTCCATGCCGCCCGCGACGACGACGTCGAACTCGCCCGCGCGGATGAGCTGGTCGGCCAGCGCGATCGCGTCCAGGCCCGACAGGCACACCTTGTTGATCGTGAGGGAGGGCACGGTCATGGGAATGCCGGCCTTCACCGCCGCCTGGCGCGAGGGGATCTGACCGGCCCCGGCCTGGAGCACCTGTCCCATGATCACGTACTGGACCTGGTCGGGGGAGACACCCGCACGCTCCAGCGCGGCCTTGATCGCGATCCCGCCCAGTTCGACGGCGGACAGATCGGAGAGCGAGCCGAGGAGCCGTCCGATCGGTGTGCGTGCTCCGGCGACGATGACGGAACCAGACATTGGGACCCTCCACTACGAGATCGGGGCGACGGTGTCACCATACCCAGGAGTAGTACGGCCGCCCGGAAGCGGGCGCGGCGAAGGGAGACGGCGATGCTGCTGCGAATCGACCACGTGGGCGTGGCCTGCCACAACCTGGAAGAGAAGATCGAGTTCTACGAGTCCGTCTTCGGACTGACCGTCGTCAGCCGCGAGGTGAACGAGGAGCAGGGCGTCCGGGAGGCCATGTTGCACGTGGCCGACGGCGACCAGGGCGCGTCGTACGTCCAGCTCCTCGAACCGCTGCACCCCGACACCGCCGTGGGCAGGTTCCTCGCCAAGCGGGGCGAGGGCGTGCATCATATCGGGTACGGCGTGGCGGACGTCACCAAGGCCCTGGAGGAGATCGGGGCGAAGGGCGTGCGCCTGATCGACGAGCGGCCCAGGCACGGGTCGATGGGAGCCTCGATCGCGTTCCTGCATCCCAAGGACGTGGGAGGGGTTCTCACCGAGCTCGTCGAGACGTCCAGGCGCTAGGCAAACGCAAGAAACGTTCATACGTAACAAGTCGCGCAGAAAGTCGGACGGGGCCTCCAACGCGGCAGTACCGGAGTACGCTGGCGTACCACCGGACGTGGACGCCACACCGGCTTCCTCGCCTCGGAACGACCCCCCGTCCGGCCCCTGTAGCCGTCTCGACAACCAGGATCGAGCCTCATGCAGTCCGACATCGACGCCCAGCTCAACAACTTCTTCGAGGACGCTCCATCTCGCGAATTCGACGTGGTGCTCCGGGGTTATGACCGGCACCAGGTCCACGACCACCTGAAGACTCTCGACACCGAACTGCGTCAGGCGAAGGAACAGGTCGGCGCCCTCCAGCGGGAGCTGTCCGACTCCCAGCGCCAGTTGCAGGAGCAGGAGCGGCCGACGTACTCCGGCCTCGGCGCCCGCATCGAGCAGCTGCTCAGGCTGGCGGAGGAACAGGCCACCGAGCTCGTCCAGGCGGCCAGGTCGGAGGCGAACGAGATTCGCGCCGCCGCGAAGGTGGACGCCGCCGACCTGCGGGCGGCGGCGGAGAACGAGGCGGCCGAGAAGCGGGCGCTCGCGGTGCGCGAGGCCGAGGAGATGCGCAGCAGCGCCGAGCGCGACGCCGAGGAGATCCGCTCGACGGCCAGGCGCGAGGCCGACGAGCTGACCGCCACCACCGAGCGCGAGGTCGCCAAGATCCGCGCCACCGCCGACCACGAGGTCGCGGAGAAGCGGGCGGACGCCGAGCGCGAGATCGCCAAGCTGCGCACCACGACGGAGCGCGAGGTCGCCCAGCTGCGCGCCTCGACCAAGCGCGAGCGCGACGAGGTGCTCACCACCGCCAAGCGCCAGGCCGACGAGATGCGGGCCCAGGCGCAGCGGATCCTGGAGGAGTCGGAGGCCAAGCGCGCCCAGGACGAGGCGGAGTTCGAGATCCAGCTCGCCGCCCGCCGCGAGGAGGCCGAGCGCCAGGAGGCCGAGCGGCACGCCACCGCCCAGGCCAACACCCAGAAGCTGGTGGCCGAGGCCGAGCAGCGCGCCGCCACCGCCGAGCAGCGGGCCGCCAAGGCCACGCAGCAGGCGGAGCAGACCCGCCGCGAGGCCGACACCCACGCCAAGCAGCTGCTGGCCAACGCCCGCAAGAACGCCGACCAGCTGGTGTCCGACGCCAAGTCCAGCGCCGACACGATCGTGACCGAGGCCAAGAACGAGGCCGAGCGCACCCGTACGGCGATGCAGCGCCAGGTCGACGAGCTCACCCGCCAGCGCGACAGCATCACCAGCCACCTCGCCCAGCTCCGCCAGCTGCTCGGCGGCGCCCCGCTGCCGGGCATGGAGTCGGAGCCGGCGCCCGTCACCGCGGCCCCGCCGAAGCCAGCCCTGTCGGCTCCGCCGGTCGCGGAGAAGCCGGCCGTGCCCGCCACGCCGGCCGTCGAGCCGATCAGCTCCACCAAGAGCGACGACGACGCGGAGTGGTGGCAGGAGTAGCCACCGGCACACTCGGGGGTCTGGACGGCTGTCTGAGCGGGGCCCGGCGCCAAGCGCCGGGCCCCGCTCTCATGTCGTTGAGACCGGCCGAGGGGACCCGGCCGAGACAGGTCAGCCGAGGGACGTGACGAACTCGGCGACGACCCGGTTGAACGCCTCTGGCTGCTCGATGGCGGACAGGTGGCCCGCCTTCTCGATGACGGCGAGCCGTGCCTGCGGGATGGCCTCCACCATCGCCCGGGCGTCCGGGATCGGCGACAACTCGTCCTCGTCGCCCACGACGACCAGCGCGGGCACCGTCAGCGACCGCAACGTGCCGAACGCGTCGGGCCGCGCCGCCATCGCCCGCTGGGCCCATGCGACGGCCGCGGGCGGCGCCGCCTGGACGAGCCCGCGCACGCGCCCGAGGACCATCCCCCTGCGCTCCTTGGTGGTCGCGCCGACCATCGCGGGCAGCGACTCGGTCACCAGGATGTCCGTGCCGCCTTCCAGGACCGCGGCGGCGATGCGCTCCCTGTTCGCCCGGGCCGGCTCGGGGTCGGCCTGCGCCTTGGTGCCGGCGAGGATCAGCCCGCGTACGCGGTCCGGGTGACGGCGGCACAGCGCCATCGCCACGTAGCCGCCCATGGACAGGCCGCCGATCACCGCACGGTCGACGCCCTCCCGGTCGAGCAGGCCGGCCACGTCGTCGGCCATGAGGTCGATCGAGGGCTCGTCGTCGCCGAGCATCGTGCCGCCGAAGCCGCGCAGGTCCGGAGTGATCACGCGGCAGGCGGACGCGAGTCCCTCACGCTGGGCGAGCCACATCGCGGAGGACAGGGGGAACGCGTGGAGCAGGACGACTGGCAGGCCGCTCCCGGCGGATCGCGCGTACAGCTGCATCAGGTCACGGTAACGCGCCGCGCGCCCACCGCCGCCGTTCGTCACCGATTCGCGATCCGCGGCCCGATCAGACCGTGGTCGGCAACGGGGCCGCGGCGGCGTTCACGCGTTTGACGATCTCGTTCAGCACGATCCGCACGTACGGCTCGCCGACCCACAGGTGCTTGGCCCCCTCCACGCCGACGACCTCGGCCTGCGGAGCCGCCGCGAACCGGTGTACGGCCTCCTCCGGCCGCAGGTAGTCGTCGTGCTCCGGCACCAGGGCCACCAGCGGGCGGCCGAACTCCCCCCAGGCGGCGACGTCCTTCTCGCCGGCCCGCTTCAGCGGCGGCGACAGCAGGATCGCGCCCCGCACGATCGGGTCGCGGCCCCACTTCAGGGCCAGCTCGGTGCCGAACGACCAGCCGAGCAGCCAGGCGTTCGGCAGGTCGTGGAAGTCGGCGTACTCCAGGGCGGCGGCGACGTCCCACCGCTCCCCCTCGCCGCCGTCGAAGGCCCCCTGGGAGGTCCCCCGGTCGGAGGTCGTGCCCCGGGTGTTGAAACGCAGCACGGCGATGTCGGCGAGCGCGGGCAGCCGGTAGGACGCCTTGCGCAGCACGTGGCTGTCCATCATCCCGCCGTGGGTGGGCAGGGGGTGCAGGCAGACCAGCGTCGCCACCGGCGGCCGGCTCTCCGGCAGCGCCAGTTCGCCGACGAGAGTCAGCCCGTCGGCCGTTCGCAGCTCGATGTCCTCGCGCCGGGCAGGCAGCACCGTGGACGCCCTGATGTCCATTCCCACCTCGAAAAGCTCGTGTCAGTAGCGGCTGCGGCCCGGACCCCGGTTGGCCCGGTTGCGCCAGCACGCGGTGTGCCAGTGCCGCCGCTCGTCCTCTCCCCCGGACCAGGCCGGCCAACTCACCACGTGCGGCAGCCCCGGCCCGATCTCCTGCTCGCATCCCGGGCACCGGTACGCCTTGCCCTGGGCGGCGCCGGAGACGTTGCGGACGACCCAGTCGCCGTCGTGCGCGCTCTCCACCCGGTCCACCCCGGGCACCTGGGAACCCACGGGCCGTACGGCACGGCCGTCCGGACGTTCGAACGGGCCGCGGCGGCGGGCACGGCGGGGGCTCACGGCGGGCATCCTTCCAGGGGGTTCATGTCTGGCAGAACGGGAGATGACAGCCCATTCTTCCAGCACCGGCTCAGCCTCCGTACGCGCGGACGTCCCGAACTCCGCGCACCACGCCGGCCCTCCCTCCGGTCTCCCCCGATGTCCGGGCCATGCCGGACAGTGTCCCAGAACGCCTCGGGACCTCCGCGATCCCGGTAGGGTTGGCGCACATGCGGCTGGTCATCGCGCGGTGCAGCGTGGATTACGTGGGACGGCTCACCGCCCATCTCCCCATGGCCCCCCGGCTCATCCTGATGAAGGCGGACGGCTCGGTCTCGATCCATGCGGACGACCGGGCGTACAAGCCTCTGAACTGGATGAACCCCCCCTGCAAGGTCCGCGAGGAGACGATCGACGACGTGCTCACCTGGTCGGTCGTCCACGGCAAGACCGGGGAGAAGCTCGTGCTGACGATCGAGGAGGTCCTGCACGACTCCAGCCACGAGCTGGGCGTCGACCCGGGGCTGCGCAAGGACGGCGTCGAGGCGCACCTGCAGGAGCTGCTCGCCGAGCACATCACCACGCTCGGGGACGGCTGGACGCTGGTGCGCAGGGAGTACATGACCGCGATCGGTCCCGTGGACATCCTGTGCCGCGACCACCTCGGCGGCACGGTGGCCGTGGAGATCAAGCGGCGCGGCGACATCGACGGCGTGGAGCAGCTCACCCGCTATCTCGAACTGCTCAACCGCGACCCGCGTCTGGCTCCGGTCAAGGGCATCTTCGCCGCCCAGGAGATCAAGCCCCAGGCCCGCGTGCTCGCCGCCGACCGGGGCATCGACTGCGTGACGCTCGACTACGACGCCCTGCGCGGCATCGAACCGGAGAACCCGACGCTCTTCTGAACCGGTCAGCCCGTGAAGTCCGCCACGTGGTCACGGGCCCGATCACCCGCGTCTGGCGCGAGGGCGGTTTCGACGCGGCGACCGTGGAGGCGAACGCCGCGTCCTACCGGTTCGGCCTCCGGCGGCTTCTGGACGGCATCCAGACGCTCACGGAACAGGTCCGGTAGGCGCCGGCCGCGCCGGGTGTCCACCGTATGGAGGACACCGATCATCGTCCGGTCGAGGGTGTTCCTTGATCCGCGCCTGGTGGATTCTTGGGGCATGGAACACGCCATACGCGTACGAGGACTGCAGAAGCGGTACGGCGAGGTCCAGGCCGTCGCGGGCCTGGACCTGGACGTCGAGCACGGCGAGGTGTTCGCCGTCCTCGGCCCGAACGGCGCGGGCAAGTCGACCACCGTCGAAATTCTCGAGGGATACCGCCAACGCGACGCGGGAGAGGTCAGTGTGCTGGGCAGGGACCCGGCCCGGCCGACCCGCGAGTGGCGGTCCCGCATCGGCATCGTGCTGCAGACCGCCGACGACCGGGCGGAACTGACTGTACGGGAGATTCTGCGGCACTTGGCCACCTACTACGCGAACCCCCGCGATCCGGACGAGCTCATGGAACAGGTCGGGCTCACCGACAGCGCGGGCAAACGCATCCGCCAGCTCTCCGGCGGCCAGCGCCGCCGGGTGGACGTCGCCCTCGGCGTCATCGGCCGCCCCGAGCTGCTGTTCCTGGACGAGCCGACGACGGGCTTCGACCCCGAGGCCCGGCGGCGGTTCTGGGAGCTCATCGAGGGGCTGGCACACGACGGCACGACGATCGTGCTGACGACCCACTACCTGGAGGAGGCCGAGACGCTGGCCCACCGGGTGGCCGTCGTGGCGCGGGGGCGCGTGGTCGCCGAGGGCGACCCCGCCACGCTGGGCGGCCGGGCCACCGCGAGGGCCAGGGTGGCCTGGTCGGACGGCGAGATCGAGACCGACAACCCCACGCGGGCCGTCCTGGAGCTGTCGCGCAGGTACGACGGGGAGATCCCCGGCCTCACCGTTACACGGCCCACGCTGGAGGACGTGTATCTCCGCCTCATCGAGGCGGAGGAGCCGCCTGCCGGCAGCGTCCCGGAGACCACCGCCGCCGTACCCGTGGAGAGTGCGCCATGACCATCACCCCGGCCGCCACCCCGCGTGTGGAGAGTGCGCCATGACCATCACCCCGGCCGCCACCCCGCGTGTGGAGAGTGCGCCATGACCATCACCCCGGCCGCCACCCCGCGTGTGGAGAGTGCGCCATGACCGCCTCCCCAGCCGATCCGGCCACCGTCCCGCGGGCGTCGGCGCCCCTGCCGTCCCCGCTCAGGATCGCGCTGGCCCGCGCGGCCGTCGAGACGAAGGTGCTCTTCCGGGAGAGGGACGCCGTCGTCTTCACCTTCGCCCTGCCGATCGTGTTCCTGGTGCTGTTCGCCTCGATCTTCTTCTTCTCCGACAGCGCCGAGGGGACCGGCGTCACCGTCGCCCAGCTCTACACCGCCGGGCTCATCGGCTCGGGCGTGATGGGCACGGGGTTCCAGAACCTCGGCATCGGCATCGCGGGCGACCGGGAGGACGGCACGCTGAAGCGGCTCGTCGGGCTGCCGATGCCACGTGCGGCGTACTTCATCGGCAAGATCGCCAGCGTGCTGGTGATGACGGTGCTCCAGGTGGCCATCCTGCTCGCCATCGCGGTGCTGTTCTACGACCTGACGCTGCCCGCAGAGGTGTCGACCTGGCTCACGTTCGCCTGGGTGTTCGTGCTCGGCGTGTCGGCCGCCTCGGTGCTCGGCATCGCCGTCAGCGGCCTGCCCCGCTCCGGCAAGAGCGCGACCGCGGTGATCAGCCTGCCGTTCGTCGTGCTGCAGTTCGTCTCCGGGGTCTTCATCCCGATCACGCAGCTGCCCGACTGGCTGGTCAACGCCGCCTCGATCTTCCCGCTGAAGTGGATGTGCCAAGGGTTCCGGGCCGTCTTCCTGGGTGACGCGGGGGCCGCCCTGGAGCTGACCGGGTCGTACGAGCTCGGCAGGGTGGCCCTGGTACTGGCCGCCTGGCTCGTCGGTGGTCTCGTGCTGTGCGTGACGACGTTCCGCTGGAAGGGGCGGCGCGACGGATGAGTTCGACCGAGGAGCGCGGCGCCCGCCGATCCTCCGACCGGCGGGATCGGGGACGCGGCCCGGGCGACGCCTCCGGAAGGCCCGGTGGAACCGCGACGGGGGCGGACGCCTGGAAGACCTTCTTGGGCTGGGAGATCCTCTTCGGCCTGGCCCTGGCGATGACCGCCGCCTTCGTCGCCGTGACCGACGGGCCGGCGGCGGCGAGGGCGGCGGCCGTAGGCGGCCTCGCGGCGCTCGCCGCGGCGTACGTGCTGCTCGCGCGCCGGTCGACGAAGCTGGACGGCGGGGACGACCGCCGAGCCCTGCTCTACTGGGTCCTGGTCCTGGCGATCTTCGTCCCGGCGGCGCTCCTGGTGCCGCCGGTGACGTTCGTGCTGTTCGCCCTGTGCCCGCAGGCGTTCGTGATGCTGCGGGTGCGGCGCGCCGTCATCGTCGTGCTGGTGCTCAACCTCGCCCCGGCCTTCCGGTTCCTCCTCGACACGCGGTGGGATCCGGACGACCTAGTCAGCTTCGCCGTCTGGACGACGCTGGCTCTGGCCACCACGCTGGTGCTCGGGCCGTGGATCACCCGGATCATCGAGCAGAGCGCGGAGCGCGCCCAGCTCATCACCGAGTTGGAGTCGAGCCGGGCCGAGATCGCGCGCCTGTCGGCCGAGCGGGGTGCGCTCGCCGAACGGGAGCGGCTGGCGGGGGAGATCCACGACACGCTCGCGCAAGGCCTGACCAGCATCATCATGCTCGTCCAGGCCGCCCAGGCCCAGCCCGACCCCTCGCGCCACCTCGCACTCGCCGTACGGACCGCGCGGGAGAACCTGGCCGAGGCCCGAGGCCTGATCGAGGCGCTCACACCCGCGCCGCTCGACGGCTCCACGCTGGAGGAGGCGCTGCGGCGAGTCACCGGCAGGCTCGGGGAGGAGGCGAGCATCGACGCGTCGTTCACGGCGCGGGGCGACTCCCGGCCGCTGCCGCCCGGCGTCGAGGTGGTGCTCCTGCGGGCTGCGCAGGAGGGCTTGGCGAACGTGCGCAGGCACGCCGGCGCCTCGTCGGTGGCGGTGACCCTGGAATACGGCGACTGCCACGTCACGCTCCGGGTCCGCGACGACGGCGCCGGTTTCCGCACGGGCGCCGAGCACGGATACGGTCTGCGGGCGATGCGTACCCGCGTCGAGCAGGTGGGCGGGACGCTCACCGTCGACAGCCCTCCCGGCCAGGGCACCACGCTCGCGGTGACCCTGCGACTCGCGGGCGATCCCGACGATGATCCAGACGAGTCCTGAACGCCCATCTCCGAGCCGTACGGAGCCCGCCATGCCCATCCCGCCCGTGTCCGATGATTCCGTGGTCCGCGTGCTGATCGTCGACGACCATCCCGTCGTACGGGAGGGGCTGCGCGGAATGCTGGAGTCAGATCCGGCGATCACCGTGGCCGGTGAGGCGGGATCGGGCGAGGAGGCGGTGGCCCGCGCCTCGGCGCTCGCGCCCGACGTCGTCCTGATGGACCTGCGGATGCCCGGCGGAGACGGCGTGAACGCGACGACGCGCATCCTCGCGGCCCGGCCCGAGACCCGGGTGATCGTGCTCACGACCTACGAGACCGATCAGGACATCGTCCGCGCCGTGGAGGCCGGCGCCGCCGGCTACCTGCTGAAGGACACCTCCAGGGCCGACCTGATCGCCGCGATCGCCGCGGCGGCGCGCGGGGAGACCGTGCTGTCCCCCTCGGTGGCCACCAAGCTCGTCACCCGCCTGCGCACCCCCGCCGCGAGCTCGCTGTCGCGACGGGAGACGGAGGTGCTCGCCCTGGTCGCGCGGGGACTGACGAACGCCGAGATCGGCAGGGCGTTGTTCATCAGTGAGACCACCGTGAAGACGCATCTGCTGCGGGTCTTCACCAAACTCGACGTGTCCGACCGCACCGCCGCGGTGACGACCGCTCTGACGCGCGGTCTGCTGTAATTGCCGATGCAATTGCAGCGAGACTGATCTATCTCAATTGGTAAGCGTGCTGACCTCTTGACGGCCTTGTCAAGCTATTGACCCTCTTTGGCATAGCCCGAAAGTGCTCATTTCCCAGCACTTCCACAAAAAGGATCTTGCGTTCATAATGTGAGTTCTGGGGGGACCATGACACGGTGAGGTGAAAAGTGGCGGGACGGGACTATCGGGGGATGTCGGCTGCCGAAAGGCTTGCAGACAGGAGGGAAAGGCTCATATCGGCCGCATACACCTTGTTCGCCCAGCCCGGCTTCCACGCCACCACCATCGAGAGGCTGTGCGCGACGGCGCGCATCTCCAATCGTGCCTTCTACGAATGCTTCTCCAGCCGCGAGGACCTGATGCGCGCGGTTTACGAGCGGTGTATCGAGGAGACGCTTACGTCGGTCACCGAGGCCATCGACAAGGCCCCTCCCACGCTCGACGACCGCATCGTCGCCGGCATCGCCGAGTACATCCGCTTCGTCACTAAGGACGTACGGCGCGCCCGCCTGATGCACCTGGAGGTACGACGGGCCGGCAACGTGCTCAGCGGCGCCCGTCAGCAGGCGGTGGCCTCGTTCACCAAGGTCATCGAGTCCTCGGCGCGGGGCGCGACCCGCATGCCTCCCCTCGACCTCCACCTGCTGGCGCTCGGGCTCATCGGTGCCCTCACCGAGTTACTCATCGAGTGGGTGGTGACCGAGCCGTCCCCGCCCACCGAGCAGCTCATCGAGGCCTGCGTGTACATCTTCCGCCGCACCTTCGCCTCCGAAGGCCCCATGGCGGCCTCCGCCCAGTGATCCGGGGCCGGTGACTACGCTGAGCGGCATGACCCGAGCCGACAACGACAAGCCGGTCGTCCTGTCCAAGATTTACACGAAGACGGGCGACGACGGCACGACCGCCCTGGGCGACATGAGCCGCACCCGCAAGACCGACCCCCGCCTGACCGCCTACGCGGACGTGGAGGAGGCCAACGCCGCCATCGGAGTGGCCCTCGCGACGGGGGGCCTGCCCGAGGAGGTCACGGCCGTCCTGAGCAGGGTGCAGAACGAGCTGTTCGACGTCGGCGCCGACCTGTGCACCCCCGTCGTCGAAACACCCGAATTCCCGCCGCTGCGGGTCGAGGAGCCGTACATCACCTGGCTCGAAGAGCAGTGCGACCGCTTCAACGCGGAGCTGAAGCCGCTGCGCAGCTTCATCCTTCCGGGCGGCGCCCCGCCCGCCGCCTTCCTCCACCTCGCCCGCACGATCGTACGGCGGTCCGAGCGGTCGGCCTGGGCGGCGCTGGAGGCGCACGACGACGTGAACCCCCTGACGGCCAAGTATCTGAACCGCCTGTCCGACCTGATGTTCATCCTCTGCCGCGTGGTCTCCGCCGGCGACGAGCTCCTCTGGAAGCCCGGCGGAACCCGGTAGACCCACCACAAGGGACGCGAGGGCGCGGCCGTGCTCTGAACTGAGGAACGCGCGGGAGCGAAGCGACCAAGCGCGACGAGGTCCTGCGCTCACGGCGCGCCTCCGGCACGGCCAACGGCCTCAAGGCGCCCGAGCCGCCTCGCCAGAGGCGAGGCGATTCTACGCAGCGTCGAGGTGGGCGCTGGGCGGGGCGGACTCGAGCCAGGCCAGGAAGCCGGTCAGCGCGTCCTCGCTCATCGCCAGGGACAGTGGGCCGCGCTGGGCCGAGCAGACGACGGTCCAGTAGCCCGCGGGCCCCTCACCCGTGTCGAGCATCCTCCGGCTGGAAACGGTGAGGCCGCGCCTCGCGATCGCGTGGCGCGGCCTCAATCCGAGTCCCAGGAACGGGATCCAGTGGAGCTCTCCCCCTACGTAGCGGGCGACCCCGCTCTTCCAGCCCCCCCGGTCGTCCCGTACCCGGCAGACGATCGTGCCCCGGGCCCGTGCCAGGACGAAGCCCCGGATGACGAGGAGCGCGGCCACGGCGAAGACGCCCGCGAGTATCCCAAGCGCCGCCAATGCCGCCCTCCTCCTGTTGTCAGACCTCTTCGCCGGCCGCCCGCAGCCGGGCAGCCGCACGCTTGGCCTTCAGCCGTGCGTCCGCGTCCTCATGGTCGGCCTCGATCGAGGCCTGAGCACGCTGCAGCGCGTCCTTGGCCCGCGCGACGTCGACCTCGGAGCCGAGCTCGGCCGCCTCCGCCAGGATCGACACGTCGTTGTCGGCGACGGAGATGAATCCGCCGTGCACCGCGGCCACGAGGTCGCCTCCGTCGCCGCGCTTGACGCGCAGCACCCCGCCCTCGACGAGGACACCGAGAACGGGAGCGTGGTTCGGCATAATACCGATCTCGCCGTCCACGGTCTTGGCAATGACCATGTCGGCCTCGCCCGTCCAGATCTCACGTTCCGGCGACACGACGCCCACGCGAAGCTTTGCCACTTCTCAGCTCCCTTTCGACGGACGCCTGTACGGCCGGCCGATGCCGTGCCGTACAGGCGTCGAAGGCGTCCTAGCGCTCGAGTTCCTTCGCCTTGGCGATGG
This sequence comes from Microbispora sp. H10836, assembly GCF_012999525.1. Lineage (NCBI taxonomy): Bacteria > Bacillati > Actinomycetota > Actinomycetes > Streptosporangiales > Streptosporangiaceae > Microbispora > Microbispora sp. H10836. Next base: position 178,811 of record NZ_JABBWU010000005.1, read on the forward strand.
CCTGCTCGATGCCGCCGACCATGAAGAAGGCCTGCTCGGGCAGGTGGTCGTACTCGCCGGCGCACAGGCCCTTGAACGAGGCGATGGTCTCGTCCAGCGGCACGAACTCGCCCGGCTGGCCGGTGAACGCCTCGGCGGCGTACATCGGGTGGGACAGGAACCGCTCGATGCGGCGCGCCCGCTGGACGGTGACCTTGTCCTCTTCGGAGAGCTCGTCGATGCCCAGGATCGCGATGATGTCCTGCAGTTCCTTGTACTTCTGCAGGATCCGCTTGGTCTCCTGGGCGACCGCGTAGTGCTCATCACCGATGATCTGCGGGTCGAGGATCCGCGAGGAGGAGTCGAGCGGGTCCACCGCGGGGTAGATGCCCTTCTCCGAGATCGGCCGGGACAGAACGGTCTGCGCGTCGAGGTGCGCGAACGCGTTGTGCGGCGCCGGGTCGGTGATGTCGTCCGCGGGCACGTAGATCGCCTGCATGGAGGTGATCGAGTGACCACGGGTCGAGGTGATGCGCTCCTGGAGCACGCCCATCTCGTCGGCGAGGGTCGGCTGGTAACCCACGGCGGACGGCATACGGCCGAGCAGCGTGGAGACCTCCGAACCCGCCTGGGTGAAGCGGAAGATGTTGTCGATGAACAGCAGCACGTCCTGCTTCTGCACGTCGCGGAAGTACTCCGCCATGGTCAGAGCGGACAGCGCCACCCGCAGACGGGTGCCCGGGGGCTCGTCCATCTGGCCGAAGACGAGCGCGGTGTCCTTGAGGACGTCCGCCTCCTCCATCTCCAGCCACAGGTCGTTGCCCTCACGGGTGCGCTCGCCGACGCCCGCGAACACCGAGGTGCCCGAGAACTTCAGCGCGACGCGGCGGATCATCTCCTGGATCAGAACGGTCTTGCCGACGCCCGCGCCGCCGAACAGACCGATCTTGCCGCCCTTCACGTAAGGCGTGAGCAGGTCGATGACCTTGATGCCGGTGGGCAGCATCTCCGTACGGGCCTCGAGCTGGTCGAACGCCGGAGCCGGACGGTGGATCGGCCACCTCTCGGTGACCTGCAGCGTCGCCTTGTCGGCGTCGAGCGGCTCACCGAGGGCGTTCCACACGTGGCCCTTGACGGCGTCGCCGACGGGCACCGAGATCGCCGCGCCGGTGTCGGAGACGGCGGCGCCGCGCACGAGGCCGTCGGTCGGCTGCATGGAGATGGCCCGGACGATGTTGTCGCCGAGGTGCTGGGCGACCTCGAGGGTCAGGGTCTTGGTCTCGCCGCCGAGCGCGACGTCGACGGTGAGCGCGTTGTAGATGTCCGGCATGGCCTCGACGGGGAACTCCACGTCGACGACCGGACCGGTGACGCGGGCGACACGGCCCACGGTGGTCTCAACAGTCTGTGCGGTCATTTCACTCTTTCCCCGCTGCGGCGTCAGCCAGCGCGTTCGCGCCACCGACGATCTCGCTGATTTCCTGGGTGATCTCGGCCTGACGCGCCTGGTTCATCTGCTGGGTGAACACGCGGATGAGCTCGTTGGCGTTGTCGGTGGCCGACTTCATCGCGCGGCGCCGCGCGGCGTGCTCGGAGGCGGCCGACTGGAGCAGCGCGTTGTAGATGCGCGACTCGATGTAGCGCGGCAGCAGCGAATCGAGCACGTCACCGGCCGTCGGCTCGAACTCGTAGTACGGCGGGATGCCCTCCGGGGGCGCCTCCGCCTCCTCGACCTCGAGCGGCAGGATCCGCTTGACGATCACGTTCTGCGTCAGCATCGAGACGAACCCGGTGTAGACGACGTGGATCTCGTCGATCCCGTCCTCCGCCTTGAACGACTCGATGAGCGTGTCGGCGATCTCCTTGGCGTTGCCGTACGACGGGTTGTCGGAGAAGCCGTCCCACTCGCCGAACATCTCCCGGCTGCGGAAGCGGTGCCAGGTGAGGCCCTTGCGGCCCACGACGTACGGCTTCACCGTCAGGCCGCGCCCGACCAGGTGGCCCTTCAGCGCCTCGGCCTCACGGAGGATGTTGGCGTTGTAGCCGCCGGCGAAGCCGCGGTCGCTGGTGACGATCAGGACGCCTGCCGTGGCCGACTGCTCCTTGGCCACCGTGAGCGGGTGGTCGACGTTCGTCGTGTTCGACAGGACCGCCGACACCGCGTGCGTGATCTCCCGCTCGTACGGCACGGCCGCCTGCATCCGCTGCTGCGCCTTGACGATGCGCGACGAGGCGATCAGCTCCTGCGCGCGGGTGATCTTCGCGGTGGACTTGACCGACTTGATCCGCCGCCGCAGCTGTCGAAGCTGGGCACCCATGGGTTACTTCGCCTCAACCTTGCGGACGTGCTTGACGACCTTTTCCTGGCCGACCGCGCTGGCGTCCAGCGCCTCCACCGGCTCGTCGTTGACGAGCAGCTCACCGCTGGAGGTGGTGAAGCCCTTCTTGAACTCCGTGATGGCGTCCTTGAGGCTGGTCACCGTGTCGTCCGTCAGCTCCTTGGTCTCGCGGATGCTGTCGAAGACACCCTTCTGGGTGGTCCCGAGGTAGTCGAGGAACTCGGCCTCGAAGCGGCGGATGTCCTCCACCGGCACGTCGTCCAGCTCGCCGGTGGTGCCGGCCCACACCGAGACGACCTGCTTCTCGACCGGGAACGGGCTGTACTGCGGCTGCTTGAGCAGCTCCACCAGGCGGGCGCCACGCTCCAGCTGGGCGCGGGAGGCCGCGTCCAGGTCGGAGGCGAAGGCCGCGAAGGCCTCGAGGTCGCGGTACTGGGACAGCGACAGACGGAGCGTACCGGCCACCTTGCGCATGGCCTTGACCTGGGCGGAACCACCGACTCGGGAGACCGAGACACCGACGTTGATCGCCGGGCGGACGCCGGCGTTGAACAGGTCGGTCTCCAGGAAGCACTGGCCGTCGGTGATGGAGATGACGTTGGTCGGGATGAACGCCGACACGTCGTTGCCCTTGGTCTCGATGATCGGCAGACCGGTCATCGAGCCACCGCCCATGTCGGCCGAGAGCTTGGCGCAGCGCTCCAGCAGACGCGAGTGGAGGTAGAAGACGTCGCCGGGGAACGCCTCACGGCCCGGCGGACGACGCAGCAGCAGCGACACGGCGCGGTAGGCGTCGGCCTGCTTGGTCAGGTCGTCGAAGACGATCAGCACGTGCTTGCCCTGGTACATCCAGTGCTGACCGATGGCAGAACCGGTGTACGGAGCGATGTACTTGTAGCCCGCGGGGTCGGAGGCCGGAGCGGCGACGATGGTCGTGTACTCCAGCGCGCCCGCCTCCTCGAGGCGGCCCCGCACCTGGGCGATCGTGGAGCCCTTCTGGCCGACGGCGACGTAGATGCAGCGAACCTGGCGGCTCGGGTCGCCGGAGAGCCAGTTCTCCTTCTGGTTGAGGATCGTGTCGACCGCGATCGCGGTCTTGCCGGTGCCGCGGTCGCCGATGATCAGCTGACGCTGGCCGCGGCCGATCGGCGTCATGGCGTCGATCGCCTTGAGGCCGGTCTGCAGCGGCTCCTTCACCGGCTGGCGCTGGACCACCGAGGGGGCCTGCAGCTCGAGGGCGCGGCGGCCCTCGGCGGCGATCGGGCCCTTGCCGTCGAGCGGGTTGCCCAGGGGGTCGACCACGCGGCCGAGGAAGTCGTCGCCGACCGGGACCGACAGGACCTCGCCGGTGCGGCGGACCTGCTGACCCTCCTCGATACCGCTGAAGTCGCCCAGGACGACCGCACCGATCTCGCGGACGTCGAGGTTCAGCGCCAGGCCGCGCGTGCCGTTCTCGAACTCGAGCAGCTCGTTCGCCATCGCCGAGGGCAGGCCGGAGACATGGGCGATGCCGTCCCCGGCGTCGACGACGGTCCCGATCTCCTCGCGCGCGGCACCTTCCGGCTCGTACGCCTGGACGAAGCGCTCAAGGGCGTCCCGGATCTCGTCCGGCCGGATCGTAAGCTCCGCCATCTCGTTCTTGTCTCCCTATTCGCCTCAGCCGGCCAACCGGCGGCGGACTTCTTCGATACGTCCGGCGATCGTGGTGTCGATGTAGTCGTCTCCGACCCTCACGGAGAATCCACCGAGCACCTCCGGGTCCACCTCGACGTTCAGGTGGACGTCTCGCCCGTAGGTGGCTCGCAGCCAGGCCGCGAGCCGCTGCTTCTGCTGCTGTGTGAGCGGCACCGCGCTGCGGACCACGCCCACCAGGCGCTCGCGCGCCCGCGCGACGATCCAGCCGAACTCCTCCAGTGCCATCTCCAGGCTACGTCCCCGCGGGTGCACAACAGCCTGTGTGACGAGCCGTACGGTGGAGGAAGCGGCCTTCCCGCCCAGCAGCGTGGCGAGCAGGTCGCGCTTACGCTCGGCCGGGATGGCCGGGTCGCTGAGCGCGCGGCGCAGCTGCGGGTTGGCGGCGAGGATCCGGCCGAAGCGGAACAGCTCGTCCTCGACGTCGTCGAGTCGACGCTCCGACTCGGCCTCTGCGGCCGCGGACATCACGCCGATGCGCTCCAGGGCGTCCGGCAGGTCGCCGGCCTTGGACCACTTGGCCTTGACCGCGGCGACCGCGATCTCCAGCGCGGCGTCGCCGACCTTGCCCTGCAGCAGGGAGCGCAGGACGCTCTCCTTCTGCCCGGCCGGGCGCGAGGGGTCGGAAAGACCCCGGCGCAGCCCGTGCTCGCGGTCGAAGAGGTCGGCGACGGCGAACAGCTCCTCGGCGAGGGTGCCGAGGTCGGCGGTCGCGGCGGCGGTGTTGAACCGCTCCTCGACCTCCATGAGGGCGGTCCTGCTGAGGCCCCGCATCAGCGAACCGCCTCCGGGCGGCCCTCGAGCTCCTCGAGGAACCGGTCGACGATGCGGCGCTGACGGACCTCGTCCTCGAGCGACTCGCCGACGATGCGGCTCGCCAGCTCGGTGGACAGGCGCCCGATCTCACCGCGCAGCTGGTTGAGCGCCTGCTGACGGTCGGCCTCGATCTGGGCGTGGGCCGCCTCGATGATGCGCCGCGCCTCGGCCTGGGCCTCCTCGCGGAGCTCGGCCTTGATCTGGGCGCCCTGCTCCCGGGCCTCCTCGCGCAGGCGGGCCGCCTCCTGGCGGGCCTCCGCGAGCTGAGCCCGGTACTGCTCCAGAGTGCGCTGGGCTTCGGCCTGGGCGTCCTCGGCCTTCTTGATGCCGCCCTCGATAGCCTCTGTCCGCTCGGCCAGCGTCTTCTGGATACGCGGGGTGAGGATCTTTCCGACGACGAGGAAGACGACGAGGAAGGCGAAGCTGCCGACGACCAGCTCGTAAACGTGCGGCATGAGGGGGTTGTTCGCCTCAGCCGCAAGGATGGTAGCTGCCATAGTCATAGGTGCAGCCTTCCTTCAGAGTGGGTACGTCAGCCGTAGATGAAGGGGGCGACGAGGCCGATGAGGGCCAGCGCCTCGGTGAGGACGAAGCCGAGCAGCATGTTCTGCCGGATGAGGCCGTACGCCTCGGGCTGGCGCGCGATGGCCTGCACGCCCTGACCGAAGATGATGCCCACGCCGATGCCGGGGCCGATGGCGGCGAGGCCGTAACCGATGGCGCCAAGGTTGCCGGAGACTTCAGCGAGAACGCTCATTGGTGTTCTTCCTTTACTGGTCGGCCGGTGAGTGCCTCACTCACCGGTCTGGGTCTACGTCAGGGGCGGGTTTCGGGGGATCCGTCAGTGTTCCGGGTGCAGCGAGCCACCGATGTACATGGCGGCCAGCATGGTGAACAGGAACGCCTGCAGGAACTGGATGAACATCTCGAAGCCGGTCATCGCGATCGTCATGATGACGCCCAGCACGCCGAGGCCCGCACCGAGCGGGGTCAGCTTCTCGAAGAGGAACCAGAAGCCGACGGCGCTGAAGAAGGCCAGGATCAGGTGTCCGGCGAACATGTTCGCGAAGAGTCGGACGGCGTGCGTGAACGGCGCGATGATCAGGTTCGACAGGAACTCGATCGGGGCCAGCAGAAAGTAGATCGGCTTGGGCAGCCCCGGCGGGAACATCATGTTCTTGAAGTAGCCGCCCACGCCCTGGTGCTTGATGCCCAGGTAGATCTTGATCACGTAGATCACGACCGCGAAGACCACCGGGAACGCGATGTGCGACGCGACCGGGATCTGGATCAGCGGGACGACACCGAAGAAGTTCCACAGCAGGATCAGGAAGAACAAGCTGAGCAGCAGCGGCATCCACCGCTCGGCGTCCTTGCCGAGGAACGGGCGCGCCACCTGGTCGCGGACGAACTGGTAGCCCATCTCGCCGACGTTCTGCATGCCCCGGGGCACGAGCTTCGGGTTGGCGAAGGCGCTCCACGCCACGGCGCACACCACGAGGGCGCCGAAGATCGCCATCAGCACCGGCTTGGTCAGCCAGTACGGCGCACCCTCGTACAGCGGCGGGAAGTTGAAGATGGACGGTCCCGGCGCCGTGAAGTCATCGGCGACGAGCATGAGGGGGGTCACTTGGCCACCTCGCCTACCTGCTTGGGGCCGAATGCCCGAAGCATGTGCTTGTTCGTCCGTTCGCTACGCTCGCGCACGGGCGTTCCCTTCAACGATTGGATCAACAGAAGAGCGTGGGAAGCGGGCCCGCTGTCAGCGGCCGTACTTCAGATAGACGAGGTAGGCAGCCAGCCCGACCCCGAGAATGACGCCTATGGGGATGAACGCGTGCACGCCGGTCAACCAGCTCAGCAACCAGCCGAGGCCGCCCCACACCAGAATCCCGGATAGCAGATAGCTCGGGACCGACCAGGCGGCGTCGGCGAAGTCGCGGCCGTCGGTCTCGGGCCTGCGCTCCTGTTCGCTCATCGCGGCACGACGATAGCAGGAGCCATGCGGACTAGTCATATCGGGCTGCCCCGCACGCGTGATCATGAGGGGCCCTGCCCGGGAACCTTCGCCTCAGGCTCCACGTAGAGCATCTTGAGCTTCATGAATCCACGCATCTCACCGACGGTCCAGGCGAGCGTGCAGCCGATGACGCTCAGCGCGAACACGCGGGAGTCGAACGCGGTGGTGCCGTCGAAGGCGTTCAGCATCGCCATGATCGCCAGAACCTTGACGACGTAGCCCACCACGGCGGCCGTCATCATCGCCATCGGCGACACCCGGCCGGCCCAGGAGACGACGACCAGGCCGACGGTGAAGAAGGCGGCGACGAGAAGGAGACCGATGCCCGCGCCCAACGCACCCTTGGCCCCGGTCGTGAACACCGCGACGAGCGCGGCGAGGAGACCGACGATCAAGGTCGGCACGGCGGCGCCCTTGAGAACGCGCACGTCGTTGGCCTGCAATGGGACTCCAGAATCGGTTGTCAAACGAGCGATTGCTACCTGCTGGGGCGTCGTTGCCCTGGCCCCTTGCTAGTGAAAGCTATCACAAGCCCTGGAGTGCCGCCTTTACCTGGCGTTTCGGGTCGGCGCCGACCTGCGGGGACGGGTCAGCGGAAGGTCCCGGTGTCGGCGCGGGAAGTGGTGGGAGGGACGCCCGGGGCGCCTGGGGCACCCTGACCCGGATAGGGATGCCGGCCCTGGGCGGAAAGCCTGCCGGGGGCGGCGGAGCCGGCCTGGCCCGGAGTGACGGGAGGCGCCGGCGCGGGGACGACGGGGTAGACGAGCGTGTCGTGCTCCGTCGTCGTGCGCCCGGCCGGACCGGGGCCGGGTGACCGGCTCCCGGCCGGACGCGCTTCGGCCCTCTGGTCGCCCTTCTGCTCCTGCACGGCGATGCGGCGCGACCGCCACCTGGGCAGGCCCATGATGACGAGCACCGCCACCGCGAGCACGATCGTCAGCGGGAACAGGATGAGCGGCACACCGCCGATCGACAGGCCGACGATCGCGAAGGCGAACAGGAACGTCCACGCGTACATGATCAGCACGCTGCGCCGGTGGGAGTGGCCGATGTCGAGCATGCGGTGGTGCAGGTGGCCGCGGTCGGGGGCGAACGGGGACATCCCGGCCGACGTCCGCCGGATGACCGCCATGACGAGGTCGGCCAGCGGCAGCACCACCACCGCGATCGGCAGCACCAGCGGCAGGATCACCGGGAACCGGTTGATCTTGCCGACGACCGCGTCCGGCTCGACCGACGACAGGCTCGTGATCAACGAGGCGGCGAGCAGCAGGCCGATCAGCATGGCGCCGGTGTCGCCCATGAAGATCTTGGCGGGGTTGAAGTTGTGCGGCAGGAAGCCCGCGCACATCCCGATGAGGATCGCCGCGATGGCGGCGGTCCCGTTGATCCGCGACCCGCTCGCGGTCTGCTGCAGCACGATCGAGTAGGCGAAGGTCGCCATCGCGGCGATCCCGACGATGCCCGCGGCCAGGCCGTCCAGACCGTCGACGAAGTTCACCGCGTTGATCACGACAACGACGATCATGATGGTGAGGATCGTGTACAGGGTCCTGTCGAGGGCCTGGGAACCGCCCATCGACTGCGGCATCGGGAGGAACTGCAGATACATCCCGAAATAGACGAGCAGCCCGCCCGCCGCGATCTGGCCGCCCAGCTTGACCAGCGCGTCCATGCCGAGCCAGTCGTCCAGGAACCCGGTGATGACGATCAGGCCGCCGGCCGCGAGGAGGGCGACCACCGTCTTCCCCGTCTGGCTGCTGTCGAACGCGCCGCCGACGTACGGCAGTTTGGTCGCCACCAGCAGCGCCGCCGCCATCCCGCCGAACATCGCGAGCCCGCCCAGACGTGGAGTGGGCACCGTGTGCACGTCCCGCTCCCGCACTTCGGGCGCCGCGCCGATGCGCAGCGCGAACACCCTGACCGGCGGCACCAGCAGGTACGTCACCGCGGCCGCCACGAGCGCCAAGAGGAGATATTCGCGCACGGACCTAGTTTCCTGGATAGGCGGATCAGTTGTGACGGGCAAAAGACATAGATCGCCCTATCCCTAACGGGGATATGCCGGATGCGTCGCGGTCAGCCCCTTTACCCGTTCGAGGACCGACGTTATCGCACTGGGCTGCCGGATGGCCCGGACGACGAGAGACGCGATGTCCGTCATCTCCGCCCGGCCCATGCCCTGGGTGGTCACGCAGAGGGTGCCGACCCTGATCCCGGAGGTCACGGTCGCGGGCGCCGGATCGTACGGAATCGTGTTGTGGTTGAGCAGGATGCCGGCCTCCGCGCACCGCCGTTCCGCCTCCGCCCCGCTCACCCCGGTCCCGCGCAGGTCGGCCAGCACGAGGTGGGTGTCGGTGCCGCCCGACACCGGGCGCAGCCCCTCGGCCGCGAGCCCCTCCGCCAGCGTCCGCGCGTTGTCCACCACCGACGCGGCGTACGCCCGGAACTCGGGGCGCAGCGCCTCGCCGAACGCCACCGCCTTGGCCGCGACCACGTGCATCAGCGGCCCGCCCTGGCTGAAGGGGAACACCGCCCGGTCGATCTCCGGGGCGAGATCGCCGGTGCACAGCACGCCTCCCCCACGCGGGCCGCGCAGCGACTTGTGGGTCGTGAAGGTCACGACGTCCGCGTACGGCACGGCCGACGGAACGGCCCCGCCGGCCATGAGGCCGATCTCGTGGGCGACGTCCGCCAGCAGCCAGGCTCCGGCCTCGTCGGCGATGGCGCGGAACGCGGCGAAGTCGATCAGCCGGGGGTACGCCGTGGCCCCGCAGACGATCACCCTGGGCCGGTGGCGCAGCGCCAGGTCCCTCACCTCGTCGTAGTCGAGCGTCTCGGTGTCCCGCCGCACGCCGTAGGAGACGACGTGGAACCACCTGCCGGAGAAGTTCACCCTGGATCCGTGGGTGATGTGCCCGCCGTGTCGCAGGGCGAGTGCCAGGACGGTGTCCCCCGGCTGCAGAAGGGCCGCGTACGCCGCCAGGATGGCCGTGGTGCCGCTGTAGGGCTGCACGTTGACGTGGTCTGCCCCGAACAATCGCTTGGCCCGCTCCACGGCGATCTGCTCGGCGCGGTCGGCCACCTCGCAACCGCCGTAGTACCTGTGGCCCGGATAGCCCTCGGCGTACTTGTCGTTCAGCACCGAGCCCAGCGCGGTGAGGACGGCGGGCGAGGACAGGTTCTCGCTGGCGATGAGCTGGAGCCCGCCGCGCAGCCTCGCGACCTCGTCGAGCAGCACCTGGGCGACTTCTGGGTCCTGCGCGGCGAGCCGGGCGAAATCGGGCCCGTAGAACGGCTCGCAACTGTCCATTGGACCGGCTCACAATCCGGTGGCGGTCTTCGCTCCAAGAGTAGACCGCCCGGACACGCCGGACCTTCGCTGCGGTCCTCGCTCCCTTTCTCTCCGCTCTTCCGACCCGTTGAACGCGTGGGCGGCGTATCAGGAGGTGAAGGCGTGCGGTGCACCCGACTTGCTCGGAATCCAGCGCGGCGTGTCGGCCGCCTGGTCGCTGATCGCCGTCAACACGGCCTGGCGGTACATGCCGAGCCGGTTGCGCCATTCGGCGATGTCCTGGACGTACCGGCCGGCGACCGGAGCGTCCCACACGTCCCTGCTCCGCGCCATCTCATACGGCTTGTCCAGGGACTTGGTGAGCTGGTCCATCAGCGGGACCACCTGCAGCCACAGGTCCACGAGCTTCTGGTATTCCGGGTTGAACACCCATCCCGTCGGCTGCCCGCCGGGCGAGAGCAGGTCGGTGCTCGACGGCGCCGGCGGGGTCTCCCCCGGCTGCAGCGGAGTGGGCGCCGGCGGGTCGACAAAGCTCACGATCGCGCCTCCTGTGCGAAACCGGCGCGAACGCCGGCATTGGTCGTCGCATGCCCTGCGGCGGGGATCCCGGTGGGATTCCCATCGGCGCTCCTCGGCCGGTCACCCCGCACCGCGCGCCACCCGGGCGGTATCGCTCGTGCTCGCACGCTCACTTCTCCGGATCCGGCGTACGGATCTCGACAACCTCGACGCGCCCGTCGGGCTGGACCTTTCTGTCCACCCAGTCGCCCTTGCCCCACTCCCCTTCCGGGACGCGGACGTCCGGCGTGTCCACCGGCTCGATGTCCCGATGGTGATCCAGGCGCATGCGTGGTCCGGCCTCGTGGTGGGAGTGGCGGGCAGGGTGATTGAGCACGTCTCCGGGCTGCGCGGCAGCGGGCGATCGGGACGCGCCCTCCTGGACCACCCCCCTCGCGCCCGTGGCGGCATCGTTGTCGCACGCTCGCCCGCTCGCACCGGCTGCGCCGTCGGCCCTGTCGCCCGCACCGGTCGTCCCGGTGTGGCCCGTCGTGCCATCGCCGCCGGTGGCGGGAGCGGTCGTGGCTCCCAGCGTTCCGGCCGCGTTGCCGTGCCCGGCCGCCGTCCCCGCCGCGTGCAGGGTGCCGGTCGCCGTGCCGGTCGCACCCGCCGCCTGTCCGGTCCCGCTGCCGGAGTCGTCCACCGCGTGCAGGGTGCCGGTCACCGTGCCGGTCGCACCCGCCGCCTTTCCGGCCCCGCTCCCGGAGTCGTCCACCGCGTGCAGGGTGCCGGTCGCCGTACCCGTTCCGCCTGATGCCGCAGGCGCCGCGTCGGCCGCACCAGCCGTCCCCGCCGGAGGCGCGGCCCCCGTGGCCGCGGCGGCCGTGCCCGCCGGGTGCGCGGTGCCCGTGGCCGTTCCGGCCGTAGCTGCCGCGTGCCCCGTACCACTCGCACCGGCAGTGTCCACCGGATGAGCCGCGCCGGCGGGCGCATTGGTCGCTTCCACCGCACCGGCAGCACCGGACGCCCCCGCCGGAGGCATGGCCCCGGTGGCCGCGGGGGTGGCTTCGGTCGTCGCCGCCGGCTGCGCGGGGTTGATCGCCGTACCGCTCGCCGCTGTGTCGCTCGTGTACGCGTGACCGCCGGTGCTCGCGGTCACCGCGTTGTGGGCGGCTGAAGTGCCCTGCGCGGCGTTCGGGTCGCCCGGGGCGTACGGCTCACCCGACAGGTTGTCGGCGGGTGTGCCGACATAGGCGCCCATGGGGTCCCCCGGCGCGAGACCCGGTTGCGGAGGCTGCTTCGCCGCGGGGTTGGTCGGCTCGGCGGGCGGCACCAACCCGGGCGGTCCATCCGGATGCGCGCCGGCGTCGCTCGCCGCCTGCGCGTCCACGCTCGGGACATCCATCGGCTGGACGTCCTGCATGTGCTCGTTCAGCCACTGGATGTACTCGGCGCTGGGCTGGTTCATCGGCGTGCTGACGACCTTGACACCGTCGACGACGGCCACGTGCCGACCGGCGGGATCGATGTCGTCCGGGTGATCCTTGCCGGGGGTGTCGTAGAACTGCGAGTCGTTGCCGCCTGTGGAGGGCTGCTCCCCGGCCGCCTTGGAACCGACCGGCGCGCCCTGCCCCGAATTCTGGTCCTGCCCCTGGGCCACGGGTTGGTGCTGGCCACCGGACTGGTTCTGACCGGCGCCGACCGGCTGCGTCTGGGCCGCGCCTTGGTCCTGGCCCGCGCCCTGACCGGCGCCGACCGGCTGGTTCTGGCTCGTGGCCGAGCCCTCGCCGCCCGGCTGGCCCGGGCCGGTGGGCTGCTGCACCTGGCGGATGTCCGCGCCCCGGGCCGCGTCGGAGCCGGTTCCCGCGCCCGCGCGTGTCGCCGTACCACCGTCGTCGGCGGCGTGGGCGGGGCTGTGCGTCGAGGCGGGCATCTGGGCGAGGGAGCCCTCGACCGTGTGGCGGGGCTTGTCCGCGAGCTCCCCTTCGGCCACGCCGCGGCCTCCGCCGCCGCCGTCCGCGCGGGTGGCACCGTCCGTGGCGCTGTGCGCCCGATGGGAGGTCTCGCCCTTCCCTGCCGCGCCGGAATCGCCCGAAGCACTCCCGGGCGACGACGTGCGGGGAGCGTCCTGCTTGTCGTGGGCCGCCTTCCCCTCGGACTTGCCCTCGGGCTTCGTGTCGGCCCTGCCGTCGGCCTTGTGGTCGTCCGTCTTCGCGTCGGCCTTGTGATCGGGCTTGTGGTCCGACTTGTGATCGGGCTTGGCGTCGGCCTTGTGCTCCGCCTTGTGATCGGGCTTGGCGTCGCTTTTGTCGCCCTGTGCGCCGGGCTTCGGCGCCGGATCGTCCGCGGGCGCGGTGGTGTCCCTCTCCTCGGTGAACGAGGCGTTGGCCGTGGGCGCCTTGCCCGCGCTCTGCTGTTTCTCCTTCTTCTCCAGCAGGACCACACGGTTCGTGACGTCCTTGACCATGGTCGAGCACGCGTCGGCGACCTGCGACGGCCGGTGGGTCACATGCACGGAGACGCCGGCCGTACGCGTCAACTGGGTCACCCGGGCCTCGATGCCGTCCATCTGCCGCGCGGCGTGCTGAACCCCCGACAGCAACTCACGGACGAGCTTCGGATCCATCCCGTCGAGCTTGGCCATGGGCGCGCCTCCACAGAGATATCGGCGCACTTCACGGTAGCCGGGGCGGGATCAGTAAAGAAGCCCGATAGCCAGACGGCATCGATCGCCCTGGTCAGGGCCGCGGCGTTGTCTCACAACATGAGACGTACGCCCGGATCGCGGTCATTCCTCGGTCGCGAGGTACCCGACGAGGTTGCGGATCTTGTCCACCGGGATCGCGCCCTTGCGCAGCACCCGGGGCACGGCGGTGGTCAGGTCGACGATCGTGGACGGCACGTTGTCGTCGCAGGGTCCGCCGTCGAGGTAGACCTCCACCGAGTCCCCGAGCTGCTCTTCGGCCTCGTCGGCGGTGGTCGCCGGCGGGTTGCCGGACCGGTTGGCGCTGGAGACCGCCATCGGGCCCGTCTCCTTGAGGAGATCCAGCGCGACCGGGTGCAGCGGCATGCGGACGGCGACCGTTCCCTTGGTGTCGCCGAGGTCCCACGACAGCGACCGGTTGGCCCTCAGGATGAGCGTGAGCGGCCCGGGCCAGAAGGTGTCCACCAGGTCCTGCCCGTACGTCCCGAGGCTCTCCACGAGAGCGTTGGCGGCGCGTACGGTGCCCACGAGGACCGGCACGGGCATGTCCCTGCCCCGGCCCTTCGCCTCCAGCAGCGCGTTGACGGCGGAGGGGGTGAAGGCGTCGGCGCCGATCCCGTACACGGTGTCGGTGGGCAGCACGACGAGCTCGCCCCGCCGTACCGCCGCGGTCGCCTCCGCCAGTCCGGTCATCCGCTCTATCTGGTCGGCACAGTCAAACCGTCGGCTCACGAAGTCATCCTTCCACGTGTTCCGCCCGGCGGAGCCGCCACCTGGCCGCTCGCCGGGCCGTTCGAGTCAGTCCTGGGTCAGCCGCGCCGTGACGAACCGGTCCCGGCCGGTCAGGTCCTGGCGCAACCGCACGTCGCGCCAGCCGTTCTCCTCGGAGAAGAGCCAGTACACGGCGTTGCCCTGCTGGTCGGCGTGCTCGACCACGGCGAACCCGCCCGGCCGCAGCAGTCGCCGCGCCGTGCGCTCGACGGCCCGCACCTCGTCCAGACCGTCCTCACCCGACCCGTACAGCGCCCGGGAGGGATCGTAGTCGCGCACCTCGGGGTCGCGCGGGATCGCTCCAGGCGGAATGTACGGCGGATTGGAGATGACCAGGTCCACCTGGCCGTTCAGCTCGGGCAGGCAGTCGGCCAGGTCCTCTGGGTGCAGGGTGGTGCGGCCCTGGCCGTGTTCGAGGATGTTGCGCTTGGCCCAGCCGTACGCCACGGGGTCGATCTCGACGGCGTGCACCTGCGCCAGCGCGACCTCCTGGGCGATCGACAGCGCGATGGCCCCGGAACCGGTGCCGAGGTCGACCACGACGGGGGAGGCGACGTCCATCTCGCCGAGCCGGTCGATCGCCCAGCCGGCCACCACCTCGGTCTCCGGCCTGGGCACGAACACGCCCGGGCCCACCTCAAGGGAGAGGTAGCGGAAGTAGGCCCGGCCGGTGATGTGCTGCAGGGGCTCGCGCGCCTCACGCCGGGCGACGCCCTCCCAGAACCGCGCGTCGAAGTCGGCGTCCTTGACCGTGTGCAGCATGCCGCGCGGAACGCCGTGCACGAAGGCCGCGATCTCCTCGGCGTCCGTCCGCGGTGACGGCACTCCCGCCTCGGCGAGCCGGGCGGTGGCGAGGGCGATTTCGTCGAGCAGGAAGGTCATTGTCTCTTACAGCACGGTTGTCGCGGCGTGGCCTGCGGATCGTCGGTCGTGTGCGGATGGGCCGCCGGGACGGCCCACGGTCGTCTGCGGACCCACGTCCATCACCGCTTCTCCCATCGTCCCCTCATCAGGCTCGCGATCGTCTCACGTATGAGCGGCCAGCTTCTCCGCGAGTTCGGCGTCGAGCAAAGCCTGTATCACCGCGTCGAGATCGCCGTCCAGGACTTGATCCAGGTTGTAGGCCTTGAAGCCCACACGGTGATCCGAAATGCGGTTCTCCGGGAAGTTGTAGGTGCGGATCCGCTCGGAGCGGTCGACCGTGCGCACCTGCGACTTGCGCTCGGCCATCGCGGCCGCCTCGGCCTCCTCCTGCGCCATCGCGAGCAGCCGGGCGCGCAGGATGCGCAGCGCCGACTCCTTGTTCTGGAGCTGGCTCTTCTCGTTCTGGCAGGAGACGACGACGCCGGTCGGCATGTGGGTGATCCGCACGGCCGAGTCTGTGGTGTTGACGCTCTGGCCGCCGGGGCCGCTGGAGCGGAACACGTCGATGCGCAGGTCGTTGGGGTCGATCTGGACGTCGACATCCTCGGCCTCCGGATAGACGAGCACTCCGGCGGCCGAGGTGTGGATGCGGCCCTGCGACTCGGTCACCGGCACCCGCTGAACGCGGTGCACGCCACCCTCGAACTTGAGCCGCGACCAGACGCCCTCCCTGCCCTTGATGGCGACGGTGACGTCCTTGTAGCCGCCGAGGTCGGAGTGCTGCGCGTCGATGACCTCCGTCTTGTAGCCGATCCGCTCGGCGTACCTGAGGTACATCCGCAGGAGGTCTCCGGCGAACAGAGCGGACTCCTGGCCGCCCTCGCCCGCCTTGATCTCCATGATGACGTCCTTGTCGTCGTTGGGATCGCGCGGGACCAGCAGACGGGTGAGCTTCTCCTCCAGCACCGGGATGCGGCCCTCCAGCTCGGCCGCCTCCTCCGCGAACGCCGCGTCCTCCGCCGCGAGTTCGCGCGCGGCCGCGAGGTCCTGCCGTACGCCTTCGAGTTCCCGGTACGTCGCGACGATCGGCGTGAGCACGGCATAACGCTTGCCGTACGTCCGCGCCTTGCTCTGGTCGGCGTGCACGGCGGGGTCGGCGAGCCGCAGTTCCAGATCCGCGTACTCGCTTATGATCTCGTCGAGGTTCACCGCACGCTCCTTTGCTCAGACTCCTCGGTAAAGGCCGTAATCACCAAGAACGCCGACCCGGAGACGCCCCAAGAGAGGGGCACCCCCGAGCCGGCGTCCTGGAGGAGCTACTTGCTCTGGGCCTTCTTGCCGAAGCGCGCCTCGAAGCGCGCCACCCGGCCACCGGTGTCGAGGATCTTCTGCTTGCCCGTGTAGAACGGGTGGCAGGCGGAGCAGACGTCGGCGTGGATCACACCGTTCTTCGCGGTGCTACGCGTGGTGAAGGTGTTCCCGCAGGTGCAGGTCACCTGGGTAACCACGTACTCCGGGTGGATGTCGGGCTTCATGTCTCAGTCCTAACGCTAGGCGCGGTCGCCGGGTCGCTCCGTCTGTCACGGCCTGCGCGCATCGGCACACCATGATGCGCGGCGCGGGAACCGGTACCGCTGCGGTTCGGCTACCAGTGTGCCAGATCCTCTAACCATCCCAGGCCATGGGCTATTCCTCCCGCGACCACGCGCTGATCGCGCACGCCAAGGGCACCGCAGGTACGCCGCCACGGCCGGGACGGGGCCCACTCGCGCGAAACCCGCCAAGCGGGACGTTCCGAGGGAACGGGACGAGCTCACCGCCGCATACGGGGATGACCCGCATCGCACGGCTGCGGCGGCGCGCCCATGACCGGAAACGCCGGCGCCCCGGACGGCGTGGCCGTCCGGGGCGCCGGTCGAGCAGGCGTCAGTCGCGGTCGTTGCTGACCGTGGTCTTCTGCACCTGGAGCAGGAACTCGGCGTTGGACTTGGTCTCCTTCATCTTCTCGAGAAGGAGCTCCAGCGCCTGCTGCATGTCGAGGGCGTGCAGGACCCGGCGGAGCTTCCAGACGATGGACAGCTCGTCCTTGGCCATGAGGATCTCCTCCTTGCGGGTGCCGGACGCGTCCACGTCCACCGCCGGGAAGATGCGCTTGTCCGCCAGCGACCGGTTGAGCTTGAGCTCCATGTTGCCGGTGCCCTTGAACTCCTCGAAGATGACCTCGTCCATCTTGGAGCCGGTCTCCACGAGAGCCGTGGCGAGGATCGTCAGCGAGCCGCCGTTCTCGATGTTGCGGGCGGCGCCGAAGAACCGCTTCGGCGGGTAGAGCGCGGTCGAGTCGACACCACCGGACAGGATACGGCCGCTCGCGGGCGCCGCGAGGTTGTAGGCGCGCCCGAGACGGGTGATCGAGTCGAGCAGGACGACGACGTCGTGGCCCAGCTCCACCAGCCGCTTGGCCCGCTCGATGGCGAGCTCGGCGACGGTGGTGTGGTCCTCGGCCGGACGGTCGAAGGTCGAGTGGATGACCTCGCCCTTGACCGACCGCTGCATGTCGGTGACCTCTTCAGGACGCTCGTCCACGAGGACGACCATCAGGTGGCACTCCGGGTTGTTGCGCGTGATCGCGTTGGCGATCGCCTGGAGCACCATGGTCTTGCCGGCCTTGGGCGGCGACACGATCAGGCCGCGCTGGCCCTTGCCGATCGGCGAGACGAGGTCGATGATCCGCGTGGTCAGGACGTTCGGCTCGGTCTCCAGGCGCAGGCGCTCCTGCGGGTAGAGCGGCGTGAGCTTGTTGAAGTCGGGCCGCTGACGGGCCTGCTCCGGGTCCATCCCGTTGACGGTGTCGAGGCGGACGAGGGCGTTGAACTTCTCGCGCCGCTCGCCGTCCCTCGGCTGCCGGACGGCGCCGGTGATGACGTCACCCTTGCGCAGGCCGTTGCGGCGGATCTGGGCGAGGGAGACGTACACGTCGTTCGAGCCCGGCAGGTAGCCGCTGGTCCGCACGAAGGCGTAGTTGTCGAGGATGTCCAGGATGCCGGCGATCGGGATCAGGACGTCGTCCTCGCTGATCACCGGCTCGTTGCCCTCGAAGCGGTCACGCCCGCGGCGGCCACGCTCGCGGAAGCGGCCACGGCGCCCGCGGCTGTCCTCGCCCTGCTGGTCGCCCTTGCCGTCGGCTCGGCTGTCCGTACGGCTGTCGCCGCGCCCCTCGGAGCGGCCGTCGCGTCCGTCGGTGCGGTTGTCGCCGCGGCTCTGCTGGTCACGACGGCCCTGGCCGCCGTCCCCCGCGTCGGCGGCACGCTGGTCGCCACGCTGGTCACCGCGCTGGTCACCGCGGCCGTCACGCTCGCGGCCCCGCTCTCCCCGCTCGCCGCGCGTACGGCGCTCGCGGCGGTCGCCGCGTTCCGGACGCTCGGCGCGGGTCTCGGACGGGGCGGCGTCGGCCTGCGGCTCGGCGACGGCGGCGACGCCGTTCTGCGCGGCCTCGGCGGTCACGGCGGGCGCGGCCTCGACCACGGGACGCTCCTCGCGGGCCGCGACGGCCGGCTCGGCAGCGGGCGTGGCGGCGGCAGCAGCGGGCGCGGCCTCGGGTGCGGGCGCCGCGGAGGCGCGGGAACGTTCCCTGCGGCCACGGGCGGGGCGCTCGGCGACGGCCGGTGCTTCGGCCGCGGCCCTCGGCTCGGCCGCGGTCTCTCCCGATCCGCCCTGCTTCTCCTGGATGGCCGCGATGAGCTGGCTCTTGCGCATCCGTCCGGTCCCCGTGATGCCGAGGCTGGTCGCCAGGGCCTGGAGCTCGGGGAGCACCATGCCGGCCAGGCCCGTGCCGGAGCGACGTCGCGGGCGGGCCGGGGCGGAAGTGGGGGTGTCGCCGGCGGCCTGGCCGTCGGAGAGGAGTTCGGTGGTGTCGCTCAACTAAGGGTCCTTCCCAGGGGTCGGGCGCCAGAATCGTGCGTCCAGGCGTCCCGGTGATGCGACCCGGCGGGACAGACCGGGTCGGGCTTCGCGAATCTCATGTGTCGATGACTCTCGGGATTCGCGAGCGGTAGGTGCCCGGGGGCGATCCCCCGGATTGCCGCCACCGACCAGATGTCTTGGTGGTTCGAACGCGCATGTCTCCGATAACGCCACCCCCGGCCATGCCACCCGAAGGTGTGCCGACTGGAGGAAACGGTTCCGGGGAAATCGCCCTGCCCGCGTCGAAGGACGCGAGGCGAAGTGCAGCGATGTGCGAATGACAAGCACGCACCCAACACGGGGGCACCTGGTGCGGCTATCAGCCTAACATCACCAGCGCGCACAGCTATTCCCTGAAGGTCGAAGAAGCATCAGCGTGTCTCGGGAAACCGAACGTACGCACCAAGCGGGTCGACGTTCATTGGCTGGATGTGCCAGTCATTACCCACTTCTGGCGCGATCAAATCCTTGGTATCCCGTGTCGTCAACGCGAGAACCGTCGGACCGGCCCCCGAGACGACGGCGGGCACCCCGGCCTCGCGGAGCCGTCGCACCAGTTCGGCGGTGCGCGGCATCGCGGGTGCGCGGTACCTCTGGTGCAGGCGGTCCTCGGTGGCGGCGAGCAGGAGATCCGGTTCCGGTCTCCGCGTCAGCGCCGCGACGAGCAGAGCCGCCCGCCCCGCGTTGGCCGCCGCGTCCGAATGCGGTACGTCCTTCGGCAGCAGCCCCCGAGCCTCCTCCGTGGACAACCGGAAATCCGGGATCAACGCCACCGGCCGGACGTCCTCGTGCGGAGTCAGTTTCACCATACTCGCCGCCCCCGACTGGTCGGTCCAGGCGATGGTGAGCCCGCCCGCCAGGCACGGCGCCACGTTGTCGGGATGCCCTTCCAGCTCGGTGGCCAGCGCGAACACGTCAGCGTCCGGAAAATCTTCCGCGCCGTTCCCCCGCGCGAGGGCGCGGGCGGCGAGGATGCCGGCGCAGATCGCGGCCGACGACGAGCCGAGCCCCCGCGCGTGCGGGATGCGGTTATGGCAGCGCAACACGATGCCGTCCGGCTGGGCGAATCCCATGCGGTCGAACGTGGCGCGCATGGTCCTGACGACGAGGTGGCCCTCGCCGTCGTCGAGTTCGCCGGCGCCCTGGCCCTCCACCGCGATCCGCACGCCGGGCGAATCGGAGATCGCCGCCTCCACCTCGTCGTACAGGTCGAGGGCGAGGCCGAGGCTGTCGAAGCCCGGGCCGAGGTTGGCGCTCGTCGCCGGCACGCGGACGACGACGCCCTGACTGTCCGTCAATTCGTCACCTGAACCCTTGAATGGGCGGGAATGAGTGTGCCGGTCAGGCGAGTCCCAGCGCGGCCGCGGCGGCGTAGGCGTCGATCGGGATCGTCACGGGCGCGGGGGCGCCGGAGATGGCCCAGTCGGGATCCTTCAGGCCGTTGCCGGTCACGGTGCACACGACCCGCTGCCCCGGCGTGAGCAGGCCCTGCTCGTGCGTCTGGAGCAGACCGGCGACGCTCGCGGCGGAGGCGAGCTCGACGAACACGCCTTCCTCCTGCGCGAGCAGCTTGTACGCCGCGGCGATCTGACGGTCGGTCACGGCCTGGATGTCCCCGCCGGATTCGTCGCGCGCGGCCTCGGCGAGCCGCCACGAGGCGGGGTTGCCGATCCTGATCGCCGTGGCGATCGTCTGCGGGTGGGTCACGGGGCTGCCCCCGACCAGCGGCGCCGCGCCGCTCGCCTGGAACCCCAGCATTCGGGGGCGCTTGGTGGCCACGCCGTCGTCGGCGTACTCCTTGTAGCCCATCCAGTACGCCGAGATGTTGCCGGCGTTGCCGACCGGGATGCAGTGGACGTCGGGCGCGTCGCCGAGCGCGTCGACGATTTCGAAGGCCGCCGTCTTCTGGCCCTGCAGGCGGTGCGGGTTGACGGAGTTGACCAGCGCGATCGGGTAGGTCTCCGCGAGCTTCCTGGTCATCTCCAGGCAGTCGTCGAACGAGCCCTCGACCTGGAGCAGCTTGGCGCCGTGGACCAGCGCCTGGGCGAGCTTGCCCATCGCGATCTTCCCGCGCGGCACGAGGACGGCGCAGGTCAGCCCGGCGCGCACGGCGTAGGCGGCGGCCGAGGCGCTGGTGTTGCCGGTGGACGCGCAGATGACCGCCTGGGCGCCCTCCTCGACGGCCTTGCTGATCGCCACGGTCATGCCGCGGTCCTTGAAGCTGCCGGTCGGGTTGAGGCCCTCGACCTTGAGGTAGACGTCACAGCCCGTGATCTGGGACACCCGCCTGGCGGGGACGAGCGGCGTGCCGCCCTCGAGCAGGGTCACCACGGGCGTCGTCGTGGAGACCGGAAGACGGTCGCGGTACTCCTCGATCAGGCCACGCCAAGCCCTGAACATTGGTCGCTCCTCCCACGCGCGCACACGCGTGTCACCAGGGGTATCGGTCACCGAGTCTACGGCCAACCGTCTGACGCGCGGACGCCGTCGTCCACCAACTGGACATATTGGGCGCCACCTTAGGGAACCGCCGCCCGGTTTCGCTAGGGTGGAGCCGCCTCTTGACCATCGCTGAGAAGGACGAGGATTGGCCCACCTGACGGGCGTTGAGCCCCGGCCGAGGATCCGCCACAACGACTACTCTCCGCTCACGCCGCCGCCCATCGGCGGCTGGACGCCCACGCTCGGCGCGAGTGTCGTCATCCCCGCCCACGGCGGGCAGCACCGCCTCGACCTGACGCTGGCCGCGCTGGCCGCGCAGACCTATCCCGCGCACCTCACCGAGGTGATCGTGGTGGACGACCGCAGCGATCCGCCCCTGCGCCTGCCGGACCTGCGCCCCGAGAACACGCGGATCGTCGCGGCGCCGGAGGGCGGGTGGGGCGCCGGGCACGCGATGAACGCCGGGATCGCCGCGGCCGAGGGCGAGATCGTCCAGCGGCTCGACGCCGACATGGTGATCTCGCGCGAGCATCTGGAGGCGCTGTTCCGCTGGCAGCACCTCACCGACTACGTCGTCACGATCGGCGGCAAGAAGT
Source organism: Microbispora sp. H10836 (assembly GCF_012999525.1). NCBI lineage: Bacteria > Bacillati > Actinomycetota > Actinomycetes > Streptosporangiales > Streptosporangiaceae > Microbispora > Microbispora sp. H10836. Next base: position 200,787 of record NZ_JABBWU010000005.1, read on the forward strand.
TCGCCGAGGAGCGCCCGCTCACCCCCGAGCAGGTGTACGACGCCGTACGGCAGGGCTCGCCTGAGGACCTGTTCGGCCCGTCGGCGCTGGTGTCCAGCTCGACCGAGGAGACCATCCGGCGCCTCGACGGCCTGCGGGCCAGCAAGAACCCCTACCAGGTGTGCACCGGGCCGACGGTCTCCCTGCGGCGGGCCCTGCTCGACGAGGTCCGCGGCTTCGACACCGATGTGGTGCGCGGCCAGGACACCGAGTTCGCCTACCGGCTCGCCCAGGCGGGGGCGGTGTTCGTCCCCGACTCCGAGGCCCGCGCCGTGCACCTCGGCCTGCCCGCTCAGCGCGGCGAGCACGGCAGGTCGATCGTCCGGCTCGTCGAGACCCACCTGGCGCACCGGGTCCCGCTCCGCCGCGACCTGCGCAAGGAGCCCGGCAGGCGCTGGCTCGTGCCGTACGTCGAGGTGGTCTTCGACGTGACGGGGGCGGACGAGCGGCGCATCGTCGCGGCGGTCGACGCGGTGCTGCGCGGCACGCTCACCGACGTCGCGGTGACGCTGGCCGGCCCGTGGTCCCTGCTCGACGAAGGACGCAGGTGGGCGCCGGGCACCGAGGCGTTCGACCTCGCCCTGGTGCGGGCGGCGTTCGGGCACGACGCGCGGGTGCGGTTCGCGGAGCGGGTGACGCCGACCGCCGCGCCGGTCCCCTTCCGCTACACGGCGCCCGTCGGCGCCCCTCCCGCTCCGGCGCTGCTGGAGCGCGCGGTCAAGGCGATGCTGGAGGAGCGGATCGGCCTGCTGGTGGTGGAACTGCCCGAAGGAGGCACGGCCACTCTGGAGCGGACCGAGGCCGCCGCGCGGGCCCGCCGTCTCGCCGGGCCGGGCGAGGACCCGGCGGATGTGATCGCCCAGACCCACGGCGTACGGCACGCCGCGGCGGGCGAGTTCGAGAAGAGTCCCGCGCCTCCGGCGAAACCGGCCGCCGCGCCGCAGACCGCTCAGCAGCCGGCCGCAGGAAAGCCCGCCGCCGGGAAGCCGGCCACCGCGCACGCCCCGCAACCGCAGCCGGAGGCGTCGCCGCGCCGCCGCGGCCTGTTCCGCCGTTCCTGACACGGCCGGCACCAGGACGATCGAGTCCGAACCGCGCCGGCGCGCGGACGCCCGAGGCGGGACGGTCAGGACTTCTTGAACGTGAAGGGCCGGGTGAGGCCCCGCGCGATGCCGCGCAGGCCCGGGGCGTGGCGCAGCGCCGCGACCTGTCCGCGCAGCGTCGAGACCTGCCGCCGGAGGGTGCCGATCTCCCGGCGGAACTCGACGGCGGACTTGCGCCACTTCGCGGCCTCGTCCCGCCATTTCGTCACCTGGCCGCGCAGCCGTTCGACCTCCTTGGTCAGCCGCTCGACCTCGGCCTGCGCCTCCACCCGCTTGCGGTAGGCGGTGCGGGGGTTCATGTACGCCGGGGCCTCCGCGGCGGCGCGGAAGCCGTGGGTCTCGCCGTCCGCCCAGTAGGTGCCGAACATCTCGTCCACGGCGTCGTCGGCATCCTCGCCCTCGGCGGCGACGAGGGCGGCGCGGGCATACGCCTCGGTGCGCTCCAGTCGCGCTGCGGTGACGCCTTCTGGGCCCTCGGCCAGGAGCACGCTCACCAGCCCGAGCTCCCGCTCGCGGGCCATCGCGAGCAGCTCGCCGACGCTGTCCTCCCCCGGCACCCAGCCGGGCGGCAGACGCAGGCGGTAGGGCGAGAGGGTGTCGGAGGCCGCCGTGGCGAGCCGTACCCGGCCCTCGTGCGTGTAGTGGGCGTGCAGCAGCATGAGGTCGAGGCACGGGTCATTGAGCGGCGCGCGCTGCTCGGGCGCGAGCTCGTCCCACGGACCGGTCAGCACGACCGCGAGGTCGGTCACCGTGCCGGCCAGCGCGCCGTCCACCGTCGCCCTGACGTCGTCGTACGACCCCGCGGTGGCGTCCACGAGGACCTCCACCTGCGGGATCTTCCACTGACGGGCGGGGTGGGTGCGCAGCCACCGGTACCCGGGGACGCGGTCGGTGACCAGGGCGTGGCTGACGCGGTTGACGGGCCCGCTGTCGCGCATGCGCATGGACGGGCCGAGGTGATAGGCCCTGGCCTGCGGGTCGGGGATGAAGACGGCGCCCGCCTGCGCGAGCCGGTAGCCCATCTCGGTGTCCTGACCGAGGATCATGTCGGGGTCCATCGGCCCGGCCCGCTCGAACAGCCGCGCGGAGACCGACGACGCGCCGCCGATGTGGATGCTGAACGGCCGGGGTGAGCGGGTCAGCCCCTGCGACCGCTCCACCAGGTCCTCGATCCACGCGTGCGGCTCCGCGGGCTCGAAGAGCTTCGCCAGGTCGTCGGCGCCCGCGACGTCGGCGGGATCGGGCAGCGGGACGGTGGTGAAGCGCAGGTAGGAGGTGACCGACAGGTAGGGCGCGAGGTGATGCCAGCGCATGTGCGCCTCCACCTCCTCCGGCTCGGGGACGACGTCGGAGTCCATCCAGTGGATGACCTCGCCCGTCGCGGCGGCCAGCCCGGTGTTGCGCGCCCTGGCCCGTCCTGGCGTCTCGCAGACCAGCAGCCGCGTGTGGCGGGGCCGGATCTCGGGGAGGCGCAGCCGCGGCTCGCTGCCGTTGTCGACCACGATCACTTCGAGCAGGTCCGCCGGGTACGTCTGCCCGGCCAGCCCGGCGAGCGTGAGGTCGAGCTTGGCCTGGTTGGCGTACGCGGGGACGACCACGCTGACGCGCAGGCGGGGCGTCCACGGCGATCCGAGGGCGGGCGGCGCGAGGACGGTGTAGTCGTTTCCCCTGATGCGTGGCGTCATGGTGCTTCCAGAATCACACTCGGGCGAAAGCCGCGCCATTGGTTCGCCGCGACTCGCAGGAAGTGGGCGAGGGGAAGGTTCCAGGTGTGGTCGGCGCTGACGGACCGCCGCAGCACGTAGCCCAGGCCGTGGGTGCGGTAGACGCGCCCCCCGGCCGCGTCGACCGCGCGCAGGAGGTGCGCGTCCTCCCCGCGGTTCACCGGCCCGAAGCCGCCGACCTCCTCGAAGAGCTCGCGGCCGAGCAGGATCGTGCCGCCCGCGACGTGGTCGGCCCACATCTCGCTGCCGTAGTCGACGCGGCGGATCGTCGCGTGGAGGGGCTGAAGGTAGAAGAACTCCGGCGCGGTCCCGACCAGCTCCGCCCCTGAGTAGGCCATGGCCAGCAGCAGGTCGGCGAGGTGCTCGGGGCCGTACCAGTCGTCGTCGTCCCATTTGGCGACGATGCCGGTGGACGCCCGCGCCGCCGCGCGGTTGAGCACGGTCCCGAGCGGCGCGTCGGGCTCGGCCTCGATCACCGTGATGGGACGGGGGAACTCCTCGACGGCCTGCCGTACCCGCTCGGCCGCGAAGCCGTGCAGCGCGACGACGACCTCGAGATCCACCCCGCGCTGGCGGGCGACCTGCCGCAGCGCGTCGCCGACGTAGTGGGGCCGCCTCGTGGCCATGACGACGGTCACCGGGGCGAGGGCCGTGCCGACGCCCGCGGCCCGCAGCGCGTGCCTGCGCAGGCGCACGCTGTGCTCCTCCCGGCGCAGGTCGGCCACCGACTCGGGCCTGCCGTCGTCGGCCTCGGGGGTCCAGGCGGCGGCCAGGCGGGCGAGCACCGGATCGGCCTCACGCGCCCACCTCGGCGCGTCTTCGCAGGTGAGCGGCACCCCCGCGGCGGCCAGGCGGGCGACCGGGCCGATCGCCTCGGCGGCGGGCTCGACCGGCCACTCCACCCGCAGCCCGCGCAGCGGCCGGAGGGGGGCGACGTCGGCGGCCTCGAGCGGGACGGCGAGCGGCCGGCCCCCGATCGTCCACCGGCCGTCGCTCCAGGACAGCGTGGCGATCTCCTCGGTGGGACGGCGCGTGAAGCCGTACGGCGAGCACATGTCCGTCGTGACCGTCACGGCGTTCCTCCCGCGCGTCCGTTTGCAGGCTGGTGAACTTCTATCAGCCGAACCTTGTGAATTCCTGTGACCGCCGCGGTCAACCTGACGACTCTCTGTGACCCGGCACGACGGCAGGGATCACATCTCGTCGGGGACGGGCCACACACGCCCGCCGACGACGTCGCCCAGCGTCTTCACGTCGATCGTCTTGGCCTTCCGCTGCTTGGCCACCCAGTCGACGAAGGCGGCGAACTCCTTGGGCGCCGTCGCGTACCTGTCCCGACGGTCGTCCTTGATCTCGTGGAACACGAAGACCACCAGACCGCGGCCGCCCTGCCGCTGGGCGCGGGTGACGAACTCCCGCAGCGTGCGGGCCGTACGCGGCAGGCCGGTCTGGCTCGTGGCGCGCACGTCGGCGAGATCCGCGGGCGGGATCTTCTCGGTGACGGGGCAGGATCGGCAGCTGTCGGGCCGGTACAGGCCGTTGATGCCGCGCGCGGTCGTGTAGCCGCAGCGCATCGCCAGCAGCTTGGTGGCGTCGTCGAAGTCGCCGAACGGATAGGCGAACGACCGCACGTCGAAGCCCAGCTTCAGCAGCGCCCGCCTGTCGTCGCAGATCTCCGTCTGCTGCACGGCCTCGAACTGCTCCGACAGATGCGGGTGGTCGAGGGTGTGGCCGCCGATCTCGTGGCCCTCGCGGGCGATGGTCCGCAGCGCGGCGACGCTCAGGTAACCGCGGCCGCCGAGCCGCGCGCTGTTGACGTAGAAGGTGCCCTTGAGACCGCGCTTTCCCAGCGTCCTGGCGGCGGCGAGGTGGTCGGCCGTGCCGTCGTCGAAGGTGAGGACCACGGTCGGCACCCCGGCCGCACGCGCCTCACGCTGCGCCGCGTGCGCGGTCTCCGGCTGTGGGGCCGCCGCGTGCGCGGTGACGGTCTCGCGGGCCGTAGCGGCGGCCGGATGCTGGAGCCCCGCGACCGACGCCGCGGCGACGAGACAGGCCGGTACGAGTCTCTTCACCGTAAGTCGCATAGAGGGAAACTTTACTTGCAGTAGGCAGAGATTTTGCCGCTACCCGTTGCCGCGCGGGCGCTCGAAGAGTGCGACCGTGAGGCCCGGCAACTCCGCGGAGTGCCAGGCCGTCGCGAGGCGGTATCCGGCCGCGCGGACGGCGGCCACCCGAGGGATCTTCTTGCCCGTCAGGCCGGACTGCTTGGTCCCCCGCCAGACCACCCAGACGCGGCGGCGTCCGGCGAGGGCCTCGGCGAGGTCGCCGCGCTCGGCGTACTCGAAGGCCGGGCCCTGCCCCCTGAGCAGCACGTCGTCGGGCAGGCCCGCGCGGCCGTAGTAGACGAAGCCGGTGCGCAGCCGGCTCTGGCCGTACACGATGGCGTCGCCGGGGCGTTCCCGCGCCCGGATCACGCCGACCGCGCCGGGGAAGTCGTCGTAGTGGCCGTTGCGCTCCCGGTAGTCGGCCTGCGCGGGAAGTCCCAGCAGCGCGACGGCCAGGACGACGGGCACGGCGACCAGCGCGGCGGGAAGGGCGGCCAGGCGGACCGAGGCCAGGGCCACCGCTCCCGCCAGCGCCAGGGCGGGCGCCGCGACGAACACGTAGCGGTCCACGTAGGCCGGGGTCACCAGCGCGTCGATCGCGAGCAGCAGCACCGGCGGAAGGACCAGCCAGCCGGCGGCGAGCACCCCCCAGGGGACCGACCTGCGCAGCAGGATCACCACCCCCACGACGGCGAGCGCGAACAGCGCGGGCCCGGCGAGGTCGGAGCCCGCCGCGTGCTTGGGGAACTTCAGCAGCACGTCGGGCCCGTGCGGCTGGATCCAGCTGATCGCGTGGCGCTCGCCCCAGCCCACCAGGGCGAGGACGACGACGGGGACGCACCCCGCGGCCGTCGCGGGGACGATCCTGGTCAGGAACGTACGCCGGGGCAGGGCGAGCAGTGCGGCCAGGAACTGGGCCGGGAGCACCAGGACGGAGAACAGGTGCGTGCAGCCGAGCAGCGCCACCGACACCGCGTACCAGCGGACCCGGGATCCGGTGGGCGCCTCGGCCACGCGGTGCAACGCCCAGGCGGAGACGACGGCCGCCGCCGCCGCGAACGCGTACGGCCGGGCGTTCGCGCCGTGGTAGGACACCGACGGCAGGACGGCGAACAGCGCCGCGGCCAGCACGCCGGCGCGCGGCCCGGCCAGCCTGCGGCCGAGGTCGGCCAGGAAACCGGCCGCCACGCCGGCCGCCAGGGCCGAGGGCAGGCGCAGCCACCACTCGGTCTCCCCGAAGAACGACCACACGTGGACGAGCAGGTAGTAGGGCAGGAAATGGCCGTCGATGTGCCGTACGAGCTCCCACAGGCCGCTCAGCGGCCGGGCCACCGCGGCGCTGTAGGTGGCCACCTCGTCGCCCGACAGCGACGCCGTGGCGCCGGAGATGGCGACGCAGGCGGTCAGCAGCCCCGCGAGCAACGGCGTCCATCTGGGCCAGTCCCTCGCGCGCGCCTCCGCGCCCCGGCCGGATGTCCGAACCGTCTCGCCCGTAACCACACTTTCCCCCACAGACGCGAACACTTCGGTGACTTTAGGCACGTCGCACGCGATCGACGCGCGAATGATCGCGGACGTTACCGGATCGAGCCCCTCAGCTCCGCCGGAGCCCGCGACGCGTGGGCCGGTGCGCCTCACCGTACGCAGCCCCGCCGAGGAGCGCGAGCCGGGCTTTCCTCGCTCTGTTCGTATTGTTATAGTGATATACAAACAGTTGGAGATGGCCCGTGTACTACCCCCCTCAGTACGACACCGGGCGACCCGGCCGGCCGCGCCGCCTGGTCCTGACCCTCGCGCCACCAGTTCTCGCCCTCCTCGGTCTCCTGCTGCTCTATGCCGTCTTCCGGGACCGGCTGCCCGGTCGGGCCTACGTCTCCGGCTGGGAGCCGCGATGGGCACCCGATTGGGATGACTGGCTGAGCTTGGTGGCCCAATACACAGGGGTCATCGAGGTGGCGCTCCTCGTGGGGTTCGCGCAGTACTGGCGCTGGCCCGAACTGCAGCGCTGGATGGCCGCGTGCTCCGTCGCCATGGGCGTTTCGGCCGCGACGGGGAACGGTGTCGCGATGACGGCGCTGATCGATGCCGCGGGGCCCGCGACCCCGCCGTCGTGGAAGGTACCGGCCGAAATCGTGGCCACCGTTCTCGGAGGCGCCGCGGGCTGGTGGCTGTCGGGCCCCCTGCCGCCCACGCCCTGGGCACGCACCGCGCCGCCCCCGGGAGTGCCCCTACTGCCGCTCACGCCGGCCCAGCGGGCCGTCTACGCGGTGTCCACCTGGCACCGCGCTCCGCTGCTTCAGGGCGCGGCCCTCCTCGCCCTGGCCTGGTTCTGGGCCCCTCACTTCTCGTCCTCTTGGCAACCCCCCACGATGGCGGCGCTCCTCGGGGTCTTCCTGGTCCTCCAGACGCGCACCCGGCTCCGCGTCGACGGCCGGGGCGTGGAGGTGAGCCTGCCCTGGCTCGGCGGCCTGCGGCGGGCCCTGCCGTACGACGCGGTACTGTTTGCCGCGGTGCGGTCGAGGGGATCCGGAACGGGCCCCGGCGGCCTGATCGGCGGCAGCAAGGGGTGGGGATACGTGAGCGGGCGTGGTCCCGTGCTGGCCCTCCGGCTCACCGACGGCCGGGAGTTCCTGTACTCGACCCGGGACGCGGAGACGGCCGCGGCGCTGGTGAACGGGGCGCTCACCCGGGCACGGGGAACCACCGGATGCTGATCGTCGTCGACCCGTCCTCCGCCCAGCCCTTGGCCGACCAGGTGGCGGCCTCGGTGCGCGCGGCGGTCGCCAGGGGCGCGGCGGTCCCCGGCGACAAGCTGCCCTCGGCGCGCGCCGTCGCCGCCGCGCTCGGCATCAACCTGCACACCGTGCTCCGCGGCTACCAGCAGCTTCGCGACGAGGGCCTGGTGGAACTGCGCCGGGGCCGTACGGCGACGATCACCGACCTCGCCGCCGAGGGCGGCCTCCTGCGCCTGCGCGAGGCGGCCGAGGAGTTCGCGGCCGTGGTCCGCCGGCTCGGGGCCTCCGAGGAGGAGGCCCTGGACGCCGTCCGGAAGGCCTTGGCGGGGCGCTGACCCGCCGCGTCCACCCCGTCCACGCCGCCGCGAGGCACGGCATGGCGGGTCAGGCCGCTTCACCGTCCAGGGGGCGGCGGCGGAACCGGCGCAGGTTCACGACCAGGAGGACCATGGCGGCGACGGCCGCGGCGGCGCAGGCGACGAGGGCCGGCACGCTCGGGTCGTTCGCCGCCGCCGCGGGTTCTCCGGCCGTGGGGAAGGTGATCGTCCCGGTGGCCGTACGGCTGACGCGGCCGCTGCGCAGGGTGAGCCGGAACCGCCAGGGCCCCGCGGGCAGGTCGTGACCCAGCAGCACGGCCACCTGACCGTGACCGCCGGGAGGCAGGGTGACGGCGCGGGTGCCGCGGAAGGGCCCGGCGCTGAGCGCGCTCGGCCCCTCCGACAGCCGCACCTCGCCCTCCAGGTCGACGGCCCGCTCCCCCGTGTTGCCGACCTCGGCCACGAGCCGCGGCTGCCCGTCGACGGTGCGCCCGGCGGTCACCCCGCCGATCCGGAAGCTCGTCGGCGGTTCGCCGCCCGGGCCCACGTCCAGGTAGGTGCGGACGCCCACCCGGTTGACGAGCGCCACGTTGCCTGCCGGGCCGGGCGAGGCCGAGGAGATCTCCGCCCAGATGACGGCGTACCGCTCGCCCTTGACCGCCGTGGCCGGCACCGCGACGGTGGCCGTCACCGGGACGCGGCCGCGCGGCGGCAGGTCCACCGCCGACCGGTCCAGCGTGATCCAGGAGGTCAGCTCGTTGGCGGTGCGGGCGGGGGCGAACGCGAACCCCGTCTCGCCCACCCGGGCGGCCGCGGGGTACAGGCTCACGTGCTGCCGTCGCGACGAGGTGCTGAAGACCTCGAGACGCCGGGTGAAGGTGGTGCCGGGATTCACGTGGTCGACGATGAACGCGTGCGAGCGCGGATCGTCCAGGCGGTTCTCGGGAATCTCCAGAAGGCGGATGCCGAACCTCTCCTGCCGGCGCGCGCCGCCGTCGGCCGCCGCCGGCGTGACGGCCGCGGCGTGCGACACGATCGCGAGCAGGCCGGAGGCGATGATCCTGCGGGCTGCGCGGTCAGGCAACGGAGTGGTTCACCGTGCCGGTGTAGAGGCCCGCCACCGCCTGGGCGGGGACGTTGACCACGATGGTGGGGTTCCAGATCGCCGAGTTGTCACCCGCGCCGGTCGTTTTGCTGAAGGCGGTGCGCGGCACGTCCAGCGTCACGGCCGCCGCCGCGTTGGGCTGCCCCGGCACGAAGGTGCCGGTGCCGGTCGTGCTCGCCGCCGGGCCCGACCAGTAGGAGACGGCGGTGTTGGGAATGGTCTCGGCCGCGCCGCCGCCGCCGGTGGTGAAACTGGTCGCGGACGCCGTGGCCACCCAGGTCGCGGTGAGCGTGGCGCGCTGGTCGGACACCGTGACATCGCCGAGCTGACCAGTGATCTGGTTCCCCGGCACGTTGGCGCCGATGTTCGCGGGACCGTCAGGCACGGTGATCGTCAGGCCGTCGGGGGCGTTGACGGTGAAGGTGACGGTCGTGGGACAGGTCGTGGATGCGGGACAGGTGCCCGCTCCGGCGGGCGTCGCCGTCGACGCCACGGTCAGCGCGGCCGACAGCGCCAGCGCTGCCGCGATCGCCGACGGCGCGGCGACATTCCTCTTACACACAGCCGATCTCCCCCGTCGATGCGCTGTTTCGAGCCTTGGTCGGTGACATCCTGGCCGGTCCTGGGCTTACGACACGGTCGCGAGGCCGGTGTCTGGAGACCCTTTGTGATCAGATGACGACGGACGGAGACGTGGGACCCGATCTCCACGGTCACGGCTGCTCCCGGCGTGGCGGCGGCCTGGAGCCGCCCCGGTGCCCTAACCTGCCGTGGGTCGTTCACAGGAAAGATCGGCCGCGCGGCGGACAGACGGCACGGCGACGAGGAAGGCCAGACATGCGGCAGGTCGTTGCGGGCGTGATCGTGACGGCGACGCTGGCCGCGTCGATCGCTGCGCCGGTCGCGCTGCCCACCTCGCTGTCCGCCGTGCCCGGCCTCGCGCCGGCGGCGCAGGCCGACACGGGAACGGCGCTGGTCCCCCTGCGGGCCGACCCGCTGACGATCACCGTGCCCGGCTCGGTGAACCTCGGCAGCGTCGCGCAGGGCGGCACGCTGAGCGCTTCCATGGGCACGGTGACCGTGGCCGACTCCAGGGCGGGAATCCCTCCGTGGACGGCGACCGTGTCCGCCACGAACTTCACCACCGGCAGCGGCACGCCCACGCAGACGATCACGACGGCGAACGTCTCCTACTGGTCGGGACCGGTCACCGCGTCGTCGGGAGTGGGCACCCGCAACCCCGGTCAGCCCACCGCGGCCAGCCGGGTGGCCCTCACCTCGCCGGTCACCGCGTTCAGCGGGCGCAAGCAGGCCACGCCGATGTCGACGAGCTGGCAGCCCACCCTGGTCATCACCATCCCGTCCAACGCCGCCGCCGGCGTCTACACCGGGACCATCACGCACTCGGTCGCCTGACCGTCGTCCCCGCTCCGTACAGGAGTTGGGGGTCTCGTGACCCGCCACGGACGCGGCGGCTCGGCCGCCGGTCAGGCAGGTCGGCCATAGTGAGGCCCGCCGGGCCGGCGGCACGGCTTCCGATCCGGCGTCTCGTGTCGCTCCTCAGCCGAAGGAATGCCATGCCCCGCTTCTCACGACACCTCCGCCGCCCGCTCGCGGCGATGGCGCTGGCCCTGGCGACGGCCGTGCCCCTGTTCACCGGCCTGCCCGCCGGTGCCGCCGCCGGGCCGGGCGAGCGTCCGAAGCCGCCGCCGCCGTGGGTGCGGATCTGCCAGAAGCTGAAGCGGATGCCGGAGCACCGGCACATGCGGTGTCCCGTCCACCCGCCGCGCCCGCGGCCCAGGTCGTCCGGCTCCGGCGAGGCGGCGCGGGTCCCCACGGTCTCGGAGATGGACACTCCCACCCATACGTCCGGGCCCGTCGGCATCACCTCGGGTCCCGACGGCGCGCTGTGGTTCACGGAGAACTACGCCGGCAACATCGGACGCGTCACCACCGGCGGCGACTTCACCGAGTTCGCCGTGCCGACCGACGACGCCGAGCCGGGGCACATCGCCACCGGGCCGGACGGCGCCCTGTGGTTCACCGAGGCGACCGGCGACAAGATCGGGCGGATCACCACCTCCGGCGTCATCACGGAGTACGCGCTGCCCAGCTCGGGGTCCTACCCCTGGGGCATCACCGCAGGTCCCGACGGCGCCCTGTGGTTCGTCGAGACGATTGGCAACAAGATCGGCCGGATCACCACCTCGGGGACCATCACGGAGTACGCCCTGCCGACCGCCGACGCCTACCCGATGTGCATCACGACCGGTCCCGACGGCAACCTGTGGTTCACCGAGTCGTTCGTCGGCAAGATCGGCCAGATCACCCCGGACGGGGACATCACCGAGTTCGCCATCCCCTCCTCGGGGGCGACGCCCATAGGGATCACCACCGGGCCGGACGGCGACATGTGGTACGCCGACGCCAACGGGAAGGTCGGCTCCGTCACCACGGACGGCGACTTCACCGAGCACGCACTGCCCGACCCCAACGCCTTCCCCTGGGGCATCACCAGCGGCTCTGACGGCAGGCTGTGGGTGGCCGAGCAACTCGGCAACGCGGCGGCCACCGTCACCACCTCGGGAATCATCATCGAGTACTACATGCCGACCAGCCTCGCCGGGCCCTTCGACATCACCAGCGGGCCCGACGACAACGTCTGGCTCACCGAGAACTACGTCGACCAGATTGCGAAGGTCGCCCTTTGACGGCCTGAACCCGTCGTGGTGAGCGCCGCCGTCGATTCCGACGGCGGCGCCGCCGCATCTGAGGTCCGGGACAGAGCGCCGGGGAACGTCCCGGGCGTCAGGGCGTGTCGTCGCCCTCGACCCGCATGACGCTCGCGACCGCGCGGACGATGTTCAGGTCGCGCAGGTCCTTGATCGTGCCCGACAGGGCGGCGTCGCTGGCCCGGTGGGTCACCAGCACGAGCTGGGCGTCGTCGCCACGGCCCTCCTGCCGCACCGTCTGGATCGACACGTCGTGCGTGGCGAAGATGTCGGCGACACGGGCGAGCACACCCGGCTTGTCCGCGACGTCCAGCGACACGTGGTAGCGCGTGACGCTGTCGCCCATCGGGTGGACCTTGAGGTCGGCGTACGTCGACTCCTCCGGCCCGCGGGTGCCGGCGAGGCGGTTGCGCGCCACGGCGACGATGTCGCCCAGCACGGCGCTGGCGGTGGGCGCGCCGCCCGCGCCCGCGCCGTAGAACATCAGCCGCCCGGCCGACTCGGCCTCCACGAAGACCGCGTTGTACGCCTCACGCACCCCCGCCAGAGGGTGCGACCTTGGGATCATGGCGGGGTGCACGCGGACGCCGACCGACCGGCCGTCGTCGGAGCGGGCGCAGATGGCCAGCAGCTTGATGACGTACCCCATGCCCTTGGCCGAGGCGACGTCGGCCGCGGTGATCTCCGTGATGCCCTCGCGGTGCACGTCGGCGGCCGTCACCCGGCTGTGGAAGGCGATGCCGGCCAGGATCGCCGCCTTGGCCGCGGCGTCGAAGCCCTCGACGTCGGCCGTCGGGTCGGCCTCGGCGTACCCGAGTGCCTGGGCCTCCTCCAGCGCGTCGTTGAACGAGGCGCCGGAGGAGTCCATCTTGTCGAGGATGTAGTTGGTCGTGCCGTTGACGATGCCCAGCACGCGGCGCACCCGGTCACCGGCCAGCGACTCGCGCAGGGGGCGCAGCAGGGGGATCGCCCCGGCGACGCTCGCCTCGAAGTACAGGTCGGCGCCGTTCTCGCGGGCGGCGCGGTGGATCGTCGCGCCGTCCTCGGCGAGCAGCGCCTTGTTGGCGCTCACCACGGACTTGCCGTGCGCCATCGCGGCGAGGATCAGCGACCTGGCGGGCTCGATACCGCCGATCACCTCGACGACGATGTCCACGTCGTCGCGGGTGACCAGGCCCTCCGCGTCCGTCGTGAGCAGCGCGGGGTCCACGTTGGCGTCCCGCTTGCGCCCGAGCCTGCGCACGGCGACGCCGGCCAGCTCCAGCGGGGCGCCGACACGGGCGGCCAGGTCGTCGGCCTGCTCGTGGAGCAGACGCACGACCTGCGACCCGACGACGCCGCAGCCCAGCAGCGCGACCCTGAGCGCCGGTTTGGCTTTACTCACGACCCCTCCTCGCTTCGCCGCCGGACTGTCCGGAGCGGCCGGTCACAGCTGCCCCCTGAGCAGGTCGTCCTCGGTCTCCCTGCGGATGATGACCCGCGCCTGGCCGTTGGACACCGCGACGACGGCGGGCTTGGGCAGATAGTTGTAGTTGTTGGCCAGCGACCGGCAGTAGGCACCGGTGCCGGCGACGGCGATCAGGTCGCCGGGGGCCAGGTCGCCCGGCAGGTACAGGTCGCGCACGACCATGTCGCCGCTCTCGCAGTGCTTGCCCACCAGGCGCGACAGCATCGGCGCCGCCTGGCTCACGCGGGAGGCGAGCACGGCCGTGTAGTCGGCGCCGTAGAGGGCGGTGCGGATGTTGTCGCTCATGCCGCCGTCGACGCTCACGTAGGTGCGCAGGCCCTCCACGTCCTTGACGGTACCGGCCTCGTAGAGGGTGACGCCGGACACTCCGGCGATCGACCGGCCCGGCTCGACCGTGAGCCGGGGCACGGGCAGCCCGGCCGATTCGCACACCTTCGTGACGATCTCCCGCAGGCCGTCCGCGATCACCTTGACGTCCAGGGACTCGTCGCCCACCACGTAGGGAATGCCGTACCCGCCGCCGAGGTCCAGCTCCGGGAGCACGACGTCGTGCTCCTCCTTGATCTCGACCAGCAGCCGGGCCAGGCGGCGGGCCGCGACCTCGAAGCCGCCGGTGTCGGTGATCTGCGACCCGATGTGGGAGTGCAGGCCGACCAGTTCGAGCTGCGGCAGCGCGAGGATGCGCCGCACCGCCTCGGCGGCGGCGCCGCTGCTCAGCGACAGGCCGAACTTCTGGTCGTCGTGAGCGGTCGCGATGAACTCGTGGGTGTGCGCCTCGACGCCCACGGTCACCCGGATCATCACCTTCGGCCGCACGCCGTGCTTGTCGGCGAGGAAGCCGAGGCGGGCGATCTCCTCGAACGAGTCGATCACGATGTGGCCCACGCCGGCCTGGACGGCCTTCTCCAGCTCGGCGAGCGACTTGTTGTTGCCGTGCATCGTGATGCGCTCGGGCGGGAAGCCCACGCTGAGCGCGACGGCGAGCTCGCCCGCGCTGCACACGTCGAGGCCGAGGCCCTCCTGGTCGATCCAGCGGGCGACCTCGCGGCACAGGAACGCCTTGGCGGCGTAGTGGACCTCGCCGTCGTGGAAGGCGGACCGGTACTCGCGGCAGCGTGAGCGGAAGTCCTCCTCGTCGATGACGTACAGAGGCGTGCCGAACTCCTTCGCCAGGTCACGGGCGTCGATTCCGCCGATCGTGAGGGCACCGTCGGCCCGGCCGGACGTTCGCGGCCAGATGGCCGGTTCGAGCGCGTTGAGGTCGGCGGGCACGTGCGGCGGACGCTCCTCGGGCAGTCCGGCGGTGACGGCGACGATAGTTGAGGCGGCGTGCAGGTCGCCGGCAGGGTGGGCGAATCGACTCACCCGAACGAGGCTAGCCGACCCTGCGATTCACTCGCGCCCGCTGTTCAACCTGCGAGACGACCCCGAAGGAAGATATTCAGATCCGCAGGTCATATACGGCATTGCTTCCGGCGATCGTCCCATTTGGTTCAGATTTTGCCGGGCGGCGCGACGCCGAGCTCCGCCAGCCCCTCGCCGAGCACCCGGCGCACCGCCTCCCCCATCCGCACCCGGGCCGCGTGGACCTCCGACGGCGCCTCGTCGCCCCTGGGGATCGGGGACGCGCGCTCGACGGCCGCGTGGTAGACCTCGGCCAGCCGTTCGAGGTACGCCGCCCACCCGGGATCGCGGCTCTCCCTCCTGCTCGGCAGCTCGGCCAGGACCCGCAGCACGGCCCGGTCGAACGGGCCGTCGAGGAGCTCGGGCGGCACCGCCGCGCGGGCCGGCACGCCGAGGTCACGCGCCCATCGCCGTACGGCTCCCGCCCGCACGTACGCGTACCGCACGGCGAAACCGGGGTTGTCCCACGTGCGGGGGAAGTCCGGCCACGGCGCCGCGCAGGACGCCGGCGGCGGGGACACGGCGATCGGGGCGGCCAGGACCTCGTCGACGATCTCTCCCGGCGCGGCGACCCCGATGACGAGGAAGCCGTTCGGCCGGACGTCCACCCGCCGGATCCCGGGCACCGCGCGCAGCCGTGACGCGAGCCGCTCCGCCGCCTTGGCCGGGGGCTCCGCCGTTCCCCGGAGCGCAGCGGTGGAGACGAATCGCGCCTCCCGCTCCCACGACCCCTGCGGCATCGGCGGCGCGCCGAGGACGCCGCGCAGCGCCTCCATGATCATCACGCCTTCGGCGCGGCGGTCAGCGTGAGACACCCGGGGATCGCGGCGAACGCCGCACGCAGGCACGCGGTCAGATCCCCGGACGCGGGCTCCCCCGGCAGGGACGCCCAGGACTCCAGAGCGCCGCGCCAGGCCGCGACGAGCAGGTCGAGCACGAACCTCGCCCGCAGGTCGTCCACACCGCCCAGGTCGAGACGACGGCGCAGGATCGCGAGCGCCTCACGGGTGGTGCGGTCGCACAAGTGCAGGCCGTACGCCCTCATCGAGGGGGTCCGGGCGGCCAGCAGCTCGCCGAGCCGGACCTGGCGCGCCCAGTCGCCGGCGGTCATCCGTCCGACGGCGGCTAGCAGACAGTCCTGCACCATCTCCATGACCGGGCGTCCCGCGTCGGGCTCGCACCGCTCCAGCTCGTCGAGGAACGCAGCCCACATGTCCTGCGCGGGCGTCAGCGCGACGTCTTCCTTGCCGGCGAAGTTGCGGAAGAAGGTGCGCTTGGAGACCTCCACGACCGCGCACAGGTCCTCGAGGGTCGTCGCCTCGAACCCCCGCTCGGTGAACAGTTCCAAGGCCGCGTCGACCAGCGCCCGGCGGGTGCGCAGCTTCTTACGCTCACGCAGCCGAAGGTGATCGGCCGGGACGGCTGTGGTCGTCATCGCGGCCAGTCTAGCCCGGCAGAAGGTGCGCCTTGCTGGCACATGCCACCGAGTGGCATGGCCGTGCTCGACCTCGCCCTGAACGGCGGCGCCCCTCAGCGCCGCGCACTGTGCGTCAGGCGCGGCGCGCGGCCCAGACGGTGCGCTCGGTGCGTACGACGAGATCCTCGCGATGCAGGAGGCTGTTCGGGCTGTTGGGGTCCAGAAGCTCGTCGAGTGCGGCGAGGTCCTCGGGGCTGAGGGCGGGTGCGGCGACGCCGCGGATGCGCTGCAGGCTGCCGTAGGCGTAGCGGCCGATCGCTTCGCTGCGCTCACCTTCGATGTTGACGGTGATGGTGCGCTCGTCCTCGACGGTGAAGCCGGCGGCTATCAGTAGCGGGCCCCAGTCGGCGCCGCGGTGCGGAACGTGCTCGGCGTGGAAACTGTCGGTCGCGGCATGGGCGCGCTCTTCGAGGCCAGGCCGGTTCTCCGGGGCGTGGGCGGGCAGGAAGCGGGGGAAGCCCGCGAGCTCGACGACGGCGAACAGGCCACCGGGGGCGAGCAGTTCGCGGACGCTCCGGAGGGCGCGGCCGGGGTTGGCCATGTGGTGCATCGAGGCCGAGGCCCACACCAGATCCGGCGTGCCGAGGTCGGGCCAGTGGTCGGTGTCGAGGTCGGCCTGCACGGTGTGTACGCGTCCCTCGACACCGCGGGCGCATGCCTTCTCGCGCAGGAGCCGGAGGTGCCCGGTCGAGGTGTCGACGGCGGTGACGTGCGCGTAGGGGAAGCGATCGAGGAGCGCGAAGGTGCCCGCGCCGGTACCGCAGCCCAGGTCCACGATCTGCCGCGGCTCGCTCTTCAGCGGCAGCCAGGCGGTGATGGACGCTATGTGCTCGGCGAGCACCTCGGCGTCCAGATCGAGGATCTCCGCCTGACCGCCATCGCCGTGCGTTTGGAGGCCGCCATGGTCGTGGTCGGGGTGGTGACCGCTTTGTCCGTGATGGGGGGTGTGCTGATGCATTGGGGTCATGGCACCACCGTAAGCCCTTCATGCGCGTTCCGCATGACCGCTTGCGGAAGACGCAAGAAGGTCGCGTGATTCGCTGCCCGGCACGCAATATCGCCCGCCGCGCCGCGGGCCTCCGGCACGACAAGGGCCCGCTATTCGCAGGGAGCCTGGGCGCCTCCGCAGGCGGCTTCGGAGCCGTCGGCGCCGGCGTCCTTCTGGTGACCGCGGCGGGCGTCGCGGTCGAAGATGCCCAGGATCTCGCACGGTCCGCCCTCGGCGCCGATGGCGTGCGGCATCATGGTGGGGAACTCTGCGGCCTGGTTGGTCTCGATGCGATAGCGCCGGTGACCAAGCATGAGGACGGCGGTGCCGGACAGCACCACCAGCCATTCGCGGCCGGGGTGGGCGCGCATGCGGGCCGGATTGTCGGGCGGCGGGTCGGTCATCCGCTGACGCATCGCGCTCATACCGGGGTCGCCCTTTATGGGCCAGCGCATCAGGCCGTGGGTGCCGTCGATCATCGGGCTGATGACGACGTCGTCGGCGGCGTTCTCCACGAGCTGGTCCAAAGTGGTGTCCAGTGCGCGGGCCAGGGTGACCAGCTGGTCCAGGGCCAGGCGGCGCTGACCGTTCTCGATACGACTCAGTGACGACTGGCTGAGGTTGGCGCGCGTGGCCAGCTCCTCCAGCGACCAGCCCTGTGCGACGCGCAGCGCGCGGATCCGTTTGCGTACGAGGCTTTCCAGCTGCCGATCTTCTTGCGTCATAAGCAACATGCTATGCCTCTTATGCAACGCGGGGTTAACGTGTCAACGACGACGGCGGCGCTCTGGCCGGCTCTCACATCAATGCCCTGCCGGCCACCGCGACACCGACGCCGGGCTCGCCGCCGCGCACAAGACCACCGGCTGACACCGAAGCCCTGCTGTCGAAGAACCGCGCGCCCGCCATCCGGCGGTCCACGCGGTGAGCAAGTCCCCACCTCACCGACCCGGCGACCGGCTCTGTCCCGGCGCTGATCCTGCATGCCCTTGTTCGGAAGGAAACCATGAGTACCAATCAGCCTCCTCAGGCGGCCGCGCCGGCAAGCGGCGGGGGTGCGCCGGATGCGCGCCGGCTGCGCGCGATCCTGATCACCGTCTCCATCGCGTTGATGGCTGTCATCGCCTCGGTGTCCGGGCTGAACGTCGCCCAGACTCACATGGCCGTCGAGTTCGGCGCCTCGCAGAGCACCGTTCTGTGGATCATCAATACCTACACCCTCGCCCTGGCCGCCCTGCTGCTGCCGCTCGGCGCGATCGGTGACCGGCTGGGCCGCAAGCCCATGCTGATCACCGGACTGATCATCTTCGGCGCCGCCGGCGTCGTCGCGGGACTCGCCCCGTCGGCCGCGGTGATGATCGGCGCCCGCGTGGCCGCCGGTATCGGCGCTGCGATGATCATGCCGATCACACTGGCCGTCATCACCTCCACCTTCCCCGAGGAGGAACGCGGCAAGGCGATCGGTGTGTGGACCGGTGTCGCCGGAGGCGGCGGCATCCTGGGCATGTTTCTCTCCGCCCTGCTGGTCGACGTCGCCGACTGGCGCCTGCTGTTCGTGCTGCCCGTGGTCCTGGTCGTCGTCGCGCTGGCGATGACTCTGAAATCAGTGCCCAACTCCCGCGAACGCTCCACCCACTCCTTCGACACCATCGGTGCGCTGGTCTCCACCATCGCCGTGATCGGTCTCATCTTCGTCCTGCAGGAAGGCCCCGAGCGCGGCTGGACCGCCCCCATCACCCTGATCAGCCTGACCGTGGGTGTCATCGCCGCCATCGCCTTCGTGGCCTGGGAGCTGCAGCGCCGCGACGCGTCCCTGCTGGACGTACGTCTCTTCCGTGAGCGGGGCCTGGCCGGCGGCTCGATCACCCTGTTGGTCGTCTTCGGCGTCCAGGCCGGTATCGCCGTCGTGCTCTTCCCGTTCTTCCAGGCCGTACTCGGCTGGTCCGGACTGATGTCCACCGTGGCGATGATGCCGATGGCCGTCATGATGATGATGACCTCGGGCCTGGCCCCGAAGATGGCCGCCAAGATCGGCGCCCGCTCCACCATGACCGTGGGCGTCGCCCTGGCCACCCTCGGCCTGGCCCTGATGGCCCTGTTCATGTCCGTCGACGGCGGCTACCTGTCCATCCTGGCCGGCATGCTCGCCATGGGCATCGGCATGGGGCTGTCGATGACGCCCTCCACCGAGGCCATCACCAGCTCACTGCCCCGCGCGAAGCAAGGTGTCGCCTCCGCACTCAACGATGTCACCCGCGAGTTCGGCACCGCTCTCGGTGTCGCCATGCTCGGCGCGCTCCTGGCCAACGGCTACCGCAGTGCCATCGACGGCAGGCTCGACGGCATCCCCGCCGGCGCCGCGGACACCGCCCGCGAAGGCATCGCCAACGCCGTCGAGGTCGCGCCCAAGACCGGCGGCCACGCCCAGGGCCTGATCCACGCGGCACAGCAGTCCTTCGTCGACGGCTGGCAGCAGGCCATGTGGATCGGCGCCGCCGTCATGGCCGCGCTGCTCCTCTACGTCGCCCTGCGCGGCCCGAAGAACATCGCACCCCTCCAGCCGGACGGCCGCACGGCGCCCTGAGCGCCACCCGAGAGGTCCGTGGACGGAACATCTAGAGCAGGGCGAGGGGTTCGGCCGGGACGTATCCCTCCATGCGCGCCGAACCGAGCAGCGAGCCCTCGGCCGAGTCGCGGACGCAGACGTAGGAGTAGCGGTCGGCCGAGTAGACCCGCACCCCGTCCGTACGGCACTGCCGCATCAGGACCTCGCCCCACTCCTCGGAGACGTCGGCGAAGCCGAGCTCGGTGAGGACCTGACGGCGGGCCAGGACGGTGCCCCCGACCACCTCGGGGAGGAACCGGTGCTCGGCCTCCGGCTGGCGCAGCAGCGTCGCGCCCGTCCCCGGCAGGTGGGCGTAGAACGACGCCTTCCCCAGCACCTCGGCGTCGGTGGAGGCGAAGTGGCGGACGAGGTCGGCCAGGTAGTGCTCGCCGTACAGGTCCCTGGCGTCGAGCACGGCCACGTAGTCGCCGTCGGCGAGCCGGACGGCGCGGTCGAGGGCGGCGCCCCGAGTGACCGGCTCCCGCGTGGCGCGGACCACGACGTCGAGGTCCGGGCACGCCTGGCGGACCGTCTTGTCCACCAGACCCGCGTCCAGGCCGTCCGCCACGATCACGATCTGACCGGGCCGCTCGATCTGACGGGTGACCTGGGCGAGCAGGCGGTCCAGCTCGGCCGGGTCGGAGACGGCGGTGATCGCCGTGATCACGCCGCTGCCCCGCACGCTCGGCACGCCGAGGGTGTCGAGGATCGGGTCGAGCAACGGGGTGACGCCGGCGCGGGCCCGCCAGGCGAGATGGGCCTCCCTGGCCAGCCGTCCCTCGTCGGCCATGAGGATCTCGGCCGCCGCGAGGATCTCCTCGCCCTTGGCCCCGGCCCGCACCTGGAGCACCGGGGTGCCGCAGGCCGCGACCTCCCCTATCACCCTCGGCTCGGCGTCGGCGCCCGCGATCACCAGGGCCGGCCGCCGGTAGGCCGTCAGCACGTCGTCGTACGCCGTCTTGTCGTCGCCCTGGCCGGCCAGCGGCTGCCAGGCCGCGCCGCCGGCGGGCGGGGTGACCGTGCCGAGCGTGACGATCTCCCCGGTCCTGCCGCCCTCGGCGGGGATGGGGTTGTGCACGCGGGGCTGGATCGCAAGCGGGAGCACGCCGACCCGGTCGTGGCGCAGCGCCGACCGCCACTCGCGGGCGCGGGCCTCCGTGGTGGCCAGCACGTACTCGAAGTGCTCGGCCGCCGGGACGGCCCGCGACACCGCGCCGCCGGAGTGCCAGAAGACCGTCTTGACGCCCCGCTTGTGACAGGCCGCCACCAGGTCGCGCAGCGCACGCGTCTCGCCGGCCAGCGCCTCCAGCCAGCGCCCGCCGTTGCCCTGCCGGGGGCCGGGCCGTACGGACTCGACGAACAGCACGTGCGGCCGCTGCTGGTCGAGCATGGCCTCCCAGTTGTCCGGGCCGAAGTTGGTCACCAGCCGCCACTCGTACCGCAGGAGCGCCTCGGTCTGCCGGTCCACGATCGCGGCGACCGTCATGTACGGCCGGGCCGTCGGGCCCTTGGGGACCACGAACGACTCGGCGAGCGGCGCGGAGACCTGCGGAGCCTTGGGCTCGGGCGCCGCGGGGGCCGCCTTCACCTCGGGGACGGCGGGGATCTCCGGCTTGAAGTCCGAGCGCTTGGGCGCGGGGCGTTTCCTGACCGGCGCCTTGAGCGTCCTGGCCACCGTGCCGGGCTTCTTGCTGTGGATCGCGTCGCCGAGTTTGCTCCACCGGCTGTCCTGGAGCGAGGCGAGCTTCCAGTTGGCGACCTCGGTCTGGTACTTCTGCTCCGCGAGTTGCTTGGCGAGCTGCGCGTTCTGCCGCTCGACGGTCTTCAGCCGCGCCTCGGCCTCACGCATCTTGGTCAGCGCCTCGGCCTCCGAGCGCGCCACCTCCTCCAGCCGCCGCTGGTAGTCCGTGATCAGCCGGGCCAGTTCCGCCGCGCCGGAGGCCCGCTCCACCGCCTCCGCCAGCGCCTGCCGCAGCGCCGCCGGGTCGCTCCGCTCGGGCTGTCCGGCTGCCGGCTCGCTTACCTCGCTCATAGGGGGTGACTCCGCGGTAGACCTTCAGGACCAGAGTCACAATATTCGCAGAACACCCTGATCGCTCTCAGGCAGAGTCACGGCCTCGTCCGCCCCGTCCGCCACATCCCCCCGCGACCGGTGGCCCACGAACCTCGCGACCAGATCGCCACGGACCTTGCGGCCAAACGACCATGACACCAGCGACCAAACGGCCACCGATCACGCGACCATCGCTCCACAAAGGCAGTGTGACCTGGGGAGACGCGACTTTTCGAGGCCCGCGAGCGTAAGACCCGCTGTCGTCGCTCAGCCGCCCTCGTCAATCGCCCCCGACCACGGCCGGCCGGGCCGGCGTCTCCAGAGGACTCCCACTCGATTCCCACCGGCTTGTTGCCGATCCGAGAGACAGGGGGCTTGCCTTGACTATAACGTCCCTGTTATGACCACGGTCTTCCGCAAGCAGCGGATGCGGGAGAGGTCAGAGATCGAGCGAGCCGTACGGGCCATGCGGCGATGCGTCACGGAAGCGCACACGGCAGACGAGGAGTGATCGACTTGAGCGAGCGCAGGGCATGGTCGGACAAGCGCTCTGAGATCATGAATCGCGCCGGCGCCGGAGCCGCCTACGAGGCCGCTCGCCTCCGCTTCGAACTCGGCGACGCGGTGCGGCGGCGGCGCGAGGAGCTCGGCCTGACGCAGACGGAGCTGGCGGCTCGCGCAGGCCTCAAACAACCCGCGGTGGCCCGCTTCGAGGCCGGCGGCACCATGCCCACGATTCCCATGCTGGAACGCCTCGCCGAAGCCCTCGAGGTACGGCTCAGCGTGCAGTTCCAGCCCTTCCGGGAGGCAAGTTAGCCCAGCACCGAGGACAAGGCCGAGGTCGACGCGGTGCCGGAGAACCGGCAGGGCCGCGTCGTCGGTGTCGAGGTAGGGGTTCGTCCACATGGAGCTCGCCGGCCGACTTGCCGCATGCTCCCGTGGGGCCGCCACCGGCCGGGCTAGCAGTATCGCCTCTCGACATCCCGCTGGAACTCCTCTAGTGAGACCTTCTCCCGCATGCCGTCTAGAACCTGGCTCGTTTCGGCGAGCTCCCGCGGCACCTGGTCTTGCAGGAAGGACACCTGGAGCTCGAACCCGTCCGTCAGCCGAGCCGTGGCGAGGACGTTTGGCGGAATGGGCGACTTCAACGGTATTTCGAGGGTCTTGAAACCGGTCGCGTCGCCCACTGTTATCTCGCCACCCTGCTCCACTGCGCCGGTCGGCTTCGAGACCTTCCAAATAGGCTTGAGCGTCCGGCGGTCGGCGACGCTGAAAGAGGAGAGTCGCTCGCCGGAGCACAAGGTGACGACGAACCACAGGCTTCCGTCGGCAGCGCGGCCGATCCCCACCGGTCGTGGCAGGTCGTCGCCGAATCGCGCGACGCACGCTGTCGAGGCGAGCAGACAGATCGACGAGACGAGCAGGGCATAAACGACGCCGCGTCGGCGGGGATCGCGCATTTTACGTTCCAGTCTCCTAGCAGTGATACGTGTTGCCCATCGCATCCGCCTGTCTTTCATAAACGTTCTCACAGGGGTCGGTGGGCTGCGAGAGGTAGTACACGAGGAATGTCGGCCAGAATTTGGTCTGCGAGTAGTAGTAGTTCCACTGGCGCATGTGCTCTGCCTCGTGTGCAATGACGATCGGATTGAGATCGGCCAGAGGGTGGAAACGCCCTCTCTCGGCGACACCTTCGTCACGTTCAGAGCGCGGTGGAGCAGTCCCGCAAAACAGCATTCACCGGCAAAGGTCGGCAAACCTTCAAAAACGTATAACAGCGCCAAGTTAGCGATCAAGGGGTGATCATCTACATTTCATCTATATATACACTCACATGCGGAATATCACCCTCTGTTATCTTTCGATTGTCACGCCCTCACGTCGGCGCGAAACCGGCGCCTGTTGGCGGGGTATTAAAGGAAGCCCATTTCGTTCGTCCGGCCGATGCCGGGCGGCCACCGCTCCCGCCCGCGGCCGTGACGGACTCCGGTCCCCCGGCCGGCCCGAGGTCCGTAGACTCGGCTGCGGTTCAAGGGAGGGCAAACCGTGCGCAAGGGTGAGTGGCCGCGATTCCAGGCCAGGCCGTACGTCTGCGGGGCCGTCGGGCCCTTCGAGCAGGCCAAGCTCGACCTGCTGGCGCGGTCGGGGCCCGCCGTGCAGGGCGTGCACAGCGCCCCGGAGGCCGCGCTGCTCGCCTCGGCTCCCCTGGCGCCGTACGCCACGGGCGAGCGGACGACCGAGTACGCGTGGGGCGACCGGCGGCCGGAGACCGGGGGCGAGCCCCGGGCGAACGCGTGGCTGCGGGTCGCGGAGACGTACGAGACCCCGGGCCTGGTGGACGAGCCGGACACCGTGAGCCTGCACACGGGCGGTCTCGGCCTGGTCGACGTCTACTACCTGCAGGACGGGGAGGCTGTCTACTTCTCCTCGCTCATCGAGCCGCTCCTCGCGCTGGCCCGGCGGCCGTACGAGGTGAACTGGGAGGCGTGGGCGGCGATCCTCCGGCTGACCTACCCGCTGCTGGAGGACACGCCGTACCGCCAGATCCGGCGCCTGCCCGGGGCGACCGCGCTGAGCTGGTCACGCCGCGCGCGCAGGCTGCGCGTCGACCGGCGGACCCCGCGCTGGGTGCGGGAGGAGCCGGTGGACCGGGGCGTCACCGGCGGCGACCTGGTCGCGCTGCTGCACGACGCGCTCAAGCCGTACGAGCGGGTGCTGGTGCCGGTGAGCGGCGGGTACGACTCGCGGCTGCTGGCCAGCGTGGCGGTGGCCAGGAAGATGGACGTCGAGTCGTGGACCACGAGCCCGGACGACGGGCTGGACAACGACATCGACTTCGCCCGCTACATCACCCGTGAGCTGGGGATCCCGCACCGGATCATGCCGCAGGACCCGGCCGCCTATCCGCAGGAGGCGCTGTGGGCGGCGCGCCGCCTGGAGTTCCTCACCAGCCACCACGCGTGGTACTCCCCCTTCGCCCGGGAGGTCCACGGCGCGGGCCGGGCACTGGTGGACGGTCTCGCGGGCGGCCCGCTGATGAAGAACTTCCTGATCACGGCGGACGCCGTCGGCGCGGGCACCGGCGCGTCGCGCCAGAATGCGCTGCTGAAGGCGCTGGCGACCGGCGACGCCCACGTCCCCGTGCTCGGCGAGGCCGCCGCCGCGTGGATGGACGACCGGGTCCGCACGGCGTTCACCCGGGCGACCTCCATGCTGCACGGGCACCGGGCCGAGCTGCCGTTGAGCGTGCTGCACACCCGGACCGTGCGCGGCATCGCCCGGTCGCCGGTCAACCTCGTCGGCCCCGAGGCGACCCCGGTCTTCCCGTTCCTGCACCCGGAGTTCTTCGACGCGGCGCTGTCGGTGCCGGTCGCCCGCAAGGAGGGCGGGAAGTTCTACCGGGAGGTCCTGCGGGCCGCCAACCCCAGGGTGGCCGCGCTGCCCTCGACCAACACCCCGCTGCTGCCGAACCGCCGGGTGCCGCTGCGCTCGAACGGGCCGGTCGCCCGCGAGTGGAACCACCGGATGCTGGTCAGGGCCGCGGAGATCCCCGGGCTGATGTCGCGCCCGATGCTTGAGGCGATCGCCGGCGGGCCGGACGCGCTGACCTCCTTCGGGTCGTGGAACTCGCGGTTCTGGCTGCGCGCCCTGGTGGCGTTCGGGGCGTGGCTGAGCGACTACGAGGACGTGCTCGGCGACCTCACCCCGCCCTGGACGGCTCCGTCCGGCGGGTAGCCCGCGCCGCACACCCGCACCCGCGCCCCGCCCCGGCCGGCGCCGTCCGGCGGGTAGCCCGCACCGTCCGGCTGCGCGCCTGTGCGGTAGCTGTACGTGATCAGTTGGAAACAGGTAAAAACTGCATGTCAGACCCCTGTCAGCCTTTTCGGTCAGGCCACCTTGAGTGGTATTTTTGGTCAACTAGAGCCAAACATCACGGCGTGAGCTTCAAAGCTCGGGTGTGACCTGACCACGCGCCCCCTCTTATCTCAAGCGAGAACCAGATGAACGCTGCTGCGCCCTGCCCTGACCCCGCCTCGGGGCCATTCGGGGCCTCACCCGGCGATCTCCCGGAGATCACCGATTTCACCTCGCAGGACCCCCGCTGGTACAAGCGCGCGGTCTTCTACGAGGTACTGGTCCGCGGATTCAAGGACTCCAACGGCGACGGCACCGGCGACCTGCGCGGGCTGATCGACAAGCTCGACTACCTCCAGTGGCTCGGGGTCGACTGCCTCTGGCTGCTGCCGCTCTACGAGTCCCCGCTCAAGGACGGCGGCTACGACATCTCGGACTACCTCAAGATCCTTCCGGAGTTCGGCGACCTCGGCGACTTCGTGAAGCTGATCGAGGCGGCCCACGAGCGCGGCCTGCGGGTCATCACCGACCTGGTCATGAACCACACCAGCGACCAGCACCCGTGGTTCCAGGCCTCCCGGCAGGATCCGGACGGCCCGTACGGAGACTTCTACGTCTGGTCGGACGACCCGAACAAATACTCCGGCGTCCCGATCGTCTTCGTGGGCAGCGAGGAGTCGAACTGGACGTTCGACCCCGTGCGCAAGCAGTACTACTGGCACCGGTTCTTCCACCACCAGCCCGACCTGAACTATGACAACCCGGACGTCCAGGACGCGATGATGGAGGTCATCCGCTTCTGGCTCGACCTGGGCGTCGACGGCTTCCGGCTGGACGCGGTGCCCTACCTGTTCGAGCGCGAGGGCACCTCCTGCTCCGGGCTGCCCGAGACCCACGACTACCTCAGGAAGATCCGCGCCGAGGTGGACCGGATCTACCCCGACCGGGTGCTGCTCGCCGAGGCCAACGGCTGGCCCGAGGACGTGGTCGAGTACTTCGGCGACCCCACCGTGGGCGGCGACGAGTGCCACATGGCCTTCCACTTCCCGCTGATGCCACGCATCTTCATGGCCGTGCGCCGGCAGAGCCGCGAGCCGATCTCCGAGATCATGTCGCGCACGCCGAAGCTGCCGGAAAGCGCCCAGTGGGGCATCTTCCTCCGCAACCACGACGAGCTGACGCTCGAGACCGTGACGGAGGAAGAGCGCGACTACATGCACGCCGAGTACGCCAAGGACCCGCGCATGCGCGCCTACCTCGGCATCCGGCGGCGTCTGGCCCCCCTGCTGGAGAACGACAGGGACCAGATCGAGCTGTTCACGGCGCTGCTGCTCAGCATGCCGGGCTCGCCGGTCATGTACTACGGCGACGAGATCGGCATGGGCGACAACATCTGGCTGGAGGACCGCGACGCGGTTCGCACGCCGATGCAGTGGACCCCGGACCGCAACGCCGGGTTCTCCGACGCCGACCCCGGCCGGCTCTACCTGCCGGTGGTCATGGACCCCGTGTACGGCTACCAGGCCGTGAACGTCGAGGCCCAGGTCAAGAGCGAGTCGTCGCTGCTGCACTTCACCCGGCGGATGCTGCAGATCAGGCGGGAGCACCCGATCTTCGGCACCGGCGACTACACCGAGCTGTGGTCGCCGAACCCGAGCGTGCTGGCCTTCCTGCGGGAGGAGGGCGACGACGTGGTCCTGTGCGTCAACAACCTGTCGCGCTTCGCCCAGCCGGTCGAGCTCGACCTGCGGCGCTTCACCGGGATCACGCCGGTCGAGTGCCGCGGCGGCGTCTCCTTCCCGATGGTCGGCGACCTGCCCTACCTGCTCACGCTGCCGGGCTACGGCTTCTACTGGCTGTCCCTGCGCAGGTCGCCGGACGCCTGACGGGCTCCGCGAAGGGCGCCCCCTGCTGAAGTTCCCTCCAGCGGGGGGCTCTTTACAGCGGGAGGGGCCCTTCAGCGGGCGGTGACGGGCACCTGTGCCCGCGCCGCCCGCCGGGCCGGGATCAGCGCCACAAGCAGGGCCGCCCCGATCGCGCTCACGAGGGTCGCGGCCAGCATGCCCGGCGTCGGGGCCTGGCCGATACCCGCGCCGACGCCACTGCCGCGGCCCTCCAGGTCGATCAGCCACCGGGAGCAGGACGCCCCCGCCGCCGCTCCCAGCACGACCCCCACCGCGGCGGGCAGGCCGGTGGCGGTGACCAGCGTCGCCATCACCTGGCGGGGAGTCAGGCCCATCGCCTTGAGCACGGCCAGGTCGAGGACGTGGTCGCGTAGCCCGAGCGCGCTGGCCGTCAGCAGGCTGGCCAGCCCGATCAGGGCCAGCACGGCGACCAGGGCGACGATGATCACCCGGATGACCGCCAGCCGGTCGGCCGGGTTCACGGCCTGGGCCACCTCGAGTCCCTGCCCCTGCAGCCGGGCACGCACCTGTGCCGCGTCAGCGCCGGGCCGCAGCACCAGGGCGTAGAACTGGGGCGGCAACGCGTCCTTGGCCGCCAGGCTGTCCACCCCGAACGACAGCACCTCACCGTCCTGCTCCGGCTCGACCACCCGGCCCACGATCCGCACGATCAGCGGGGTGCCCCCGATCGTCACGCGGACCCGGTCGCCGATCCGTACGCCGAGGAGATCGAGCAGTCCCTGCCCGGCGATGGCCTCGCCCCGGTCGGCGAACATCCGGCCCTCCACCACCGGGAAGGGGTACGGGTCGGAGGACAGGCCGAGCGCCCTGGTCCGCACGGTCCTCGTCTGCCAGGGGACGAGCGCGTCGAGTTCGGCTCCCGGGTAGGCCGCCACCACGTCCGGATCGGCCATCGCGCGCTGGCGCGCCTCCTCGGCGGTCAGCTCGCCCGGCCGCAGGGACAGGGCCGCCGCCTGGCCCACCCTCTCCGGGTGGCGGCTGAAGTCGTCCAGGGTCGCCCAGCAGCCGAGCCCGATCGCGATCATCATCATCGGGATGGCGACGCCGCATACCGTGAGCGCGGCCGGCGTCCTGCGGGTGAAGGCGTCCCTGGCGCCGAGGACGAGCGCGGGCGGCAGCCGTACGAGCAGGGCGACCCTGGCCAGCCGGGACAGGTGCCCGCGCGGCGGTGCCGCGGGGGCGGCCGGAATCGGCGGGGTGCGCCCGCCGCGCCAGGCCGGGATCAGGACCGCGACCAGCACCGTCAGCGACGTCCCCGCGATGATCGCCGCGAGAGGGCCGGCCGACAGCGGCACGACGACCGTCTCCCCCATGGCGTACGCCGTGATCAGGCGGGCGGCGGCGGCGCCGGCGGCGATGCCGAGCAACCCGAGCGTGCCGTGCTCGGCGACGAGCATCCGGACCACCTGACCCCGGGTGAACCCGAGCGACTTGAGCGTGGCGATGTCGCGCAGCTGGATCAGCACCCGGCCCCCGGCGGCGTTGGCGAGCGCGAGCGCGGCGGCGACCAGGCCCGCGCCGCCGAACAGCGCGAGCAGCAGGCCGAGCAGCCGGTTGTCCAGCTCCATCGAAGCCCGCACCTCGCGCCAGGTCGTCACCCGCTGCACCTGGTTGCGCAACGTGAAGACGGCCCTCTGGACGACGAGGTCGGTGGTGGCGGCATCGGCCAGCCGCAGCCCGGTCACGGTCTCGGTGCGGCCCGGCGCGGGCTCGACGACGTTGAGCGTCTGCGCGAGCGTCCAGGCCAGACCCGGGGTCCACTCCGGGTAGAAGCCCTGGTCGCCGCTCTCGGCCAGTCCGGCGACGGTCAGCGTGTGGGTCGCGCCGTTGAGTCCGGTGACGGTGAACGGGCTGCCCGGCCGCAGGCCGAGGGCCCGGGCGAACGACCGCTCGACGACCACGCCGTTCGGGGTGCGCACGTCGAGCCAGCGGCCCTCGCGCAGGAGCGGGCGGGCCACCGCGGGGAAGGCCGCCGGCGTCTCCTGCAGGGTGATCGGCACCCGCCGGCCACGGGTGACCAGCGTGGCGGGCGCGCTGCGGTACGGCCCGGCGACGTCGGTCACGCCGTTCAGCCCGCGCAGCGCGGACACGTCGGGGACGTCCTTGCTGTGGATCCAGATGTGCGCGCTGTTGCTGCGCGCGAACAGGCCGCGCCAGGGGTTGGTGCCGTCCTCCAGCAGCGTGGCCGCCACGATCAGAGCGGTGACGATCCCCGCCACAGCGAGGACCGTGAGCGCGGCCTGCCCCCGGCGCGCCCGCAGGTCCGCGCGGATCCACCGCAGCTCGGCGGTCCTCACCGTCACCACCCCACCTCCCCGCCGTGATCCGTGACCTGCGGGACAACATGGCGTGATCTTGCGATAGGTCGCAGCGAGGGGGCGTGACCCGCGACGGAGCAGTTCATGATCTTGCAGTTTTCCGCGAGCCGGAGGCGGCGCGCACAGTGATCACGCAGACCGTCCGGGAGTTCGGGTGATTCCTGGCGGTGCACCGGGTCAGCTCCGGAGTTCGACGACGTCCCCCGCCGCTCCCGAGGGGCGCCGGCGCGACTTCGGGATGGCGCCGTCGTCGACGATCTGACCGTCGAGCAGGCTGACGACGCGGTCGGCCATGCTCGCCACCCGGGCGTCGTGGGTGACCAGCACGATCGTCTGGCCCTGCCCGTGCACCTTGCCGAGCAGGCGGAGCACGTCACGGGTGTTGCGGCTGTCGAGGTTGCCGGTCGGCTCGTCGGCCAGCAGCAGCCGGGGCTGGTTGGCGAGCGCGCGGGCCAGCGCGACCCGCTGCTGCTCGCCACCGCTGAGCTGCGCCGGCGACGCCTCGGCGCGGTCGGCGAGGCCGAGCTCGCCGAGGAGGTACTCGCGCCGTTCCCTGGCCTGCCGGGGCGGAACGCCGCCCAGCAGCGCGGGGAGCTCGACGTTGTCGGCCACGGTCATGTTGGCGACCAGGTTGAAGAACTGGAAGACGAAGCCGATCTTCTCGCGGCGGAGCACCGCCCACCCGCTCTCCGAGAGCGTGTCCGCCCGCTTGCCGTCCAGCCAGATCTCGCCGCTGGTACGCGTGTCCAGGCCGCCGAGCATGTGGACCAGCGTGGACTTGCCGGACCCCGACGGGCCCATGATGGCGACGAACTCCCCGGCCTCGACCGTCAGGTCGACTCCGCGTACGGCCGGTACGGGCAGCCCGCCGGTCTGGTAGATCTTGACCAGGTTGACCGCCCGGACGACGGGAGCACCGCTCCGCTCGCTCATGGCAGGTCCTCCTGGCAGCGCTCGAGCCAGTCGAGGTCGGCCTGGAGGTGGAGCATGGCCCCCTCGATGAGCAGCAACGCGACGCGGTTGGCCGGGTCGGTGCGCTCGGCCAGCTCGCGGAGGTCTCTCATGAGCGCAAGGTAGTGCCGTCGCTGCCGGTTCACCAAAGCCATGCGGTCGGACAACCCGGTCATCGGGGCCAGCACGAGCTTCATGAAGAACTCGTCGCGCACGCGGGGGCCCTCGGTGGGCTCCTCCACCCAGGTCTCCAGCGCCTCCCGGCCGGTGGCGGTGATGTAGTAGACCTTCTTGTTCGGCCGGTTGGCCTGCTCGACGTCGACCGAGCGGACGAAGCCGTCCTTCTCCAGCCGGCCCAGGGTGACGTAGATCTGTCCGATGTTGGGTGACGGGTAGGCGCCGCCGAAGATCGTTTCCAGTGCCTGTTTCAGCTCGTATCCGTGGGCAGGTTCCTTCGCAAGGAGCGCCAGCAGCGACTGCCGCACGCGCCCACCCCCCAAGCCGTATCGAGCAGTTATCGGAGCGTTACGGGCTGATCCGTTGACGCTCACATTATCGCTATGCATAACATGCATGCACCTACCTAACACGTATGTAACCGGCTTTTCATACGGAGGCCACATGGTTCGCCGAGCCGTCGTCGTCCTGGTCACCTTCCTGGTGGCTGGGTGTGCGGGGCTCGCCGACACCGGCACCGAGTCCGCTGTGGGCAGCGACGGCACCGGGCCGATCACACTGGCGATCGGCAGGGACACCACCGCGTACCTTCGCCCGCTGCTGGACCGGTGGAACCAGGCACACCCGGACGAGCCGGTGTCGCTGCTCGAACTGCCCGAGGCGGCCGACGAGCAGCGCGCCCAGATGGTGGCCAACCTGCAGGCGCACAACGACGTCTACGACGTGCTCGCACTCGACGTGATGTGGACGGCGGAGTTCGCCGACGCCGGCTGGATCGCGCCGCTCGACCGCAGCCTGTTCCCCCTGGACAAGCTGCTCAAGGGCGTCGCGGACACCGCCATCTACCGCGACAGGCTGTGGGCGGCGCCCTACACCAGCAACGCCGGCCTGCTCTACTACCGGTCGGACATCCTGAAGAAGGAGCACCTTAAGCCGCCCAGGACCTGGGCGGAGCTGCGCGAGCAGGCCACGCGCCTGAGCGCGAAGTATCACATCGGGGGATACGCCGGACAGTTCCTTCCGTACGAGGGACTGACCGTCAACTTCGCCGAGGCCGTCCAGTCGGCGGGCGGGTCGATCCTCAGCCCGGACGCCCGCACGGTCACGATGGACCTCGGCAGCGCGCGGGCCGCGCTCGGCTTCCTGGTCGGCGGCGTCAAGGAGGGGTGGATCCCCCGCGAGGCGCTGACGTACAAGGAGGAGGAGTCCCGGCTCGCCTTCCAGGAGGGGCGGCTGCTGTTCGCCCGCAACTGGCCCCACGCGTACGGACCCGCCGCCCATTCGAAGCTGGCCGGGAAGTTCTCGGTGGCCCGGCTGCCCGGCCTCAACGGGCCCGGGTCCAGCTCGCTGGGCGGCTACAACCTCGCCATCAGCGCCTTCTCCAAGCGGCAGAAGTCGGCTCTCGACTTCATCCGCTACTTCACCGGGCGGGACAACGAACGGCTCGTGCTCACCGAGGGCTCGTTCCCCCCGGTGTGGGCGGACCTGTACGACGACCCGGAGCTCATCGAACGGTTCCCGTACCTGCCCGCGCTCAAGGAGGCCATCGTGTCGGCCCGGCCCAGGCCGGTCACCGCCGACTACAACCAGGTCAGCCTGCTGATCTCCAGCGCCGTCACCGGCGCGCTCACCCTTGCCAAACCCGTAGACGAGACCGTCGCCGACCTCAAACAGGGGCTCGGCGAGGTCATCCAGCCCGGAGGATAGATATGCGCAAACTCCCCCCGATCATGGTCGCGTGCCTCGCCCTCGCCGCCGCCGCCGCGTGCGGCAGCGACTCCGGCACCGGCTCGGGCAGCGAGCCCGCGGCCCAGGGCAGCGCCTCGGCCGCCGCCGGCGCCAAGCCGCTGGAGGGCGAGAAGATCGAGATCGCCGCGAAGTGGACCGGCGACGAGCAGGCCAACTTCGAGAAGGTGCTCAAGGCGTTCGAGGAGAAGACCGGCGCCAAGGTCACCTACGCCTCCACCGGTGAGGACACCGGCGCCTACCTCGGCCCCCGCATCCAGGGTGGCAACCCTCCGGACGTCGCCATCCTGCCGCAGCCGGGCCTGGTGCAGCAGTACGCCGACGAGAACGCGCTCAAGCCACTGTCCGCCGAGGTGCAGGCGCAGATCGACCAGAACTACACGCCGTACTGGAAGGAGCTCGGCTCCGCCAAGGGCCAGGTGTACGGCGTGCTCGTCAAGGCGGCGCACAAGTCGCTCGTCTGGTACCGCCAGTCGGCCTTCGACGACGCCGGGGCCCAGCCCGCGGCCACCTGGGACGATCTGATCAAGAACGCCCAGACGCTGTCGGACTCCGGCGTCGCGCCGTTCGCGCTGTGCGGTGCCTCCGGCTGGACGCTGACCGACCTGTTCGAGAACGTCTACCTCTCCACCGCGGGCCCGGAGAACTACGACAAGCTCGCCAAGCACGAGATCCCCTGGACCGACGCCACGGTCAAGACTGCCCTGGAGAAGATGGCGCAGATCTTCGGCAAGAAGGAGTTCATGCTCGGCGGCTCGTCCGGCGCGCTGCAGACCGACTTCCCGACCTGCGTCACCCAGGTGTACGGCCAGAAGAAGGCCGCGATGGTCATCGAGGCCGACTTCGTCGCCGCCTCCGTCGGCCAGTCGGGCGCGAAGGTCGGCGAAGAGGCGAAGGTCATGCCCTTCCCGAAGGCGGGCGACACCGAGCCGGTCGTCCTCGGCGGTGACGTCGGGGTGGCGATGAAGGACTCGAAGGGTGCGCAGGCGCTGCTGGAGTACCTGGCCTCCAAGGAGGGCGGCGAGGTCTGGGCCAAGCAGCCGGGCTACCTGTCCCCCAACCGCAACGTCTCGCCCGACAACTACCCCGACGACCTGACCAAGCAGCTCGCTCAGACGATCATCTCTGCCGGTGAGTCGGTGCGGTACGACATGTCCGACCTGGCGCCCAGCGCCTTCGGTGGCACCGACGGCAAGGGCGAGTGGAAGGACCTGCAGGACTTCCTCCGCAACCCCTCCGACGTGAAGGGCGCGCAGGAGAAGCTCGAGGCGGACGCCGCCAAGGCCTTCAAGTAAAGGAAGGACGGCCGTGACCGAACGGTTGGACGGCCCGCAGGCCGCCGGCGGCGGCGACTCCGCCGCCGGGGCCTCCTCCGGCCCGCGCGATACCCCTGCAGATCCTTCCCCCGCCCCCTCGGGCTCCTCGGACTCCCCCGTCTCCTCGGACTCCCCCGGCTCCTCGGACTCCTCCGGTTCCCCGGACCCGGAGACCGCCACCGCGGACCCCGTGGCCGCCCCGGACGAGCCGCCCGCGGGTCCGGCGGCGGCCGGGTACCCGACGGCGGCCCCGCCCGGCGCGGTCGCGCCGGCGGGCGCGGCTGAGGCGCCCGTACGGCTCGGCCCGTCGCCGAGGCTGGCGGTGCTGTTCCTGTTGCCCGCGGTGCTGCTGCTCGCCGCGTGGGTGATCTACCCGGTCATCTACTCGATCTGGCGCAGCCTCTTCGACGCCACCGGTGACCGCTTCGTCGGACTGGGCAACTACCTGTCGATCTTCACCGACTCCGCGACGCTCACCACGATCAGGAACAACATCATCTGGGTCGTGGTGGCCCCGATCATCGTCACCGCGCTCGGCCTGATCTTCGCGGTGCTGACCGAGCGCATCCGCTGGTCCACGGCGTTCAAGCTCGTGCTGTTCATGCCGATGGCCGTCTCACTGCTCGCCGCCGGTGTCATCTTCCGCCTCGTCTACGAGCAGGACCCCGACAAGGGTGTCGCCAACGCCATCATCACCACCGTCCACGACACGTTCTCCTCCAGCGCCGGATACCCCGGCGCCCGGCCGCGGGAGAACGACCAGGCGCCCGCCGTCGTGCAGGGCGGCGCGGTGGTGACCCGGCAGCAGGCGCAGCCGGGCACGCCGGTGCTGATCCCGCTCGTCGGCCTCAGCCAGGACGTGGTGAAGGACGCCGCGCCCGCCAAGGCCGCCCCGGCCGGCGGTGGCGACGGCCTCAGCGGCACGGTCTGGCTCGACGTGGTCCGCGGCGGCGGTGGCACGCTCAACCAGATCGACCCGCAGGAGAAGGGCCTGGCCGGCATCACGGTCGAGGCGGTCTCCGGCGGCGCGGTCAAGGCGACGACCGAGACGGCCGCGGACGGCACGTTCCGCTTCTCCGGCCTCCCGGCCGGCTCCTACGTCGTACGGCTGCCGCAGGACAACTTCACGGCGCCGTTCAACGGCCTGACCTGGCTCGGCCCGTCGCTGATCACCCCTGCGATCATCGGCGCGTACATCTGGGTGTGGGCCGGGTTCGCGATGGTGCTGATCGCGGCCGGGCTGTCGGCGATCCCCCGCGACGCCCTGGAGGCGGCCCGGATCGACGGCGCGACCGAGTGGCAGGTCTTCCGCCGGATCACCGTGCCGCTGCTGTCGCCGGTGCTGCTCGTCGTCTTCGTCACCATGATCATCAACGTGCTCAAGGTCTTCGACCTGGTGTTCATCATCGCCCCCGGGTCCGTGCAGCCGAACGCCAACGTGATCGCGCTGGAGATGTGGCGCGTCTCGTTCGGCGGCGGAGGCAACCAGGGCATGGGTAGCGCGTTGTCCATCTTCCTGCTCGTCCTGGTGGTGCCGTTCATGATCTTCAACATCCGCCGGTTCAGGAGGGACGAGGGATGACGACCCTGGCCGAACCCCGGCACGCGCAGCCGGTCGCCCGCGGCCTGATCACGCGGGTGACCGACCGCCTCGGCAGCGGCGTGGTGCAGGTCTTCATGATCCTGGTCGCGCTGTTCTGGCTGCTCCCGACCCTGGGCCTGCTGATCGTTTCGCTGCGCGGCGAGACCGAGAACAACTCCTCCGGCTGGTGGACGCTGTTCACCAAGCCGGCGCAGATCACGTTCGAGAACTACTCGAACCTCCTCGCGTCGGGCTTCAGCTCCTCGTTCTGGAACACGGTGCTGATCACGGTGCCCGCAACGCTGCTGGTGATCGGCATCGCGGCCATGGCGGGGTACGCGTTCGCCTGGATCGAGTTCCCCGGCAGGGACACGGTGTTCCTCGTGGTCATCGCCCTGCTGGTCGTCCCGGTGCAGATCGCGCTGATCCCCATCGCCAAGCTGTACGGGTTCCTCGGGATCTTCGGCTCGATCCTCGGGGTCGTGCTGTTCCACGTGGCGTTCGGCCTGCCGTTCGCCATCTTCCTGCTGCGCAACTTCTTCGTGGGCATCCCGCGCGAGCTGCTCGAGGCGGCGCGGATGGACGGCGCGCCCGAGTGGCGGATCTTCGCCACCGTGGTGTTCCCGCTGGCCAAGCCCGCGATCGCGTCGCTCGGCATCTTCCAGTTCCTGTGGGTGTGGAACGACCTGCTCGTCGCGCTGGTGTTCGCCGACACCGACAACCAGCCGATGACGAAGGCACTGCAATCCCAGATGCGACAGTTCGGCACGAACGTGGACATCCTCGCGCCGGGCGCGTTCCTGTCGCTCATCATCCCGCTGGTGCTGTTCTTCGCCTTCCAGCGGTATTTCGTGCAGGGCCTGCTCGCGGGCTCGGTCAAGTGACCCGGCCGGAGGCCCCGAAAGTCCCGGGGTCTCCGGCATCACCGCGGTCGCCATGGGAAATGTCCCGTGTGTGGCGAACCGTGCCGAGAGGGCGTCGGATGCCCGCTTCACGGGGGTAAGCGGGCATCCGATCTTTCCCCCGCCGGGCCGTACGGGGACGGAAAAGCCGATAGAGTGCGCGGACATGTCAGGACGTCCGTTGCACGAACTCGTGGAAGCCGGATGGGCCGAGGCCCTCGCACCCGTGGCCGGGCGCATCGCCGCCATGGGCGACTTCCTCAGGCAGGAGATCGCGGAAGGCCGCCAGTACCTCCCGGCGGGCGAGAACGTGCTCCGCGCGTTCAAGCAGCCGCTGAACGAGGTCCGGGTGCTGATCGTCGGTCAGGACCCCTACCCCACCCCCGGTCACCCTGTCGGCCTGAGCTTCTCCGTGGCCCCGGACGTACGGCCGCTGCCGGGGAGCCTAATCAACATCTTCAAGGAGTACACGGCCGACCTCGGCCACCCCGCGCCGTCGAACGGCGACCTCACCCCGTGGACCGAGCAGGGAGTGCTCCTGCTCAACAGGGTGCTCACGGTGATGCCGGGCAAGCCCGCCTCCCACCGGGGCAAGGGGTGGGAAGAGGTGACCGAGCAGGCCATCAAGGCGCTGGTCGCGCGGGGCGGGCCGCTCGTGGCGATCCTGTGGGGCCGTGACGCCCGCAACCTGCGCCCCATGCTGGGGGAGGTGCCGTGCATCGAGTCGGCCCACCCCAGCCCGTTGTCCGCGCGCAGCGGATTCTTCGGCTCCCGTCCGTTCAGCCGGGCCAACGCCCTGCTGGAGCAGCAGGGCGGGGCGCCGGTCGAGTGGAAACTGCCATAACGGCTTGCCGATAGGATCACCACCATGAGCGATGGAACGGACACCGGTCGCTATCTGCGGCTCACCGTCGACCTGGTGGTCGAGGTCCTCGATGTCGACGCGCTGCAGGCGGCGGCGCTCGCCGAGATCCGCGACCCCCAGGCCGAACTGGACGACGCCGAGCGGCAGGAGCAGATCGAGCTGGTCAACTCCGACAAGACGGGCGCGGCGGCCCTGCAGTGGCTGATCGAACCCGACCACGTGCTCGGCCTCGTCGAACACGTCACCGAGATCGAGCCGCGTGAGGCGATGCTCGGCGTCGAGCCGTCGGAGGGGGTCCTGGAGGACGAGGACGACCACGACCACGACCACGACGAACCGGGCCACATCCACTGAGGCCTGTGTACGAGAGAGGGCGTCGGGCCGGCCGACGGGCCGGGCCGGCGCGCCCTGATCGAGCGGATGACCGCCCCTCCTCGCGGGACGTCCTGTTCGTGCCGCCGCCGCTGCGACCGGGCGGCACACTCCCCTGAGACAGCGAACGCCCGCGCCGGACCCGAGGGGATGATGCCGGCCATGGTGATCCGGCAGACTGCCGTCACATGACGCCCCCGCTCCCGTCGACGACCTCATAGCCGCCTACCTCGAGGCGATCGACGCCGAAGCCGGCGGCCTCGTCGAGGGGCTGTATCTGGAGGGGTCCGTGGCCTTGGGCGACTTCCGCCCGAACACCAGCGACGTCGACTTCGTGGCCGTCATCGCCGCGCCGTCCTCGCCTTCGCCGACGAGGTCATGCCGTACCGCCGCGGACGCGACCCGGAACAGGCCGACCGCTTCGCCGACGTCCTCTCTGAGCCGCCGGCCTCCGGGGCTCAGACCACCTGAAGAGGGTGGTGGGGGCCGGCCGGCGGCTCGACACGGATCGGGTCGCCCGGCCGGACCTCGCCACCCGCGAGGACGACGCCCATGATCCCGGCCTTGCGCACCAGGGTGCCCTCCTCGTCCCGGTCCAGCACCGCCTTCAGCAGCCCGTCCTGGAAACCGTCGATCTGGAGGCAGGGGTTGCGAAGGCCGGTCACCTCGACGACGGCCGTCTCGCCGAGGTGCAACCGGGTCCCGGTGGACAGCGCGAGCAGATCGACGCCCCTGGTGGTGACGTTCTCCCCCATGTCCCCCGCCCGTACGGCGAAGCCCGCCTCACGCAGCTCGTCGTGCACCTCCGCGTGGATGAGGTGCACCTGGCGCAGATTCGGCTGACTGGGATCGCGGGCGACCCGCGACCGGTGCTTCACGGTCACCCCGGCGTGGGCGTCCCCCTCGACGCCCAGGCCGGTCAGCAGCCGGATCGACTCCAGCGGCGTCTTGCTGAAAGTGTGGGTCGCGCTACGGCTGACCGCCGTCACCCTGCTCGTCATGTCCCCTCCTCGTGGGCGGATGGCTCCATTCCGCGCACGAGGGCGAGGAGACGGTCAAGCAGATATTCGTCATCCGGGGCCTGCTCGCTCACCCACGCGATCGCGTTGACCAGGGTGAGGAGGTCGGCGATCCCGATGCCGCCGGGCACCGCGCCGTCCCGTTGCGCGCGTTCGAGCAGGGCGGCGCCGGTGGCGCGGATCCGCTCGTGGCAGGCCGCGAGCGCCGCGTCGGCGTGCGGCGCGGGCGGCACGGCCAGTCGCGCGGCGACCAGGCCTCGCATCGCGGTCGCGTGCACCGCCACGGCCCGCAGCCAGGTGCGCAGCGCCTCCGCCGGCGACTCGTGGCCGAGCAGGTCGCGTCCCTTCTCGCACAGCGCCGCCACGTCGTCCCCGATGATCGCCACGAGCAGGGCCCCGAGGGTGGGGAAATGGCGGTACAGCGTGCCCGCGCCCACCCCCGCGCTCTGCGCGATCTTGTTGAGCGACGCCTGGGCTCCGTGCTCGGCGAAGGCGGCTCTGGCGGCGCGCAGCACGCGTTCGCGGTTGTCCCGCGCGTCGGCCCGCATCCGCCGGCTCCCGGGAGCATCGGCCGATGAGCCCGCGTCGCCGGGCTCCGCCTGCCGCCCACGGGCCCTGGCGCTTTCGGTCGTCACGTCAACCTCACATTGCCATCCGGAGAGGTTCTCCGTATTCTAGCCGCACCCAAACCGGAGAAGTTCTCCGGTTGAGGGCCGGAAGGAGCCGTTCGATGAGGATCGGTGTTCTCGTGGGCGAGGTACGGGGAGCCGCGACGGCCGAGGAGTTCACCGGCCAGGTACGGGCGGCGGCGGAGGCCGGTTTCGCCACCGCCTGGTCCGCGCAGGCACTTGGCTGGGACGCGCTGACCGCGCTGGCCGTGACAGGTGCACAGGTGCCGGGCATCGCGCTGGGTTCTTCGGTGGTTCCCGTGCCCGCACGTCATCCGCTGGTACTGGCGAGCCAGGCCCTGAGCGTCCAGGCGGCGACCGGCAACCGGCTCACGCTCGGCATCGGTGCGGGGATCGCGATGATGACGCGGACGATGTTCGGGCTGCCCGCCGATCGGCCCGTCGCCCGGATGCGCGAGTACCTGTCGGTGCTCCGTCCCCTGCTCAGGGGCGAGCAGGTGAGCCATCGGGGCGAGACGTTCACAGCGGAGGGCACGGTGCACGTTCCCGGCGCCGCGCCGCCGCCCGTGCTGCTGGCCGCCCTCGGCCCCGCCATGCTGCGCCTGGCGGGCGAGCACGCGGACGGTGTGGTGACCTGGATGACCGGCCCCCGCACCCTGGCCGGCCACATCGTCCCGACGGTCACGCGGGCGGCCCACGCCGCCGGGCGCCCCTCCCCCCGCGTCGTCGCCGGGCTTATCGTCTGCGTGACGGACGACGAAGCGGGCACCCGGCGGCGGATCGCCGGAGAGTTCGGCCTGGCGGGCCAGGTGCCCGAATATCGGGCCGTGCTCGACCGGGAAGGCGCGGACGGCCCGGAGGACGTTGTGATCGTCGGCGACGAGCGCGCGGTTGTCGACCAGATCCGGCGGGTCGCCGAGGCAGGCGTCACCGAGTTCGCCGCATCGCCGTACGGGGACCCCCGGGAGCAGGAGCGCACCCTCGCGGTGCTCGGCGGCCTCGCCCGGTCGGCCGGCTACGCGATCTGAGAACCGACGCTCGGACCTGCGCGCGGGCCGACCGAAGGCGGAACCGCACCGGCCGACCGGAGGTGCGAAATGCGCGGGTTGGCCAAGGCGCGAACCGCCCGGCCCGCCCGAAAGCACACCTCCACCGGCCTACCGAAGGTGCGAAATGCGCGGGTTGACCAAGACGCGAACCGCGCGGCCCGACCGAAAGTGCACCCCCGTCGGCGACTCTGCGGAGCCGGGCGGGACCGGTCAGGAGCCGAGGACCTCCTCGCGCCGCCGGGCGAGAGACTCCTGCTGACGGGCCAGCTCACCGCAGCGGTCGGAGATCTGGTTGACCAACGCCGCGACCCACTCGGCGACCTCGCGCACCGCCTCCGCCGTACGGGCGATCCGCTGATGCTTGATCGCATCGGTGATGATGTTGTCGAAGAAGACGTCGGCGAACCAGCGGGTGTCCACCTTCGGCAGCTGGGGCGCCGCGCTGACGCCGATGTCGGCCAGCTCGCGGGAGAACCGGTCGAGCGCCCCCTGCGCGTGCCAGGCCGCCTCGTCGGCCTGACGCAGGTGCCCGTGCTCGACCATGTCGGCGAAGCCCCCGCCGCTGCTGAACATGTCCCAGGTCGAGGCGCCGCGAGCGCTGCCCAGATGCCGCAGGACGTAGCCGACCGCCTGACCCGCGGCGGCCCCGGCCTGCTGCGCCTCCTGGTGCTCGCGCAGGTCGGCGCTCACGTTCGCCAGCCGTGCGGCGATGTCGGCGAGCTCCCGGCCGCGCGGATCGCCCGACTCGACCAGCATCCGCTCCTTGCGGGCGAGCAACGCCTCCAGCTCGTGGTGCGGGTTGCCGAGCTCCGCGAGTGCCTGGTCAGTGGTGCGCAGGTCGCCGGTGAGCCACTCCAGGCGGGTCCGCTGGCCGGTGACCCGCTGGCGGGCCGCCGCCGCCTCGGCCCGTTCCCGCGCCAGGCGCTCCTCCTTGCCCCCGGTCAGCCCCGCCAGAAAGGCGGTGAAACCGCCCTGCTCCAGCTTGACGACGTCGCGGTCCTCCTTGGCGAGCTGCCGCTCCAGGTCCGCGAGCACGCCACGGACCTCCTCGATTTGAGTCAGGAGAGTGGCACGCTGCCGGGTGAGCTGGTCCCGGCGCCTGGCGCGCTCCCGCGCGTCCCGGATCTCGTCGTCGATAGCACCGAAAAGGGTCACACTTCACAGACGTCTGATAGATACCCAAACGTTCCCTCTCAGGTCAGCGGCCCGCCGCATCACCGGCCCACCCGCCCGGGGTGGCGCGACGCCCGCGCCGAGGCATCCTCCCGGCGCCCGCGGGGTCACGCGACCAGCAGGCCGGGCGTGTGGCGGGGGTTTCCGTCGTGACCGCCCGGCAGCCGGAGTTTGAGGCAGGAGCGGGCGGCGGCGTCCGGCGTGAGGCGTGCGCGCAGGACTCCGCCCACCTCGTGCGGCATGCCGGGCAGGGACCCGAACTCGGCGCCGGCGATGCGACCGCTGTCCCGGGACAGCATGCTCGTCCCCGCCACCTCAGGCCGCTCGCGCGGCCCCTCCGATATGCCGGGCAGGGACCCGAACTCGGCGCCCGGGATGCGGACGGGAGCGGTCTCCAGGTCCGCTTCGCCGGACAGCACGGCGTACTCCGTCCCGGCAACCCGGAGGCGGCGGGCGACGCCCCGGCAGGGCGACCGGAGGCCGGTGGACAGCCAGGCGAAGTGGCCCGCGAGCAGTGCCTCGGCCACGGTGCGCAGAACGGTCACCGAGCACAGGCTGTGCGCGCAGGCCAGGCCGGCCAGCGTGATCTCCGGCAGCCCGAAGCGCCGCAGGCCGCGCGAGGTCGTGACGAGGCACGAGCAGCCGCCGTCCACATCGGCCCCGACGTCACCGGCCCGAGCGGCAGCGCCGCGGGCGCAGGCGGGTTCCTCGTCGGCGCACGACACCCTCCAGCCCAGCCAGTCGTCGCCGAGGTGGAAGTCCCGCCGCTCCCCCGGGCAGTCCGCGCAGTGGTAGACGGCCGCCCCGGTGAGCGGGTCGTACAACGCGCCGTGGTAAGCCTCCGTGATCCCGCGCGCGGCCGCCCGGGCGACCTGGGCGGCCTCCGGTTGTTCCTCGACCGGGGCGGTACTCGTCACCACCACGTGATGACGGGCCCGTCTCACCCGTTTGAGGTCCTCGGCGCCCAGGTCCATCCGCCGCCATGGGGACCGCGTCGACCGGAAGGCCTCCAGCGTCAGCCGGGGCGTGCCGAGCGCGTCCCTGGCGGCGCGCCGGTGGGACGGCCCCATCCGCCAGGGGACGATCGACGAGAGATCGGTCGGCGTCCGGTCCGTGACGACGACGAAGACCGACGAGGTCTGAGCGGGCACGGGATAGGTGATTCGCATGGCTCCTCCTCCGCGACGTGCTGCACGTACAACCGCCGGAGCGGCCGCGGGAAGTGCCGCAGGAGCAGCCGGCCCCGCACCCACCGCTCCTCGCACTGCCGCAGGGCCACAGCCTGCGCGAATCCACAGCCGCCCGTGCCTACCGAACACCGCTCTGTGGAACGGCGGACGGACAAGACAGGCGAATCCGCGCGTTTCGCCGCCGCGGTCCACAGGCCGGGACGGTCACAACGCCCCGGTCTGCCCGCCTTCGCCGAGGATGAGGAGCCGATGCGACTCCAGCAGCCCTTCCGGCAGGTCGTCCGGCGTGAACCACCGCGCCTCCAGGATCTCCCTGGGGTCGATCTTCATCGTGCCGCCGGCGAACTCGGCCTCGTACGCCACCTCGACCCGCAGCCGGAAGCCGCTCCTGAGCCGCACGAGCCCGCCGACGCGCACCTCCAGACCGGTCTCCTCCCGCACCTCACGGACGACCGTGTCCTGGAAGGTCTCCCCCTTGATCGCGGAGCCGGTGGGCAGCCCCCACTGCCGGCCTTCCGGCCACAACCGATGCCGCAGCAGCAGCACCCGCCCGTCCCCGTCGCGGACGATCCCGGTGACACCGACCATGAACTTCGCCTGCGAGATCCACAGCAGCCGCCACTGCACCGAGCCGCCGATGCTCCGCCACAGCCGGGCGACCAGATCGTTCACGCGACTCCCCTCGTCCAGAGCGATCACGGCAGCGAAGAAGGACATCATCACAGCTCCCGCTGTCCGGCGGACACCGGCGACCGTCCTACCGCTCCCCGCCTTCGCTCCATGTCATGTCGATCCGGCGCCCGATGACCTCGTATCCGGCCCGGAGGAACGCCCGGGCCATCGGGACGTTCCCGACGTCGGTGGCCGCGCGGATGCGCGGGACGCCCTGCCCGGCGAGGATCCGCGTCCCCTCGGCCAGCAGGTCGTCGATGTAGCCGTTGCCGCGGTGAGCGGGCACGACCCCGATGTACGCGATCACCGGGTTGTACTCGTTACGTGCCGGGATGACGAATCCCACCGGTTCGCCCTCGGGTGACGTGGCGATCCGCCACCATTCCCGTGGGCTTCGGTAGTGGGCGAGCTCGTCGTCGTAGTGCTCGGCCGCGGCCCGCTCGGCGGGCATGCGGGCGAGGTCGGCGCGGCTGTGGGCGTCGAGCGTGCCATCGAGGACGAGGGTCATCAGGGCGACCAGTTCCTCCCTGCCGGCCACGGGCCGGAAATCCAGCCGCCCGCTCGGCGCCGCGATGGGAGCGCCAGGGCGCCACTCCAGCCGCAGCCGTTCGACGAGCGGCCGGGCGCCGGCCCGCTCCAGCACGGCCATACGGTTCTCGACGGCGCGCCTCGTCTCCGCGTCGTCACGCCACCGCGGTGGGATGAACGCGTTGTATTCCGGCGGGCGTACCCCTTCGGGCAGCACCGCGGCGCTCGCGGTCTCGAACAACCGGAGCCCGGCGTCGAGGCTCGCCGGTCCGGGCGCGGCGTCGTCGAGGTCGAGGATGTCCAGCAATGCCGGTGGCTCGCCCGCGCGCGGGGCCCACCAGGCCAGCCTGGCGACGAGGCTGTCGCCGCGCAGTGCCATCCACATCCACTCGGGCCGCCGGCGGCCGGAGGCCAGGTCGTCGTCCAGCTCGTCGTTCAGCACGTACGGCAGGCGGCAGAACAGGTCGAGTTCCGCACGCCCCGTGACAGGGCGCATGATCAAACTATCGGGGTTCACGGCGCTTCCTCAGGTGAGGCGTGCCCGCTCGCGCCCAGGGGTCAGCGTCCGGCCGTACCCCCGGAAGGAACCGGCACGACATTCTCGG
This sequence comes from Microbispora sp. H10836, assembly GCF_012999525.1. NCBI lineage: Bacteria > Bacillati > Actinomycetota > Actinomycetes > Streptosporangiales > Streptosporangiaceae > Microbispora > Microbispora sp. H10836. The sequence goes on from NZ_JABBWU010000005.1 coordinate 245,516, forward strand.
TACACATCGGCTCGTCCCCTCCTCTCCTCGTCAAGGTGTCCGCCTGTTCTATCGGATGTGCCGCCCGGCGGGCCAATCGTTTTCCGTCCCGGACCCGGAAGGCCAGTGGGTCTCGGGGGAATCGTCTGAGTCGTCCCAGACCGCCTCGCGCCGCCGGCGACGCTCAGCCGGCTCCTTCCCGGAGCGCTGCCGGGGTGCCGCCAGCGCCGCCAGCGCGGTGGTCACGGGGACGGCCGCGATGAGTCCCAGCGTGCCGACGACGCTGCGGATGATCTCCTGCGCTAGCACGGGGTTGCGCAGCACGTCCGCGAGCGGCTGGTCGCCGACGCTGAACAGCAACAGCAGGGGCAGCGCGGCCCCGGCGTACGCGAGGACGATCGTGTTGATCACCGAGGCGATGTGGGCCCGGCCGACGCGGGCGGCGGCCCGGTAGAGACGCCCGAAGTCGTAACCGGGGTTGGCCGCCGCCAGTTCCCGCACGGTGGCCGCCTGGGTCACGGTGACGTCGTCGAGGACGCCGAGCGCGCCGATGATGATCCCCGCGAGCAGCAGGCCCTGCCCGTTGATCCGGTAGTTGCCGTTGAGCAGGAACGAGCTGTCGTCGGTGACCCCCGTGAGGTGCGCGACGTCGATGGCGAAGGCGGACAGCAGACCGGTGAGGGCGAGGCTGACCAGCGTGCCCAGCACCGCCATCGACGTCGTGATCGTGAAGCCGTGGGTGAGGTACAGGACCGCCAGCATGATCGCGGCGGAGCCGGTGATCGCGACCAGGGTCGGCGGCTCGCCGGCGATGATCGCGGGGACGACGAAGGTCAACAGCAGGACGAAGGTCACGGCCAGCCCCATCAGCGCCGTCAGCCCGCGCCAGCGCCCGAAGGCGACGACCGCCAGGGCGAACGCGGCGACGAACAGCCACAGCGGAGAGGACCGGTCGTGGTCCGACAGCAGATACTCCGGTGCGTCGAGCGCGCCGTCCGGCACATGGACCAGCACCACGTCCTCGCCGACCGCGAACCGCTGCGCACCGGGACCGGTGGGCAGATCGGTGGTCACGCTCCGGCCTTCGTCGGGCCCGCTGGTGATCCTGACCCGGACGTCCCCGCAGGAGCCGGAGTCCGCCGCCGCGGCCGTACCGGCCGCCTGCTCGCCCGGTACGGCGGGGCAGGGCTTGGCCACGATGCCGGTGACCGTCCCGTCGACCTGCCGCAGCGAGGGCGAGGCCGGGCCGTCCAGCCGGCCGTGGCCCGGCCACAGCCATATCAGGGCGGCCACCGTCGCCAGGGCGACGGGGACGATGACGGCCAGCGTGGCCACCACGGTCCGGCGTGAGACAGGCGCGGGTGGGGCGGTCGGAGCGGTCGTGCCGTGACTGTGATTGGCGCCCATCTGGACGTACGTCTCCTCGCATCGGGTCGTGCCGCACCGATGGTAAAGGTCCGCCGGGAACGGCGAGGCCGCCCGGCACCGGCCGGGCGGCCTCTACGTCCACCGGATCAGGCCGCGGTGACGGACTCGCGGGGGTCAGCCGCAGTTGCCCCACTTCAGGCGGCCACCGCTGGCGATCTCCCCGTCGACGCGCGTGTCGGCGATCGTGCCGTAGTACTTCACGCACTTGTCCCTGGCACTCAGCTTCACCGGGCCGGCGTAGTACTTGTACTTCTTCGCGTGGTCGATCTTCTCGGCCGTCCTCGTGCCGGACAGCCGCACCATGAGCTGGGCGGTGGCCCTGGTGGGCGTGCCGACGTACTTCGACTTGATCGTGACGACGCAGTTCTGGGCCGTCCTGCGGTTGTAGAGCAGGTAGACGTGCCCGAAGACCTCTCCCGACCGGGTCTTCACGGCTCGGGTGCCGTCACTGACCCGGCCGAAACCGGAGCCGCACACCCCTTCCGGGGTGTAACCGGCGGAGATCGCGTATGCCGGGTTGGCGACGAGTCCTCCGACGGCCAGCGCCGCTGCGACGACGACCGTACTCGCGGACCTGCGCATACGTTGTCCTTTCCCAACCGCCGCCCTCCGTCCGGGCGGCGTCCAGGCGATCATCCTTGCGGATCATCAACCAGGAGATGACCGAAACAGTCAAATTGGGCAAGGCGAATCATGCCGGGCGCCACTCGGCGCCGGCTGAATCGAAACCCGCCGTCGTCCCCAGGAGGGCCCGACGACGCAAGCTTCACCTGGTCGCCCGCCACGGGTCCGGCCGCTGAAACATTCAGCCCGCTCCGCCGTCATCGGCCGCTGAAGAGGTGAACGGCAAGAGTCGTCCGCCGACGCCTTGACCTTGGCCATGGCGGCCGTTGACTCTCCCTCTGGCGGCGCACGACCGGCGGGATCACGCCGCTCCCGCATCTGGAGCCGAACTGACGGAGGTCTTCGCGGCTGCTCCTGTTGGCGCACACATGACGGAGGTCCAATGCGTGGCATACGAAGAACCGGTCATCGCCAGGCGGCGCAGCGCGCACAGGTCCGCAGCGGAAGCCCGGCGTACGGCTCGCGCATGCGCACGGTCGTCGCGTGCTCCGTGGCGGCCCTGACCGGACTGATCGGCGCGGTGACCCACCAGGCGGCGGCCGGGGCGTCCGCCGTCGCCTGCCGGGTGGACTACGCCGTCACGTCGCAGTGGCCCGGCGGGTTCACCGCCGCCGTCTCCGTGACGAACCTCGGCGACCCCGTCTCCGGCTGGACGCTGGCATGGTCCTTCTCCGCGGGTCAGAGGGTTACTCAGGCGTGGAGCGCCACCGTCACGCAGAACGGGGCCCAGGTCACCGCGGCCGATACCGGATACAACGCGACCCTCGCCACCGGCGGCTCCGCCGCCTTCGGCTTCAACGGCTCCTGGAACGACTCCGCCAACCCCGTGCCCTCCTCCTTCACGCTGAACGGCACCGCCTGCACAGGCTCGGCGACCTCCACGCCGAGCCCCTCCGGCAGCCCCTCCGCGAGCCGGACACCGAGCCCCACGCCAACTCCGACCCCGCGCGGCGGCGACGGCAGCCCGCCCGACCCCGACATCACCTATGTCGGGCGGTGGGACACCGCTTCGAGCACCGGGTACGTGCCGAACTGGGCGGGCGCCTATCTCGCGACCGCGTTCACCGGGACCACGGTGAAGATCAAACAGCGGGACGCCGTCAACATGTACGTCAGCATCGACGGGGGCGCCGACGTGTTCTACGCCGGCGTCAAGGGCACCGTGAACCTAACCCCGGCCCCGCTGCCCGCCGGCACCCACACGCTGCGCGTGTCCTACCGCTCAGGGGACACGATCTTCCAAGGGCTGGTGCTCGACCCGGGGGCGACCACCGTGGCCCCGCCCCCCTCCACCAAGCTCATCGAGTTCGTCGGCGACTCCATCACCGCCGGATACCTCGATTCGAAGCTCGCGCTGTCGGCGTACGGCTGGGTGCTGGGCGAGAGACTGCACGTCCGGCACACCCAGATCGCCCGCGCCGGCTACTGCCTCGTCGCGCAGGAGGGGTGCGCCGGGCAGAGCACCCAGTATTTCAAGCTCGGCAGCACCGGCACCGCGGACTGGGACTTCTCCCGCTACCGCGCCGACGCCGTCGTGATCAACCTCGGCACCAACGACATCGGCCACCACGTCACCGGCTCCACCTTCCAGTCGGCCTACACCACCTTCCTGCGTGCCATCCGAGCGAAGTACCCGAATGCGGCCCTGTTCGCGATGGAGACGTTCAAGCAGCGCTACGTCGCCGAGACCAAGGCGGCGGTGGCGGCGCGCAACGCCTCCGGCGACGCCAACGTCTACTACATCGACACCGAGGGCTGGCTGACCACCGGCGTCGACTACGCCGACGGCGACGGGCACCCAAACGATGCCGGGCATATCAAGATCGCCAACCGCCTCGCCCCCATTATCGCGCCCAAGATCGGTGTCCCCGTCCCCTAGCGGAGGCTGTCCGTGCCGTACCCCACCAGAGGGCTGCTTCGCTCCCTGCTCGCCTGCACACTGGCCGCAGTCCTCACCGCGATCTCGATCGCGGCCCCTCCCTCCGGGCACGCCGCCACCGGCGACGGCTCGCCGACCGATCCCAACATCTCCTTCACCGGGCGGTGGGACACCAGCGACCCCACCGCCTACACCCCGCACTGGGCCGGCGCCTACTTCACCACCGGCTTCACCGGCACCACCGTCAAGCTCAAGCAGCGCAACACCATCGACCTGTACGCCAGCGTCGACGGAGGGCCCTACATCTCCTACACGAACGTCAGCGGCACGGTGAACCTGACCCCGACACCGCTGAAGGCCGGCACCCACACCCTGCGCGTGTCCTACCGAGTCGTGGCAGGGTCGTACCACGGTGACGCCGTCTTCCGGGGGCTCGTCCTCGACCCCGGCGCCGGTACCGTCGCCCCGCCGGTTCCGCGCGAGCTCATCGAGTTCGTCGGCGACTCGATCACCGTGGGAACGACGACTTCGAAGAACGCGCTCACCGCGTACGGCTGGCTCATCGGGGAGCGGTTGGGCGCGCGGCACACCCAGATCGCCCAGGGCGGCGCCTGCCTGGTCGCCACCGCCGACGGCTGCGTCGGCCTGGAGAAGCAGTTCGTCAAGCTCGACGCCAACACGTCCACCCCCGACTGGGACTTCTCCCGCTACACCGCCGACGCCGTCGTGATCAACCTGGGTACCAACGACTCCGGCCATGGGGTTCACACGCCGGAATTCCAGACCTCCTACACCAACCTGCTCCGCCAGGTGCGGGCGAAATACCCCAAGGCAGCCATTTTCGCGCTTGAGACCTTCAGCAAGCGATTCGCCGCCCAGACGCAGGCGGCGGTCAAGACCCTCAACGACGGCGGCGACGCCAACGTGTACTACGTCAACACCGAGGGATGGCTGACCAGCGCGGACCTCAGCGACTCCGTGCATCCAAACGACGCCGGTCACCAAGTGATCGCCGATCACCTGACCCCGATCATCTCCGCCAAGCTCGGCGGGTCCCCCTCGCCGTCGCCACGTCCCACTCCCACGCCGACGCCGACACCGACACCGACACCGACACCGACTGCGACAGGAAGCTGCGCGGTGACCTACAGCGTCACCAACCAGTGGCCGGGTGGTTTCCAGGGCGATGTGACGATCGGCAACACCGGCGGCACGGCGGTCAACGGCTGGAGGCTGACCTGGTCCTTCCCCAACGGGCAGCAGATCAGCCAGGTATGGAACGGCGCCTACAGTCAAAGCGGCAGCACCGTGACTGTGAGCGACGCCGGGTGGAACGCCGCCATCCCGGCCGGTGGCACGGCAGCGTTCGGATTCATCGCCGGCGAGTCCGGAACGAACGGCAGGCCGACCGCCTTCGCCCTCAACGGAACACCCTGCGCCGTCCGCTGACCGCGACCAACCCGGGGCCGGAGCGGCACCCGGTCAGGGAGTCGGCGCAGAGGGCAGTCAGCGTGGCCCAGTCACCATGGACGGCAGATTCCGCGTCGTGCGGAGGATTCGGGACGACCGGCATCAGCGGAGCCTCGGCGACGAGTACGGTCCGCGTCACGGTCAGCCGCGAGAAAGACCTGCTCGTCGTGGACGTCCACGACCCCTGTCCCACGCTTCCGCGGCTACGCCGCGCCGGCACGCTCGACGCGCATGGCCGGGGGCTCGCGATCATCCAGGCCTTCTCCCACCACTGGGGCTGGGCCCTCACCCCGTACGGCAAGTCCGTCTGGTTCCAGCTCCTCGCCTGGCCGGAGTGAGGGTGGGCGGCGGATTGTCGTTCCTGAATCAGGTGAGGGCCGTCACGAGGTCATCGGGGGCGCCTTCCTGGCGGAGCCGCGATAGGTCTCGGGGTCGTACCGGCGCTCGCTGTCGTCCAGCTTGGCGTTGGCGGCCTCCGCTAGGTCGACGCCCAGCACGTCGGCCAGCCTGACCAGATACACCATGACGTCTCCGATCTCGGCGCGGACCCTGCGCAGGGCGTCCTCGTCGAGGTTCCGCGACTCCTCGGCCGTCAGCCACTGGAACTCGGCGACGAGCTCCCCCGCCTCACCGGCGAGGGCCATCGCCAGGTTCTTGGGCGTGTGGAACCTCTCCCAGTCCCGCACGCGTACGAACTCGCGCAACCGGGCCGTCAGGTGCTCCAGTTCACCGCTCACGGCACCCGACCCTACTCGGCCGGCCCCACCGCGCCGTGGGTGAGACCGTCCGCCATCAGCCTGACCAGGTCCTCTCCGAGCGCCGCCGCCTCGCGCAGGGCCGTCCGGAACTCGGCCAGGCGCCGGAACGCCTCGCCGTACCGGCGTTGCTCCTCCATCGGCAGCAGCGGCACCTCCGCACGCCGTACGTCCACCCGGTAGCGCGACGACATGGAGCTGTAATGACGCACGTTGATGGACGCGCAGAGGAAACCGGCGAGGAAGTCCGGGTCGAGCGCCTCGGGGTCGGGCCGTAACAGCGACAGGTACGGGCCGAGCAGCGCGTCGCCCTTCGCCAGCACCCGCGCGACCGGGATGGTCACGACCTGGGGCACCACGACGTCGCCGGGCCGCGTGACGATCCGCTTCGCCCCGGCGTGCTCGGGGGTGCCCGTCGCGGACCGGCCTTCGAGCACGTCCTCGACGGTGAGCACCGGCGCCTCCCGCGGGGGTTCCTCCCCCGGCCGGGCCGGCGTCTGTTGTTCCAGGACGAGCATGCCGCGCCGCACCAGCTCGGGCAGCGGGACCGGGGCGAACTCCTCCGACGGCGGCCTCCCCGCCGCGGGCATCAGCCCGGCGACGGTCCCGAGCAGCCCGGTGAGCCGGGAGCGGGCTGCGGCGATCCGCTCCGGCGACAGGTCGTCGGCCGCCGTGGACAGGTAGCGGGCGGGGGTGAGGTCCACGTCCTCGTCGAGCAGGTCGACGAGCGGGACCGACCTGCTGACTCCCGGTTCGTCCAGCTCGCGCCCCGCACCGAACTCCCGCCAGGCCTCGACGGCCACCCGGGCGTAGTCGTCCGGCCTGCCGGAGGTGTCGACCATCAGCACGTGGCTCGGCGTGCCGCCCTCGGCCGGCTGGCACAGGATCCACAGCGTCAACCCGACCGCCACGTTGGGCACGGTGCCCTGCGGGAGCGTGATGACCGCGCGCAACGCGCCGCGCCGTAGCAACTGCGACCTGATTCGCCGGCCCGACCTGCGGCTGGCCACCGCCGGGGGCATGAGGAGCACGGCCACGCCTCCGGGCGCCAGGTGCGCGAGCACGTGCTGCACCCAGGCCAGCTCGGGCTCCACGCGCGGCGGCAGGCCGTACTCCCACCGGGGATCGGCCGTCAGCTCCTCGTATCCCCAGTTGCGGTCGTTGAACGGCGGGTTGCACACCACCGCGTCGACGAACTCGCCGGGGAAGGCGTCCGCGCGCAGCGAGTCTCCCGCCCTGATCCGCGCGTTGTCGCAACGCAGCGCGAGCCGTACGGCGGTGAGCCGGGCGGCCACGGGATCGACGTCCTGGCCGAGCAGCCGGGCCCCGGGCGAGCGCTCCAGCGCGCGGCCGAGGATGCGGCCAGAACCGCAGGCCGGGTCGAGCAGTGAGCCGAACCCGTCGCCCACGAGGTCGAGCGTGAGCGAGACGATCTCGGCGGGGGTGGAGTAGACGCGCCTGGTGTGCACCTCGAAGTACCGCTCGCGCAGGAACTCGAAGGTGTCGCGGGCGCCGCGCTCGGCGGCCAGCCGGGCGATCGAGCGGACCAGCGGCACCCGGGTCACCGGAACGGTCTCGGGAAACGCCTCCGCACCGGCGGTCTTCGCGCACGTCGCGCGCACCCGGGCCGGGAGGTCCCGCGCGACCGTCCCGTCGTCGGCGGCCGACAGCCCGTCCCAGTCGTCCGCCTCGTGCTGCACGTACACGAGGAAGGCCCCGAGGTCGGCGATCAGATCGGCGAGGTCGTCGTCGTCGACGGTCGCGCGCAGGTCCTGCCAGAGCCACTCGTCCGCGGCAAGTTCCCTGTCCTCGGCGTGGCCGCGCAGCCACTCCCGGATCTCCGCGAAGGAGAACACCGGGCTGGTGGACGTGCCCCCCACGGGCTCGGGGAAGTCGTCGTGCCGGCGCCGCCAGTTGCTGACCGCCGCGCGTCCCACGCCGGCCAGGCGGGCGATGTCCGCCGCGGTGACCTGTACGTCTCGCCGCACGCCGCTCCGCCTTCCCAGTCGTCCGATCAGACCGGACCATATCCGATGCACCGGACACGGGCAATGTCCCGGCAAGGACTGGTTGATTCGGTCAACACATGCTCTAATGGACGCCAGGAGTCGTCATGGAAGGGAGCAAAGGATCGTGAGCACCCCCACCACGCGCCTCAGGTCGCTGCGCCGCGGGCGCGCGATCCATCTCCTGGACATCGAGAATTTGACCGGGACCGCACTCCCGACGACTCACGACGTACAGCGGGTCATGCACGCCTACCAGCGGACGGTGCCGGTCGGGCCGCTGGACCAGTTCATCGTGGCGGTCAACCACAACGCGCTCGTCTCCGTGGGGATCGCGCTGCGCGGAGTGCAGTTGCTGGCCCGCTCGGGACGGGACGGCGCCGATCAGGCCCTCGACGAGGCGGCCCGTACGGCGCGGGTGGACCTGCGGTTCGAGCGGGCGGTGATCGGGTCGGGCGACGGCTACTTCGCCGACCTGGCCCTCTGGCTGGCGGGCTGCGGCCTGCACGTCACCGTCGTCGCCCAGCGCGCCTGCCTGAGCTGGCGGCTCTACACCGCGGTCCCCGACACCGTCACCTTCGAGCCGCCCGTCCCCCAGGCCGCTTGAAGCCGGAGCGGCGTGGGCACGATGAGGGCGTGATCGACTATTTAGTGATCGGGGCCGGGTCGGCCGGATGCGTCCTGGCCAACCGGCTGTCGGAGGATCCGGCCGTCCGCGTGCTGCTGGTCGAGGCGGGCGGCGCCGACCGCCACCCGCTCTACCACGTGCCCAAGGGCTTCGGAAAACTCTTCGACGATCCGCGGAAGGTCTGGCACTACCGGACGCAGCCGTTCGGTCCCGACGGCCAGGCCGAGATATGGCCGCGCGGCCGGGTTCTCGGCGGGTCGAGCTCCATCAACGGCATGGTGTACAACCGCGGCCACCGCGCCGACTACGACGAACTCGTACGGCTCGGCAACCCCGGCTGGGGCTGGGAGACCATGCTGCCGGTCTTCCGCGCGATGGAGGACAACGCCCTCGGCGCCACGGCCACCCGCGGAGCGGGCGGGCCGCTGCACGTGTCCCCTCCGCGCGACCCCGATCCCCTCTGCGACGAGATGATCGCATCCGGCGCGGCGCTCGGCCTGACCGCCATGCCGGACGTCAACGAGTCCGACGACGAACGCGTCGGCCACGCGATGGCGACCATCAAGGACGGACGGCGGTTCAGCGCGGCCAGGGCCTTCCTGCACCCCGTACGCGACCGGGCCAACCTCACCGTCGTGACCGGGACCACGGTGACCGGGCTGCTGTTCGACGGCGACAAGGTCGTCGGGGTCACCGCCCGGGACGCCGGCGGCGCCCTGGTCGAGTATCGCGCCGCCCGGGAGGTCGTCCTGTCCCTGGGCAGCCTGGGCACGCCGAAGCTGCTGCAGTCGTCCGGGATCGGCCCCGCGGATGTGCTGCGGCCGGCCGGGGTCGAGGTCAGGCTGGACCGGCCGATGGTCGGCGCGCGCATGCGCGAGCACCGGTGCCTGGCGCTGAAGTTCCGGCTGAAGGACGACCTCGGCTACAACCGCATGCTGTCCACGCCGCTGCGGCAGGGCGTCACCGCGCTGCGATACCTGGTGAACCGCGGGGGCCCGCTCGCCGCGCCGGCCTACGACGTGATCGCCTTCCTGAAGACCCGGCCCGAGCTGGACCGGCCGGACGCCCAGCTCCTGATGGGGCCGTGGTCGGTCGCGACGTACCGGGCGGGCGAGACGGTCACGGTGGAGCGGCAGCCCGGGGTCTCGGTCGTCGCCGAGATCCTCCGCCCGACCGCGGAGGGCAGCGTGGCCATCACCTCCGCCGACCCGGACGCGCCGATGCGCATCGAGCCCAACTACTTCGGCTCCGAGCACGACCGGCGCGTCGGCGTCGACCTGTTCCGCCGCATGCGGGAGTACTTCGCCCAGGAGCCGATCGCGGGACGGCTCGCCCACGAGACCTTTCCCGGGCCGCAGGTGGACTCCGACGAGGAGATCGTCGACGCGGCGCTGGGCGGCGGCTACTGCGGCTACCACGCGATGGGCACCTGCGCCATGGGCCCCGGCGACGACGACGTGGTCGACTCGCGGCTGCGCGTGCGGGGCCTCGACAACCTGCGGATCGTCGACTGCTCGGTGCTGCCGACCATGATCTCGGGCAACCTGAACGGCCCCATCATGGCGATGGCCTGGCACGCCGCCGACCTCATCCTCGACAGGGCCTGACTCGTGCATGCCGGGGAGAGGAGCGTCTGACCCGCCGGTTTCCCACGTGACGGACCGCCGCCTTGAAGTTCGCTTGCAGCGCGGGTCGGCTAGCGGAGATCAAGGGACCTGCAAGGGGGCGGCCGTTCACTGGGTGCACAAGCCCGGCGGCCAGCGGAAACGCCGGGAGCACCCCCTGAGGAGATCATCATGAAGCGCACCGCTCTCGGCATGGCCGCCGCCGCGATCACCGGCCTCACCACCCTCCCCGCCCTCGCCGTTCCCGCGTCCGCCACCGCCTCCGGTTCCGACACCTGTGCGAGCGGCTACGTCTGGCGCGAGGCACGCCCCTCCGACCACGTCTGCGTCACCCCCGCCGTCCGCACGCAGACCGCCAAGGACAACAGTGTCAGGTTCTCCCGCTGGACCAACGGAGCATACGGCCCGCACACCTGCGTGACGGGCTACGTCTGGCGCGAGGCTTTCACCGGTGACGACGTCTGCGTCACGCCGGCCGTACGTCAGCAGGTGCGCAACGACAACGCCGCCGCGGCCGGCCGCCGGGCCTCGTCCTCCGGCATCGCGTCCCCGATCGTCATCAACCGCAGGGTCAACTTCAGCGGAGGGGTCCCGGTCGGTGGCTGGACCTCGCTGACCGTGTACCGCGACGGGACGTACCAGTGGTCCGGGCACATGCACGACTCGGGCGGCACCAGCTACAACTTCTCGGGCGTCTGCGTCGTCCGCACGTCGTCGGGCTCGGCTTTCGTCTTCGAGACCTTCGGGCGGCTCCACGGGACGTTCGACTCCGGATCCCGCGACCACAACTGGAACAAGTCAGGCACTATCTCCTCCCTGCCGGCGGCCTGGCGTGCGTCCTCGGGGTACACGTGGAGCTGCCAGAACAGCGTCAAGCTCAACCTCGACGGCACGGTGAAGACCGCACTCGACGCCGTCGGATACGTCAAGTCGGTCATCGCGATCGTCGCCTGAAGCGATCGCACGGTGACACCGATTCCGCGGACGCCGGCTCGGCCGTCCGTCAGACCTCCGCGATGGCCAGGGAACGGCCGGGCAGTTCGAGAGCCTCTCCGGTGAGGCGGGCGGACTCGTCGGACGCGAGCAGGATCCGTGACGCGGCCAGCCGTACGGGCACCGGACCGTCGGCGAAGTTGGCGGCGACCCGCAGCGAGCCGCGTTCGATCACCACGACGCGCCGGTCCTCGTCCACCTCGACCCGCACCCGGTCCAGGCGGGGATCGGCGAGGTCGGGGTGGGACCGGCGTAGCGCGATCAGGTCGCGATACCAGCCCAGCAGCGAGGCGTGCTCGTCCTTCGACAGCTCCTCCCAGTCGAGCTTGGAACGCAGGAACGTGTCCTCGTCGCCCGGCTCGGGGGCCTTCCAGTCGTAGCCGAAGCCCTCGAACTCCTTCCTGCGCCGCTCGCCCTCGCCCTCCGCCAGGTGCGGCTCGAAGTGGTCGGTGAAGAAGTAGAACGGCGTGGTCGCCCCCCACTCCTCGCCCATGAACAGCATGGGTGTGAACGGCGAGGTCAGCAGCAGCCCGGAGGCCAGGCGGAGCTGCCCGGGCCGCATGCGGTCGCCCTCGGGCCGGTTGCCGATCTGGTCGTGGTTCTGGGCGCAGCAGACGAACCGGTGGCCGGGGATCCCGGTCGCCGGCCTGCCGTGGCTGCGCCCGCGAAACGACGAATAGGTGCCGTCGTGGAAGTAACCCCTGGTCAGCACCTTCGCCAGCGACGACGGCGTCGCGAAGTCGCCGTAGTAGGCGTTGGTCTCCCCGGTGACGTTCGCGTGGATGGCGTGGTGGACGTCGTCGTTCCAGCTCGCGTGCATGCCGAGGCCGCCGGCCTCGCGCGGGGTGACCATGCGCGGGTCGTTGAGATCCGACTCGGCGATGAGCGTGAGCGGCCGCCCCACGGCGGTGGACAGGGCGTCGACCTCGGCCGACAGCTCCTCCAGGAAGTGGACCGCCCGCTTGTCGTGCAGGGCGTGCACGGCGTCGAGGCGCAGCCCGTCGACGTGGTAGTCGCGCAGCCACTGCAGGGCGTTCTCGATGAAGTAGCGCCGCACCTCGTCCGAGCCGGACCCGTCGAGGTTGACCGCGTCGCCCCAGTAGGACCCCTTCGCGTCGTGGAAGTACGGCCCGAACTTGGCCAGGTAGTTGCCGGAAGGACCGAGGTGGTTGTAGACGACGTCGAGGATGACGCCGACGCCGGCCCGGTGGCAGGCGTCCACCAGGCTCTTCAGCCCGTCCGGCCCGCCGTACTCCTCGAAGACCGCGTAGAGCTCGACACCGTCGTAACCCCAGTTGCGCTTTCCCGGCACGGGCGGCACCGGCATGATCTCGACGAAGTCGACGCCGAGGTCCACCAGGTGCTCCAACCGGTCGGCCACCCCCCGGAAGGTGCCCTCCGGCGAGAACGTGCCGACGTGCAGCTCGTAGATCACCCCGCCGCGCAGGTCGCGGCCGAGCCAGTCCTGGTCCCTCCAGGCGAACCTGTCGTGGTGGTAGACCCGGCTCGGGCCGTTCACCCCGTACGGCTGCCGCCGCGTCCTCGGGTCGGGGAACGGCCCGTCGCCGTCCACGTGGAAGGCGTAGTCGAGGTCGTGCTCGTCGCCGGGAGCGGTCCACCAGCCGCCCTCGCCCCGTGTCATCGCGTGCCGGGAACCGCCGTGCTCGACCTCGATCCGCTCCGCCGCCGGCGCCCAGACCTCGAACATGCCTCATCTCCCCCTGTCGAACGAAGCCGTCAGCCCTCGAGAATCGCGACCGGATACGCGGACAGCAGATCGGCCATCCGCACCTCACCGGTGTGCTCCGCGCCGGTGAGCAGGTCGCGCCAGCGCCCCGGCGGCAGCGTGATCGTCTCGCTCCCCCAGCCGCCCTCGCGCTCCAGCCCGACCGGCAGCCGGGTCGCGACCACGACCGCGGCCGTCCCCTGCCCCGGAACGCCCCGGCTGAACGCCACCGCGTGCTCCCCCGCCTCGACCGGCGCGTACGGCGCCTCGGGGTCGAGCCGCTGCCGCAGGCCGAGCGCGGCGGCGGTGACGCGGATCTTCTGGCCGTCCCAGCTGTCGTCGGGCTCGGCCAGCAGCCGGCGGCGCCGCTCGAAGTCGACCGGCCGCCGGTTGTCCGGGTCGACCAGGGAGAAGTCGGTGGTCTCGTTGCCCTGGTAGACGTCCGGGATGCCCGGCATGAGGAGCTGTACGGCCTTCTGCCCGAGCGAGTTGACCCGGGCGTACCGGTCCACGACCTCGGTGAACGCGGCGACCGAGTAGCCGCAGGCGTCCATGGCCCGCCGGGCGAAGTCCCGGATCCCGTCCTCGTAGGCCGGGTCGGGGTTGAGCCAGGAGATCGCCGTCTTGGCCTCGCGCGCGGCCTTGAGCAGATAGTCGGTGTAGCGGTCGAGGGAGATCGGCCAGGCCGCCATCAGCGACTGCCAGGCGAGGTAGTCGAGCTTGGGGTCGAACGACACGGCCGCGGCCCAGGAGTCGACGGCCATCGCCCATTCCTCGGGCATCTCCGCCAGCACCGCCAGGCGGGCGCGCACGTCCTCCGACCGCTTGGTGTCGTGGGTGGACAGCGTGGTCATCGTCCGCGGCGGCAGGCCCGCGCAGAACTCGTGGAACTCGGCCGCCGAGACCCCGAACCTGTCGGGCTCGCCGCCCACCTCGTTGAGGCAGGCCAGCGGATACCACCGGTAGAGCGCGGTGTCCTCGACGCCCTTGGCCATGACCGGCCCGCAGGTCTGCTGGAAGCGGGTGACCGCCTCGGGCGGGCCGTACAGGACGAGGTTGGCGGCCTTGGCCACCGCGTCGGGGTCGGTCCGGGTGGCCGCCAGCGCGGCCGCCTCCTGGATGATCGCCTCGGACTCGGCGGACGGCTGCTCGCCCGGGTTCACGTACGCCCGGTAGACGGGCATCGCGGCCAGCAGCTCCACGACGGCCTCGCGCAGCGCCGGATCGCCGAGGTCGTCGGTCAGCCGGTCGACCTCTCCCGAGAAGAACAGGTCGATTACGTGCTTCTTGGCGTCGTGGCGCACGGTCTCGTAGTCGTCGCGCACGCCGGTGTGACGTCCGAACGTCTCGACCAGCGCGTCGCGGCCCGCCGGGTCGACGAACAGCCGGGTGACCATGTTGAGCGCGTCGTAACCGGTGGTGCCGTCGCACGGCCATTCGGCGGGCAGCCGCTCGCCGTCGATGAGGATCTTCTCCACCCACAGCGGGCCGGGCACGTGCGGGCGCAGCCGCCGCAGGTAGCCGCGGGGGTCGGCGAGGCCGTCCGGGTGGTCGACGCGCAGGCCGTGGATCACCCCCTCCTCGATGAGGCGGAAGGTGACGGCGTGCGTGGCCTCGAAGACCTCGGGGTCCTCCACACGCAGGCCCATCAGCGACGACACGTCGAAGAACCGCCGGTAGCCGGGGCTCTCCCGCCAGTGGGCCAGCCGGTAGTGCTGGGCCTCCAGCAGCTCCGGCAGCGGCAGGTGCTCGGTGCCGGGCCTGATCGGGAACGCGTGGTCGTGGTAGCGCAGCGCCTGACCGTCCACGCCGTCGTCCACACGCAGCGCCTCGTCGGCGTCGTCCCCGAGCAGCGGCAGGATGACCGGCCACTGGAAGTCGAACCACCGGGAGGCCGGCGACCCGGGGCCGTCCCGCAGCGCCGCCCAGAGCTGGGCGTTGTCCGACTCGGGCACCGGCACCGTCATGTGGTTGGGCACGATGTCGGACACCAGCGGCATGCCCTCGGCCGCCAGCGCCCGCAGGCCCTCCTCCCCGCCGAACTCCTCGCGTACGCGGCCGTGGTCGGTCACGTCGTACCCGTGCTGGGAGTCCGGGCAGGCCTGGAGGATCGGCGACAGGTAGAGGTGGCCCACCCCCAGCTCGCGGAGGTATCCGACGAGGCTCGCGGCCTGGGCGAACCCGAAGTCAGGCGTCAGCTGGACCCGATAGGTAGAAGTCACCGAACCACCTTTCGCAGCGCGTTGCCGGAGTGTTCATAGTGCACGTCACGAGCGCGCCCCTGCCACCACCAAGGCCGGCAGGAGCTCCGGGCTGGAACCCCTCTTGCCCGGAGCGACGCGCGCTAACACCGGTAGGCACTCTATTGCGGCATCGCCGCTGGTCAGGACCGTGGCCGGGCCGCGTGCGGCGACATCCGCCCCGGGCCCGGCGCACGGTCAGACGCGGCGCAGCACCCGCACCGACCGGCCGCTCACGGGCACGGCCTCGCCGGCCCGGCACACGCGCGACTCGCTCAGCACCGGCATCGCCGTGTCCAGCTCGGTGGCCCACAGCTCGCCGTAGTCGTCCGGGATCGTGAACTTGATGACCTCGTGGTGGGCGTTGAAGAGCAGGAGGAACGAGTCGTCGCTGATCCGCCGGCCGCGCCGGTCGGGCTCGGTGATGGCGTCGCCGTTCAGGAACACCGCCAGCGCCTTGGCGTAGCCGTTCGTCCAGTCGGCGTCGGTCATCTCGGTGCCGGACGGCGTGAGCCAGGCGATGTCGCTCAGCTGGTCGTGCGAGCCGCGTACGGGCCGGCCGTAGAAGAAGCGGCGGCGGCGGAAGACCGGGTGGTCGCGGCGCAGCCGGGCCAGGCGCCGGGTGAAGTCGAGCAGCTGGCGCTTCTCCCTGGTGCCCGCGTCGTCCCCGGTGGTGGAGTTCCGGGCGCCGGCCTCCAGGATCGTGCCCCAGTCGACCCAGCTGATCTCGTTGTCCTGGCAGTAGGAGTTGTTGTTGCCCTGCTGGGTGCGGCCGATCTCGTCGCCGTGCGACAGCATCGGCACGCCCTGCGACAGGAACAGCGTGGCCAGGAAGTTGCGCTTCTGCCGGTCGCGCAGCTGCGCGACCGGGCCGGTGGCCGGACCCTCGACCCCGCAGTTCCAGGAGCGGTTGTCGTCCGCGCCGTCGCGGTTGTCCTCGCCGTTGGCCTCGTTGTGCTTGTCGTTGTACGACACGAGGTCCTGCAGCGTGAAGCCGTCGTGGCAGGTGACGAAGTTGATCGACGCGGCCGGGCGGCGGCTGTCGTCCTGGTAGAGGTCGCTCGACCCGGTCAGGCGGCTGGCGAACTCCGGCAGCGCGGCGGGCTCGCCCCGCCACAGGTCGCGGATCGTGTCGCGGTAGCGGCCGTTCCACTCGGTCCAGCGGGCCGGGAAGTTGCCGACCTGGTAGCCGCCGGGGCCGACGTCCCACGGCTCGGCGATCAGCTTGACCTGCGACAGCACCGGGTCCTGCTGAACGAGGTCGAAGAACGCGCTCAGCCGGTCGACCTCGTGCAGCTCGCGGGCGAGGGAGGCCGCGAGGTCGAAGCGGAAGCCGTCCACGTGCATGTCGCGCACCCAGTAGCGCAGCGAGTCCATGATGAGCTGGAGCGCGTGCGGGCTGCGCATCAGCAGGCTGTTGCCGGTGCCGGTGGTGTCCATGTAGTACCGCCGGTCGTCCTCGACCAGCCGGTAGTAGTTCGCGTTGTCGATGCCGCGCATGGACAGGGTCGGGCCGAGGTGGTTGCCCTCCGCCGTGTGGTTGTAGACGACGTCGAGGATCACCTCGATGCCCGCCTCGTGCAGGGCCTTGACCATCGCCTTGAACTCCAGCACCTGACCGCCGCGCTGCCCCGAGCTGGAGTACGCGTTGTGCGGCGCGAAGAAGCCGATCGTGTTGTAGCCCCAGTAGTTGGACAGCCCCCGCTTCTCCAGCATGTGGTCGGTCACGAACTGGTGGACCGGCATGAGCTCGATCGCCGTGACCCCGAGCGAGGTCAGGTGGTCGATGATCTCCGGGTGGCCCAGGGCGGCGTACGTGCCCCGGATCCGCTCAGGGATCTTCGGGTGGCTGATCGTCAGGCCCCGCACGTGGGCCTCGTAGATCACGGTGTCGTGGTACGGCGTGGCCGGCGGCCGGTCGTGCCCCCAGCCGAAGAACGGGTTGACGACGACGGACCTCGGCACGTAGGGCGCCGAGTCGCTGTCGTCGCGGCTGTCCGGCTCGCCGAAGCGGTAGCCGTACACCGCCTGATCC
This sequence comes from Microbispora sp. H10836, assembly GCF_012999525.1. NCBI lineage: Bacteria > Bacillati > Actinomycetota > Actinomycetes > Streptosporangiales > Streptosporangiaceae > Microbispora > Microbispora sp. H10836. The sequence goes on from NZ_JABBWU010000005.1 coordinate 262,904, forward strand.
CACTGCACCGAGCCCTCCACCGCCTTGGCGTACGGGTCCAGCAGCAGCTTGTTGGGGTTGCAGCGCAGGCCGTCCGCGGGCGAGTACGGCCCGTGGACGCGGTAGCCGTACCGCTGGCCCGGCCCCACACCGGGCAGGTAGCAGTGCCAGACGAAGCCGTCCACCTCGCTCAGCGGGACGCGTTCCTCGTTGCCGTCGTCGTCGAACAGGCACAGCTCGACCCGCTCGGCCACCTCGGAGAAGAGCGCGAAGTTGGTGCCCGCGCCGTCGTACGTCGCTCCGAGCGGATAGGAATCCCCCGGCCAGATCTCCCTCACTGGACCTCCTCGCCCGCCGGCTCGGCGGTCATGCCGGGAAGGTCCCGGAGCCCACCGGCTCTATGGTCGCGCTCGCTCGCGGTCCGTGCCCCTGCCGGAATCCCGCGCGCGAGATCGTGGTGCTGAGTGTCGTTCACAAGACATCGTGCCTGCCCAGAAAAGGCTCCGACAGTCCCGCCACGTTAACTGCGTGTATGGCAACGGGTTGAACCGGCCATCAGTGGGCAAAGCGCCGGTGACCTGGCCCGACGCACGGAGTCCGGGGGTGCGGAAGGCGGAGGGCGGAGTGCGGGACGGCCGGCCCGCCGCGGCCGCCCCTCGCCCGCCGGGGGCCGCGGCCGCCTCAGCGTGCCGGGCTCACCGAGGGACCGGGCGCCCCGGCCAGGCCGCGTACGGCGTCGATCACCCGGGCGACGCGGTCCCCGGTCGCGGTCGGCCCGTGGGCCGAGGCGATCGCGATGATCTCCATGGCCGCGAGCCGGTCGACGTACCGGCCGAAGAGTCGCGGGTCGAGCCAGCGGTGCCAGGGGCTGAGCCCGGCGCCGAACCCGCGCACGGCCTCCAGGTAGTCCTCAAGCGGGAGGTCCCCGGCGTCCGCCGTCGCCACCGGCGCCTCGGCGCCGAAGCAGTCGGCCGCCCAGTAGACGCCGCTGCGGTCGTCGTACAGGCCGCGGGTCGCCGGCGCGTCGTAGAGCGGGGGCCGCACCGCGGTCAGCCGCCGGTCGCCCGCGTCGAACGACTCGTCGTCGGCGATCCGGCGCGTGCGGCCCGGCGGCGGCGCGAATCCGCGTACCGAGCCGGAGCGCACGGGGGCGCCGGTGACCAGCGTCGCGGCCGGGCACATCTCCAGGGCGACCTCCAGGTTGCCCGCGTGGTCGGGGTCGTCGTGGCTCAGGAAGATCCACCGCACGTCGCGCGGCTCCACGACCGAGAAGACGTCCTCGGTCCAGCGCTCGCGGTGCCCGGCCGCGCCGGTGTCCACGATCACCGGCTCGCGCCCGGTGATGACCATCGAGTTGGTGTGGGCGTATCCCGCCGCGACCGGTTCGATCACCGGGACGAGCACCACGTCGGGCGCGATCCGCCAGGGACCTGTCAGCTGTGTGTCCATGCCCACAGGCTCTGCGGACGGTCTTGTTCCGAACTTGGCGCGGGCTTGCCCGCCTCAGCGCGCCTCGTGGCGTTCCCGGGCGGCGACGACCTCGGGCATGCGCTCCTCCGTCCAGGCGATGAGGGGGAGCAGGCGCTCGGCGGCCTCGCGGCCGAGCGGCGTGAGGCTGTATTCGACCCGGGGCGGGATCGTGTGCTCGGCCTCCCGCAGCACCATGCCGTCGCGTTCCAGTGCCTGGAGGGTCTGGGACAGCATCTTCTCGCTCACCCCGTCGACCCGGCGGCGCAGCGCGTTGAAGCGGTAGGGCCCTTCGTACAGGGCCGCAAGCGCCAGGACCGCCCACCGCCCGGTGATGGTCTCCAGCACGGTGCGCGAGGTGCACTTCCGTGAGAAGACATCGGCGACGAGCTCCTCGAACTCCTCCATGGCCGTCAGCTTACGCTCTCGAAGTACTTTCTGATAGAAAGCACTGACCAAAGGAAAGCACTGTGGAGGAGAAACCATGATTGTCGTGACCGGGGCGACCGGGCATCTGGGCCGTCTGGTGATCGAGGAGCTCGCCGCGCGCGTCCCCGCCTCGCGGATCGTCGCGGCGGTGCGCAGCCCGGAGAAGGCGGCCGACCTGGCCGGACGCGGCGTCCAGGTGCGTGAGGCCGACTACGACCGTCCCGCCACCCTGGGGCCGGCCTTCGAGGGCGCCGCCAAGGTCCTGCTCATCTCCGGCACCGAGCCCGGCCGGCGCCTCGCCCAGCACCAGGCCGTGGTGGACGCGGCGAAGGCGGCCGGGGTGGAATCGGTCGCCTACACGAGCATCCTGCACGCCGACACCACTCCGCTGGGCCTCGCGCCCGAGCACAGGGCGACCGAGGAGTACATCCGCGCGAGCGGGCTGTCCTTCACCTTCCTGCGCAACGGCTGGTACCACGAGAACTACGTCGCGACGGCCCGGCAGGGCGCGCGGCACGGCGTCATCGCGGGCAGCGCCCGCGACGGCCGCGTCGCCTCGGCGGCGCGGGCCGACTTCGCCGCCGCCGCGGCGGCCGTCCTGACCGGAGAGGGACACCGGGGCGCCGTGTACGAGCTGTCGGGCGACGTCGCCTGGAGCATGCCCGAACTGGCCGCCGTGGTCGCCGAACTGTCCGGCGCCCCGGTCGAGTACCGGGACCTGCCCGTCGCCGAGTACGCCAAGGTGCTGGAGGCGAACGGCCTGCCGGAGCCGGTCGCCGCGATGTTCGCCCAGACCGACGCCGACATCGCCGACGGCTGGCTCGGCGGCACCCCCGGCGACCTGTCCCGCCTCATCGGCCGTCCCACCACGCCGCTGCGCGACACCCTCGCCGAAGCCCTGAAGAACGGCTAGGTCCTGTTCCTCGAACCTTGCGACGTGAGGGCGCCCGGTCACGCGTTCGTGCGTGACAGCCGATCGGGGAGGTCGGTCAGCCGTTCGATGCGGAGCACCGTCTCGTCCGCCGTCGGCGGTGGTCCACCGGTGACGAAGTCGATGCCGCGGTCCAGCCAGATGCCGGTGAGCCCGGCGAGCGTGGCCGCGTTCACGTCGCCTTCCAGCATGTCGCCCACGTTGACCGCCCGCACGGGGTCCGTCCGCATCCGCCGGCAGGCGGTGGCGAAGGCGACAGGGTCGGGCTTGGCCGCACCGAGCTCGGTCGGGGTCAGGACGGCTTCGAAGTATTCGAGGAGGCCGAAGCGGGCGAGCTTGGCGCGCTGCTGCTCGGGGTCCCCGTTGGTGAGAACGGCCAGACGGGGTGCCCGGGGAAGCCGCTTCAGTGCCTCCAGACATGGCTGGACATCGGGATAGCTCCGCCAGGACTCCTCGAACGCGGTGAGGTAGCGCTCGGCGAACCAGGCGTCCAGAAGGCCGGGACTTTCGGGAACCGGCTCGCCGAGCATCGGCAGGAAGGAACGCAGCCTGCGTCGGCGTTGCTCGGCGAAGGAGCAACGACCAGCCAGGTATTCCCGCATGTGCCGCCCCTCCAGCGTCCACCACAACGCCACCAGCTCGTCCGGTGGAGCCGTCGCGTTCGGCGCGGCCCGGACGATCTGGCCGATCGCTTCCAGGACTGCGCCTCGGTGATCGACCAGGGTGCCGTCCAGGTCGAAGAAGACCACATCCGTCATAGGAGGATCATCTCGTGGCGCCTGTCCCCGGCGATCTTCCTTTCGGGATTGGTCGCCCGGGTCACTGGGCGCGGCGACAGCAGACGTGTGAGCGCGGTTCGCGAGTGCGTGGAGTGCGGCGGGCGGTCGCCGGGGGGGCGACGCCCCCGCCGGTGGCCGTTTCCGGCAAGCGCTTCGCAAGCCGTGTCGGCCCGTTGAAAGCGACCGGCCGTACACCGGAGGCATCCTGCCGTACCCCGAAAGGACCAGTCCGATGGGTCGCGCCTCCCGCTCCCTCCTCTGCCTCGCCACCGCTCTCGGCACCGCCGTCGGCGCCGTGGCCGTCGCCCTCGCCGCCGGCGTCTCCCCCGCCGCCGCGGCCACCTGCGACCCCGCCCTCGTGGCTCCTTCGGGCAGCCTGGTCGGTGGCCTGTGGCGGTCCAACGGCGGCGAGAACAGCGTGTACGGCTGCCCCGTCACCAAGGAGTACGGCTTCGCCGGCAAGCGTGGTTCCTACCAGGAGTTCCGCAACGGCAAGATCGTTTGGTCGCCCAACCTCGGCGGGGGCGCCCTCGTCCGCGCCTACTACGCGCAGGGCAAGGCCGTGTTCCGCTGGAGCGGCCTCGGCCGTGACTGGGACTTCTTCAACGTCCGCTGGAGCATGGACGGCGGGCCCGTCACCCAGGTCAAGGTCGGCAGGCTGACCCCGTGGAGCGGCGCCTACTCCATCGACCCCTACTGCGGGAACGGCGTCTGCAGCACCACCAACGGTCACGAGGTCAACCGGGTCGTGTTCGTCGTCCAGGGCTGCGACCGAGGCACGTTCAGCTCCGACTGCGGCCCGTGGAGCATCGCCACCTCCGTCAGGCTCGCCCACTGACCGTCACACGCGGGCGAGCAGGGCCAGGATCGGCTTCTCGTAGAGGGTGACCCCGGAGCCGCGCACGAGGGCGAGCGCGTCGCGCAGGTGGCGCCGCGCGGTGTCGGGGTCGTCGCGGACGAGCGCCAGGCGGGCCAGGCACAGGTCGGTCACCGACCAGCCGAGCAGGCGGCCCCGATGCGACAGGAGCAGGGCGTGCAGCACCGGCGCCGCGGCCGTGTCGCGCAGCGCCAGGCACGCCTCGCTCAGCAGTTCGGGGATGAACCGGTAGGCGAGGTCACCCCGCATCCCGGCGAAGCCGTCGGCGGCCAGACCGGCGAAAACCTCCTGTGCCTCGTCCCTCCTGCCGAGGTCGAGCAGAACGGCACAGCGCAGCACCAGCCATCCCGGCTGGCCCGGCTGCCGCGCCAGCGCATCCTCCGCCACTGCCAGCGCCGTCGCCGCGTCACCCCGCGCACGCGCGGCCAGGCAGCGGAAGACGGCGGCGCGGCTCTCGGCGTGGTCGCGGCCCAGCGCGCCCTCCGGATGGAGCCGGGCCGACTCCTCCGCCTCCTCCAGGGCGCGGCCCGTGTCACCGCGGAGATGGGCGTGGATCGCCGACAGCCAGGCGGCGAGGCTGAGCAGGGCGGGCTGGCGGATCCTGCGGGCGGTGTCCGACAGCCACGTCAGCAGCCGGGCCGCCCGCCCCAGCTCGCCCTGTTTGACCAGCTCGACGTGCTCCGCCTCCCGGGCCAGCCATTCCGCCACCAGGTCGCCCGTCCGGCGGGCCACCTCGGTCATCTCGTCGATGGCCGCCTGCCGCTCGGCCTTGCCGGCGACCCCCCGCGAGAGGATCTCGTACGCGCTCAGCGCCCGCAGAAGCGGTCCGTCGTCGCCCCGTGTGCGGGCCTCCCGTACGGCCTCGGCCGCCAGCGCGACACTCTCCTCGATCGGCCGGGTGAACGACCCCGTGATGGCGAAGGCCGCCAGGAGCTGGGACCGCCACGGCGAGCCCTCCCCCTGGCTTCGCAGTGCCCGCTCGATGCGCCCGGTCAGCGCGCCGCCCGCGGCCCATTCCTCGTACATCGCCCACGACAGCGGATCGGAGAACCCGAGCGCGGCGCGGGCCAGCCGGTCGTCGTCCCCGAGAGCGTCGGCGATCTCGGCCGCCTCCTCCAGCGTGGCGTGCACCTGCGTGCTCATCCCCGCCGCCGACTGCGCCTCGGCGAGGCCGAGCAGCAGGTCGCACCGCAGCTCCCGGTCGGTCACGGGAAGCTGGACGGTGAGGGCGACGGCGTGCCGCAGGTGCTCGACCGCGTCCTCGTAGGCGAACTGGGCCATGGCGTGGGCGGCCGCCTGCCGGGCGTACTCGATCGCCTTGGCCGCCATGCCGGAGATGACCAGGCCCTCGCGGTAGTGGTGCGCCAGCTCGGCCAGGTGCGTACCGCGCCGTTCCAGCACGGCCGCGATGCCGGCGTGCAGACGGCGCCTGCGCAGCGGGGCGAGGCCGTCGCGCAGCACGTCGCGGACGATGTCGTGGGCGAACCGGTAGACGAGGTCGTGCTCGGTGAGCAGGCGCGCCCGGACGGCCGCGTCGAGCACGTCGAGCACCTCGTCGCGCGGCACGTCCATCACGTCCCGCACCACGTCGAGCAGGACGTCCAGCGGGGCGTCGCGGCCCAGCAGCGCCGCCGCCGACAGGACGCCGGGCGCCCCGGGCGGCATCGCCGCCATCCTGCCGCGCAGCACGTCGGCGACCGCGCCCGGCGCCTCGCCGCCGTCCAGGTGGACGAGCTCGCCCAGGAAGAAGGGGTTGCCGCCGGTCCGCCTGGCCACCTCGGCCGCCCGCGTGGCGTCCGCGCCCGCCCGCCGCAGATACTCGGCGATGGCGTCCTCGCCAAGACCGTCCAGCGTGATCCGCTCGACGTGCGGGAGCCGTACGAGCGTGGCGAGCGTACGGGCCAGCGGCCCGCCGACCTCCGTGTCGCGGTACGTCGCGATCACGGTCAGGTCCGGGCACGCCCGCGTCGTGGCGAGGAACTCCAGCAGCCGCAGGGACGAGGCGTCGGCCCACTGGAGGTCGTCGAGGACGACGAGCACCCTGCCGTGCGCGGCGGCGTGCTCCGCGACGAGCCGGGCGAACGCGTCGTACAGCGCGAACTCCCCGGTCGCGCCGAGCATCTCGGCCAGTTCGCCGTGCCGCCCGGTGAGATGGCGCACGGCCTGGGCCCAGGGCCAGAACGGCGGCGCGCCCGTGCCGTCCCAGCAACGGCCGAACACGGCCACCGGCGCGTGCGCCGCGGCGTCCTCCGCCAGGCTGGTCTTGCCGATGCCCGGCTCGCCGGCGACGAGCACGACGCGCGTGCCGTCCCCGGCGACGGCGCGGCGCAGCACGCCTGATTCGGCCGCCCGGCCGATAAGTGCGCCCTCCCGCTGTCCGGAATTCGGGTCCGCCTCGGCCGTCGGCGCGGCGGGGCTGACGACGGCCGCCGGGGCGGGGTCGTGAGGAGTCGCGGGCGGGGGCGTCAGCGCGGGGTCCTGCGCCAGGATCCGCCGCTCCAGTTCACGGGAGCCCGGATCGGGGTCCAGGCCCAGCTCGCCGACGAGCAGGCGGCGCCCATCGGAGAGCAGGGCGAGCGCGTCGGCCTGACGGCCTGCCTGGTAGAGGGCGTGCGCGCCGAGCCTGCGCAGCCGCTCGCGCAGGGGGTGGGCCGCCACCAGCCTCGTCAGCTCGGGCACCAGCGCCCGCCCGAGCCCGAGCGCGAGCTCGGCCTGGGCCAAGTCCTCGACGACCGAAAGCCTGAGCTCGGCCAGATGGGCGATCTCATCGCGCGCCCAGGACTCCTCCTCGAACCCCGCCAGCGGCTCGCCCCGCCACTCCGCCAGAGCCAGGCGGAGCCGCCCGGCGGCTCCCGCGTGGTCGCCCGCCTCCAGCAGCCGGCGCCCGGCGGCGACGGCGGCCTGGGCGCGGCCGAGGTCGAAGCTCTCCGGCGGCAGCTCGACGGCGTACCCGCCCGGCCTGCTCACCAGCACCGACGGCTTCGCCCTGCGTACCCGGCCGGGTTCGAGCACGCGCCGCAGCTTCGACACGTACGCCTGCACGGTGTTGACCGCCCCCGGCGGGGGCTCCTGCTCCCAGAGCGCGTCCACGATCCTGGCCGTGCTCACCGGACGCGGCGCCGCCAGCACGCACAGGGCCAGCACCGCCCGCTGCTGGGACGGCCCGATGTCGAGCGGCGTCCCCCCGTCGTCGAGCACGACGACCTGGCCGAGCACGCGGAACTCCACCGTGATCTCCTCCGATTGCGGTCCCCCGAAATGTATCCCGCCCAACTCGGCCTTTTCGGACAATCCGCCGGATGATCGGCGACAAAGGGTCAGTGACGGGCCCCTCGGGCGCGGGTAGGCCGCAGCAGGCGGCGGCGTGGGCCGGACGCCCGGCCGTCGGTGCGCAGCCACACGTTGACCCCGGTCCCCCCGAGTGCCGAGGCCTCGATGCGCACCCCGCCGCCCGTCGACTCGGCCAGGCGCCGGGCGATGTCGAGGCCGAGCCCGGTGGAGCCGGCCCCGCTGTTGCCCCGGCGCAGCGCCCTCTCCGGATCGGGGATGCCCGGGCCCGCGTCCGCGACGAGGATGCCCAGCATGCCGCTCCCCCGGTGCAGGGTCACGCGGAAGGCCGTGCCCTGCGGCGTGTGGCGGAAGACGTTGCCGAGCAGCGCGTCGACCACCGCGCCGAGATCGGCCGCGGCGACCGGCACCGGGCTGGGCTCGTCCGCGCCGACGAGCTGCCACGGCCGCGCCTGGTCCTCGGCCAGCGCCGACCAGAAGGCGAGCCGCTCCCGCAGCACGAGCGCCGCGTCGCAGCCGGCCGGCGCGGCCCGGGACGGCCGCCGGGCCGCTTCGATGATCTCGTCCACGGCCTGTTCGAGCCGGTCGACGGCGAGCCTGCGCTGCTCGGCCTCGGGTCCGGGGCCGCCGATGTTCAGCCGCAGCGCGGTCAGCGGGGTGCGCAGCCGGTGCGACAGATCGGCGGCGAGCTCGCGCTCGGCCGCGAGCAGTCCCGCCACCTGGTCGGCCATGGTGTTGAACGCGCGCCCTGCGGCCACCAGCTCCGGCGGTCCGTCCGGGACGATGCGCACGGTCAGGTCACCCGCCCCGAGGGCGGCCGCCGCCTGCCCGAGCCGCCGGGCCGCCCGGACCACCCGGGCCCCGAGCCGGTCGGCCACCACCACCGACCCCACCACGAGGGTGACCGCGACGCCGGTCAGCACGGCCCAGGAGGTGGACACGCCCTTGCTCGCGTCCGCCTCCGGCGCGTACACCTCGATGACGGCCCGCCGCCCGCCGTCCAGCGCGACCGGCCTGAGCAGCACGTATCCCTTGCTGACCGGCACGGTCCTGGCTCTTTCCGCCGCGCTCGCGACGTCGGCGGGCGCGACCCGGGAGCGGCCCACCGTGCGCCCGTCCGGAAGGTGGACGGCCAGCCGCGAGGTCCCCGCCGGGGTGCTGGCCAGCGCGCGCTCCAGCGCCGCCGCGTCATCGGTCACGACGAGGGCGGGCACGATCGTGGCGGCCTGACGCTCGGCGTCCGCGAGCGCGCGGCTCTCGGCGATCTCCTTGACCGCCACAGCCAGCGGGATGAGGAAGGCCAGCGCGACCATCGCCGTCACGGCCACCGCCACCAGCGCCAGGCTCCGTCTCACCGCGGCTCCCGCTCCGGACCTCGTACCGTCATCGCGGCTCCCGCAGGGGCCTCAGCCCTCCGCGGGAGGGCTGAGGCGGACGCCGACGCCCCGCACGGTGTGCAGATATCGGGGGCGGGACGCGCTCTCGCCGAGCTTGCGCCGCAGCCAGGACAGGTGGACGTCGATCGTCTGGTCGTCCCCGTACGACTGCCGCCACACCTCGGCCAGCAGTTCCCTGCGCGAGATCACGCGGTCGGGCCGCGCGGCGAGGTAGGCCAGCAGGTCGAACTCCCGGCGGGTGAGGTCGAGCGGCACCCCGTCCAGGCGGGCCTCCCTGCGGTCGGCGTCGACGACCAGGCCGCCGACCCGCGCGACCGACGACGGCGTCCCGGGCCTGGCCCGGCGCAGCACGGCCTCGAGGCGCGCGTTCAGGTGGTCGCCGGAGAACGGCTTGACCAGGTAGTCGTCCGCGCCGCCGCGCAACAGGCGGACGATCTCCGCCTCGTCGTCCCGCGCGGTGGCCACGATGACCGGTACGTCGGAGATCGCCCGGAGCATCTTCAGCGCCTCCGCGCCGTCGAGGTCGGGCAGTCCGAGGTCGAGGACGACCACGTCGGGGGCGGCGTACGCGATCTCCCGGAGGGCGTCGAGCGCCCGGCCCGCGCTGCGGACCGCGTGGCTGCGCCCGGTCAGGTCGCGGATGATCGCGGATCGGACGAACTCGTCGTCCTCAACCACCAGAACGGTCGCCATGGGGCAGAAACGTACACTCCCGCTCCACACGGCGTCCCGGGAAGAGCGATCCGAAACGTACGGATTCGCCGTGATTTAAGGCAGGCAAAAACCCGTAGAGGGTGACCGAAAGGGATCGAGCAGCATTTACTACGTCACGAGATAGAGTGAGCGGCCCATGAGAAGGGCCACGGGTTACTTGATCGCCTGGTGCGGGGCGACCGCGCTCGCCGTCGGCGTGTCCTGGCTCGGCGTGCGTGACGTGCTGCGCAGCGCGATCCTGGACGAGGCGCCCCTGGCCCCGGTGGTGGCCGTCGCCGCGCCGCTGTCCGCCTCGCCGCTCTCCGCCTCGCCGCTCTCCGCCTCGCCGGGCACCCCCGCCCCCTCTCCCCAGGACACCCCCGACGGCGGTCCCTCCGGTGAGCCGTCCGGCGACCCGTCCGGGGAGCCGTCGGGGCGGCCGTCCCCCTCCCGCGCCCCTGCCACCGTCACGCCGACGCGGACGCGGACCTCTCCGGCGCCGCGGCCGGCCCGCTCCACCCAGCCGGCCGGATCGGCGGAGCCCTCGCCCACCGCCCGGCCGCGCAGGACCTCCGGCGGGGAGAGCCTGCACACGTTCACGCTGAAGGGCGGCCGGGCGACGATCGCGGTGACCTCCCGGGACTGCCGCGTGGTGACGGCGACCCCGAACGACGGCTACGAGGTCAAGGTCTGGGAGGCCGACCAGTGGCTGCGGATCGCCTTCCTCCGGGACATCCACGAGTCGTCGGCGTTCTGCACGTGGAACGCCCTGCCGCCCCGGCTCGACACGTACGAGAACTGACGGGACCGCAGGCCCACGGCAGGCTCAGTCGAGCAGGGCGCGGTACTTCTTCAGCTCCTTGACCTCGGCGCCCAGGGCGGTCGTGGTGGCGACGGCCAGCGCCTTGGCCCCTTCGAAGGCGCCCTCGGCCTGCTCGGCCCGGGCCAGCTTGATCGCGCCGTTGTCGTGCTCGATCATCAGCGTCACGTACTTCCGGTCGAACTGCGGGCCGTTGAGCTTGGCCAGCGCCTCGATCTCGGCCCGCGTCTGCGTCCCCGGCATCGCGTGGTCGCGCGGCAGCGGCTCGGCGCCCCACATGTCGAGCCAGTCCCTGAACGTACGCATGTCGGTGTCGCGGGCCGTGGCGACCTTCGCCGCGAACTCCCTGACCCACGGGTCGCCCGCCCGGGTCTCCGCGAGCCTGGCCATCTCCAGGGCCTGGAGGTGGTGCGGGATCATCTGCCGGGCGAACGTCACGTCGGCGGCGTTCCTGCCGCCGGACTGATCCGCCGCGCCCGTCTCGTCCGCGCCCGTCTCGTCCGGGCCGGTCTCGTCCGGGCCGGCGGTGAGCGGGGTCTCCGTGGCCGCCTCGGAGGTGGCGGCGGGCGAGGCGGCCGCCGGGACCGCGGGAGACGGCGACGCGGCCTGGTTCGCGGGGTCCGGCGTGCCGCACCCGGCGAGCAGGACCGTGGCGAGCACGCCCGTTAACGCACCCGTCACACGAGCCGTCACGACAGGGAGCCGGCGGATAGTAGTCGTCACTGGAGGCCTTTCCGGTTCTGGCTCGGGGACGGCCGCGACCGCCCCCGGGGGCCGGGCGCGGTCGGTCCGTCCGTGATCCCTTTGCCGCAGGACCCTACCGCCGGGAGGTGGTTCCGGCCTCCCCCGCATGGCATTTCGGCATATTTACGGTGATTATCGGACAAGCTGGGCGATTCGTGTCAAAATTCCCATTCACTTCCCTGAAGCACTGCCGTGCTCTAGCCTCCAACTGTGCCAAACGGGAGCGAAACTCTACGAAAGGTTTCACACCGAGGAAACCTCTGTTGACACGAGCGAAACAGTGATACTTTCGCTTGGGAGCGCTCCCAAGCCGTGTGAACCTTCGGGCCGAGGAGACCGGATGGCCGATCTTCCCACCCTCGCAGAGGTAGCCGCCGCAGCCGGCGTCTCCCCGGCAACAGCTTCCCGGGTCTTGACCGGCTCGGTACGCGTGACCACGTCGACCCGCCGACAAGTTCACGACGCGATGTCGCGTCTGGGCTATGTACGGCGCCGCGCCCCCAGGGGATCCGCGGGCAGGCGGGCCGAGCAGATCATCGCCGCGGTCGTCTGCGAGCACAGTCCACGCCTTTTCACCGAGCCGTTCTACGCCAGGCTCCTGTCCGCCTGCGAGGAGGTGCTGACGACGCACGGGGTCCCCATGGTCGTGATGACCGCGACCCCGGCGACCGCCTCCATCGCCGCGCCGCCGCTGGTCGCGGGCTCCGTCGACGGAGTCCTACTGATCGGCGCACGCGCGCGGCACCCCCTCGCGGTAACGCTGGCGGCCTCGGGCGTCCCGGTGCGCTGTGCCGGGCGGCCGCCAGACGGCATCGACCTCCCGTTCGTCGACATGGACAACCGTGACGGCGGACGGCAGGCGGCCGAGCACCTGCTGCTCAACAACCGCAAGCACATCGCCACGATCGCCGGGCCGCCGACCCTGCCGGCCGCCCGCGACCGGCTGGAGGGCTTCCGGCAGACGCTCCGCGACGCCGGCGTGCTCGACATGCCCGTGGCGTACGGCGACTTCACCCACGCGTCCGGCGCGCACGCGATGCAGTGGCTGCTGCAACGGGCGCCGCACATCGACGCCGTGTTCGCGGCGTCGGACGTGATGGCGGCCGGGGCGATGCAGACGCTGCGCCGCGCCGGGCGGAAGGTGCCCGACGACGTGGCCGTCATCGGATACGACGACGCGCCCGTGGCCAGGCACACCTCGCCGGCGCTGACCACCGTCAGGCAGCCCGTCGAGGAAATGGCCACGCTCGCCGCACGACTGCTTCTCATGACACTCGGGGACGGGGACAATCCCAAGGGCAATCCGGTGCTGCCCACGGAACTGGTGGTTCGTGAATCGGCCTGAGCTTCGAGAAGGCGACGTCCTGACCCGTCGCTATCTGCTCCAGGAGCGGATAGCGACGGGCGGGATGTCGGTCATCTGGCGTGCCTTCGACCAGTCACTCCAGCGCATGGTCGCCATCAAGGTGCTGGACGGCTCGCTCGACGACGACAGTCCCGGACGGGAACTCATGCGCCGGGAGGCCAGGGCCACCGCCCGGCTGATCCACCCGGACGCGATCGAGGTCTACGACTACGGCGAGACGGTCACGAACGGCGGCAGACTGGCGTCCTTCGTGGTCATGCGCCTGCTGGAGGGCCGGTCGCTGGCCGACCGGATCATGGAGGGCCCGCTGCCCTGGGCCGAGGCGACGGAGATCGCCGCCGGGCTGGCGAAGGTGCTGGCGGCGGCGCACGACCGGGGCATCGTCCACCGGGACGTCACCCCGGAGAACGTGCTGCTCGCCGACGACGGGCCCAAGCTCCTCGACTTCGGGATCGCCGCGTTCATCGGCGAGGCCGACGACCAGCTCGTCGCCGACTTCGGCACGCCGCCGTACGTCGCGCCGGAGCGGCTGAAGGGGACGACGGCCGACCCGGCCGTGGACGTCTACGCGCTCGGCGTGCTGCTGTTCGAGATGCTCACGGGCGCACTGCCGTACCCCGAGAAGACCTGGGAGGCGATCGAGGCGGCACGGCGGGATGGACCGCCGCCGGTTCCCGAAGGGGTGCCGGGCCTGCCGCAGGAGGTCGCCGACCTGTGCCGGCGCTGCCTGTGCCCCGACCCCGTGGACCGGCCGACCGCGCGGGCGGTCGCCGCCGCCCTGGGCGCGGTGAAGAAGCCGCCCGGCCCGCGCGGGGCCGGCTGGGGCGCCGCCGCCGTCGGAGCCGCCGCCCTGGGCGGCATTCTCTGGTTCACCCAGACGGGCGGCCCCGAGGTCGGAGCCGTGGTCGTCCTGCCCAGCCCGTCGGGGGCGTACGCGCAGGCCACCGCCTCGCCGCCGCCGCAGGACGAAGCCGTCGCCGCCCCCGTCGGCCGGCCGCGGCACACGGTCGCGCCCGTCGCGGACCCCGTACGCACGACCGGCCCGGCCCGGCACCGCCCCTCCCCGACGCACAGCGTAAAGATCGTCAAAAAGGACCGGGACGCGGGAGACAGCGTCAGGCGGCCGAAGGCCTCGGCCACCGGCAAGTCCGAAGTCGCACCCCTGCCTCTGGCCACCACGGCCGCGCCCATGCGGGTCGACACCGCGGTCCGGCAGTTCGCCCTGCTGGTGGATGGTGCCGAGGCCACCCACGACATCGACGACGACGTCGCCCTGGACCTCAAGCAGGTGCTGCGCAACGCCGTCGACAACGGTCAGGGGCTGGCCGTCGTCCGCGAGAAGATCGAGGTCCGGTACCGCGAGGGACGGCTGCCGGCCGTGTTGAAGGGGGAACTGCTGGCCGCGCTCGACCGGGTCGAAGCCGCCTTGGCCCAGGCCAGCGATACCTGAAATGGGAGCGCTCCCAGAACAACCGTCTGTTGCGTTTGGTCAGGACCGTAAGTCGGGCCGCGTCCGATAAGCGTCCGTACCGCGACCGAAACAATCGTCCACTGCCGCGCGGGCCGGCCGACGACGCCCGGCCCTCCGGCGTCTAGTGCCGCTTGATCGTCGCGAGCCAGGCCGGTGCCCCGTCGTCGTGGTATCGCGTCTGGATCCGGTCCGGCTCGACGGCGACGACCCTCCATCCGTCGACGAGGTCGAACGCCGCTCTCAGATCCTCCCGGCTGACGGGGTGCGGGCCCGTATCGGAGCCGTCGTCGCTGAAGCACAGCACATACAGAGTGCCGCCGTGCTCGGTCACCGACGCGAGACTCGCCACATAGGCGGACCGCTCCCCACCGTCGAAGGTGTGGAACAGCCCGCAGTCCAGCACCGTGTCGAACCTGCGCCCAAGACGCTCCAAGCGCAACGCGTCGGCCTCGGCGAACTCGACCTCCACGCCCCGATCGCCGGCCTTCGCCCGGGCGATCGCCAGTGCCGTCTCCGCCACGTCGACGCCCAGGACCGGCAATCCCAGCGAGGCGACGTGCAGAGCGTTCTCCCCGGTCCCGCAGCCCGCGTCGAGAACCGCCCCGGTGAATCCGCCTTCGGCGGCGAGGCGCACCATCGCCGGCTGCGGCCGGCCGATGTCCCACGGCGCGGGGCCCTCGTGGTACGACGCGTCCCAGGGCAGGCCCGTCAGCCGTTCATGACTGGTCGGACGCCGGCCGGTGAACGGATCGCCGGCATCGTCCATGAGACCTCCCGATCGGTCCTGCAACGCCCTCCCCTTCCCCCGGCCGGCTCTCCACCTCATCGTGGCACGCTTGGGAGTGATTTCGACCGGTCAACCCCTTGCATGGGGAAGGCAAAACCGGATACCTCGTTTCCCATGAGCGGATTCAAGAAGTTCATCATGCGGGGCAACCTGGTGGAGCTCGCTGTCGCCGTCGTCGTGGGCGCGACGTTCAGCGGGCTCATCCAGGCCCTCGTACAGGACCTGATCACCCCCCTGATCGCGGCCATCACCGGCGGCAAACAGCCCGACTTCTCCAGCTACACGTTCACCGTCAACGGCGCGGTGTTCAAATACGGCGACTTCATCAACCACCTGCTGACGTTCCTGATCGTCGCGGCCGTCGTCTACTGGCTGGTCGTCCTGCCCATGACCCGTTTCCTGAGCCTCTTCGACCGGGACAAGGAGGCCACGGAGAAGAAGTGTCCCGAGTGCCTGTCGGACATCCCCGTCGACGCCCGGCGCTGCGCGTTCTGCACGGTCGAACTGTCCACCGTCGCGGCCGCCGAGAAGCCCCCTGCCTGACTTCTCTCGTATCCCCCGTCAGGGCCTGAAGCGCGTCAGCGTCCGCTCGCCGGTCTCCGCGGGCTCCCGGGAAACGGGACGGCCGGGGTGCCGCAGCACGTCCACGATGACGAGGGACGTCCGGTGCGGGTCCCTGGTGATCCGCACCTCGCGGGCCAGCCAGCACGCAGCGGCGATCATGTCACGGGCCTGTTCGAGGTCTCCCGGGCTGGTCCCCGCCCTGCACCACACCCACAGGCGCTCGCCGAACGGCTCCGGCCTCGTACGGAGGATGACCGGCAGCTTGCCCCGCCGGCTGACGATCAACGCCTCGGCGCAGGCCTTCCGTACGCGGTGGGGCGTCACCACGCACCAGAATCGGCCCGCCACCTCCCGCCGGGCCTGCGGCCAGACCAGGACGAGCAGGCAGACCAGGGAGCCGGCGACGATCGTGACGGCCGGGCCCGCCGCGCGTACCGCGAGGACGACGACCGCAGGCCCTCCCACCAGCAGCACCGTCTCATAGCGCCATCTCCACAGCACCACCAGCGGTCCAGGCCGCGCTACGGGAGAGGTCTCCCGTTCGATGAACCGCAGGACCAGATGCGTGTTCCGCCTGACCGGATGCCTCATGCCCGTCCGCCCGACGGGTGCTCGGGCCTGCGGGAGAACGGAGGTTCGAGCACGTTCACCCGTCCGGTCCCCCGGCAGCGACGGCACGGCAGGCCGGTCGGGCACCGCCCCTTCGCCGAACAGATCCGGCAGGGAGCGAGAGCGTCGAACCTCGGGTCACGGTACGTGTGGGTGTGCCAGGTGCGCCGGATCTCCCAGCGCTGCACCCACGCGAACGCGTCGATTTCGGCGAATGCCTCCTCGCCCACCCTCCAGAGGAGGGCGACGATGCGCATCCATAACCCCGTGAGGGAAGGAGCGCGCATGTTCTTGTTGTTAGAGTGCACGGGATCATCCCTTTGCTGAGCAGGCAGGTCGGATGGTCGTCTGCTCTGGGTCGATGTGCCAGCATCGGCCCAGCGGCGCATTTCAGTAGGGGGCGAAGGACGAGCCCCCGATTCGCATCGCCTCCCTCCGGGAACCGGCTGGTCCAGCCGCCACGTTGAGGCTTATGCCAGATTCGTACCCCCTCTGCTGTCACTGGCAACCACAGGTTGGCAATTGCCATAGGAATCTTCCTCTGGCGGTTACCCTCTGGCCTTGCCAGTGGTCGCTGCCATAGGCTGTTACCGTCAGACGAGCGAGACGCCGTCAGACTGAGCGGCTCCCAGGGCGAGCAGCAAGTCAGCGAGCCCCGGAGACCGCGATACCTAAATAGGGCGAAGCGTGGCCCGACCCGCACGCCGGCGCTTCTCCCGTCCCTGCGCAAGGCAACTTTGACCGCTGCGGCACACCGTCCCGCCGCATGCGCATGTCGACAAGGTCTAGAAGAACAAGAAGGCGACGAATCCATATGAATACCCCCACGCCTTACGGCCTCTGGCGGAGGTCGAGCAAATGCAACAACGGCACCTGCGTGGAAGTGGCCGCAGGGCCTAACGAGGTGCGGATACGCGACAGCAAGGATCCCGAAGGCCCGCAACTCCGCGTGAAACCAAAGGAGTGGCGAAGCTTCCTGGCCGAGGTGAAGGCGGGTGCTCACGACGTCCCGCCTCACAGGCTTCGCTGATCTGGTGGCCATCACATGAAGGTCCCAACGGTGGCGTGCCCCTGTTTCCCCGTACGTCCCCTTGCGACACACCCGCTGAGCACTGAAGCACTCCGATACGGCGGCCAGTGAGCGCTCCTGGCCCCGTGCTCCCAGACGAGCAAGGAAGGCGGAACGACCGACAGTCACGGGAAGTCATCGCTCGCCTCCGAGCCAGGACTTGGTCTCCTCTTGGATCGATTCATGCCGTGAACGGCGGGCGCACACGTTAGGGTGGATGCCATTGGCAAGTGCCAGGAGAAGCTGCCGACGGAGTGCTCCACTGGTCTTTGCCTAGAGGTGAAGATCAGATAGACTCCCCGCGGCCCCGCAGTTCTCGCTGGTCTCGGCGACAACTCATGTAACAACTGGGAGGTGGGTCCGCCGATGGCTGGGGCTAATCCCACTCTTCGCCGCCGTCAGCTGGCTGTACGGCTCCGGGAACTGCGCCAAGCTGTCGGCCTCACCGTCGAGGACGTGGCCAACCAACTCCTGTGCAGTGTCACCAAAATATCCCGGTTGGAAACGGGCCAGCGAGGGGCAAGCCTCAGAGACGTCCGCGACCTCTGCCAGATCTACGGAGTAGGCGAGTCAGAACGCGACTCACTCATGAACCTGGCCCGCGAAGCCAGACAACCCGGCTGGTGGCAGGAATGGGATGATCCCTCCTTCCGGCCGTATCTGGGATTGGAAGCCGAGGCAACCTCGATCACCCACTACGAGACGACGACCGTACCCGGGCTCATCCAGACCGAGGATTACGCACGTGCGGTCATCCGCGGCTACCTACCGAACATTCGGCAGGACGTACTCGAAGAGCGTGTAGCCATTCGAATGAAGCGCCAGGAGCTTCTACTGCGCGATGATCCGCCTCGATACTGGGTGATGCTCGACGAATCGGCTCTACATCGACACGTGGGCGGTCCGCGCGTGATGCGGGAGCAGCTCCACAGGATCGTCGAGCTAGCGGATAATCCCCACATCGTGGTGCAGGTAATACCTTTCACCGTGGGTTCGCACATGGGGTTCGACAGCGCATTCATTCTTCTAGAATTCGCCGACGCCGCAGTTCCGGACACAGTCTTCGTGGAAACCTTATGGGCGGATTTTTATCTAGAGAAGCCGTCCCAGCTCAAGCGCTTCCATGAGGTCATCGATCACCTGCGCGCCATGGCCTTGAATCCACAGGCGTCAGTAGGTCGCATCACCGAGATCGCCGAAACTTTCACCACGTAATAATAATTTCCAGGAGCGACGCAGATGTCCACGCCTCCAGCAGGTTTGTCCCAGGATGATTGGCAGGTTTCCAGCCGCTGTAGCAACGGAAATTGCGTGCAGGTGGCCCGTACCCCTAGAGGCACGATCGCCCTCGGCGACAGCAAGGACACTCACGGCCCCGCCCTCGAATTCCCACTCAAGGAATGGCGCGCATTCGTCCAGGCCGTCAAGGCTGGCCGCATGGACCTGTGATCCCGGGTGCACGACCGGGGCGGCAGGGGCCTGGACGTGACCCCTGCCGCAACAACTCGGCGTCCCCCTCGAATCATCTTCCTCTACGTTCTCATGCGAACCTCTCCGCCTGGAGGAGCCGTTTACCCTCGGGTTAACATAAAAGGGCGCGGCATCACAAATGCCCCGACCTGGCCAGGAGGAAGCGCATGGCATCGCAGCCCTCGTTCGACGACGCAGTTTGGCAGACCGCTAGACGATGCACTAACGGCAACTGCGTCGAGGTAGCGTACCGAGACGGGCACGTAGCCGTGCGTAACAGTAAGGCCGGGCCGTCCGATAGCATTGTCGTATTCACGCAGCATGAGTGGACCACTTTTCTAGACGCCGTCCGAAACGGTGAGTTCTCGCCGGCCGATGAAGTGACAGAGGGGATGTAGCAATCCTCGTTCGGACGCGATCCTCTGGGTGCCGGTCAAGCTCTCAGCAGTTCCTCTAGATCGCGAATTTCTCCCGGGCTCGCCCCCTCGTCGACTCGCACGGCCTCTTGCGCTCGCTGAACTCAACCCCCTGCATGGCCATTTCCGCTACTTAGTTGATCTCTCGCTGTAAGTGGCGAGAGGAGTGGCAGGCGGCGCGGCTGAAGCCGGAAGAGGTCAGCGACGAGTTATGGGCGGCCATCGAGCCGTCGCTGCCCAAGCATCAGCGCCGGAGCCGCTATCCAGGGCGCAAGCGGCTGAATGACCACCTGGTCCTGCAGGGCATCTTGTTCGTCCTGCACACCGGCATCGGCTGAGAGCACCTGCCGCAGGAGCTGGACTACGGATCGGGCATGACCTGCTGGCGCCGCCTCACCTCATTGTGTTAGCTCTCAGGCCATGCCTAGGGCATGAGGGCTTCCCCGGCCGAAGCCGGGGAAGCCCTCTACCTCTGTGCGGGTCCCGTCACCACGGGGACGGCGGGGGTGGGGGGACGACCGGGGGGCGGTCGTCGCAGGTGATGGTGTTGGGCAGCATCCAGGGAGCGAGCCAGCCGCCGTCGTTGCCGCCGAGGTCGGTCAGGGAGAACTCCGAACCGGTGGGCGGGAAGTTGAAGGCGCCGCAGTTGTTGACCCCGACCGCGCCGACGTTGCGGGCGTCCACGTTCTGGAAGGACGCCGAGCCCTTCACGCGGGCGCTGACCACGGAGGTGCCCGTGCCGTCGACCCGGATGTCCCTGAACCGGACCTTCGGGATCGCGTACAGGTCCTTCACCGACCACTCACTGACGAGCATGATCGCGTTGTACGTGCTGTCCAGATAGTGGTCGCCGCTGACCTCGATGTCGGCGTCGATGTCCTTCTCCAGGGCGTAGAACCAGACGGCCCCCAGGCCGATCCTCCAGTTCAGCTCGAAGGTGCCGGCGCGGACGGTGGTGTTGCCGGTGATGCGGAGCCTGCCGGTGAACGGCTCGGCGCCGAACCGGGAGCCGACCTGGATGGCGCTGCCCTCCCTGATCGGGTCGGCGATCAGATTGTTCGCGACCGTGTTGTCCGTGCCGCCGTAGATCGCGATGCCGTTGGCCAGCACGGGCGTCTGCACGGTGTTGTGGTCGACCGTGTTGCGCGCGTCGGCGGTCCTGTCGGACCAGAGGGCGAGGGCGTCGTCACCGGTGTTGCGGAAGAGGTTGCCCGACACGACGGAGTCGGTCACGCCGGTGTGGAAGTTGAGCCCGTCCGCGATCTGGTCGACGATCACGTTATTAGTGATCTTGATGTTCCGCATCGGGCCGTCGAACCACATGCCGACCTTGGTGTGGCGGATGTGGAGCCCGTCGATGGTCGAGTCGCTCATCGCGCCGCCGACGCCGTTGACCTGGTCGGTGTCGATGCGTTCCCGTACGTCGCCCTCGATGGCGAAGCCGGACAGGTGGACGTTGCGGCTGCCCCCGGCCGCGGCGTCCTTGCCGTAGAACCCGACTCCGGTGTGCACCGAGCCGTCCGGGGCCGGGGCGCCCAGATCGGTCTGACGGCCCTTGATGATCGTGTACCAGCTGCCGGCGCCGGTGATCGTCACGTTGTCCACGAGGATGTGACGGTTCACCTGGTAGGTGCCCGGCGGGATGTAGACCTTCAGGCGCGTGCGCTTGGCGAAGGCGATCGCCTTATCGATCGCCCCGGCGGAGTCGCGCCTGCCGGTGGGGTCGGCGCCGAAGGCCAGCACGTTCGCGGCGACGACCTCCACCCGCGGCGGGCCGACGAGGTGCGAGTCGAGCAGGTCGACGACCGTCCATTCGGCGTTGCTCCCCGCCGGGACCGTCAGCCGCACGGTGTCACCCGCCCGGTACGTACGGCCGAGCAGGAGGCGCTGCTCGTCGTAGAAGTGGTTCGGGCGGAACGGCTTGGCGATCTCCGGGGTGGGAGTGGTGGCGGCCGGCACGCAGGAGCACTCGGTGATCCACCAGTCGTGGTGCAGCAGCCCGGCGCCCGGGTCGTTGGAGAACGGATACTGGTTGTAGAGCCAGGCGTACTGCGACGTGAGGGTCATGGTGGCCTGCTTGCGGCCGTTCACCGCGACGTCGAGCGGCGCGGTGATGCCGCCGCCCCCGGGAGCGTCCGGGATGCTGTAGCGCACCGTGATCGCGTTGGCCGCCTTCGGCAGCGTGAACTCGACGTACTGCCCGGGGGTCAGCCGCACCGCCTTACGGCCCGACGCCTCCGCCGGCAGCGTGTACGCGTCGCGGCCGGGGCCGATGACCGTCCCGTTCGTGGCGGCGTTCTCCGCCTCCTGCTCGGCGAAGTCGACGTCGGCCCCGCGCCCCGCGACGAGAGCCGGGTCGAGGGCGGCCCGGGTCACGACGGGCGCCTTCGCCAAGGCGGACGCCGGGGCCTGCACTGCCACGAGCCCGGTGACGGCGACGGCCGCCGCCAGCAGAATTCTCATCGGGCCTCCAGGATCCAGACCGCGGTGTCGGACGGGAGCAGGCCTCCGTCGATCGGGCCGCTGGCCAGCAGCGCCGAGCCCTGGACGGGGAACGGAACAGGCTCGGCGCCGAGGTTCACGACGCAGACCAGCCCGGAGTCGCGCCGGAACGCGATCACGTCGTTTCCGGTCGGCAGCCAGGTCAGCGTGCCGTCGCCGAGCAGCTCGCGCCGCAGGCGCAGGGCCGAGCGGTAGAGGCAGAGCATGGAGTCCGGGTCGGCCTGCTGGGCATCGACCGTGAGGTCGCGCCAGGCCGCCGGCTGGGGCAGCCAGGGCTCGCCCGTGCTGTAGCCGAACGGCGGCTCCTCCCCCGACCACGGCAGCGGCACCCGGCAACCGTCACGGCCGCGGACGGTGTGGCCGGAACGCTCCCACATCGGGTCGTCGATGAGCTCCTCGGGGATGTCCTCGACCTCGTTCAGGCCGAGCTCCTCCCCCTGGTAGACGTAGACGCTGCCGGGCAGGGCCATCGCCAGCAGCGCCGCCGCCCTCGCCCGACGCCGGCCGAGCTCCAGGTCGGACGGCATGCCGTCCCGGCGTTCGGCGTTGTCCCAGGACGTGACGGTCCGGCCGTACCGGGTGACGGGACGGGCGACGTCGTGGTTGGACAGCACCCAGGTCGCGGGTGCGCCGATCGGCACGTGCGTGGCGAGGGTCAGGTCGATGCTGCGGCGCAGCGCGGCCGGCTCCCACGCGCTCGACAGGAAGTCGAAGTTGAAGGCCGTGTGGAGCTCGTCCGGGCGCAGGTAGTTCGCGAACCGCTCCTGGTCGGGCAGCCACACCTCCCCGATGAGGATCCGCCCGCCGTAGGAGTCGGACACCCGCCGCCACTCGCGGTAGATCTCGTGGACGCCGTCGTGGTCGGTGTACGACTCCTCCACGCTGTCGAGGTCCTTGACGAGGACGGCCGCCGAGTCGATGCGGACGCCGTCCACGCCACGGTCGAACCAGAACCGCAGCACGTCCAGGAACTCCTGGCGTACGGCCGGGTTGTTCCAGTTGAAGTCGGGCTGCTCGGGGGCGAACAGGTGGAGGTACCACTCGCCGTCCGGCACCCGCGTCCAGGCCGGGCCGCCGAAGATCGACCGCCAGCCGTTCGGCGGGCCGTCGCCGACGCCGGGGCGGAACCAGAACCGCTCCCGGGCCTCCGAACCGGGACCGGCCGCCAGGGCCTCCTGGAACCAGGCGTGCTGGTCGGACGCGTGGTTGGGGACGACGTCCACGATCGTACGGATGCCCAGGCCGTGGGCTTCCTCGATCAGCTTCTCCGCCTCGGCGAGGGTGCCGAAGACCGGCTCGATGCCGCGGTAGTCGGCGACGTCGTAACCGCCGTCGGCCATGGGCGAGGGATACCACGGATTCAGCCAGATGGCGTCGGCGCCGAGGTCCGCCAGGTACGGCAGGCGCGACCGCAGCCCCGCCAGGTCGCCCGTCCCGTCGCCGTTCCCGTCGGCGAAGCTGCGCAGGTAGACCTGGTAGATCGCGGCCCCGCGCCACCAATCGTGGGTCGAGGTGTTGCCGGGCATGCTGAATACAACTCCTTACGGGGTGACGGCGGCAGGGGTGGGGTCGTTCAGCCCTTGAGGCTGCCGGCGGTGAGACCGGCCATGATGTGCCGCTGGAACAGGAAGAAGACGACGATGGTCGGGATGCTCGCGATCACCAGGGAGGCGACCAGCACGTTCTGCGGCATCTGCGAGGAGAGCGAGGCGATGCCGATGCTCACCGACATCTTGTCGCTGTCCGGCAGGACCAGGAGGGGCCAGACGAAGTCGCGCCAGACGTTGACGACGGTGAGGATCGAGACCACCCCGAGGATGGGCCGGGAGATCGGTATCACCACCGACCACAGGATGCGGCCCGGCGACGCGCCGTCGATCTCGGCGGCTTCGAGCAGTTCCCTGGGGATCGAGTCGAAGAAGCGCTTGAGCAGGAAGACGTTGAAGCCGTTGGCCGCGGCCGGCAGCCAGATCGCCCATGGCGTGTTGAGCAGGTTCCAGCCGAAGATCGGCACTTCCTTCACCGTCAGGTACGCCGGGAGCATGATGACCATGGGCGGGATCATCAGCGTCGACAGCATCAGCGCCAGCACGACCTTGCCGAGCGCCGGGCGGAGCTTCGACAGCGCGTAGGCCGCCGAGACGTCCACCGCGAGTGTCAGCAGCCAGGCGCCGCCGGCGTAGAGGGCCGTGTTGCCGAGCAGCGTGCCGAGGTCCAGCAGATCCCACGCCTCCAGGTAGCCGTCGAGCGAGAAGTGCGACGGCAGGAAGGTCGGCGGGATGGAGTTGAGCTCCTCGGTGGACTTCATCGCACCGGTGACCATCCAGTAGAGCGGGAAGACGAACGCGGCGGTGAAGCTCACCACCACGATCGCCAGCACGATCCAGTAGATGATCCGGCCGCGGGTCGTGTTGAGCTGGTGCGGCGAGACGGCGGTGCGGAACTGCGTGCCGAACGGCTTGCGGGGCCGCCGCCGCCCACGGCGCTCGTTCCGGGCAGTGGCGGCGGGCGTTCCGGCCGGGCTGTCGGGCATCACGGTGACGTCGGTCGTCGTGTCTGGCATGGTCGCTCCCCCCTCACACCGTGTTGTCGCGCGAGACGCGCAGGTAGATCGCGGAGAACACCATGAGAACGATCATGAGCATCAGGCCGAGCGCGTTGCCGGCGTTGAGATTGCCGAAGTTGAAGGCGTACTGGTACATGAGGTAGACGACGCTGACCGTGGCGTTCTCGGGGCCGCCGCCGGTGAGCAGGTAGGGCTCGATGAAGACCTGCATGGTCGCCACGATCTGCAGAAGCAGCATCACCAGCAGGATCAGCTTGGTCTGCGGGATCGTGACGTGCCAGATCCGCTTGAACAGGCCGGCGCCGTCGAGCTCGGCGGCCTCGTACAGCTCGCTCGGGATGGTCTGCAGGGCGGCGAGGTAGATCAGGGTGCCGCTGCCCATGTTCATCCAGGTGGAGACGATGACCAGCGAGATCAGCGCGGTACTCGTCGAATTGAGCCACTGCAGGCCCGGCAGGTGGACCAGGCCGAGGGCCTGGTTGAACAGCCCGTAGTCGGGGTTGTAGAACCACTGGAACAGCAGGACGCTCACCGCGGGCGGCAGCATCACCGGCAGGTAGACCACGAAGCGCAGGTACGCCCTCGCGTGCCGCAGCTCGTTGAGCACGATCGCGGTGACGAACGGGATCCCGTAGCCGCACAGCAGGGCGAGCAGGGTGAACACCGCGGTGTTGACCCAGGCCGGCCCGAAGGCGGGGTCATTGATCACAGTACGGAAGTTCTCCAGCCCCACCCATCGGGGCGGGTCCACGAAGTTGGTCCTCTGGAAGCTGAGGATGACCTCGCGGACCATCGGATACCAGGAGAAGAACGCGAAACAGATCAGAGCGCCGCACAGGAATCCGTAGGCGGTCACGTTGCGCCGCACGGCGCGCCGCAGTTTCGTCGGCTGCCGCCGTCTGCCGCTCGCTGCCGGGATGCTCGCTGTGGTCATCGTTGTGGATCCGATCTCGACGTGATTGCCCTGCACTCGATTCGCCCTGCACGGTTCGCCGGGGCGCCGGCCGCGCGTGGGTCACGGCCACGGGCGGCGCCCCGGATTATCAGGGCGGTCAGCCCTTCGAGGCCAGCAGGGAGTTGACCTTCGACTCGGCATCGGCCAGGAGCTGGTCGATGTTCGCGTCCTTGCGGGTCAGCACGGCCGACATCGGAGTGTCGAGGATCTTGTAGATCTCCTGGGCGTACGGCCCCGGCTCGGCCTTCGGCGGGATGCCCTTGGAGCCCTCCACCCATCCGGCGAACTGCGCGAGGTCGATGTTGGCGTTCGCCTTACGCAGCTCGTCGACGGCCTGGCCGGACGGCGTGTCCGGGCGGTAAAGGTCGGGGTAGGGCTGGCCGACGGTCAGGTCCGCGCTCTTGGCCCGCGCGTAGTCGAACTGGCCCTTGCCGGGGGTGAGGAACTTGTACTCGATCCACTTGAGACCCGCCTTGATCTGCTCCGGCGTGGCCTTCGGGTTGATCATGTAACCGGCGCCGCCGTTGAACAGGGCCTTGGCCTCGGGCTGGGCGGTGATGG
Organism: Microbispora sp. H10836; assembly: GCF_012999525.1. Lineage (NCBI taxonomy): Bacteria > Bacillati > Actinomycetota > Actinomycetes > Streptosporangiales > Streptosporangiaceae > Microbispora > Microbispora sp. H10836. The sequence goes on from NZ_JABBWU010000005.1 coordinate 288,644, forward strand.
CGTAGTTCTCGAACTTGCCGCCGAAGTCGTTGCGCAGCGAGATCAGCACGTCGGGCGCGCCCAGCATCATGCCCATCTTGCCGCCGGCCATGGCCTTCATCAGGGCCGGCCAGTCGATGTACAGCTGGGAGCCCATGCTGTTGTCGGCCCACCGCATCTGGTGCAGGTTCTCCAGCACGGCCTTGCCCTCGGGGGTGTTGAAGGCGGCCTTCTTGCCGTCGTCGGTGATGACCGACCCGCCGCGACCGTAGACGGAGGCGGTGAAGTGCCAGCCCCCGACGTTGTTGCCGCTGTACTCGCCGTACCCGACGTAACCGGGACCGAGCCCGGCGATCTTCTTCGCGGCGGCCTGCACCTCGGCCCACGTCTTGGGCGGACTGCTCGGGTCGAGACCAGCCTTGGTGAAGACCTCCTTGTTGTAGACGAGGCCCATGCCGTAGCCGTCGGTCGGCAGGCCGTAGACCTTGCCGTCCTTCTTGAACAGGTCGATCGAGCTGTTGTAGTCCTGGAACGTCTTGATCTCGTTGACGTACGGCGTGAGGTCGGCGGCCTGGCCGCTCTCGATGAGGCGGCCCACGTTGGGGAAGTTGACGTAGAAGACCGTCTCGAGCTCGCCGCTGGCCAGCTTCGGCTCGAAGGTGCGCGGGTCGTAGCAGGGGAACGCGTCGGTGACCTTCGCGACCTTGATAGTGGGGTTCAGCTGCTGGAAGGCCGCCAGGTCCTCCTCGAACGTCGCGCGCTCCGCCTTGTTCGTCTTCGGCGGCTCGCAGTTCACCGAGATCGACACCGGCCCGGCGCCCTCGGGCGCCGCACTCGCCTTGTCACCGCTGCCGCCGCTGTTGTCGGTGCCGCACGCCGCGGCCGCTGCAATGGCAAGTCCCGAGACCAGCAGTATCGAGAGCTTGTGGGATTTCATCCTCGTTCCCTTCTGGAACCGCGCACCACGACCCGTCGAAGCACGCGGCTCGGGGCCGACTTGGAGCGCCCCGATCCGCTCGATTGCGAGAAACATACAGAGGCATGCAGGACTGAGCAATAGAGCGGCAGGAACTGTGCAAAAAAGTGACAGTGCAGGGCCTACGGCGTCTCGGAGCAAGGACACCGCCCGAGAACCTCCTACGGCTCGTTGCCGCTGGACGCCTCAGTGCCTGGGGTTTGCTCGTTGCCGCTGGACTTGAGAGCCGGGGGTTGGCTTCTTGCCATTGGACGCGCTCAAAGCGGGCGGGTGCTCCGGCCGGCCGTGATGGTTGCGGTCCGGTGAGCCTCGGGAGCGGCCATCGCGGGCGCGGTGGTACAGGGCACGGTCTTACGCCGGCCTCCACACCCGCCCGCCCCGGCGCTCCGCGCGCCTGTTGATAACCGCCTCAGCCGAGGTTCGCGGACAAGCCCCGCTAGGAGCGGGGGGCGGGGGCGGTGGAGGCGCGCACTACCAGTTCGGGTTCGAACAACAGTTCGTCGCCGGGGACGACGGCGGCGTCGATCTGGGCCACCAGCAGTTCGACGGCAGCCCGGCCCATCGCGTCGATGGGCTGGCGGACCGTGGTCAGCGGCGGGTCCACGCAGTTCATCAGCGCGGAGTCGTCGTAGCCGATGACGGAGACGTCCTCCGGCACCGACAGTCCCGCCCGGCGCGCCGCCCTGATGGCGCCGAGGGCGAGCACGTCGCTGGCGCAGATGATGCCGGTCACACCCCTGGCGATCATGCGCGTGGCGACGGCGTGCCCGCCTTCCAGCGAGAACATCGTGTGCTCGACGTGATCGGGGTCCAGTTCGAGGCCGTTGGCGGCGGCGTACGCGCGGAAGGCGGCGAGCTTGCGCTGGGACGGCACGTGGTCGGGCGGGCCGAGCAGCATCGCGACGTGACGGTGCCCGAGCGCCATGAGATGGGCGAGCGCGATCTCCGCCGCGGCCACGTCGTCGCACGACACCTGCGGGAACCCGAGATACTCGACCGCCGCGTTGACGAGCACGGTCGGCAGCTTGCGTTCGAGGACCCTGCGGTAATGGCCGTGGGAGGCGTCCCCCTGGGCGTACAGACCGCCGGCGAAGACCATGCCGGACACGTGCTGCTGGAGGAGCAGGTCCACGTAGTCGGACTCGGAGACGCCGCCCACGGTCCGGGTGCACAGCACGGACGTGAAGCCCTGCTGCGCCAGCGCGCCTCCCACGACCTCGGCGAACGCCGGGAAGATCGGGTTCTGCAGCTCGGGGAGGACCAGGCCGACGAGGCGGCCGCGGTCGCCGCGCAGCTGGGTGGGCCGCTCGTATCCCAGCACGTCGAGCGCGGTGAGCACGGCCTCTCTGGTGGCGTCGGAGACCCCCGGCTTGCCGTTGAGCACGCGACTCACGGTCGCCTCGCTCACGCCCACCTTCTTGGCTACTTCCGCAAGCCGTCGTGTCATGGACGCAACTATACGACAGCGAGCGCAAATGTTTTCATCCGCTTGCGCATGCAGGCTGTCGGCATCTTTCGCCTCGGCCCATGGTTGTGGGGGTATCCCCAGATTCGGTGGAGTGCCGATCTCCTGGAGCGGTGGCCCGACGTAACATGCGGGTTATCTTGCGACTTCTCGTCGCAATATTGCAGAAGGATGTCTGTCAACTTATCGTGTGGCCACTCACCTTCTTCGGAGGTGTGGCGGTTCCAGCGTCCACGCCGCATCTCCCGGATCTCGCATGCAGAAAGGATCCTCATGAGAAGATCCGGAGCCGCCGTCGCGGTGGCGGGGGCGCTGATCGCCGTGGGCGGCGTGGTGGCGTTCCCCGGCACGTCGTCGGCCGCGACGTCACCGTCGCCGTTCTCCGTGCCGGGAAGAGGCGCGAGCGTGCCGTTCACGGAGATCGAGGCCGAGGCCGCCGTGACCAACGGCGAGCAGATCGGCCCGGACCGCGTCTACACCCGCCTGCCGTCCGAGGCCTCGGGCCGCCGGGCCGTGCGCCTCGACGCGCCGGGCGAGTACGTCGAGTTCACCCTGCCCAAGCCCGCCAACGCGATGACCGTGCGCTACAGCGTGCCGGACAACGCGGCGGGAACGGGCATCACGGCACCGGTCGACCTGAGGATCAACGGGACCAAGCTCAAGGACCTGCAGTTCACCTCCCGGTACGGCTGGTACTACGGCGGCTACCCGTTCGGGAACACACCCGGCGACAAGCCGCACCACTTCTACGACGAGACCCGCACGATGTTCGGGTCCACGCTCGCGGCGGGCACCAAGGTCAGGATCCAGGTGGCCTCCACCGCGGTCGCGCCCTGGTTCGTCGTGGACCTCGCCGACTTCGAGCTCGTGCCCGACGCGATCCCCCGGCCCGCCGGGGCGCTGTCGGTCGACGACTTCGGCGCCGACCGCAACGGCACGGGCGACTCCACCGCCGCCTTCCAGGCCGCCGTCGACGCCGGCCGGGCCCAGGGCAAGGAGGTCTACATCCCGTCCGGCACCTACACCCTGTGGGACCACGTGGTCGTGGACGGCGTGACGCTGCGCGGCGCCGGCCCCTGGTACAGCGTTCTCACCGGCCGCCATCCCACCCAGCGCAACCGGGCCGTCGGCGTCTACGGCAAGTACGTCAGCGGCGGCGGGTACACCGGCGGGATCAGACCGCACGAGGCGGGCGGCCCGAGCCGGGGCGTCACCCTGCGGGACTTCGCGATCATCGGGGACATCACCGAACGCGTGGACGACGACCAGGTCAACGCCATCGGCGGCGCGATGACCGATTCGGTGGTCGACAACCTGTGGATCCAGCACACCAAGGTCGGGGCCTGGATGGACGGCCCGATGGACGGCTTCACGTTGAAGAACAGCCGCATCCTCGACCAGACGGCCGACGGCGTGAACTTCCACACCGGCGTCACGAACTCCACGGTGACCAACACGTTCGTCCGCAACACCGGCGACGACGGTCTGGCGATGTGGCCCGACCGGATGGCCAACGTGAACAACGCGTTCACATTCAACACCGTGGTGGCGCCGGTCCTGGCCAACAACATCGTCACGTACGGCGGCCGGGACATAAAGATCACCGACAACGTGGTGAGCGACACGGTCACCAACGGCGGCGGCATCCACGTCGCCAACCGCTACCCCGGGGTGAACTCCGGCCAGGGCACCGCGGTCGCCGGCACGATCACGGTCGCCCGCAACACGCTCATCCGAGCCGGCAACAGCGACTACAACTGGAACTTCGGCGTCGGCGCGATCTGGTTCGACGGCCTCAACGAGCCGGTCAACGCGACGATCAACGTGACCGACACCGACATCGTCGACAGCTCCTACGAGGCCATCCAGTTCATCGAGGGCAGCACCCAGACCGTCAACTTCTCGAACGTGAACGTCGACGGCACCGGGACGTACATGATCCAGGCGCAGGCGGCGGCGAAGGCGACCTTCACCAACGTCAGGGCGGCCCACATCGGCGCGGGTGTCGCCATCCACAACTGCGTCGGCACCGGCTTCGCCCCCACGTACGGCAGCGGCAACTCCGGCTGGAGCCTGGGCTCCACCGTCTGCACCGGCCAGTGGCCCGCGCCGAACTACATCTACGAGGGCGGCGACCCGAGCCCGAGCCCGTCGCCGTCCGCCTCGCCGTCCACCTCCCCCTCGCCTTCGCCCAGCCCGACGGCGTGCGCTCCCGGCAGCGGCGACCTCGCCCGGGGCAAGGCGGCCACGGCGACGAGCAGCACCCAGTCGTACGTCGCGGCCAACGCGGTCGACGGCGACGCGGGCACCTACTGGGAGTCGGCGAACAACGCCTTCCCCCAGTCGATCACGGTGGACCTGTGCGCGGTGACGCCGGTGCAGCGCGTGGTGCTCAGGCTGCCGCCGAGCGCGGCCTGGGCCACCCGCACCCAGACACTGGCGGTCCTCGGCAGCACGGACGGCACGAACTACACCACCTTGTCCGCCTCGGCGGGCCGCACGTTCGACCCCGCCACCGGGAACGCGGTGACCATCCCGCTCACCGGCGTGAACATCCGCCATGTCCGGGTGACGGTCACCGGCAACACCGGCTGGCCGGCCGGGCAGTTGTCGGCCTTCGAGGTGTACGGCACCGGAGGCACCCCGAGCCCGTCACCGTCGCCCAGCGCTTCCCCCGGGCCGCTGCCCACGGGGAACCTCGCCGCCGGCAGGGCGATAAGTGCGAGCAGTCACGCCGACGTGTACGTCGCGGGCAACGCCGCCGACGAAAACGCCTCGACCTACTGGGAGTCGGCCAACAACGCCTTCCCCCAGACCCTGACCGTCGATCTCGGCGCGTCCGTCACGGTCGGCAGGGTGGTGCTCAAGCTGCCGCCGAGCGCCGCCTGGGCCACCCGCACCCAGACACTGGCGGTCCTCGGCAGCACGGACGGCACGAACTACACCACCTTGTCCGCCTCGGCGGGCCGCACGTTCGACCCTGCCACCGGGAACACCGTCACGGTCACCGTGCCCGCCGGCGCCCGGCGCTACCTGCGGCTCAACGTCACCGGTAACACCGGCTGGCCGGCCGCGCAGATCTCCGAGTTCGAGGCGTACGCCTCGTAACCCGGAACGGGACGCCCGGAGGAGGAGTGGACGCCTCCTCCTCCGGGCTCCGCACACAGCATGACGTGCTCAGGTGACGGGGACGCCGACGCGGCCGGTGGAGGAGCGCACGACCAGCTCCGGCTCGAACAGCAGCTCGCCCGTCGCGACGGCGGCGCCCTCGATCTGGCTGACCAGCAGCTCCACCGCGGCCCTGCCCATCGCCTCGATCGGCTGGCGCACCGTCGTCAGCGGCGGGTCCACGCAGGTCATGAGCGCGGAGTCGTCGTACCCGACGACGGACACGTCCGCAGGCACGCGTTTGCCGGCCCGCCGCGCCGCGCGGATGGCCCCGAGGGCCAGCGGGTCGCTGCCGCAGATGATGCCGGTGACGTCCTGCCGCACGAGCTTCAGCGCCGCCGCGTGGCCGCCCTCCAGCGAGTGCATGGTGTGCTCGACCAGCTCGCCGCCCGCGGCGCGGAACGCCTCCAGCTTCCGTACGGACGGCATGTGGTCGGCGGGACCGACGACGAGACCGATCCGCTGGTGACCGAGCGCGCGCAGGTGGCCGAGCGCCTGCTCCACCGCGATCGTGTCGTCGCAGGAGACGCGGGGGAAGTCCCAGTGATCGGCGGCCGCGTTGACCAGCACGGTGGGCAGCCGCCGCTCGACCAGCCGCACGTAGTGCTCGTGGACGACGCCGTTCTGCGTGTAGAGCCCCCCGGCGAACACCACGCCGGACACCTGCTGCTGCAACAGCAGGTCCACGTAGTCGGCCTCGGAGATCCCGCCGACCGTACGCGTGCACAGCACCGGAGTGAACCCCTGCTGGGCCAGCGCCCCGCCGACGACCTCGGCGAACGCCGGGAAGATGGGGTTTTGCAGCTCGGGCAGGACGAGCCCGACCAGCCGGGCGCGCTCACCGCGCAACTGCGTGGGCCGCTCGTACCCGAGCACGTCGAGAGCCGTGAGAACGGCCTCCCGGGTGGCCTCGGAGACCCCGGCCTTGCCGTTGAGGACGCGACTCACCGTGGCCTCGCTGACCCCGACCTTCTTCGCAACCTCCGCAAGCCGTCGCGTCATGGCCGCAAGCATACGACGCGGAGCAACCAGGCCAGGGATGATCAGCCGCACGGGGTGCAAGCGGCCTGAAAGCACGGTGAAAGAGGCGATTCCTAGTGTCTGACGCGTCAGAGATCACTCAGGAAGGCATCATGAACATCCTCAGGAACAGCCTCGCCGTCGTCGCGGTGTCCGCCCTTCTCGGCCTGACCGCCGCCTGCAGCGGGAGCCAGACGGCCGTCTGCGAGGAGGCGACCAAGGCGTTCACCGACTACAGCGCCAAGGCCGCCGGCGCGGCCGGCGACATCAAGGGCCTCAACGCCGCGACCGGCGACCTGGCCGCGCAGCTCAAGGACCTGTCCGGCAAGGCTGACGGCGACCTGAAGGTGGCGCTCGCCGGCATGGCCGACTCGTGGGCGTCCTTCAAGATCGACCTGTCGGACCCGGCCGCCGCGACCAAGCTCGCCGAGTTCGGGCAGAAGGCCACCCAGGCGACGCAGCAGCTCGCCTCCGCCTGCTCCTGACCTCCGGCCCGCCCCGCCATCGGCGCGAAGCGCCGGGGCGGGCGGGTGCGGAGGCCGGCGTAGGACCGTGCCCTGTACCACCGCGCCCGCGACGGCCGCCGGTTCACAGCATCCTGCCACGTCCGGCGGCGCGGGCGTAGTCGCGCAGGGACACGCCGATTGCCGGCCGCTGACGCAGGAACTCCTCGACGACGGTCCAGCGACGCCCCGCGACCATGACCAGGACCGCCAGCGGTGCCGGGGCGGGGGCGTGGCGAATCGGCGGTCCTGCGGTACTCCCGCCCGACGGCACCCGACGACAGGGAGCCGGTTCTCGACCCGCTACCGCCACTGGCCGCTCCATCGCTGCTAAAGCCCCGCCGAGTGACCTGAGCCACCCGCCCGGCGCGCGACGTCGCCGGGGAGGCTCGCGCAAGCGACTTGCAACATCGGTAACCCCACTGAAAGCGGTCCGACGTACACCAAAGGTGGCACCCGATACCAGAAAGGACCACCTGCGATGACACGCACCACCCGCGCCCTCCTCGGCCTCGCCACCGCTCTCGGAACGGTCGCCACGACCGTCGCGGTCAGCACCTCCACCGCGAACGCCGCGACCTGCGACCCGTCCCGCGTGGCGCCGGCCGGCAGCCTCATCGGCGACCTGTGGCGCTCCAACGGCGGAGAGACAAGCGTCTACGGCTGCCCGGTCACCAAGGAGTACGGCTACGCCGACAAGCGCGGCTCCTACCAGGAGTTCCGCAACGGCAAGATCGTGTGGTCCCCCGGCCTCGGCAACGGCGCCCTGGTCCGCGCTTACTACGCAGGCGGCAAGGCAGTCTTTCGCTGGAGCGGCCTCGGCCGCGACTGGGACTTCTTCCAGGTCCGCTGGAGCACCACCGCCGGCGGCCAAACCACCCAGGTGAAGGTCGGCAGGCTGACCCCGTGGAGCGGCGTCTATTCGGTGCGCCCCGCGTGTTACTGGAGCAAGGAGGATGGTGAAAACATCTGCGTCACCACCAACGGCCACGGGGGATACGTCAAGGCCTCCTTCATCGTCCAGGGCTGCGACCGCGGCACTTTCGGCTCCGACTGCGGCCCCTGGAGCATCCCTACCTCCGTCAAGGTCCCCCTCTAACGACTCGTCTCAAGCCACCCAGGCGCCCGGGCGATGACCGAGGCGCTGGGTCGCCGCCGAGACACCCCTCTCTTGCGCGCCCAACGTGCTCCCGCCCGGACGCAGCGCCGTTCTGCAACGTCCCTGCCCGGCGGAGCCGGAGCACGTTCGTCCGCGCCAGGCCCCGCCGTCAGTACTCGAGCCCCCAGTCGTGGTCGCCGAGGACATAGGCGCCGCCCTTCGGCAGCAGCCTGCCGCCTTCGGCCAGCCTGTCGAGGCACCGCCGTACGGTGTCCTCGGGGAGGCCGGTCATCCCGGCGACCTCGGCGGCGGTCGCCGGTTGTTCCTTCACGTTCAGGGCGGCGGCGGCCTCGTAGACCGTCATCTCCGCCGTCGACATCTCCTGGGCGTCTTCCAGGCTCTTCTCGTCAGGCACTCCGCTGTCTCGCCCCCTCACGCAGCCGCTCCGGATCGACCTGCCGGTCCGGGTAGCGTGCGAGGTACTCGCCCTCCAGTTCCTGCGTCCGCGAGGTGTGGCGCTCCAGCGCGTCGTCCGACCCGTGGAAGAACGTCTCCGACCGGGTCTCGTGCAGGTGGCGCAACTCGCGGATCAGGTCCTCGTCGCCCAGGTCCCGCGGGTCGACTCCCATGGTCATGACGTCCTCCCTCACACCTCTGTCGGCTTGTCCCAGCGCTCGTCCGGGTTCTTGTCGTCGGGCTCCGCGTTGGGCGGGTCCGTGGCGGACGGGGCGAACTCTCCGGCGATGTCCGGCTCGTCCTCGGTATCGATGTATCGGTCGTCTTCCTTTCGCATGCCAGGTCTCCTGCCCGGTGAAGCGCCCGCCATACCGGTCCGGCCGCACCGGACCGTCCCCGGAACGCCGTACGGCCCGCCCCTCGCGGCAGGTGCGCGACAAGGGGTGGGCCGTACGGGGACGAAGGCCTCAGGACAGATCGAACTCCCCGCCCTTCACCCCCTCGATGAACGCCTCCCACTCGCCGGGGGTGAACATCAACCGCGATCCCTGGGGATCCTTCGAGTCGCGTACGGCGACGCCGTCACGCAGACGCGCCACCTCCACGCACTGGTTCCCAACGGTGTTCGAGCGCGCCGCCTTGCGCCAGACCGCGCAGGCCAGGTCGTCCGCCGGTACGAGTCCCCTCATCGTCCTGCCATCTCCTTCTCGACCGAAATGATCATTTCCATGGACTTCTCCGGGCCGAGCGCGGCGGCACGAAGATGATCGAAGACCTGGGCGTACTCGCGGATCTCCGCCGAACCCTCCAGATAGAGTTCGCCGCTCATGTTCTCCAGCAGCACCACGTCGGCGTCGCCGGGATCGGGGAAGGCAAGGATCGCCATCGAGTTGCCCATGCCGAGGTAGGCGCCCGCGTCGAAGGGCAGCACCTGCACGGTGACGTTCGGCTGCAGGGCCCTGTCCCGCAGCGTGCGCAGCTGCTCGGCCATCACCGGCGGGCCTCCCACCGGCCGGCGCAGCGCCGCCTCGTCGAGGACGGCCCACAACTCCATGGCGCCGGGCCCGGTCAGGCGCCGCTGGCGCTCCATCCGGGCCGCCGCGCGCCGTTCGATCTCCGCCGGGTCCTTGACGAGGGCGGCGCCGATGGCCGCGCGGGCGTAGTCCTCGGTCTGCAGCAGCCCGGGCACCAGCAGCGGCTCGTAGTTGCGCACCGACGACGCCTCGGCCTCCATGCCGACGTACGGCCCGGGCAGGACGTCGTCGTAGGCGCGCCACCATCCGCGCCGGCCGGCGTCCCTGGCCAGCGCGATCAGCGCCTCCCGCGCGGAGCCCTCGACCCCGTAGAGGTCGAGCAGGTCGCGGATGGTCCGGGTGTGCGGGCGGGAGTGGCCGGCCTCGATCCGGTACACGGTGGAGACCGCCACGCCGAGCCGCCGTGCGACCTCCTCGCGGACGAACCCGGATTCACGCCGTAGACGCGTCAGCTCGCCGGAAAGCCGGCGGAGCCGGACCGTAGGGCCGCCTACTCCCCTCATGAGCCGAACTCTCCCTTTCGTCGCAAAAGGAAACTATGCAATCGTGCATTCGCCATATTGCGTAGCCGTTTTGCAAAGTGCAGGATGAACGAAGTCTTGCACGGACCTCGAATCGCCATCCGCAGACGGGTGCACAGGGAGTTATCACGGGATGACAATTCTCAACCTCTCGGGGAGAATCGCGATCTCACGCCCCTTCTCGGGAGCCCCCTCCCAGGTGCGGGCCGCCCGGCGGTTCGTGGCGAGCCGTCTCGGTGACGACCACCCCTGCCGTGACGACGCCGTGCAACTGATCGGCGAGCTGGTCGCCGAGTCCCTGCGGCACGCCGTCTCCTGCGGGCGCCCTCCGGGGTATGGCGTGTCGGTCCTGGTCACGCCCGCCGCGGCCCGCGTCACGTTGTCCACCCAGGGCTGCGGGTGCTGGACGTCCCCCGAGCTGACGCCGGGCCGCGGCGTCCATCTCGTGGACCTGTTCACCCGGCGCTGGGGCGTGTCGGCCAGCCGCACGGGAGTCTGCGTGTGGTTCGAGCTCGGGCACGACGCCCCCGTGCCGCCGCCCAGGGGCGTGGAGAGCGAGGGGACGAGGACGGCGTGAACTCCGGTTCGCACCGCCCACGGCCGGGACCGGTGAGAAGCAGAACGAATTTCTGGCCCGATACGGGGTAGACGGGCGCCATATCTTCCGAAGAAGGGGACGATATGGCGCAAATAAGCACCGACATTCCCGCGCGGCTGGATCGGCTCCCCTGGGCCCGCTGGCACTGGCTCGTGCTCATCGGGCTTGGCACCGTCTGGATCCTCGACGGACTCGAAGTGACCATCGTCGGGGTCATCGGGCCCCGGATCACGGATCCGGACAGCGGGCTGGGACTCACCGACAGCGAGGTCGGTATCGCCGCCGGCGTGTACGTCGCGGGAGCCTGTCTCGGCGCTCTCTTCTTCGGCCACCTGACGGACCGGTTCGGGCGCAAGAAGCTCTTCCTGGCGACCCTCGCCCTCTACCTGGCCGCCACCGTGGCCACGGCCTTCTCGCACGACGCCTGGTACTTCTACCTGTGCCGGTTCTTCACCGGCGCCGGCATCGGGGGCGAGTACGCCGCGATCAACTCGGCGATCGACGAGCTCATCCCGGCCCGCGTACGCGGCACGGTCGACCTGGTGGTGAACGGCTCCTTCTGGCTGGGCACCGCGCTCGGCGCGCTCATCGCGATCCCGGCCCTCGACACCGGCCTGCTGCCGGCCGATCTCGGCTGGCGCCTGCTGTTCGGCCTCGGCGCCGTCCTCGGCGTGGGGATCCTGCTGGTCCGCCGTACGGTGCCGGAGAGCCCACGCTGGCTGTTCATCCACGGCCGCGAACGCGAGGCCGAGGAGATCGTCACGGAGATCGAGACGAAGGTCCGCGAGGAGAGCGGCAAGACGCTCGAACCGGCTCACGGGGAGATCAGGATCACCCAGCGGGAGCGCACCCCGCTGACGGAGGTGGCGGCGACGCTGCTGCGCCGCTATCCCAAGCGCACGACCGTCGGCCTGTCGCTGTTCGTCGGCCAGGCGTTCCTCTACAACTCGATCTTCTTCACGTATGCGCTGGTGCTGTCGACGTTCTTCAAGGTGCCGGACGGCACCACGCCGTGGTATCTCATCCCGATCGCCATCGGGAACTTCCTCGGCCCGGTTCTGCTCGGCCGGTTCTTCGACACGATCGGCCGCCGGACGATGATCGCGGGCACCTACGTGCTGTCCGGCCTGCTCCTGCTGGGCACCGCCGCGCTGTTCAACGCGCACGTGCTGACCCCGATGACACTCACGGTTTGCTGGATGGTGGTGTTCTTCTTCGCCTCGGCGGGGGCGAGCAGCGCCTACCTGACGGTCTCGGAGATCTTCCCGATGGAGACCAGGGCCCTGGCGATCGCGCTGTTCTACGCGGTCGGCACCGGGCTCGGCGGCATCATCGGCCCCGTGCTGTTCGGCCGTCTAGTGGAGAGCGGGGTCGTCGGCAACGTCGTGGTCGGCTACGTCATCGGCGCGGTCCTGATGATGGCGGCCGGGCTGGTGCAGTGGTTCATGGGCGTGGAGGCGGCCCGGCGCTCGCTGGAGGACATCGCCGCCCCCCTCAGCTCCGAACAGCACCAGATGGTCTGACTGCGATCACGCGGCCGGACCTCTTCGCCCGTCCGCATGCCCCGGAGGAGACGCCCGGCCGGCAGAGGCGCCGATCCGCGCGATGGACGGCACAGGTCAGGACGGCACGGGTCAGGACGTCGCCGGGCGCACGCTCCACGTCTCCGGCACAGGCACCTGCCCTCGGCAGGTGCCTGTGCGCGTTCTGGCGCCACTCCCGCCGGCCTCTGCCCCGGGTAAACTCTGGCGGTCGCGGCGCCAGGGCGGGTCGCTCCCCCGCTACGGCCTCCCCCGCTACGGCCGTCAACGCCCCGGCGCGCAGGTGGGGGCGGTCGCCACATGAACGCTCGGCTCTTCGCCTGAACCGGGCGAGCCGTGGATCATCGCCGGGTTCGCCCCCCGGCCCCGCGATGCGGGATGGGCTCACTCGCCCGGTAACACAACCCGTTGACGCCACTTGTGAGGTTCGTTACTGTTCCGACCAGAATCATGATTCTAGATCCTTAATTCTAGAGTTCTTCCTCCGGGTGCCCCTCAAGCGGCACCCGATCCCATCTCAGGGAGGAGAAGGGGAATGGCAGCGGTAGGAGTCTTCGACACCCTGAAGACCAGGAAGATGTCGGCGATGCAATGGTGGGTGGTCGCCACCGGTCTCTTCCTCGTGTTGATGGACGGCTATGACATCTCGCTGACGTCGTTCGCGTCGCCCTACATCGCCGACGATTTCGGGATCACCTCCAAGGAACTCGGCATGGCGATGTCGGGCGCCCTGGTCGGTCTGTTCATCGGAGCGGTCGCGCTCGCACCTCTCGGCGACAGGATCGGCCGCCGGGCCACCGGCCTTCTCGGGGCCTACATCGTGGCGATCGGCATGGCGATCTCCACCTTCGCCGACGGTGTCGCGTTCCTCGCTCTCGGCCGCATCGTGACGGGCGCGGGGATCGGGACCCTCATCGCCGTCGTGGCGGTTCTCTTCTCCGAGTACGTCAACGCCCGCGTCTATCCGATCGTCATGACCGGGTATGCCGCCGGCATCCCCATCGGAACGTTCCTCGGTTCGACCTTCGTCGGCCCGATGCTGCACGAGCACGGGTGGCGTTTCGCCTTCGGCATCGGCTTGGGCGGCGCGCTCCTCAGCGTCGTCCTCGTGCACCTGCTGCTACCCGAGTCCCTCGCCTACATCGCCTCCTCCCGCAAGCGCGGCGCGATCGAGCGCTTCAACAGGCTTCTCGGCCGCATGGGTCTCGAGTCCGTGAGCGCCCTCCCCCAGGAGGAGCGCCTCACCAGGACGAGGGCCCCGTTCGCCGAGGTCCTCAGGGGCAGGCTCCTGCGCAACACGATGCTGTCGAGCCTCGCCTACTTCCTTTTCATGGTCGGCTTCTACTTCACGACGAACTGGGCCGCCAAGTACATGGCCGACGTCACGCACGACCGAGGCGCGGCCGCCGGCACCATGTCGTGGTACGGCATCGGCGGAGTGATCGGCGTCCTCGTCTTCGGTGCCGTCATCGCCCGGCGCAACCTCTACCGGATGACCGCGATCGTCATCGTCCTCGGCGGTGTCCTCCTCGTCGTCTTCGGCCAGGCGGCGACCGTTCAGACGCTTCCCTTCCTCGCCATCGCCGCCACCTCGTTCTTCCTGAGCGCCTCGACGACAGGCTTCTACGCCGCCGTGCCTCTGCTCTACCCGGAGAAGGTCCGCTCGACCGGCTACGGACTGGTGATGGGAGTGGGGCGCATCGGCGGCATCATCGCCCCGACCCTCGGCGGCGCCTTCTTCGACGCCGGGGTGGCACCACGCCTGACCTTCACGCTGTTCGCGCTGCCACTCGTCCTCTCGGCCATCGTGCTGCTGTTCCTGCACGGCCACGTGCGGCGCGTCAGCACCGGTGTCGAGCCGGCGACGGCACTGAACGCGGCCTGAGGGACGGCCTGAGACACACCGAACACGACATCTCGCACCAGGAGGATCACCTTGATCGGGGGAAAGAAGGCCGCGCTGGTCATCGCCGCGAGCAGCGGCATCGGTGCGGCGACGGCCCGCGAGCTCGCGACGCGCGGTCACCGCGTCGCGGTGATGGCCCGCGGGGAGGCGCTGGAGGACCTCGCCCGCGAGATCGGCGGCCTGGCCATCCGCGGGGACTACACGGCACGGGGAACGATCGAGTCCGCCGTGGAGCGGGTGACCGGTGAATGGGGACGTCTCGACGTCGTCGTGAACAGCGCCGGTCATGGGCCGAAGGGCACTCTCGAAGAGCTCACGGACGAGCAACTGGCCCTCGGCTTCGACCTGTATTTCTACAACGTGGTGCGCGCCTGCAAGGCGGCGCTCCCCGTCATGCGGTCCCAGGGTGGCGGTGCGATCGTCAACATCTCCAGTGCCGCCCCCACCGAGCCCTCGCCTCGGTTCCCGACGTCCATGGTGGCGCGGGCCGCGATGACGACCTGGGTCAAGCTGTGGTCCGCCGAGGTGGCCGCGGACGGGATCAGGGTCAACAACGTCCTGCCCGGATACACCGTGGCCGACCCGGCGACGGTCCCGAGCGATTGGGTCGCGAACATCCCGATGCGACGCCCGGCCGGCTATGCCGAGATCGCGCGTACCGTGGCATTTCTGGCGTCGGACGACGCCGCGTACATCACGGGCCAGAACGTACGTGTCGACGGAGGCGTGACCCGGAGCGTCTGACTCCTGCCGGCGGCTGATCAGCCGGCGGCGGTGGAGACGGATTTGCGCTCGCGCGCGAGATTCACATACCGGTCGACCAATCCTTCGAGTGCCAGGGCGGCGAGGTCGGCGTACTCGGCGAAATCAATGCGAATGGCCGAGTTGGCGTGCACATAAAAGCCGTCGGTGAGGGCGAGACTGAGCACCGCCAACTTCTCCGGCAATTCGGGAAACGCCTCGACCACGTCCGGAGGCAGCGAATCCGCGAGATGCCTGACATTGATCTCGAACATCTTGGACCGGATTCTTATATACGTCCGGCGGACCTCGCTGTCCTCACCGAGGCCGCCGAGACGCTTGTCGAGGGCCAGAATCATCGCGACCTTCAACAGCGCCTCTTCGCGGGAGTAACCGCCGGGGTCCTCGCGGACCTGGCCGGCGATGCCGCGCGTCACCTTGTCGCGGACCGCGATAGGGCCTGAGTGGATCTTGATCCATTCGGCGTAGCTGTGCTCGAGCAGTTCGACGAAGAGCTGCTCCTTGTTCTTGAAGTGCCAGTACACCGAGCCGATGGGCAGGCCCGACTCCGCGCTGACGTCCGCCATCGTCGTGCCCTCGTAACCCCGCTCGACGGCGAGGCGCAGCGCCGCCTGAAGGATCTGCTCCTTGGAGTTCTCGGATCTCGCCCGCCGTGAAGTGCCTTGCGCCATAGGGGGAGTGTACGCGAGGCCAGGGCCGCCACATGGTCCTCCCCGGGCCCCCGCTTCCCGCTCCCGCACCCGTGGGCCACACCGCCCCCGGCATGGGCGAGGAGGAGTCCGACGAGGCGACACCGGGCCTTGCAACAGCGTCAACCTGCTAGTACGTTGATTCTGGAACCGCGATTCTAGTGAGGGGGGCGAGGACCCGTGAGCTTCGCGTTGGCGGCAATGAGCCATGCTCCGACCCTGGGCAGGGTCGATCCCGGCGGGACGATCTACGAAGAGATCCTCGATGCGATCGAAGGCGTCAAGGAGTTCGTGGCCGAGTTCGATCCGGAGGTAGTGGTCTCGTTCGGCCCCGACCATTTCAATGGCGTGCTGTACGAAATGATGCCGTCGTTCTGCATCGGCGCTCAGGCCGAGGGCATCGGGGACTGGGGAACGCGGCACGGGCCTCTTCCCGTCGACTCGGAAACCGCGCGACGTCTTCACGCCGGCGTACTGGCCCAGGGCATCGACGTGCCGCGCTCGGAGCGGTTGAAAGTCGACCACGGAATGCTTCAGTCGATGGAGTTCATCTTCGGCAAGGAATTCACCAAACCCTTTGTGCCGATCTTCGTGAACTGTGTGGGCCTTCCGCTGGGCCCGATGGGGCGGATCCGCCTCTTCGGTGAGGCGGTGGGCAGGACGGCGGAACAACTCGGCAAGCGGGTGCTCTTCCTCGCCTCGGGAGGCCTGTCCCACGACCCGCCGATCGCGGTTTTCGACACCGCCCCCGAGCCGGTGCGTCAGCGGCTGACGAGCGCCGTCGTCACCCCCGAGCAGCGCGCCGAGCGCGAGGCCATGATCATGCGGGCCGCGCACGCGCACGCCCGGGGCGAGGGCGACTGCAAGCCGGTCAACGAGGCCTTCGACCGCGAGATCCTGCGCGTCCTGGGGTCGAACGATCTGGCCCAGGCCGACGAGTGGCGGGGCGACTGGATCACGCGCGAGGGCGGATCCGGGGCGCAGGAGGTGCGCACGTGGCTGGCCGCGTTCTCGGCGCTGTCGGCCCTCGGCGAGTACAAGACGGTGAACGAGGGCTACTGGTCCTCCGTCCCCTGGGGTGCCGGCTTCGGCGTGGTCACGGCGAGGTCGCTCGCATGACGATCCGCGACGTTCACCACCGGACCCTGTGGGCACAGATCGCCGATCTGCCCCACGTCCTGGAGTTCCCCGAGATCGGGGGGATCCGCACCCGCGTGCTCCGCATGGGCCGGGGCGACCAGACCATCCTCATGCTCGCCGGTACGAGCGGGCACATCGAGGCCTACACGCACAACCTGCGCGCGCTCGGCGAGCACTACCAGATCATCGCGTACGACTACCCGGGCCACGGCTACTCGACGCTGGTGAAGGGCACGCTCGAGATCGCCGACTACATCGAGCACCTGCTCGCGCTCATGGACCACTACGGCCTGGACAAGCCCCACCTGTGCGGGGAGTCCCTCGGCGGCTGGATCGCCCTCAAGGTGGCGCGGCGGCACCCCGAGCGCTTCGCCTCCCTGATCCTGAGCGCGCCCGGCGGGCGCATGATCCCGGCCGACCGGATGGCGCGGGCCCAGAGCATGTCGCGCCGGTCGGTCGAGGACCCCTCCTGGGAGAACGTCAAGGCACGCCTCAACGTCGTCATCCACGACGCCGAGGCGATCAGCGACGAACTCGTCGCGGTGCGCCAGGCCATCTACGCCCAGCCCGGGTTCATCGACTCGATGAACGCGATCCTCGCCCTGCAGGATCCCGAGATCAGGCGGCGCAACAGCGTCACGGACGCCGACTACGAGAACCAGCCGCTGCCGGCCTTGCTGGTCTGGACCGACCACGAGCCGTCGGGCGACCCCGGCGTGGGGCGCGCCCTGGCCGAGAAGATGCCGCACGGCCGGTTCGTGCTCGTCGAGGGCGCCGCCCACTGGCCGCAGTGGGAGGAACCCGAGCAGTTCAACGCGGCGGTCCTCCGATTCCTCCGGGAGCAGGCGTCATGAGCGGGGTTCTCGACACGGTGACCGACCTCCTCTGGGAGGCGAACGTCAACCGGACCCGCATGCCGTTCGTCCGAGAATTCATCGCCGACGACGACGTCGACTCGGCGTACGAGATCCAGCGCCGGATCGTCCAGCGCAAGATCGCCTCGGGACGGACCCGCGTCGGGCGCAAGGTCGGTCTCACCAACCCCCTGGTCCAGGCCAAGGCGGGCGTGCACGAGCCCGACTACGGAACGATCATGAACGACATGGTCTTCCACGACGGAGTCGTGTTCGACCCGAAGGACTACGTCAAGCCGAAGATCGAGGCCGAGGTCGCCTTCGCCCTCAAGAAGGACCTGCACGCCTGGGACATCCCAACGATCGAGGATGCGATCGACTACATCGCGCCGGCGTTCGAACTGGTCGACTGCCACTACGAGAACTACGGCATGAAGATCGTCGACACGATCGCCGACAACGCCGCCTGCGCCGGGATCATCCTGGGCGCCAGACAGCCCTACGGGAAGGTGGACCTCCGGGACGTCCGCCTGTCCCTCACCCGGGACGGCGTGGAGATCACCTCCGGCGTCGGCAGCAACGTCATGGGCAACCCGATCAACGCCATCGCCTGGCTGGCCCGCACCGCCTGCGAGCAGGACGTCCCGTTGCAGGCCGGCGAGCTTCTCCTGCCCGGCTCGATCGGTCTGATCATGGATTTCGATTTCGGGCCGCTCTACCGGGCCGACATCACCGGCGTGGGGTCCGTGACCGCGCGCTTCGCCGAGGAGTGAACTGATGACCAGTGTGAGCACCGAGGACCGCCTGGCCGTGATGGCGCTGCTCGCCGAGCACGCCTACCGCAACGACCACGGCCTGACCGACACCCTCTGGGAGCTGTACGGCGAGAAGTGCCGCTCCGAGGGGCCGATGGGCACCATGGTCGGGCGCGACGCCATCAGGCAGTGGGGCATCCGGCGCCTGGGCAACCCCAGCAAGGTCCGCCACGTGCTGAGCAACATCCGCGTGTTCTGGAGCGAGGGACGCCTGTGCGCCACCTCCTACTACGTGGCCTTCCGCGACACCCACGCCAACGCGGCGACCCCCGCGAGCGTGGGCGAGTATCACGACACCTTCGAGAAGGTGGGCGACGAGTGGCTGCTCGCCGAGCGGCGCGTCGTGCCGGTGTTCACCAACGCCGACGCGCCGAGGCCCGTGGTCGCGAGTCCGGAGGTCGCCGGCACGGAGGATGAGGGCAGGTGAGCGCACCCGCGTTCCTGCACCTGAGCGTCGGATCGCAGCTGATCGCCGAGCACGCGGTGGCCGGCGGGTTCACCGGCGTGGTCGTGGACATGCAGCACGGTGAGCACGACCTCGGCTCGGCGACCCGGATCATCCGCTCGGTGCCCGGCTCCCTGAGCCGCACGCTGGTGCGGGTGCCAGGCATCGACTCGGGCGTCATCGGCGCCGTCCTCGACGCGGGCGCGGGAGGGATCATCGCCCCCTGCGTCGAGAGCGCCGAGCAGGCCCGCGCCCTGGTGGCCGCGACGAAGTTCGCGCCGGTCGGAGCCAGGAGCCTCGGTCCCCAGCGCCCCGGGCTCTACCAGGGGCCGGACATGTGCGCCTCGGCCAACGCGAGCGTGCGCGCGTACGTCCAGATCGAGTCGGCCCTCGGGGTCGAGCGGCGACGCGAGATCCTCACCGTCGCCGGCCTCGACGGTGTCTACATCGGCCCTGCCGACCTGGCCCTCACGATGGGCCACCCGCCGCGTCTGGACTGGGAGGACGGCCCGGTCAAGGACGCCATCGACCTCGTCGTCGCCGCCGCCCGCGAGGCCGGCGTCGACGTCGGTATCTTCTGCGTCTCGGGCGAGTACGCCCGCCGCATGACCGGCTCCGGGCAGGCCGACTTCGTCGGGCTCGGCAGCGACGTGGGCCTCGTGGCCCGGGCAACACAGCTTCTTATCGGGAGTTATCGAGCATGAGTGCCGCTGATTACCAGGTCGTCATCGTCGGGGCCGGCCCGACGGGCCTGACGCTGTCCAACCTGCTCGGGCGTTACGGCGTGCGAACCCTGATCATCGAGCGGCTCCACGATCTCATCGACTACCCGCGCGCGATCGGCATCGACGACGAGGCCCTGCGCTCGATGCAGGCCATCGACCTCGTCGACAAGGTCCTCCCGCACACGGTCCCGCACCACATGGTGCGGGCGGTCAACGCCCAGGGCAAAGTCATCGCCGAGATGGCGCCGCAGACCGACGAGTTCGGCTGGTCGCGCCGCAACGGCTTCATCCAGCCCCTCGTCGACCGGGCGCTGCTCACCGGTCTCGACCGCTTCCCGCACGTCGACGTGCGGCTCGGACACGAGCTCCTCAAGATCGAGCAGACCGCCGAGCAGGTCGTCTGCACGATCCAGGACGTCGACTCCGGCGAGGTCACCCGGGTCACGGCCGAATACATGGTCGGCGCGGAGGGTGGCCGCTCGTTCACCAGGGATTGGCTGGGCGCCAACTTCGAGGGCGTCACGCTGCCCGACCGCTGCCTCGTCATCGACGTCGCCGACGACCCGCTCGGCACCCCGAACGCGATCTTCGGAGCCGATCCCGTACGAAGCTGGGCCACCTTCGGGCTGCCGCACGGCATCCGCCGCTGGGAGTTCATGCTCGGCGACGACGAGGACAACGAGCTGGCCGAGTCGGACGCCTTCGTGCGCGGCCTGCTCGCCGACCACGTGCGCAGCCCTGAACGGCTCAACATCATCCGCAGGCGGGTCTACACCCACAACGCGCGGATCGCCTCGGCCTTCCGTCGTGGCCGCGTCTTCATCGCGGGCGACGCGGCGCACGTCATGCCGGTGAACGCCGGCCAGGGCTGGAACTCCTGCATCCGCGACGCCGTGAACCTCGGCTGGAAGCTCGCCGCGGTGCTGGAGGGCACCTCGTCGCCCGCGCTGCTCGACACCTACGAGATCGAGCGCCGTGACCACGTGCGCGGCATGGTCGAACTGTCGGTCGGCATGGGCAAGGCGTTCGCCTCCCGCGGCCGGCTGCGCGAGGTGGCCCGCACCGTCGTCGGGACCGCGGTCGACTATCTCCCGCCGGTCAAGCGCTACGTCGCCTCGATGCGCTTCAAGCCGATGCCGACCTACACCCGCGGCGCCGTGGTGCGGACCGAGATCCACAAGTCGAGGTCGATCCTCCCGGTGCACGGCGTGAACCGCTCGGCGGGCAGGCTGTTCATCCAGCCGAAGGTGTCCGCGCCCGACGGAGCGGTGAAACTACTCGACGACGTCATCGGCCTGCGATGGGCCGTCCTGACCTGGAACAACGACCCGCGCCGGATCCTGTCCGAGAAGTCCGTCGAGGCGCTCGAACGTCTCGGTGCGGCCTTCGTCCAGGTGGTGCCCGAGGTGCAGCGCGAGTGGACGGCCGCCAACGCCTCCCCTGGCGTCACGGTCATCGGCGACGCCCTGGGCCGGGTCAAGAAGTGGTTCGACGACAAGCCCTACTCGGTTCTCTTCCTCCGCCCCGACCGCGTGATCGCGGCCGAGTGCCTGGCCGTCGAGGCCGACCCGACCACAGAGAAGCTGCTCGACGCCATCTCGTACGTGGCCTGACGCGCGTCCCCCGCGGATCGCCTCTCTCATCACCAACGCCCCACCGAAGGAACACCCATGCACCACGCCAGCTTCTCCGCCCCCGACGGATCGCCCACCTGGGGAGTGATCGTCGCAGGGACCGCCTACGACCTCGGCCCCTCCGGGCTCGGCCTCGCGGCCGATCTGCGCGACGCCGTGGTCTCGGGCGTCTTCGGCCAGGTCGGGGACCGCTACCTGGACGCGCCGGCTCGGCCGGAGGCCGAGATCGAGTTCCTCCCTGCGATCACCAACCCGTCGAAGATCATCTGCATCGGCGTCAACTACCGCAGCCACCAGCAGGAGACGGGCCGCACCGAGCAGAAGGCCCCCACGGTCTTCACCCGCTTCGCGGACACCCAGATCGGTCACCTGCGGCCCGCGCTCATGCCCGCGTCGACCACCCAGTTCGACTACGAGGGCGAGCTGGCGCTGGTGATCGGCAAGGAGGCCTTCCACGTCGGTGAGGCCGACGCCTGGGACCACATCGCCGGATACGCCGTCTACAACGACTTCACCGTCCGTGACTGGCAACGCGCCACGAGCCAGTGGATCCCGGGCAAGAACTTCCCGGGAACGGGCGCGTTCGGGCCCTATCTCGTGTCCGCCACGGACCTCGGGAAGGTCGACGAGCTCGTGCTGGAGACGAGGGTCAACGGCGACGTGCGCCAGAAGGCCTCCGTCGGAGACCTGTACTTCGGCATCCCCGAGCTGATCGCGCACGTCACGGGGTTCACCCGGCTGGCTCCCGGCGACGTGATCGTCACCGGCACGCCGGGCGGGGTCGGCATGTTCATGGACCCGCAGGGCCTGCTCTCCGAGGGCGACGTGGTCGAGGTGGAGATCACCGGTCTCGGAGTCCTGCGCAACACCGTCCGGCGCGAGCGCTGAGGCCAGTCGACCCGGAATCCAGCGTCGGAAGGTAGACAGTCGATGCACCCTGTCATGGACACCGATGTACTGATCGTCGGGGCCGGGCCCACCGGGCTGACCGCCGCAGCCCTCCTCGCCGACCACGGCGTGCGTGTCGTGGTCGTGGAGAAGAACCCGGGCACCTGCGACGAGCCGCGGGCGATCAGCGTCGCGGACGAGACACTGCGGGTGATGCAGCAGATCGGCATCATGGACCGGCTCAGGCCGGAGACGCTGCTGGACACCGGAGCGCGTTATTTCGGCCGGGACGGGCGGCTGCTGGCCGAGGTCCGCCCGGCGAGCTCCCGGCTCGGGCAGCCGGGCAAGTCCCAGTTCGACCAGCCGGTGCTGGAGGAGCTGCTGCTCGACGCCGTCCGCGGGCGCGACCGTGTCACGCTCCGCTTCGAGACGGAGGCCTTCTCCGTGCGGGACGCCGGCGACCACGTGGAGACGACGGTCCTGGGCCCGCAGGGCAGGACCGTCGTGCACGCCAAGTGGGTCATCGCCTGCGACGGCGGGCGCAGTCCCGTCAGGTGCCAGCTGGGCATTCCGATGGAGGGCTCCACGCAGGTCGAGGAGTGGATCGTCGTCGACCTGCTGGGCACCGGCGAGCACGAGAGGTTCGCCGAGTTCCACTGCAACGGCACCCGGCCCGCCGTGGTCGTCCCGGGCGTCAAGGGACGCTGCCGGTTCGAGTTCATGCTCCTGCCCGGTGAGACCGCCGAGCAGGTGACCACCCCCGACATGGTGGCGACGCTCGTCGAGCCGTACCTGCACCGCCGCATCGCCCCCGAGGACATCCGGCGGGCGAGGGTCTACGTCGCGCACCAGCGCGTCGCGCTGCGCTACCGCCAGGGCCGCGTCCTGCTCGCCGGCGACGCCGCGCACATGATGCCGCCGTTCGCGGGACAGGGGATGAACGCCGGCATCCGCGACGCCGCCAACCTCGCCTGGAAGATCGCCGCCGCCGTCCACGGCACCGGGACGGACGCGCTGGTGGCGACGTACGAGACCGAGCGGCGCCCCCACGCCGAGCAGATGGTCAAGCTGTCGCGGCGGATCGGGCAGATCGTCATGAGCACGGATGCGAAGGTCACCCTGACGCGCGACCTGCTGCTGCGCGGCACCGGTCTGGTGCCGTCGCTGAAGAGCTGGATCACGGCGATGAAGTTCCTCAGGCAGCCGCACTTCACCGGCGGCTGCGTCGCCCCGGTCCCCGGCGAGCTGCCCAAGCCCGTCGCCGGCGTCGTCGGCCGTGCCCTCTCCCAGCCGGCGGTCCTCCTGCCCGGGGGCGAGACCGCACCGCTGGACACGGTGCTCGGCACGGGGTGGAACGCGCTGCGGTTCACCGCGGGCGCGGGCATCGAGGTCGTCCCCCTCGACGCGACACCCGGCGCGACACCCGGCGCGGCGGACGGCCGGATCGTCGTGGCGGACCGCTCCCGCTCCTTCGCCGAGCCGGTGACGCTCCTCGTCCGCCCCGACCGGTACGTGGCGGCCGCCGCACCCGCCGGCCGGGAGCCCGAGGCGTTCGCGGCCCTCGGTGAATACGTCCCGTGGCTCTCCGACGCCTGGCGGCGGCACCAGGAGCGGCTCCAGCCCCCGATCCCGAGCTGACCGTCCCGAGCTGACCCCGCCCCGCCCCCGCCCCGGAAAGGGCGCCGGTCCGGCCTCCCCTGACCTCCTCCCACCCACCGAAGGACTCACCATGGACCAGGCTGCCGTCGACCGGGTCACCGCACCGGTGCCCGACCACGCCGAGTGGAGCGACGAGAGACTCGAAAGCGCGGTCGCGACCGCCGACCTTCCCGCCCTCCTCACCACGCTGGCGCAGATCCTGGACGACGACGCGTTCATCGATCCCGCCCTGCGCCCCGACTCGGTGATCCCGCCTGCGGGGGCCCTTCACCAAGGCGGCCTCGACGAGGAGCGGCAGCGGTGGGCGCGCGCGCTCTGCCTCGACGGGCTGCGACGTTTCCGCGACTCGGGGTTCGCGACGGGCCCCGAGCCGGATCCGGCCCGCCTCACCCGGCTGCTGGACTTCATCTCCCACGGGGCGGACGAGTCCTACCTTCCCCTGCTGGCGCACGAACTCGACATCCCACACGACAGCGGCGCGCCCGGCTGGGTGCTGAAGGACCTCGATCCCGAGCGCGACTTCCGCGTCGCCGTCATCGGCGCCGGTCTGTCCGGGCTCGTCGCCGCTCACCGGCTGAGGCAGGCCGGGGTGGAGGTCGTGGTCTTCGACAAGAACCCGGACGTCGGCGGGACCTGGTACGAGAACACCTATCCGGGGTGCCGGCTCGACACGCACAACTACGCCTACAGCTACTCGTTCGCGCAGAAGCCGGACTGGCCGTGCTACTTCTCGAGCCGAGAGTCCATCCAGGCCTACCTCGTGAAGTTCGCCGAGGACGCGGGCCTCGCCCCGCACCTGCGGCTCTCGACGCATGTCGTCGCGCTCGGTTTCCAGGAGCCGGACGCGAACTGGCGGGTGCGATACCGCACAGGCGACGGGGCGGAGGCCACCGAGGTCTTCGACGCAGTCGTCAGCGCCGTGGGGCAGCTCAACCAGCCGCTGGTACCGAGGTTCGAGGGCCAGGAGCTGTTCCGGGGCGAGACCTGGCACACCGCACGGTGGCGTCACGACGTGGACCTGACGGGTCTGCGCGTGGGCGTCATCGGCACCGGCGCGTCCGGCTTCCAGGTCGTCCCGGCGATCGCCGAGCAGGTGGAGCACCTGACCGTCTTCCAGCGCAACCCTCCCTGGACGCTGCCGACCCCGCGGTACGTGGACGAGATCGAGGAGGAGCTCATCTGGCTCTTCCGCAATGTGCCGTACTACGCGCAGTGGTACCGGTTCTTCCAGTTCTGGACGTCGGTGGAGGGGCGTCGCCGCTTCGCCGAGGTCGATCCCGAGTGGACCAAGGAGGGCTCGGTCTCCGCGCAGAACGAGGTCCTGCGCGTGGCCCTGACCGAGCATCTCGCCGCGCAGTACGCCGACCGGCCGGACCTGCTCGACCGGGTGATCCCGACGTACCCGCCGGGCGCGAAGCGGTTGCTGCGGGACAACGGGAGCTGGGCCCGGACCCTCAAGCGGGACGACGTCGCCCTCGTGACGGACCGGATCCGGGAGTTCACGGCGAACGGGATCCGCACCGAGGACGGAACCCTGCACGAGCTCGACGTCATCGTCTACAGCACCGGCTTCAGCGCCTCGGAGTTCCTGTCGACGATGCGGGTCACCGGCACCGGGAAGCGGGACCTCCAGGACTTCTGGGACGGCGACGCGCGGGCGTATCTCGGCGTCACCATCCCGCACTTCCCCAACCTGTTCCTCCTCTACGGCCCCAACACGAACCACGTCCTGAACGGGAGCACCGTGCTGTTCACGGAGCTCTCCATGGAATACATCGTCAAGGTCGTCGAGAGGCTGGTGCGCGACGGCGACGCGGCCCTCGACTGCCGCGAGGACGCCTACCTGAGCTACAACGACGCCGTCGACGCCGAGAACAAGCGAGTGGTCTGGGGCGCGGCCGAGGTCAGCAGCTGGTACAAGAACAGCAGGGGACGCGTGTCGCAGTGCTGGCCGTTCCCGCTGCTCGCCTACTGGAACGCGACCCGCGAGGTCGACCCCGAGGCGTACCGCAGGATCCCACGTCCCGGACCGCGCACATCGGCGTGAGCCCGACAGGACATCGCACCCGGCAAGCGTGACTCGCCGGTGCGAGGAGGCAGACCGGATGGCACACGCCCCTCTTGGGTATCAACCCCCACAGATGCGCACATAAGGCGCATCCTCGTACATTCGGGGGAATCATGGCTGACGACGCTCAGAAGAAGAAGCCGGTGAAGTCCACCGGCAAGGCGAAGAGGACGGCCATAAAGGAAGCCCGCTCGGCTAAGCAGGCCAAGAAGGCCAACCGCCCCGCCGAGGGCGAGTGATCCGCTGTCCGCGGTGACGCCGTGATCCGGGCCCGGCCCTGTCCGGGCCCGGCCCTCCCCCGCACCACTCATCTCCTCCGCCGTCCGGCCTTCGCGGCCCCCGTGTGCGGCGCGTCCCCGGGTCCTGGATACTCGGAAAGCCGCAGAGCCGATCTCGCCTGAACTGGAGGGCCGTCCGTGAGGCTTGGAGTCGTCTTCGACCGCGACCTGCCACCGGAGTCGCTCCCGGCGTTCGCCGGGGAACTCGACGGCACGGCGGTCTGCGACCTGTGGGTGGTGGAGGACCTCGGCTGGACGGGCGGGATCTCCTCGGCCGCCACGGCACTGGCCGCGACATCACGCCTGCGCGTGGGCATCGGCATCACCCCGGCGCCCCTGCGCAATCCGATGCTCCTGGCGATGGAGCTGGCCAACCTGGCCCGCCTGCACCCCGGGCGGCTGGCCGCCGGCATCGGGCACGGCGTGCAGGCGTGGATGCGCCAGGTGGGCGCAGCCGCCTCGTCCCCGCTGTCGCTGCTGGAGGAGACGATCACGTCCGTACGGGCGCTGCTGCGCGGCGAGACCGTCACCCTTAACGGACGCGAGGTGCGCCTGGACGGCGTCCGCCTCGTCCACCCGCCGGCCGAGCCGCCGCCGGTCCTCGCCGGAGTGGTGAGCCCGCGCTCGCTGGCCCTGTCGGGGCGGGTGGCCGAGGGCACGATCCTTCCCGAGGGCCTCGGCCCGGAGCGGGTGCGGTCGACCATCGAGCGGATCGGCGCGACCGGCGATCACGAAGTGGTGGCGTTCGTCCACCTCTACGTCGGCGACGGCGCACGGGAGGCCATGCGGCCCGCGGCGGAGGAGCAGGCGGCGTTCCTGCAGGTGCCACCCGAGGAGGTCGTCATGGCGACGGGCTCGCCGGAGGAGGCGTCCGCGCAGGTCAGGGCACTGTGGGAGGCGGGCGTCACCACGGTCGCCGTCCGCCCGGTGGGCGTCGACCCGCTCTCCCACGTCCACAAGCTCCTGTCCGCCCTCTGATCCGCCGTACGACGCCGGGGCATGACATTTGTCCTGAGAAGGACAGGATCGGCTCCACTACGCCGGAACGCGGGCGATCGGGCAGAGTTGGGACGTGGACACCCCGACCCTCCGATCCCCCCGGCACCAAGTGAGCCGTACCGCCGTCTGGTACTGGGCCGCCCGGGCCGCCCTCGGCTGGCTCGTTGTCATCGCGGCCCAGGTGCTCTGGCTCGTGATGGACGACGAGAACGCCCTGCCCGTCACCACGCACGTGGCCGCTCTCGTCGTCACCGCCGTCGTCGCGGTGGCGCACGTCACGGTGATGCCGCAGTGGCGCTATCGGGTGCACCGCTGGGAGGCCACTTCCGCGGCCGTCTTCACGCAGTCGGGCTGGTTCAAGCAGGAGTGGCGCATCGCCCCCGTCTCCCGCATCCAGACCGTGGACAGCGAGCGCGGCCCGCTGGAGCAGCTCTTCCGCCTCGCCAACGTCACCGTCACGACCGCCTCCGCGGCCGGCCCGATCAAGGTCGGCGGCCTCGACCGGGACACCGCCCAGCGCCTGGTCGCCGACCTCACGGCCGCCGCGCAGGCCACGGCGGGTGACGCCACGTGATCGACCCCGTGGTGGAGACGGTCTGGCGCCGGCTGAGCCCGCGGATGCTGGTGGTCCACCCCTTCCAGGAGGTCGTACGGGCCGCCCCGGCGCTGCTCGGCCTGCTGGTCGCGGGGTCGAGCAGCGGCGGGAAGGGGCACCTGTGGAGCGTCGCCGGCGTCGGTCTCATGGTCGTGCTCGGCATGCTGCGCTGGTTCACCACGACCTATCGGATCACCCCGGAGCACGTGCAGGTCCGCCGTGGCCTGCTGACCCGGAAGGTGCTGACCGTGCCCCGCGACCGGGTCCGCACGGTGGACGTCACCTCCCACGTGCTGCACCGCGTGCTCGGCCTGGCCCGGGTGGAGGTGGGGACGGGCACGTCGGAGCGCAGGCACGAGGGCCGGCTCAAGCTCGACGCGCTGACCGCCGCCGAGGCCGCCCGCCTGCGCGTGGAACTGCTGCACCGCTCTCCCGCTGCCTCCACCACCGCGTCCACCACGGCGGTCACCGTGACGCCTCCCGCAGGGAGCACGCCGGCGGCGGAGACCGAGCTCGCGCGGATGCGTCCCGAATGGGTGAGGTTCGGGCCGTTCACGATGTCCGGGCTCGTCACCGTGGGCGTCGTCGCCGGCTTCGTGTCCCGCCTGGTCTCGGAGGGCAACGTCGACCTCGGGAGAGTCGGACCCGTCCGGGAGACCTGGCGGTGGTTCAGCGCGATGTCGCTCCCGCTGGAGATCGCGACGGTGGTGCTCGTGCTGGTCGTGTTCGTGAGCGTCGCCTCCACACTCGGCTACGTGCTGGCCTTCGGGAACTTCCGGCTGACCCGGCACGCCGAGGGCACCCTGCACGTGACCCGGGGACTGCTGACCACGCGGGCCACCACCATCGAGGAACGGCGGCTGCGCGGCGTCGAGGTCGGCGAGCCGCTGCTCCTGCGCGCCGTACGCGGGGCCCGCCTGGCGGCGGTGACCACGGGCCTGCGCGCGGCGCAGGGCGCCCAGCGCGGCGGGTCGATGCTGCTGCCACCCGCGCCGCGTGAGCGGGCCGTGTCGGTGGCCCGGCTCGTGCTCCCCCGCGTCTCCTCCGGCACGCCTGAGGCCGCCGCCTCGCCGGTCACCGCGGGCCTGACCGCGCACGGCCCGGCCGCGCTGCGCCGCAGGTTCACCCGTGCGTACGGCGTGCACGCGCTGGTGCTGGCCGCACTGCTCGCGGCGTGGGAGTGGGCCGGCCTGCCCTCGTGGACGTGGCTCACCGCCGCCGCCCTGCTGCCGCTGACGGCCCTGCTGGCCGCCGACCGCTACCGCTCACTGGGCCACGCACTGACGTCCGGCTACCTGGTCACCCGCTGGGGCTCGATCGTGCGCCGCCGCGTGGTGCTGGAGTGCGACGGCGTCATCGGCTGGAACATCGAGCGGTCGTTCTTCCAGCGCCGGGCCCGCCTGGCGACGCTGACGGCGACCACCGCGGCGGGCAAGCAGGGCTACCAGGTGCGCGACGTGGACCTCGCCGAGGCACTGCGCCTCGCCGCCGCGAGCACCCCGGGCCTGCTCGACCCGTTCATCGTCGAGGCCCGCACCATGTCCACCTTGTCGGCTAATAGCATGTGATACCCGATAAGACCGGTTTCGTCAGGAGTTGGATTGTCCCGCTACGGCCAGATGTTCGGCCCCGACATCACGTTCCTCGGCGTCGAGCGGTGCGACCTCGACGACCCCGCCGGCTACGCGGACGCCGACGTCGTCATCCTGGGCGCGCCGTTCGACGGCGGCACCTCCCACCGTCCGGGTGCGCGCTTCGGCCCGAACGCCATCCGCCAGACCTGCTATCTCCCCCATGACGGCTCCCGCCCGAGCCTGGCACTGCGCGTGGACGCCCTCAAGGACCTGCGGGTGCTGGACGCCGGGGACGTGGAGACCTACGCCGGGGACATCGAAGGCAGCCTGCGCGCGATCGAGGACGCGGTCGCCGCGATCGCGGCCTCCGGGGCGATCCCCGTCGTCCTCGGCGGCGACCACACGATCGCCCTGCCCGACGCGACCGGTGTGGCCCGTCACCACGGCTTCGGCCGGATCTCGATGATCCATTTCGACGCGCACGCCGACACCGGTGACATCGAGTTCGGCCACCTGCACGGCCACGGGCAGCCGATGCGGCGGCTCATCGAGTCGGGCGCCATCCGGGGCGACCGTTTCCTGCAGGTCGGGCTGCGCGGCTACTGGCCGGGGCCGGACATCCTCGACTGGATGGCCGGGCAGCGCATGCGGTCGTACGAGATGACCGAGATCGTCGCCAGGGGCCTCGACGAGTGCCTCACCGAGGCGTACGCGATCGCGCTCGACGACTGCGACGGGGTCTACCTGTCGGTTGACGTGGACGTCTGCGACCCGGGCCACGCGCCGGGCACCGGCACGCCCGAGCCAGGCGGCCTGTCGGCCCGCCAGCTCCTCGACGCCGTACGCCGCACCTGCTACGAGCTGCCCGTCGTCGGCCTGGAGATCGTCGAGGTGGCCCCGCCGTACGACCACGCGGACATCACGGCGTACCTCGGCAACCGGGTCGTCCTCGAGGCGCTGTCGGCGATCGCCCGCCGCCGCAGGGACGCCGCGGAAGGCACCCGCTGGGACCCCGGGCAGCCCCTCCTCGACGGCCGCTGAGCCCTCGGTAGCGGGAGAAACCGCGGTCTCAGGCCAGGCCTCGCTCTCTCAGGCGAAGCCAGACCGTGCTCGCCACGTCGGGATCGTCGAGGTCCGCGCCGAGCACCTTGGCCGCGGTGCCGATGCGGTGCCGGAGGGTGTTGCGGTGGACGGAGAGCTCCCTGGCCGCGTCCTCCCAACGCCCCCGGTGGCGAAGGTAGGCGACGACGGCGCCGACGAGATCCGCCCGCGCGTACGACAGCAGCGGCTCCAGATCGGGCGAGCCGGCGGACGGCCGCCCGTCCGCGGCCAGGTCCCTTACCGACCCCCCGTCCGCCCGGGCGAGCGCGGCACGCAGCGCGGGCAGGTGCAGGGCCAGGTCGCGGACGGCCAGCTCACGGGACAGCACCGCGCGCGCCGCCGGAGCACCGGCGGCGACGAAGTCGGCGACGACGGCCTGGACCGCCGGCCGGTTCCGGTCGGCGAGCAGCATCCACAGCTCACCGGGGCCGGCCGCGGCGAGGATCCGCCCATGCCCGCGTGGCAGCGTCTGCTCCAGCGCGTCGAGCAGGTCGGATCCGGCCGCGGCGGCCCCCGCGACGGCGAGGACGCGCAGGCGTGAGGGCGGCGCGGGCATGCCGAGGTCGGCGGCGAGGGCGCGCGCCGCGTCGCAGTAGCCCAGCAGCAACAGTCGCGCCACCGCGTCGCGGGCGGCCCGGGCCGCCCGCCCGTGAGACCGTCCCCGCTCGTCCCGCAGCGCCAGCAGCGAGCAGGCCGCCAGGACGAGCTGCCGGTCCCGCGCCCTCATGGGCGGGGGGCAGCCGATCGCGACGAACCCGGTCAGCCGCCCCTGTGCGCTGAGCGGCTGCACGACCACGTCGTCCCCGTCGATGGGCAGGGTCGCCGAGGAGTGCGGGCCGGCCGCGCGCAGCCGGGCCAGCACCCCCGCGATCTGCCGCGCGACGCGACGGCGTTCCGGGGGCCAGACCTCCACGATGTGTCCCTGCGGGGTGAGCCGGGCGGCCCACCCCTCGACCGCGCCCGCGAGGGTCCGGACCACGGCGGACACCGGGTCGGGGCCCGCGGCCGCGCGGACGAGTTCACGGTGCGCGCCGAGGGTCGCGTCGGCCTCCTCCTGACCGGCCTCGGCCAGCAGCGACCAGTACGTGCGCGCCACCAGGAGGAACGGCGTGGGATCGGGCACCACCAGCAGCGGCAGCCCGGCCGCCTCGCACGCCTCGGCCAGGACGGCGGGCACCTCCCGGTAGATCGGGCCCAGCCCGAGACCGAGGGCGGCGATCCCCTTCTCCGCCAGCCGGGCGGTGTACGACCGTGCCTGCGCGGCCTGTCCGGTGAGTCCCATGCCGGTCGTCAGGAGAAGTTCGCCGCCCTCAAGGTACGGCGTGGGATCGGTCAGCTCACTGACGTGCACTCCGGTCACGACGCGGTCGGGCAGCGGCCCGGCGGAGACGGGCCGCAGGTCATGCCCGAGGGCGCGGCTGAGCTCGGCGAGCCGGGGCATCGGTCACGTCCCCGCGGCACCCGCGCCGAGCGCCGGCATCGCCTCGATCACGTCGGGCACGGTGTACGTCGCGCCCCCGTCCATCTCGAGACTGACGACCGGGCCTTCGATCTGGCAGTGGGGGTCGCCGAACCCGGTTTCGAACTCGGCGCCCTTCTCGGACATGCGGGAGTCGATCCTTTGCTTTCGTACGCCCGGGGCGGGCCGGTGATCCGTTTCCACACGCTACAGCCGCACCTCAAGCCCCAGGTCCCGGGCTTGTTGCGGGCGATTCCTCCTCGGGAGCTTACATCTGCATTGCGTATTTTGTCCGACTCATCGGTCGGATGTCGGCGGTGCGGCGATCTTCATCGGTTTCGCCCGGTGATCGCCGAACTCCGGCGGAACATCCGAAGAACGAGGGCCGCACCCGGTCCTAGCCTCGAGACGTCCCGGCAACCGCACCCCGACCGAGGAGATGTGATGCGCGACCCAGAGCCGCCGATCGGCGCGCCGCGGGAACCGGAGGCGCGGCCGTGACCCGTCCGCTGCACGGTGTTCTCGTGGCCGACTTCAGCCGCGTGCTGGCCGGACCGTCCTGCACGATGACGCTGGCCGACCTGGGAGCGACCGTGATCAAGGTCGAGCGCCCCGGCACGGGAGACGACACCCGATCGTGGGGCCCGCCGTGGTCGGCCACGTCGTCGACCTACTTCGAGAGCGTGAACCGCTCCAAGCGGAGCGTCACGCTGGACCTGGACGATCCGGCGGACCTGACGCTCGCCTGCGAGCTGGCGCGGCGCGCCGACGTGCTCGTGGAGAACTTCAAACCGGGCGCGCTCGACCGGCGCGGCCTGGGCTACGCGCAGGTGGCGGCCACGAACCCGGGAGTCGTCTACTGCTCCGTCAGCGGCTTCGGCGCCGGCGCCGGGGCCGACCTGCTGGGCTACGACTTCATCGTCCAGGCGGTGGGCGGACTGATGTCGATCACCGGCGCGGCCGATGGAGAGCCGACGAAGGCGGGCGTGGCCCTGGTCGACGTGCTGACCGGCAAGGACGCCACCATCGGGATCCTGGCCGCGCTGGCCGCCCGGGCTGGCACCGGCAGGGGATGCCACGTCGAAGTGAACCTGCTGTCCAGCCTGCTGGCCGCGCTGGTCAACCAGGCGCAGGGCTACCTGGAGACCGGCGTGCCGCCGAAGCGGATGGGCAACCGGCACCCCTCCATCGCCCCGTACGAGACCCTGCGCTGCCGCGACGGCCTGCTCGCCGTGGCCTGCGGCAACGACGGCCAGTTCGCCCGGCTGGCCCGCGTGCTCGGCGACCCCGGCCTGGCCACCGACGATCGCTTCGCGACGAACGCCGCCAGGGTGGCCCACCGCGAGGAGCTCGTCGATGCGCTGGAACGCCTCCTGGCCGCCGCGGACGCGGCCGACTGGCAGGAACGGCTGACCACCGAGCAGGTGCCGGCCGGCCGCGTGCAGGACCTCGCCGACGCGTTCCGCCTGGCCGAACGCCTCGGCCTGGCACCCGCCGTACGCCCCCGCTCCGATCGCGCACCGCAGGTGCGCCACCCCGTGGACTACTCCGAGGACCTGGTCCGCCCGGCGGGGCCGCCGCCGGCGCTCGGCGAACACGACCCCGCCGTGCGCGCCTGGCTCGCCTCCGGTAACGGGTCGCTCGCGGATCTCGACCCGATCGATCTCCCTACGACAGGACAGACACCGTCATGACCGCTCCCGGCCGCCCCGCCCCCGTCGACCCGCTCGACCCGATCGGCATCGAGGACCTGCTCGGCTCCGACGAGAAGGCCGTACGCGACGCCGTGCGCCAGCTGTGCGCGCGGCTGATCGATCCGTACGTCGCCACCTGGTTCGAGGAGGGCGGCCTGCCCTCGATCCGGGACCTCGCCAAGGAGCTGGGCTCGCTCGGCCTCCTGGGCATGCACCTGCAGGGATACGGCTGCGCCGGCATGAGCGCGGTGGACTACGGCCTGGCGTGCCTGGAACTGGAGGCGTCCGACTCGGGCATCCGCTCCCTGGTGTCGGTGCAGGGGTCGCTGGCGATGTTCGCGATCTGGAAGCACGGCACCAAGGAGCAGAAGCAGGAGTGGCTGCCCCGCATGGCGGCCGGCGAGGCCATCGGCTGCTTCGGCCTGACCGAGCCCGATCACGGGTCCGATCCAGGGGCCATGCGCACCCGTGCCCGCCGCGACGGCGACGACTGGATCCTCGACGGGCGGAAGATGTGGATCACCAACGGCTCGGTCGCCGACGTCGCGGTGGTCTGGGCGAACACCGACGAGGGCATCCGCGGGTTCGTCGTCCCCACCGGCACCCCCGGCTTCTCCGCGCCGGTGATCAAGCACAAGCTGTCCCTGCGCGCCTCGATCACCAGCGAGCTCGTCCTGGACGGCGTCCGGCTGCCCGCCGACGCGGCGTTCCCGGAGGTACGCGGCCTCAGGGGACCGCTGTCCTGCCTGAACGAGGCCCGCTACGGCATCGTCTGGGGCGCCATGGGCGCGGCCCGCTCCGCGTTCGCCGCCGCCCTGGAGTACGCCGGACAGCGCACCCAGTTCGGCAGGCCGATCGCCGCCTTCCAGCTCACGCAGGCCAAGCTCGCCGGCATGGCGGCCGAACTCGCCACCGGGCAGTTGCTGGCCCTGCACCTCGGCCGCCGCAAGGACGCCGGCACGGTGCGTCCGCACGAGATCAGCATGGGCAAGCTGAACAATGTCGGCAAGGCGCTGGAGATCTGCCGCGTCGCGCGCACCGTTCTCGGCGCCAACGGCATCTCGCTGGAATTCCCCGTGATCCGGCACATGACCAACCTGGAGTCGGTCCTGACCTACGAAGGCACTCCCGAGATGCACACCCTCGTCGTCGGACAGGCGCTCACCGGCCACGCGGCCTTCCGCTGAGAAGAGCGCGACCAGGCGAGTGCCGTCGCGCTTCGCGGCGATCTGGTAGGCATGGTCGGGTGACCCGATCGAGAACCGCCTCGCTTCTGGCCGTCGCCGCCGTGCTTCCCGCACTGCTGACCGGGTGCGCGGCGAACGCCCGGCCGGCGACGCGGTCCCCGAACCCGGACACGGACACGGCGGCGTCCGCGGCCCCGAAGACGCCGGGAGCGGGCGGCGCCGCCGCCGGGGAGGCGGCGGCCGAGGCCGCCCGTCCGGTCCGCTCCCCCGCCGGGACCGTGCGGGTGCCGGCCGGGGTGACGGCGGGGTACGCCGTGGTGGACGTGACCACGGGCAAGACGGTCGCCCGGCATCTGGCGCACCACCGGTTCCGGTCGGCGTCGGTGGTGAAGATCCTCATCGCCGTCGACTACCTGGAGCGGCACAAGGGCGCCGTGCCCGCCCGGGACAGGGCGCTTCTGACGCCCATGCTGCGCGGCAGCGACGACGACGCGGCGACGGCCCTGTGGCGGCGCGGCGGCCAGGGCGAGATCGTCCGCCGCATGGCCCGCCGGATCGGCCTGACCGAAACCGCCCCGCCGCCCGCCGCCAAACCCGGATTCTGGGGCTACACCGCCGTCAGCGCGGCCGACATGGCGCTCGTCTACCGGTATCTGCTGCGGCGGGCCGAACCCCGCGTCCGCGACTTCGTCCTCGGCAACCTGCACAGTGCGTCGAAGTGCGCGAGCGACGGCTTCGACCAGTACTTCGGGATCCCGCGCGCCGTCCCCAGGCCCTGGGCGATCAAGCAGGGGTGGTCGGGATACGGCGCGGTTCCTCCCGTCAAGTGCACCCGCGCGACGGTGGCGTCACTCCGTATCGGGGCGGTCACAATGGGCGGCAACCCGGTTGATTTCGGCCGTCCGGTGCTCCACACTACTGGCGTGATCGGCGACCGACTGATCATGGTGGTGCTCACCCTGCAGCCCTCGGGGGCGTCCTTCACGAAGTCGGCGGAGCGGGTGACGAAGCTGGCGAGAGACCTCTATCTCAGCGTCGCCTAGCGTGTCCGGTTCGTACGGGAGGGGCCGTTCTGTTTAGAGGCGGGGCCGCCGGGCAGCGATCACGCGTGCTCTCCCTCCTCTCTGAAAGCTGGTCGGCGATGGGTTTCCCGTGGGGATTGCTCGGCCGGGACATGGCGGTCGATCTCGGCACAGCCAACACGCTCGTGTACGTGCGCAAGAAGGGCGTCGTCCTCGACGAGCCCTCGGTGGTGGCGATCAACCTGCACACGGACAGGATCGTGGCGGTCGGGACCGCGGCGAAGGAGATGATCGGGCGCACCCCGCCCCACATCGCCACGCTGCGCCCGCTCAAGGACGGCGTGATCGCCGACCTCGACGCGGCCGAGCGCATGCTGCGGCACTTCATCCAGGTGGCGCACAAGAACCGCTACCTGGCCAAGCCCCGGGTCGTCGTCGCCGTGCCGAGCGGCACCACGAGCGTGGAGCAGCGCGCGGTCAGGGAGGCGGCGTACGAAGCGGGCGCCCGCCGCGTCCACATCATCGAGGAGCCGATGGCCGCGGCGATCGGCGCCGGACTCAACGTGGGCGACACCACCGGCAACATGGTCGTGGACATCGGCGGCGGCACGACGGAGGTCGCGATCGTCTCGCTCGGCGGGGTGGTCGTGTCGAAGTCCGTGCGGGTCGGCGGCGACGAGCTCGACGAGGCGATCGTCAACTACGTCAAGAAGGAACACTCCCTGATGCTCGGCGAGCGCACGGCCGAGCACATCAAGATCAAGATGGGCAGCGCGCGGCCGGGCGGCGACGACGAGGCCTCGCTGCCGATCCGGGGCCGTGACCTGGTGACCGGCCTGCCCAAGACCGCCACGATCAACCGGGCCCAGGTCAGGGAGGCGATCGAGGACCAGGTCCAGACGATCGTCGACGCCGTGCAGACCACGCTGGACCAGTGCCCGGCCGAGCTGGCGGGCGACCTCATCGACAACGGCATCGTGCTGACCGGCGGCGGCGCGCTGCTCGACGGGCTGGCCGAACGGCTCGGAGACGCCGTCGGCATGCCGATCCACCTCGTCGACCAGCCGCTCCAGTCGGTGGTGCTGGGCGCGGGCCGGTGCGTCGAGCGCTTCGACGACATGCAGGACGTGTTCCTTCCCGAAACGCGTCGATGAGGGCCGCCGGACGCCGGACGCCCGTGCTGCTGGCGCTCGTCTCCGTCGCCCTGATCGTCGCCGACACCCTGACGCCGCTCGACCCGCTGCGGGCGTTCGGGTCGGCCGTGTTCGGCGGGCTGGAGGACGCGGCGTCCGCCGGCGTCCGATGGGCGCCGGGACAACACCGGGTGGCGGAGCTCGAAGCCGAGAACGCCCGGTTGCGCGCCGAGTTGCTCGCCGCCCGCCGCGTGACCTCCTCCCCTGCTCCGGCGGACGGCTACCGGGCCGTGCCCGCCCACGTCGTCGGCTTCGGCCGGGACGGCACGGTCACCGTCGACGCCGGTTCCGAGGCCGGCGTGGCCCGCGACATGACCGTGTTCGACGGGAACGGGCTGGTCGGCCGGGTCCTGCGGTCCGGTCCCGGTACGGCGACGGTCCAGCTCGCCACCGCCTCCGGCGCCTCGATCGGCGCACGGCTCGAGGGCTCGCGGGAGGTCGGCCTGGTGACCGGCGTCCCCGAGCGCGGGCTGCTGCGGCTGAGCCTGCTCAACGCCTCCGCCGAGGTGAAGCCGGGCGACCGGGTGGTGACGCTGGGCTCGCGCGACATGCGGCCGTACGTGCCGGACGTGCCGATCGGCACCGTGGTCGCGGTCGAGCCCGCGCCGGACGCGCTGACCAGGACGGCGCTCGTGCGGCCCTTCGCCCGCTTCACCGCGCTCGGCCTCGTCACCGTGGTCCTCGGACCGCTGCCGGACAAGAGCGGCCCGGACAAGGCGAAGGGGGCGTGATGAAGGCGGTCGTCCTGTCCTTACTCGTCGTCCTCGTCGCGCCCGTGCTCCAGGTCGCCGTCGTCAACGGGCTGGCGCTGCCCGGCGGCGGGCCCGACGTCGTGCTGGTCGGGGTGGTCGCGCTCGCGCCGCTGCTGCGGCCCCGGGCTGCGGGAGGAGGAGCGGGGGCGTTCCTGGGGTTCGCCGCGGGCCTGGCCGCCGACATCGCGCCACCCGCCGACCACACCATCGGGCGGCTCGCCCTGGTTCTGTGCCTGGCCGGGTGGGTGT
The DNA here is from genome assembly GCF_012999525.1 of Microbispora sp. H10836. Lineage (NCBI taxonomy): Bacteria > Bacillati > Actinomycetota > Actinomycetes > Streptosporangiales > Streptosporangiaceae > Microbispora > Microbispora sp. H10836. The sequence goes on from NZ_JABBWU010000005.1 coordinate 326,692, forward strand.
GCACGCGGCTCACCGCGGACGCCACGGCCGGGCGGCGCGCCGCCGTCGCCGCCGCCGTGGCCCTGGGCGCGACGCTCGCCGGGGGCGTGCTCGCGGCCCTGCTCGACGGGACGCCCTGGGGAACGGCCCTCGCGCCCGGCGCCCTCGCCTGGACCGCCGGCCTGGCCGCGCTCGTGACCGGTGCGCTCGCCCTGCTGCCCCGCCGCCGGTCGTTCGGGCGGGTGCGCGGACCACGGGACAGACCTCGCGATCCGTACGCGCCCGGGAGGCGGCTTGCGTAGGAGCGTCCAGCAGCGTCCTCTCAGCCCGGGTCGTAGGAGCGTCCAGCAGCGTCTCCTCAGTCCGGGTCGCAACCGGCCCCAGGGCCGCCTCACGCTCGTGTTCGTCGTGGTGACCGCGCTCATGCTGACCCTGCTCGGCCGCCTGTGGTACCTGCAGGTCGTCACCGGCCCGTCGTACGTCAGGGCGGCCACGGAGGCGCGGGTGCGCTCGGTCGTGCTGCCGCCGGTGCGGGGGCGGATCCTCGACGTGCGCGGCCGGCCGCTGGTGGCCAACGAGACCAAGCCGCAGGTGTCGGTGGACTACATGGCCCTCATCCACCAGCCCGACGGCGGTAGGGACGTGCTGACCCGGCTCGCCCGGGCGCTGGGCCGGCCGTACCAGGAGATCGCCGACCGGGCGCGGCTGTGCGCCGGGAACGTGCCCCGGCCGTGCTGGCCCGGCTCGCCGTACCAGCCCATCGTCGTCGCCGACGACGTGAGCGTGCGCACGGCGTTGTGGATCGCCGAGCGGCAGAGCGAGTTCCCCGGCGTCAGCACGGCGTTGCGGCCGGTCAGGACCTACCCGCTCGGCTCGGCCGCGGCGCACGTGCTCGGCTACCTGCAGCCGCCCTCGCCCGACGACCCCGAGGGAGGCCCGGAGCTTATCGGCCGCGACGGCCTGGAAGCGGAGTACGACCGCGAGCTGGCCGGGCGTACCGGCATCAGGCAGATGGCGGTGGACAGCACGGGCAAGGTCACCGGCCTGGTCCGCGAGGAGGCCGCCGTGGCCGGGGACACCCTGGTGACCAGCATCGACGCGCGCGTCCAGAAGGTGGCCGAGCGGGCGCTGGCCCGGGCCGTGACCGCCGCGCGCAAGCGGGGCGAGCCCGCCGACAGCGGCGCGGCGGTGGTGCTGGAGGCGAAGACCGGGCGGGTGACGGCGATCGCCGACTATCCCACCTACGACCCGGGCGTGTGGACCGGGGGAATCTCGCAGCGCGACTACGAGGACCTGCCGCTGGTCAGCGCCGCCGTGCAGGGGCAGTGGCCGCCGGGTTCGACGTGGAAGGTGACCTCGACCGCCGCGGCGGCGAAGGCGGGCTACCCGTTGCGGGCCTCCTACGACTGCCCCGGAGGTTACAAGATCGGCGGCCGGGTGTTCCACAACTTCGAGAGCGCCGAACTCGGCCGGATGGACATGCGCCGGGCCCTGGTGGTGTCGTGCGACACGATCTTCTACCGGTTCGCGGAGAAGATGTGGCGGCGCGACGGCGGGCTCAAGCCGGTCAAGCGGCCCAAGGACCCGATGCAGGTGATGGCCGGGGAGTTCGGGTTCGGCACCGCCACCGGCGTCGACCTGCCGCACGAGGCGGCGGGCAGGGTGCCCGACCGCGCCTGGAAGAAGGCCAACTGGGAGCGGACCAAGGCGGACTCCTGCCGCCGGGCCAAGACCGGTTATCCGGAGATGTCCGACCGTAGGCGGGCGGCCTACCTCAAGGCGCTCGCCGCCGACAACTGCCGCTCCGGCGGGGTCTGGTGGGCCGGAGACGCGGCCAACTTCTCCATCGGCCAGGGCGACGTGCTGGTGACGCCGCTCCAGCTCGCCCGGGGATACGCCGCGCTCGCCAACGGCGGCACGGTCTTCAGCCCCAGGATCGGCAAGCAGGTCGTGCGCGCCGACGGCACCGTCGTCCGCACGATCACCCCGCCCGTCGTGGGCAAGGTCGACGCGTCGCGCAAGACGCTGCGGTTCATCCGCGACGCGCTGGCCGGCGTGCCGCGCACGGGCACGGCCGCCGGGGCGTTCGACGGGTACGCGTTCAAGCGCCTGCCGATCGCCGGAAAGACCGGCACCGCCGAGGCGTACGGCAGGCAGGACACCTCGTGGTTCGCCTCCTTCGGCCCGCTGAAGAAGCCCAAGTATGTCGTGGTGGTCGTCGTCTCCCAGGGCGGCACGGGCGGGACCACGGCGGCCCCCGCCGCGCGGGAGATCTGGGAGGGCATCGCCGCTCTCTCCCACGACCAGAAGAAGCACAAGGACCAGAAGAAGCACAAGAAGGACGGCGGGCGGTGACGCGCCGCCCGCCCGCCCATGCGGCCCTGACCCGCCTCGTCGCGGGCCGCGCACCTGCCGCCGCGACCGCGGCCCGGCTGCCGGAGCGCGTCCGGCGAACGCCGCCCCTCGCCGGCCTGGGCCACGCGCGGCGGCGCGTGGTCTCCCGACACGACCCGGGAGGCGTGCGATGACGACGCTCGGTCCCCTGTCCGTACGGCTGCCGGCGGGCCGCGCGACGAGGCGGCGTTCGCAGGCGCGGCTCGCCCTGCTCCCCGCGTTGGGGCTGATGCTGCCCGCGGCCGCGTTGTCGGCCATCGGGCTGCTGCTCGTGTGGTCGGCCACCCGCAACGAGCCGGGCTCGACGCTGCCGCAGCGGCAGGCGCTCAGCGTGGGCATCGGCTTCGTGCTCATGTGGGCCGTCTCGCGGATCGACCTGCGCGTGCTGCGGGCCTACGTTCCGGTGCTGTACCTGATCGGGCTGGCCGGCCTGGTCGCCGTGCTGACCCCGCTGGGCCGTACGGTCAACGGCTCGCACGCGTGGATAGTGCTCGGCGACGGGCTGCAGTTCCAGCCGTCCGAGTTCGCCAAGGCGGCCACGGTGCTCGCGCTGGCGACGGCGCTCGGCGAGCCGCGGGACGGCGAGCGCAGGCCGGGCGCCGGGGCCGTGCTGCTCGCCCTGGGCCTCGCCGCACTGCCGGTCGGCCTGATCGCGCTGCAGCCCGACTACGGCACCGCGCTCGTCTTCCTGGTGGTGGCCGCCGGGATGATCGCGGTGTCCGGTGCGCCCAAGAGGTGGTTCGCGGCGTTCGCCGCCGCCGGGGCAGCCGCGCTGCTCCTGGTGTGGCGGCTCGACCTCATCCGGCCCTATCAACTCCAGCGCCTGATGGTGCTGGCCGACCCGGACGCCGACCCGATGGGCGTGGGCTACAACGCCACCCAGGCCAGGATCGCGATCGGCTCCGGCGGCCTGCTGGGCAAGGGCCTGTTCCACGGCGAGCAGACGGCGGGGCACTTCGTGCCCGAGCAGCACACCGACTTCATCTTCACGGTCGCGGGCGAGGAGCTCGGCTTCGTCGGCGCCGCCTGCGTGATCCTGCTGATGCTCGCCCTGCTGTGGCGCGGCCTGTGGATCGCGGCCAAGAGCCCCACGCCGTTCGGCACGGCCGTGGCCGGCGGGGTGGTGTGCTGGCTGGCGTTCCAGACGTTCGTCAACGTGGGGATGACCATGGGCCTGCTGCCGGTCGCCGGGCTGCCGCTGCCGTTCGTGTCGTACGGCGGGTCGGCCACGATCTCCAGCCTGGCGGCCGTGGGGCTGCTGGCGGCCGTGAACCGGCGTACGCGCACGCCGGCATAGGGCAGTCTTGGGGGAATGCGCAGCAAGCTCGGCGGACGGGTGGCCCAGGCGGCGGAGATCGCCCTGGCCACCCGCAAGTACGTGACCCCGATCGACGTCCTCACCGGCCTGCGGTGGCTGCACGACCGCCACGTGGAGACCTGGCGGCAGGGCCGCGCCGACAGCCTGGAACGGCTGGCCGCCGTGGACGCCGTCCGGATGGAGGAGGCGCTGTCGCACCTGCGCGCGTGGGCCCTGTCCCGGGACCTGCTGGAGAGCGAGGCGGCGTACACGGCGGGCACCCGCGACCGGCGGCCGCTGCGCTTCACGACGGCGGGCGACGAGGACCTGGAGCGCGCCTTCCGCGTCCACTGGCTCTCGCCGGAGCTGAGCGAGGCGCGGCGGCGGCAGATCGCCGAACGGCACAACAAGGCCCCCGACCTCGTGGTGGTCGCGCCGCTGGACGCGTGGACCTGCGCAGGCTGCGGGGAGACCGGGCCGTACCTGATCATGGAGGACGACCGGCCGCACTGCCTGACCTGCGCCGACATGGACCACTTGTGCCTCCTCCCCGCGGGGAACGCGGCGCTGAGCCGCCGCGCCAAGAAGGAGAGCGGGTTGTCGGCGGTGGTGGTCCGCTTCAACCGGCGGCGCAAGAGATACGAGCGGCTCGGCGTGCTGGTCGAGGAGGAGGCGCTGACGCGGGCCGAGGAGCAGTGCCTGGCCGACGAGGAGGCGCGGCTGCGCCGCCGGGAACGCGACCGCGAGCGAAGGGCCGGTGAGGACGCCGAGTTCCAGGCGAGGATGGCGGTGGAGATCCGCCGTCTGTTCCCCCGCTGCCCGGCAGAACGGGCCGAGGCCGTCGCCGCGCACGCCGCCGTACGCGGCAGCGGGCGGGTCGGCCGCACCGCCGCCGCCCGCGTGCTGGACGAGGGCGCCATCACACTCGCCGTCGTCGCGAGCGTGCGCCACCTAGACACCGACTACGACGAGCTGCTGATGTCCGGGGTGCCCCGGATGACCGCCCGCGAGCGGATCCGGTCCCGGGTCGAGGAGGTCCTGACCGCCTGGCGCGCCTAAGCGTTCTCAGCGGACGCGGCCGACCATCTGGGCGTACATGCGCCCGGGGCTGGGGACCGTCGACGGGTTGAGGAAGCCGGGCAGCGGGGGCAGGTCGACCGCGAACGGCTGCAGCCGCTCGAACAGCGTGTGCGCGTCGGGCGGCCGGTTGTCCGGCTCCTTCTCCAGCAGTTCGGCGATCAGGCGGTCCAGCTCGGCGGGGACCCCCGGCACCCGGGGCGGCCGTTCCTTCACCTGCTTGTCGAACACGGCGTACTCCGTCGGGCCGGTGAACAGCTGATTGCCGGTCAGCATCTCGTGCAGCACGCAGCCGAGAGAGTACAGGTCGCTCTTCGGCCCGGCGACGCCACGCTGGATCTGCTCGGGAGACATGTAAGCCGGGGTGCCGAGGATCTGCCCGATCCGGGTGAACTGCGCCGTCACCCCTGCGACATCCCTCTCGCGCAGCATGGCGAGCCCGAAGTCGAGCACCTTCACGCTGCCGTCCGGGCAGAGCATGAGGTTGGTCGGCTTGAGATCCCGGTGGCAGATCGACAGCTCGTGCGCGGCGGTCAGCACGGCGCACGCCTGGGCGGCGACGGCCGCGGCCCACGGCACCGGCAGCGGGCCGTGCTCGCTCAGCAGATCGGCGACCGTCACCCCCTCGATGAACTGCATGACCTGGAAGAGCCGCTGCTCGTAGGTGCCGAAGTCGTACAGGACGGGCGCGCCCGGGTGGTCGAGCTTGGCGAGGATCCGCGCCTCGCGCAGGAACCGGCGCTGCAGCTCCTCGTCCGGGCCGTCGGGCAGCCGCAGGAACTTCACCGCCACCTTGCGGTCGAGCCGCCGGTCATGCCCGCCGTACACGGCGCCCATGCCGCCCTGGCCCAGGGGAAGGTCGTCCAGCTCATACCGGTCGCCGATGACCATGCGCCCCTCCCGTCGGCCTATCGGGGAAAAAGCTACCGGATCCGTCCGCGATGTTCGGGCTCGGCAACCGGGTCTCAACCACGGGGAACCATCGGCGCGTCACCCGCGGGGGCGCAGACGTCCGTCGACGAGCCCCTCGACCCCGAGCCGGGCGAGCGCCTCCCCCGCGGCGGCCGCCTCGCGCAGGCCGTCCTCCAGCGCGAGCAGCCGCCGGAAGGCCGTGCCGTACGTCCGCTGGACGTCCAGGGGAAGCTGGGGGACTCGGGCCCGGCGGGCCTCCACCCGGCTGCTGCCCAGGTGCGGCCGGCCGCCGCCCGCCGCGTAGCGCAGGAACCCCGCCAGGAACTCGGGGTCCACCTTGTCCGGATCGACGCGGAACAGGCTGAGATGCGGGCCGAGGAGCGCCCCCTCCACGGTGACGACCCGGGCGGTGACGGCCGACGCCACGACGTCTCCCCGGCGTACGGCGACCAGGCCGGGGGCGGGCGGCATCCGCCGTGACGGCGCCGCCCCGGCCGCGACGTCGTCGGCCGTCAGCACGGGCACTCCACCCTCGGGCGTCTCGCCGTCGGGGACATCGGCGGGCAGCGCCCGCAGCGTCGAGTGCCGGATGGCGACAAGCCCGGATCTGGCCATCTCGGCCACGGTCGCCCACGACGCGTCCCAGCCGGCCGCGGCGCCGGTGAGCACCTCCAGATCGGGCACGTCGCCGGCCAGCGCCGCGGCCGCCTCCCTGAAGCGCTCCCTGGCCGCCGGGAAGCCCTGCGTGTCGGACCTCGGCGACAGGTGCCGCGCCGGGCTCACGTCGACCTCGTCGTCGAGGATGTCGATGATCCGGACCGCCCGGCCGCCGGACGGCGGTTCGGTCTCCGCGAGGTGGGCCCGCCAGGCCGGCTCGACGGAGGCCGGGTCGTCGCCCGCGTCGGCCACGAGAATCGCGCCGGGCCGCCGCTCCCCGGGCTCGGGGCGGCGCAGCAGCCAGAGGTCGGGACCCCCGGGCGCCAGCGTGAGGACCGCGCGCAGCGCGCCCGCCCGCAGCAGGTTCGCGCGGATGCGACGGCCCGGGCGGCGGCTCGCGGCGGCGGCCGGCATCAGGATGGCCACCAGCCCGCCGGGCCGCACGTGGGCGAGGCAGTGCTGCACCCAGGCCAGCTCCGGCTCGCCGCGCGGGGGCATGCCGTACTGCCAGCGGGGATCGCCGACGAGGTCCTCGTGGCCCCAGGCCCGTTCGTTGAACGGCGGGTCGCACACGACGGCGTCCACCAGCGCGTCCCCGAGCGCGTCAATCGGCCGGTCCGGCGGGAAGGCGTCGTGCCGCAGCGCGTCCCCGGGGACGACCCGGGCGTCCCGGCCGCGCAGTAGCAGCCGCAGCGCCGCCAGCAGCGCGACGGTCTCGTTGGCGTCCTGGCCGAGCAGCCGCACCTCGTCCGCCGCCCCGCCGGCCCCCGCGGCGGCGTCCAGCAGGAGCGTGCCCATGCCGCACGCGGGGTCAAGCACCGTACGCGCCCCCGCACAGGCCAGCCGGGTCATCAGGGCGGCCACGTCGGGCCGGGTCAGCGCCAGCCTGCGGCTGTGCGCCTCGGCGTACCTCTCGCAGAGGAACTCGAAGGCGCCGGCCGCGCCGTGCCGCTCGGCCATCCCGGCGACCAGCCGGAGCACGCCGGGCTCCACCGGCGTGGCGTCCCCGCCGCGCCGGGGCAGGTCGGCGGTCGCCCGGGCCACCGCGCGCGGGAGCCGTACGGCGAGGTCGGAGGCGGCGGACAGCCGCTTCCAGCCGTCGGGATCGCGCAGGGTGTAGAGCAGGAACGCCCCGACGTCCCCCAGCACCTCGCCCAGGCGCAGGTCGTCGGCCGACGCGCGCAGCCGCTGCCAGACGCGGTCGCCCTGGGACACCTCGAACGACTTGCCGTTCCTGCGCAGCCACGCCTCCACCTCGGGAAGCGAGAAAAGCGGGCTGGACGCGGTACCTCCGACCGGTTGGGGGAAGTCCTCGTAGCGGCGGCGCCAGTTGCTGACCGCGGCCCTGCCGACGTCGGCGAGCCGGGCGATGTCGCCCGCGTTCACGGTCGCTTCGACGGCCGCTTCGACGGCGGCCTCGATCGGGCTCGCGGCGGCCGGGCGCGCCGACGTGTCCGCCGTGATGTCCGCCTGGGCGTCGTGGCTCATGAACACGAGCCTAGCACTATGCTTGTGAAGTGACTCAACCAATGGTTTACTCAAAACCATGACGCACAACCGTATTCGGTACGCCGCTGGGTCGGACGTCGGGCGTTCGCGTGCCAACAACGAGGATTCGGTGCACGCCGGCGAGCGCCTGCTCGCCATCGCCGACGGGATGGGCGGGCACGGACACGGTGAGGTCGCCAGCGCGGCCGTCATCTCCACCCTGGCCAAGCTGGAGGACGTCCCGGCTCCCGCCGACCCCGTGGCCACCCTCGCGGACGCCGTACGGGAGGCGGGGCAGCGCCTGGGCGACCTCGCCGCGCAGGACCCGGCGCTCGAACGGATGGGCACCACGGTCACCGCGATGCTCTGGGACGGCCAGGGGAAGTTCGCCCTGGCCCACGTGGGCGACTCGCGGGCGTACATGCTGCGTGACGGCGCGCTGTACCAGATCACGCGCGACCACACGCTGGTGCAGTCGCTGGTGGACGACGGGCGCATGAGCCCCGACCAGGCCGCCCGCCATCCCCGCCGCTCGCTGCTGCTCCGGGCACTGGAGACGAGCGGCCTGGCCGAGCCCGACCTGTCGCTGCGCGAGGCGTACCCGGGCGACCGCTATCTGCTGTGCTCCGACGGGCTGACCTCAGTGCTCGAACCCGAGACGCTGCACCACGTGCTCACCACCGTGGCCGATCCGCAGGAGACGGTCCACCGGCTCATCGAGCTGGCCAACGAGGGCGGCGGACCCGACAACATCTCCTGCGTGGTCGCCGACGTCGAACCCGCCGGCGCCTGACACATCATCCGCCCGCACCGCGAGAGCGCCCCTCCGGCTGCCGACCGCCCTTGAGCAGCTCGGCGGCACCGGGGTCAGCGCCCGGTCGCGCCGTCGATCAGTTCGCGGAGGATGTCCGCGTGGCCCGCGTGCCGGCCGGTCTCCTCGATCATGTGGGTGAGGGCCCAGCGGATGCTGGGAGCAGGGCGGTCCGGCCGCGGTCGAGGGATCGGCGCCCCGAGATCGGTGCACCCGTCGAGCACTTCGTTCGCGAGCTCGACCGTCAGCCGGTAGCGGGCGAGGACATCGGCCACGCTGTCGGTTGGTGCGGCCCGGAACGTCGCGGGCCAGTCGGTGACGTCGTCCCCGAGGAACGTCGCGCGTTCGACGAAGGTCAGGTGGTTGAGCAGGCCGAGCAGGTTCGTGCCCGATGGCACCGCGGCTGTTCGCACCTGCGGTTCGGGTGCGCCGTCGACCTTCGCGGCGATCGAGGTCCGGAGGTAGTCGAGGAATCCGCGCAGGGTCTCGGTCTCGTCGCCTCCGGTCCGGGGCGGCGGAGTGTCGCCGCGGCGGTTGGGGCGGATGGTGCCGGGCACCGTGGTCTCCTTCCTTCGTCGGGGAGCGGCGGCGGCCGCCGTGTCAGGCGGTGCGGCGGATGAGCAGGACATGGTCGGTGACCTCGGCGGTGCGCCCGCCCGGCCCGGTCGCGATCCGGCGTGGCGCGTCGGCCCGCTCGACCGCCACGGCCGAGATGTCGGTGGCGGTGACGCGCCACCCCTGGCCGGCGAGCCACAGCGCGTCGCCGCCGTCGCCGCATCCGAGGTCCAACGCGTCGCCGGGTGGCAGGCCCGCGACCGTCTCGGTGAGGCGGGCATTCGGCTGCGGGTCGCCGGCCGCCAGCCGGGCCGCGTGGACCCCGTCCCAGAACGTGACCGCATCAGTGGTGCTCATCAAGACTCCTCTTTCGGTTGCCCTAAGTCTTGCCAGGCGGGCCAGGCCTGGTAAGAAATCTTGCGGTTCTGGCAAGCTGGCCTCGTGGATCGCGAGACGGACGACGATGTTCTCGACGCGGTGGGGCCACGGCTGCGTGCGCTGCGTCGTGACCGCGGCCTCACCCTCGCCGACCTGGCGGCGACGACCGGCGTGTCGGAGAGCACCCTGTCCCGGCTGGAGAGCGGGCAGCGCCGGGCGACCCTGGAGTTGCTGCTGCCGCTGGCTCGTATCTACGACGTTCCGCTGGACGACCTGGTCGGCGCCCCGCGCACCGGCGACCCCCGGATACACCTCAAGCCGATCAGGCGCTTCGGGATGACGTTCGTGCCCCTGTCCCGGCGGCCCGGCGGGGTGCACGCGTTCAAGATGATCATCCCGGGCCGGCCGGAACCACTCGAACCGACCCCGCAGACTCACGAAGGCTTCGAATGGCTCTATGTGCTCAACGGTCGCCTGCGTCTCGTGCTCGGCGAGCGCGATCTGACGTTGCCGCCCGGTGAAGCAGCCGAGTTCGACACGTCCGTGCCGCACTGGCTGGGCAGCGCCGACGGCGGCGTGGTCGAGCTTCTCATCCTGTTCGGCCTGCAAGGGGTGCGTTCACACGTACGCGCCGATCCTCATCGGTCGTCTCAGGCCGGGAACCGGCGGTGAACTCGGACAGATATCGCTCCGGGGTCCCGTCGCCCGGACGAGGCGGCGTCCGGGAGGTCTGGTCCGGCCACGCCGGGCCGGACCAGGTCACCATCAGACCTCTCCTGAGCTTGCTCGGCTCGCCCGCCGGCTGTGGCTGCACGCGGACGAACAGGGTCGCCTACAACAGCGGCGCGACCATCTCGGCGAACTCCTCCGGGGAAACCACTCGCACGCCGAGGGATTCGGCCTTCGCCCGCTTGGACCCCGCGTTCTCTCCCGCGACGACCAGCGAGGTCTTCGCCGAAACGCTGGACGACGCCCGGCCCCCGGCCTGTTCGATGAGCTCGTTCATCTGGTTGCGGGACAACGCTGCCAGCCGCCCGCTCATCGCGCCCGTGACCACGACCGTCATCCCGGCCAGTGGCAGAGCAACCGGCTCGTCGCCGTCCGGCGCCGGGGTGGTCGCGCCGCCCTCGTCACCGGCCACCGCCGCCACACCGGGCTCGATCATGTTGACCCCGGCGCGGACGAGCTTGTCGATGAGGTCGCTCAGCTCGGCCAGCTCGGCGACGATCACGGGCGCCTTCTCCGGGCCGATGCCGTCCACCGACTGGAATCCCTCGGCGTCCGCCGCGCGGATGGCCTCCATCGTGCCGAAGTGCCGGGCGATGCGGCGGCTCATCGAGCGCCCCGTTCCCCTCACCCCGAGCGCGCAGAACACCCGGCTCAGCGGTCTGGTCCTGGCCCTGTCGATGGCGGTCAGGAGGTTGTCGGTGGACACCTCCCCCATCCGTTCCAGGCCCAGGAGCTGCTCGCGTGTGAGGAAGAAAAGGTCGCCGAAGTCGGCGATCAGAGCGGCGTCCAGCATCTGCTGGACACGGTTGTCGGCCAGCCCTTCCACGTCCAGTTGGTCGCGGCCGACCGCATACCGGATCGAGGCGATCGCGCGGCAGTTCCGGCCTCGCACGCACCTCCACCGCTCCTGCGAGGTGTCGATCTCGTCGCCGCAGGTCGGGCACACCTCCGGGAACACGATGGGCTGCTCGTCGCCGGTGCGCAGGTGCACCACCGGGGACTCCACCCGCGGGATCACGTCTCCGGCCTTGTAGACGACCACGCTGTCCCTCAGCATCAGCCCGCGGCGCTTGATGTCGGACGGGTTGTGCAGCGTCGCGTACGTCACGACGGAGCCGTCCAGCTCCACCGGTTCCAGCACCGCCCGCGGGGCGATCACGCCGGTCCTGCCGGTGTTCCACTCCACCTGGAGCAGCCTCGTGATCTTCTGCACGGCCGGCAGCTTGTAGGCGATCGCCCACCGCGGCGCCCGCGAGCCGAACCCGGCCTGCGCCTGGTCCGCCGCGTCATCCGCCTTGACCACGATGCCGTCGATCCCGAACGGCAGCTCCGGCCGCGCGGCCGCGATCTCCTCGATCCGCTGCTGCGCCTGCTCCACGGTCGTCGCGACGATCCCGGCGACCGCGGTCCCGGCCGTGGTCCGCACACCCTGGCCGGCGACCCAGTCCATCACCTGGCTGTGCGGCGACTCCCGGAGCCGCGTCGCGAGATCGGAGGTGTCATCGGGCAGCGGCAGCGCGCCGTACCCGAAGAACGTCAGCTCGCACACGTACGGCCGGTCCTGCGCCCTCAGCGTGCCCGCGGCGGCACTGCGCGGGTTCGCGAACGTGGTCCCGTCATGCGCCTGCCGTTTCGCACACGCCTCCTCGAACTGCCGGGCCGTCATCATCACCTCGCCGCGCAGCTCCACGGTGACCGGGTCGGCCAGCCGCCCGGGGAGACCGACGATCGTGCCGATCGCGTGTGAGACGTCCTCGCCCGCGCTCCCGTCGCCGCGGGTGACCAGCTGGACGAGGCGGCCGCCACGGTAGCGTGCGGCGATCGCCAGCCCGTCCAGCTTCGGCTCCACCGACCACGCGGTCACCGGACGCCCGAGGCGGCGCTCCAGCGAGGCGGCCCAGCCGGCCAGCTCCTCGGGCCCGAACACGTTGTCCAAGCTGAGCATGGGCACGGTGTGCGGGACATCACCCACGACTCCGGCGACCTTGCCCGTCGGTGAGGCCTCCAGCACCTGGTCGGGGTGGGCCTTCTCGTAGGCGGCGATGCCACGGACGAGCCTGTCGTAGGCGTCGTCGTCCAGCGGGGAGGTGCCGTCACCGTAGTAGGCCGCAGCCGCGTCGGCCGCCAGCTGGACCGCCTCGGCGTAGGCGGTCTCGCCGGGGATCGCGTCGATGGGGGGCGCTTCAGTCATGCGGCCATCGTGCCGGGCGGGTCCGACAAAGACGTCCGGCACCGTGCTCGCATCCCGCGACCGGTCCTCGGGCCGACACGGCTCCCCCGCGATCGCCGCCCAGAAGGCCGACGAGGTCGCTCCGCACGCTGTCCAGGTCGCTACCTGACGGCGGCCGGGCGGGCGATCGGGGGGGCGAGCGGCCGGCATCCGGTCGGGCGGTGTGCCCGGGCAAACGTCAGACGGTCCAGCCGCCGTCGACGTTGATCGTCGCGCCGGTGACGTAGCGCCCGCCGTCGCCGGCCAGGTGGGCGACGGTCGCGGCGATGTCGTCCGGCTCCGCGTAGCGGCCGAGGGCCGTCAGCCCCCGGATCGTGTCCGCCATGGGGCTGTCCGCCGGGTTCGACGCGGTGTCGGTCGGGCCGGGGTTGACGAGGTTGACCGTGATGCCGCGCGGCCCGAGGTCGCGGGCGAGCCCCTTGGTCATCCCGACCATGGCCGTCTTGCTCATGGCGTACAAGGCGAAGCCCGGGAAGACGGCCCGCTCGGCCATGTTGCTCCCGATGGTGATGACCCGGCCGCCTTCGGTCATGTGGGCCGCCGCCGCCCGCGCGGCCAGGAACGGCCCGCGCACGTTGGCCGCGAGCGTGCGGTCCACGTCCTCCGGCGCCAGGTCCTCGATCGGCGCCACGTGGAAGACCGCCGCGTTGTTGACGAGGACGTCGAGGCGGCCGAAGGCCGCGACGGCCTCGTCCACGGCTCCGGTCACCGCCGCCGCGTCGCCGTTGTCGGCCCGGATGACCAGCGCCCGCCGGCCCATCCCCTTCACCTTCTCGGCCACGGCGGCCGCGCTGTCCTCGTCTCGCTCGTAGGTCAGCGCCACGTCCGCGCCATGCTCGGCCAGCTTCAGGGCGACGGCCGCGCCGATGCCCCGGCCACCCCCGGTGACCAGCGCCGCCTTACCGTTCATGTCGTTGATCTCGTTCATGGTGTCGAGCATGGCGGGAACGGCGGCGGGAGGTCCGGCGGCGATCGGACCTGGCGTTCGCGGGCCGGACGCTCAGGCGCCGCGCGCCCGGAAGGCGGCGGTCTTCACCCGGTTCTGGCAGGCCGTGGAGCAGAAGCGCCGGGTGCCGTTGCGGGAGGTGTCCACGTAGACGCGGTCGCAGTGCGGCGCGGTGCACACGCCGAGCCGGTCGTGCAGCTCGCTGCCGAGCACCACGGCGAGGCCGGTCGCGCAACTGGCGGCGTAGTTGCCGGCCAGGGTGCCGCCCGCGCCGTGGAAGTGCAGGTGCCAGGGCTCCCCGTCGTGCCGGTCGAGATGCGGGCGCGCGTCCGTCTCCGCCAGCAGAGCGTTCACGGCGAGCGCCGCCGCGTCCACGTCGTCACGCGTCACCGCCTCGAACACGCCGCGCAGCCGCCCCGCGACCTCCGCGAGCGCGCCCGCCTCCGTCTCGGCGACCTCGGGCGCCCGTCTGTCGCCGTTCGCGAGGATGTCGGCGACCGCGGCGGCCCGCGCCTCACCCGTGGGCGGCTCGTACGGCCGGCCCCGCGCCTCACCGGCGGTCAGCGCGTTGACCAGGCCCACGGCGACCGACACGACAGCATCAGTGTGACTGTTGAAATTCACTTGACCAGTTACGCCCTTGCGTTCTACGTTTGTAACTGCCGAAAGCATACACGCCAGTTACAAGGAGACGGCATGCTCACTCTGGACGTCGCCACCCGGTGGATCGACCGCTGGGACCGCCAGCAGGAGGGCTACCTCCCCGACCGGGAGGAGCGCTTCACCGCGCTCATCGACGCGGTCGAGGCGGGCGTTGGCCGCCCGGACCCCCTGGTGATCGACCTCGGCTGCGGCCCCGGCTCGCTCTCAGCCCGGCTGCTGGACCGTCTGCCCCGGGCCACGGTCGTCGCGGTCGACGCCGACCCCCTGCTGCTGTCGCTCGGCCGGGCGGCGTACGGCGAGCGCGACGGCCTGCGCTTCGCCGACCTGGACCTGCGCGAACCGGGGTGGAGCCAGGCGCTCGGCCTCGGCCGCCCGGCGGACGCGGCGGTGAGCACGACCGCCCTGCACTGGCTGGCCGAGCCCGACCTGCGGGCCGTGTACGCCGAGCTCGCGACCGTGCTGCGGCCGGGCGGGCTGTTCCTCAACGGCGACCACCTGGTCTCCGAGGACACCACTCCCACGCTGGCGCGCCTGGAGCAGGCCGTGCACGAGAGCGAGGAGCGGCGGCGCTTCGCCGGCGGCCGCCCCGAAGACTGGCGCCAGTGGTGGGACGCGATCACCGCCGACCCCGACCTCGCGGGTGTCGCGGCGCCCCGGCCGGCCACCGCCTCGCACCACGGCTCGGAGTCGCTCCACCTGTCCACCCACGTCGAGGCCCTCCGCTCGGCGGGCTTCGCCGAGATCGGGACGCTGTGGCAGCGCGGCCACAACCGCCTGCTCTGCGGCGTACGCCCGTAATCCCCGCAGGGACCTCTGGCCGAGGGGCCGCCCCGGGTTTGCCCGCCGGATCACCGGGGAGACGGACGCCATGAAACCGGTCGTGCTCACCGTCAACGCCGGCTCCAGCAGCCTGCAGCTGCATCTGGTGCGGGACGGCCGCGTGCTGCGGACCGAGCACAGCGAGCACGGCCCAGACCCCGCCGCCGCCGCCGCGGAGCGTACGCTGTCGGACTTCCTGTCCGGGGCGGACGCCGAGGTGACCGCCGTCGGTCACCGGCTCGTCCACGGCGGCGAGGCCGTCCGCGCGCCGGCGGTCGCCGACGACGACGTGGTGAAGGCCGTGCGCGGGTACGCCGACCTCGCGCCACTGCACGTGCCGCCCGCGCTCGCGCTGGTGGAGGCGGCCCGGCGGGTGCTGCCGTCGGTGCCACACGTGCTGTGTCCCGACACCGCCTTCCACGCGGGGCTGCCCGCCGCCGCCGCGACCTACGCCCTGCCCGCCGAGTGGCGGCGCCGGTGGGGCCTGCGCCGCTACGGCTTCCACGGGCTGTCGTACGCCTGGGCGGCCCGGCGGGCGGCCGAGCTGCTCGGGCGGCCCGCCGAAGAGGTCGATCTGGTCCTCACGCATCTCGGCGGCGGGTGCTCGGTCTGCGCCGTACGGAACGGCCGGAGCGTGGACACCTCGATGGGGTTCACGCCGCTGGAGGGCGTGCCGATGAGCAAGCGGTCGGGCAGCGTCGATCCCGGCATGCTCCTGTGGCTGCTGTCCGGTTCACGCCTCACGCTGGAGGAGCTGCGCGACGGGCTGGAGCACGACTCCGGCCTGCTCGGGCTCTCCGGCGGCCTGTCCGGCGACACCCGTGACCTGGTCGCCTCGACCGGCGAGGCCGCCGCGCTGGCGCTGGACGTGTTCGCCTACCGGGTGAGCCGGGAGATCGCCGCCGCGACCGCCGCCCTCGACCGGCTCGACGCGCTCGTGTTCACCGGCGAGATCGGCTGGGACCAGCCGGAGGTGCGCGAGGCGGTGTGCGCCAGGCTGTCGCTGCTCGGCGTCGAGCCGCCCGCCGTGACCGACGCCGACCGGGACCGCGTCGTCAGCCCGCCGGGCGCCCGCGTGCCGGTCCTGGTCGTACGGCCCCGCGAGGAGCTCCAGGTCGCCCGGGAGACCCTCGCCGCGCTCGGCCGTGCCGCCGGTGATGCCGCACGGCCGTAGAATCCGCGGACATGCGCGTCTTCACCGTGGACTCCTTCACCGACCGGCCGTTCCGGGGCAATCCCGCCGCGGTCTGCCTCCTCGACGAGACCGTGCCGGACGAGTGGATGCAGGCGGTGGCCGCCGAGATGCGCCATTCGGAGACGGCCTTCGTGCTGGCGCAGGACGACGGGCCGCGCTCGCTGCGCTGGTTCACCCCCGCGGTCGAGGTCGCGCTGTGCGGGCACGCCACCCTGGCCACCGCGCACGTCCTCTACTCCCTGGGCGAGTCCGGACGGCTGGAGTTCGCCACGAAGAGCGGCGTGCTCGCCACCGAGCAGGCGGGCGACGGCCTGATCACGATGGACTTCCCGGCGAACCCGGCCACGTCGTGCCCGCCCCCGGACGGCCTCGCCGAGGCCCTCGGCCTCACACCCCTGTGGACCGGGTGCAGCCGCTTCGACGTCCTGGTCGAGGTCGGGTCGGCCGACGAGGTGCGCGCCGTCGACCCCGACATGGCGCGACTGGCCGAGGTCGAGGCCAGGGGCGTCATCGTGACGGCGTCCGGCGAGGGCACCTCCGCCGACTACGTCTCCCGGTTCTTCGGGCCCCGGGTGGGCGTGCCGGAGGACCCGGTCACCGGCTCGGCCCACTGCGTGCTCGCGCCGTACTGGTCGGGCAGACTCGGCCGGGACACACTCGTCGGGGAACAGCTGTCGCAGCGCGGCGGGACCGTGCGCACGACCCTGCGCGGCGACCGGGTCGAACTCGCCGGGCAGGCGGTGACCGTCTGGTCCGGCGAGCTGGAGGTCTGACCTCCCTTCCGGTCACGCTCTGACCGTACGCAGGGCTGGGCCCAGGGGACGAGCGCCCCTCGGCGTCAGGAGGTCGCCACGGCGAGGGCGGCCTCGATCCGCCACACGGCGATGATCGCCCCGAGTGCCAGCAGTCGCACGAGGTCGGCGTCGGACCGGCCGCCCCCGGCCTCCCGCCAGGCGGCGACGTCGGCGTCGGTCACCCGGTACGGCGCGAGGGCGGCCAGCAACGCGAGCCGGGCCGCCGGTCGCTCCGCGGGCGCGACCTGCGCAAGCGGGCCGGACGGCCAGCCGGACAGAGCTGGGTGCGCGCCGTCCCAGGCCGCGACGGCCTCCACGACCGCCTCCCTGGCCGTGCCGCCCAGGAGGGAGGCCCCCTCCCCCGCCGTGGCGTGCAGCGCGGCGAACGCCGTCCCGGCCGGCGTTCCCGCCCCCCATGCCGGGACCCTGCCCGACGGCAGCCCCCGCAGCAGGGGCAGCGCCTCGCCCGGCGGCAGGCTGCGGCGTACCGTCCTGGCCAGAGCCCTGCCGCCCAGGTTGCGGACGAGCCGGGACCGCTGCAGGCCGGCCGGCAGGAGATCGCCGGTCAGCAGCGACGACACCAGCCGGTTGATGAAGTGGAAGGCGAGGGCCGTGCCGACGTGCTCGGCCGCCTGATCCGGCGGGCACGGCGGCGCCTGTCCGGCCGTCGCCGTGCCGGTGGCCCAGGCGAACAGCCGCGCGTGCTCCGGATCGGACGGTGTCTCCCCGCGCGCCACGGTCTCGGCGAGCCGGTGCTCGCCGGTCGCGTGCAGGAGCACGGTGTGCGCGTCCACGCAGAACGGGCACTTGTTGGCGAGAGAGACCCCGGCGGCGACGACCTCCTTGGCCGTCCTCGGAGCCTGCCCGGCGAGCAGCGACTCGCGCAGCACGGCCCAGGTGGGCGCCAGCACGTCCGGAGCCGGGGACAGCGTCATGAACAGCGGCAGGCGGGCCATGCCGAAATCCCGGGCGATCTGGTCGTAGACCTCGGCCACCCTGCCGGTCGCCGCCTGCCTGGGCACCGGGGTCACGTAGCGGTATGGCGTGGGCATCCTGGCCTCCCCATCGGTCGTGCTGTCATGCGGCCCGATCCTGCCGGTCGCCGCCGTCCCGGTCGTCGTACGGCGGAAGGCGTTCCACGCCGCTCCCTGGCACGGCGGGAGGCGGCCGCCGTACTCCGGCGGGAGTAGTGCGGGACCGGTCCGCCGGGAGGAGGCGGCGCGAATCGGTCACGGTTTACGCTTCGCACATGGACGGCGATCGCGGACGGCAGGCCTCCCCCGGCCCACCCGTCTCCCCGGATCAGAAGGCGTCCCCTGGCACCGATGTGGTCGCACCGGCTCCGCCGGACAGCCGGACAGGTGCGCGGCGCCTGTCCGGGACGTACGCCGCGGACGCCGCGATCGCGGGCGTCATGGCGGCGCTGCTCGCGGGCGGGACTCTGCTGCCCGGCGCGCCGAGCGGCCCGGCGCGGGTGGGGGTGGTGGGCTACCTGCTCCTGGTGGGCGGGTCCGCCGCCCTGGCCGTTCGGCGGACGGCGCCGGTGACCGCGCTCGTCGTCTCGGCAGCCTGCATGCTGGCCTACGCCCTGCGGGTGCCCCCCGAGACCGCGACCGCCTTCCCCGTGATGATCACCGTCTTCTCCGCCGCGAACGCCGGCCGGCGCGTGTGGGCGGCGTCGGCGAGCGCGGTCTACCTCGCCGGTGTCCTGCTGGTGGAGCTGTCGGACCTCGGCACGCGGACCCCGCGCGAGGTGGTGGACCGGGTCGGCCTGCTGCTCGGCTGGTTCGTCGCCGCCAACGTGGCGGGGGTCGTCTCCCGGCAGCGGCGGGCCTATCTGCGCCAGGCCGAGCAGCGCGCCATCGAGGCGGAGCGCACCCGCGAGGAGGCCGCGCTGCGCCGGGCCGGCGAGGAGCGGCTGCGCATCGCCAGGGAGCTGCACGACTCGCTCACCCACAGCATCTCCATCATCAAGGTGCAGGCCGGGGTGGCCGTCCATCTGGCGCGCAAGCGGGGAGAGGACCTGCCGCCCGCGCTGCTGGCCATCCAGGACGCGAGCGCCGACGCCATGCGGGAGCTGCGCGCGACGCTGGAGGTGCTGCGCGAACCCGGCGCCGACGACGCCCCCGGCACGGCCCGGGCCGACCGGATCGGCGAGCTGGTCGAGCGGGCGCGGTCGGCGGGTGTGCCCGCGACGCTGGCGGTCACCGGCACGCCCTGCGCCCTGCCGCCCGAGGTCGACCTGGCCGCCTACCGGATCGTGCAGGAGGCGCTCACCAACGTGGCGCGGCACGCGGGCCCCGCCTCGGCGTCCGTGCACGTCGGCTACCGGCCCGGCGCCCTCGTCGTACGCGTCGAGGACGACGGCCGGGGCCTGCCCGACGTGCCGGCCGCCCCCGAGCGGCCCGGAGCGGCTCGCACGGGCGTCGGCCTCACCGGCATGCGGGAGCGGGTGTCCGCGCTCGGCGGGCGGCTCCAGGCCGGTCCGGGGCCGGAGGGCGGGTTCACCGTCCACGCCGAACTGCCGCTCACGGCCGCGGCGACCGGGTTCGGCGACGGCGTGCTCGCGGTCGAGGAGGGTGCGGCGTGATCAGAGTGCTGCTCGTGGACGACCAGGCGCTCATCCGGGCCGGGTTCCGGGCGCTGCTCGACGCCGAGGAGGGCATCGAGGTGGTCGGCGAGGCGGGCGACGGCGGCCAGGGCCTGGCGCTGGCCGAGCGGCACGTGCCCGACGTCGCGCTCGTGGACATCCAGATGCCCGTCATGGACGGCATCGAGACGACCCGCCGCATCGCCGCCGACCCCCGCTTGACCGCGACGCGCGTGGTGATGCTGACCAACTACGGGCTCGACCGGTACGTGTTCGACGCGCTGCGGGCGGGCGCGAGCGGGTTCCTGCTCAAGGACACCGAACCCGTGGAGCTCCTCCAGGCGATCAGGGTCGCGGCGCGCGGCGACGCCCTGCTGTCCCCGGCCGTCACCCGGACGCTGATCAGCGAGTACGTCTCCCGCCCGCCGGACGCCGTGCCGACGGCCGCCCTCGGGGAGCTCACGAACCGCGAACGGGAGGTCGTCGCCCTGGTCGCGCGCGGCCTCACCAACGAGGAGATCGCCGCGCACATGGTGATCAGCCCGTTCACCGCCAAGACCCACGTCAGCAGGGCGATGACGAAGCTGGGCGCGCGGGACCGCGCCCAGCTCGTCGTCTTCGCCTACGAATCCGGCCTGGTGGTCGCCCGGGGTTCCGTCAAGCCCCGCTGAACGTGCTCAGGCGTGTCGCGCACGCAGGCGGGCGGCCGCTTCGACGACGCCTGCGAGCGCGGCCTCGACCTGCTCGTACGAGCGGGTCTTCAGCCCGCAGTCCGGGTTCACCCAGAGCCGCTCGGCGGGCACCGCCCGCAGCGCCTCCGTGAGCAGGGCCTCCACCTCGTCGGCGCCCGGAACGCGCGGCGAGTGGATGTCGTACACCCCCGGTCCGAGCCCCCGGGAGAAGTCGCCGACCGCCCCGAGCAGCCGCCCCCGCGAGCGTGCCGACTCGATGCTCGTGACGTCGGCGTCGAGGGCGTCGATCGCGGCGAGGATCTGGTCGGCGTCCGAGTAGCACAGGTGCGTGTGGATCTGCGTGCACTCATCCGCGCCCGAGGTGGCCCATCGGTAGGCCGCGACGGCCCACTCCAGGTACGCGTCCTGCTCGGCACGCCGCAGCGGCACCAGTTCCCGCAGGGCCGGCTCGTCGACCTGGATGACGCGGATGCCCGCCTCCTCGAGGTCGCCGACCTCCTCCCGCACGGCGTCGGCGACCTGGAGGACCACCTCGCGCAGCGGCAGGTCGTCGCGGACGAACGACCACGCCACGATCGTCACCGGGCCGGTGAGCATGCCCTTGACCGGCTTGCTCGTGAGCGACTGCGCGTACCGCGCCCAGCGGACGGTGATCGGCTCGGGCCGCCGTACGTCGCCGTGCAGGATGGGCGGGCGGGTGCAGCGCGAGCCGTACGACTGAACCCAGCCGTGCCGGGTGACGGCGAAGCCGTCGAGGTGCTCGGCGAAATACTGCACCATGTCGTTGCGCTCGGCCTCGCCGTGCACGAGGACGTCCAGCCCGAGCCGCTCCTGCAGTGCGATCACCCGCTCGATCTCCGTGCGGAGCATGCCCTCGTACGCCGCCTCGCCGATCTCCCCGGCCGCCAGCGCGGCCCTGGCGCGGCGCAGTTCGCCCGTCTGGGGGAACGAGCCGATCGTGGTGACCGGGAGAATCGGCAGCTTGAGGTGCTCGGCCTGCGCGGCCGCCCGTACGGGGTAGGGAGCGCGGCCCTGCGCGGTCCGGCGTCCGGACGCGTGCGGACGGCCCTGGGCCGCGGGCTGTCCGGGCACATGACGGCGGGGTGCATGACGGCGGGGTGCGGCGGCGAGCAGGTCCGCCAGCTCGACCACCTCGGCGACCTTCTGCTCGGCGAACGCCAGCCGCTCCCGCAGCGCGGGATCGAGGCCGGTCTCCCGCTCCACGTCGTACGGCACGTGCAGCAGCGAGCACGACGTGCCCACCGCCACCCGGCCGGCGCGCTCCCGTACGGCGAGCAGCGTGGCCAGCGCCCGGTCCCGGTCGGTGCGCCACACGTCGCGGCCCGACACCACACCGGCGACGACCGTCTTGCCGGCCAGCGCGTCCACGCCGTGTGCCGTGCCCCGGACGAGGTCCAGGGCGACGGCCTCGACCGGCGTCGCGGCCAGCACCGGCAGCGCGTCGCCTAGGTCCCCGAAGTAGGAGGCGACCAGCAGCGCGGGCCGGTTCTCCAGCCGTCCCAGCCGTCCGTAGGCCGCCTCGACCGCGGCCAGCTCGGCGGGGGTGCGGTCGGCGACCAGGGCGGGCTCGTCCAACTGCACCCAGCCGACGCCCTCCGCGGCCAGTTCGGCGAGCAGCCGCGCGTACACCTCGACGACGTCGTCCAGCCGGTCGAGCGGGGCGAACCCGCCGGGGCTGCCAGGCGTGGCCTGCGCCAGCAGCAGGAACGTCACCGGCCCGACCACCACCGGCCGGGTCTCCAGCCCCAGCGCCCGAGCCTCGCGCACCTCGGCCAGCGGCTTGGCCGCGTCGAGGGAGAAGACCGTCTCCGGGCCGATCTCCGGGACGATGTAGTGATAGTTGGTGTCGAACCACTTGGTCATGCGCAGCGGGGGGATTCCCTCGGCGCCACGGGCCATCGCGAAGTAGGTCGCCAGGTCGTCGTCCTGCCGGTAACGCTCGGGCACCGCGCCCAGGAGCACCGCCGTGTCGAGGACCTGGTCGTAGTAGGAGAACGTGTTCGACGGCAGCCCCTCCAGGCCCAGCGCGGCGAGCCGCCGCCAGGAGTCCTCCCGCAGACGCCGCGCCGTACTCTCCAGATCTCCCCGGCTCGTGCGTTCCTCCCAGTACGACTCCAGCGCCCGCTTCAACTCCCGATCGGGGCCGATCCTCGGATACCCCAGCACGGTCGACGCGGGAAAAGACGACGTCATCACGACTCCTCGTTCGTCAGACAGGACGCCCCGCATCCTCCCCGCGCCGGACCCGCTCCCGACCCGATCCATTGCCCGTGCTTATGGATCACCGCGCTGTCATCCTGATAAGCCGCAGGCATCCATAAGCAGCGAACGGCCGCAAGGTCAGCGGGGGGCGTCCATGCGCTGGGTGCCGATGACCGACAGCAGCCGCAACGCCTCCTCGGACGGCGAACCGGGGACGGCGGTGTAGATCACCACCTGCTGGTCGCGGTCGCTGATGTCGAGAACGTCGCAGTTGACGGTGACCGGGCCGACCATCGGGTGCCGGAAGGTCTTGCGCAGCGTGGGCCCGCCCCCCACGTCGTGGGACCCCCACAGCCGTGCGAACTCCGCGCTCTTCGCGAGGAGCTCGTCCACCAGCTCGGTCACCTCGGGCGCGTCGGGGTAGCGGGCGGCGGCGGCACGCAGGCGCCGGGCCGCGTGGCGGGCGAACTCCTCGGCGTCGGAGACCCCGTACAACCGCCGTCCCTCGCGGTGCGGTCCGATGAACACGCGGCGCACCAGGTTGCGGTCGCGCCGCGGCAGGGCGGAGAAGTCCTCCATGAGAGCGGCCGCCAAGTCGTTCCAGGCGAGCACCTCGAGCGTCGCGGACGTCACGAACGCGGCGGTCTGCGGCAGCCTCCGCAGCAGGTCCAGGATGCTCTGCCGCACCTCGCGCGAGGGCCCCGGCGGCGGGGCGGGCGGGGCGCCGGCGAGGTGGTGGAGGTGGGCACGCTCGGCGTCCGACAGGCGCAGGGCCCGGGCCAGCCCGGCCAGCACCTCGCGTGACGGACGCGGGCCGCGGGCCTGTTCCAGCCGTGTGTAGTACTCGGCCGAGATGAAAGCCAGCTGCGCCACCTCCTCACGGCGCAGCCCCGGAGTTCGGCGCCGGGGCCCGGCGGGCAGTCCCACGTCGGCGGGACTGATCCGCTCGCGCCTGCTGCGCAGGAATTCGGCCAGTTCTCGTCGGTCCACACCTCCAGTGTGACCAGGTCGCGGCGGCGATCCAGGTACCGCCGGTGCCTGGATGCGCCGCGCCCAGCGGCGAAGACTCGTCTGCCATGGACAACACACCGACCACTGAGACGCTCACACCCGCCGCGGGCCTGCTGGCCGGCAAGGTCGCCTTCGTCAGCGGCGCCGGACGCGGTATCGGAGCCGCGGCGGCGCGGCTGTTCGCCCGGGAGGGCGCCCGAGTGCTGCTCGCCGCCCGGACGGAGACCCAGCTGAAGGCGGTGACAGAGGAGATCCGAGCGGCGGGCGACACCGCGGACCATGTCGTGTGCGACCTGGCCGACGCGGCGAGCGTGCGCGCCGCCGTGAGCCGCGCCGTGGACCTGTACGGCCGGCTCGACGTCGCCTTCAACAACGGGGCGGCGATCCAGCGGCCCGGCCCGATGGACCGGATGCCGGAGGCCGACTTCGACCACATCTACGCCGTGAACCTCAAGGGCGTCTGGCAGGCCATGGTCGCCGAGGTGGAGGCGATCCGGGCCACCGCCGGCACGGGCGCCATCGTCAACAACTCGTCCGTCGGCAGCCTGCGGGGCAACCCCGAGCTGCCGGCCTACGGTGCGATGAAGCGGGCGGTCAACAGCCTCACCGAGTCGGCCGCCGTCACCTACGGCCCCGAAGGCATCCGCGTCAACGCGATCGCCCCCGGCAACACGCTCACCGACATGATCCGCGACTGGGAGGCCGAATCCCCCGGTCTCCAGGAGCGGCTCACGGCGCAGACACCGCTGCGCCGCGCGGCCGACCCGGCCGAGATCGCCGAGGCCGCCGCCTGGCTGCTGAGCGACCGCTCCTCCTTCGTGACCGGCACGGTCCTGCGGGTCGACGGCGGCGCCCGCGCCTGAGCCGGGGCGGAACTCCTGACGGCGGGCCCGCGTCATCACGACGATGCCGTCGTGCGTCGAGGCGGTGGGGTGATAGCGGAGCTCTGAATGGCGGTGCTCGGTGTTGTAGTACGGGAAATGCGTCGGCGGATCGCGGTGGCGGTCACCGTACCCCGAGAGGCCCGGCCGCCGCCATTCTCACGATTTCGATCGGCCTCCTCCACCCCCAACCATGATTCCGCCGCCGCGCACGTCGCCATTCCGTGAATTCTGACAGTCTCCGAGACGGGGGGTGCCAAACCATTCGGTCGTCACTCATTGATTTTCCACTCTGGACAACTCTATTATCCCGTCCCATGCGATCTGCGATCTTGGGTGGTCTCGCCGCCTCCATCCTGCTGGCCTCCGCCGTTCCCGCGATGGCCGCCGGGTCCGGCAAACCCCTGACACCCGCCCAGTTACGCGCGGCACTGCTGACCCCTGACGATTTCGGCGACGAATACACCCCCAACACCAAGCGCAATCGCGAGGCGCTGGAGGCCGACCAGGCCCACACGAAGAAGTGCGCGAAGGCCGTCAGTGCGCTGAAACCGCTCCTGAAGAGCAAGGCGGCCGTCTTCATCGACAAGGAGGGCGACCCGGCGGGAATCAAGCAGTTCGCGCTCAGCGGCACCTCCTCCACCATGGCCTCCTGGAAAAATGCGGGCATGGTCATGGTCCGCGACTGCGCCGGGGTCAAGGCGAATACCCGTACCGCCAAGGTGGGCATCACCAGGCTCTCCGTCGGCAAAGTGGGAAGCTGGGCGTACGGGATCAGATACAGCAAGGTGATTCCCGAAATGAACCCGGATCCGATCTACGCGACGGACCTTGTGCTGCTCGGAGCCGGAAACACCGTCACACTGCTCGTGAGCGACGGTTACTTCGCGACCTTCGATCCCGGCCTCAGCAGGCGGGCGGCGGAATTGGCGGTGCCCAAGATTCGTAACGCCCAGAAAACGGCCTCCTGAACAAGAGCGGCAATCCCCGGCCGTCGAGGAGAAGATTGAGGAGTTCGACGGGCGGTCAGCTCGCGTCGTACGCGGCGGCCACCCGTTTGGGGACGACCATCCGCCAGGCGTCGACGACGAGCTCCCGCATCTCGGTCTCGTCGATGGCCGCCATCATGACCCTGACCCAGTGGTAGCGCTCGTCCGAGGGACGGGGCATGAGGAACTTCTCCGGCTCGGAGGCCACGAGGGCGGCCCGCTCCTCCTTGGGGAACCCGAAGCCCATCAGGGTCTCGTCCGGGGAGACGGAGGCGTACACGATGCCTCTGACGCGGAACTTCACATGGTCGCGCACCAGTGCCTCCTCGGTGCGGGGCAGTGCCAGCGCGACCCGCCGTACGTCGTCGACCGTGACCATCAGACGCCTTCCTCGAAGCGGACGGACCCCGTCGTAGCCGGCCATGAGAGACCGAACATCGTCACGGACGAACCGTAGCCGCGGCCACCGACATTCCGGCCGGGGTCCCGTCGCGGACGACCGCTCGGGGAAAAACCGTGGCCCGGGTCGCTCGGCGAGTGCCAGACTTCTGGCGGTGATCGATCCTCGACTGACGGGCCGGGTGGCACTGGTCACCGGGGCCAACCAGGGCATCGGCGCGGCCACCGCGGTCTCGCTCGCCGCCTGCGGGGTGGCGGTCCTCCTCGCCTACAAGCGCCTCGATCCCGCCGAGCACGGCGGCGATCCGGCCTTCCCCGAGGCGTACGGGAGGCTGCGGGCGCGGGACGCCCAGGAGGTCGTGACCCGGATCCGGCGGGAGGGCGGCCGGGCCGAACATGTGGAGGCCGACCTCGCAGGCGCCGACACGGTCGGCGGGCTGTTCGACCGGGCGGAGGCGGCCTTCGGCCCGGTCGAGATCCTGGTCAACGTGCGGCGCGGCGCCACGTGGGGGCGGATCATCGGGCTCACCTCCGGCGGGCCTGCGGGATTCCCCGAGGAGGTGTCCTACGGCGCGGCCAAGGCGGCCCAGGAGAACTACACCATGTCGGCCGCCGCCGAACTCGGCCGCTATGGGATCACGGCGAACATGCTGCGCCCGCCCGCCACCGACACCGGCTGGGTCACCCCGGCGGTCGAGAAGGCCGTCCGCGCGGCCGGCCCGCTGCGGCACGTCGGCACGCCGGAGGAGGTGGCCGAGGTGATCGTCTTCCTGGCCTCGCACCAGGCCCGTCACGTCACCGGGCAGGTCATCTCCATGTCCTGACCGCGAATGGGCTCACCGGAACGCCGGCTCACGGGCGCCGGGCGGCGGCCAGGAACATGGGGACGGCGAGGAAGAGCATGTCCCGCCGCGCGCGGCCGGCCTGCTCCATGGTCCAGCCGTCGGCCTGCCCCCGGATGACCGCGCCCGCGGCGTACGCGCCGGGTCGGCCAGGCCGTGGTAGACCTTGTCGGCTCGATAATCGGCCTACGCCGAAGCGTGGCGGCACGCCTCGGCGGGGCCGGCTCTCGCCGCCGGCGCGGATGGCACGCTGCGAAGGCGCGCGCGGCGGACCCGGACGGGATCAGATCCGCACTCCCAGCCTCAGGGATGGGCGCGGAGGGCCTCGAGAAGCCAGGCGAAGTCATCCGCGTGGGACGGCTTGGGCTCCCGGCCGTTGATCAGGGCCATGAGATGCCGGTAGCGCTCGGCCTCGGCGAACAGGCCGGCCTCCAGGCGCTCCCTGACGGCCGCCCGGCCGGCGGCGTCCATGTCGCCGAGCAGGCGGGCGACGACCTCGGCGGCCTCGGGCGATTCCGGGCGCACGCCGTTCTCGCGCGCCTCCCCGGCGATCCAGGCGACCTTCTTGGCGAACCACATGAAGGCCCCCGGCTCCTGTCCCGCCCGACCGCGAGTGTTCTGCTCCACCATGTCGCGCATGCGCCGCCGGAAGCCCGGGTCGCGTACGAGCCCGGCGAGCTCCACCCAGGCGTCCGCCTGCTCGGGCGTGGGGTCGTCCGGCAGGTCGATCTCGGTGTGCCGCAGCCTGCGCCGCAGCTCGGGATCGGCGTCCAGGCCGCCGAAGACCTCGTCCACGAAGTCCTCGATGATTCGCCGCCGTTCCTCGGCGGACAGCCGTGCCAGGTCGTTCAACCGTTTCATCTCCTCCGTGCCGGACCGCCGCCTCGCGACGGCGCTGAGCACCGCACGCCGGAGCCGCAGGGTGCGGATCTGCGCGTCCAGTGCGCTGACGTGGACGGCGGCGACCTCGGCCAGGGTGACCCTCCGCTCCAGCACCCGGCGTACGTCGTCGAGACCGAGGCCGAGCTCGCGCAGCGTCTTGACGAGCTCCAGCCGGGCCACGGCGCCCGCGTCGTAGAGCCGGTAGCCTCCCTCGCTCCGCCCGGCCGGCGGCAGCGCGCCGACGTCCGACCAGTACCGGATCGTGCGCACCGGCAGCCCGGTGCGGCGGGAGAGCCGTCCGATGGTGAACAGCCCCTCGTCGTCCATAAGCCCGAGTGTGGACCGTCCAGCGGCTGGAGACTCAAGCCCCCGGCCCGTACGGCTTTCGCGGCGCACGCCCGAGTATCTAAGGTGTGGGGTGATCAACTGACGGCAGGAGGACCGGGTGAGCGAAGTACCGGCGGACGGTCCCGGCGAGGAGCACCGTCCCAAGCTCGACACGAGCGTGCCCCACTCGGCACGCATCTGGAACTACTTCCTGGGCGGCAAGGACCACTTCACCGTCGACCGCGAACTCGGCGGGCAGATCCGGCAGGCGTACCCCGGCATCGTGGACATCGCCCGGCAGTCGCGGGGCTTCCTCGGCCGGGCCGTACGGCACCTGGCGGGCGAGGTCGGCATCCGGCAGTTCCTCGACATCGGCACCGGCCTGCCGACCGCCGACAACACGCACCAGGTGGCCCAGCGGGTGGCGCCGGAGTCGCGGGTCGTGTACGTCGACAACGACCCCTTGGTGCTGGTGCACGCCAACGCCCTGCTGACCAGCAGCCCGCCCGGCGTGACCGACTACATCGAGGCCGACGTACGCGAACCGGACAAGATCCTGCGGGCCGCGTCGAAGACGCTCGACTTCGGCGAGCCGGTGGCGCTCATGCTGCTGGGCATCATGGGCCAGGTGCTCGACGACGAGGAGGCGTACGGGATCGTGCGTCACCTCATGGACGCCCTGCCGTCCGGCAGTCATCTGGTGTTCGAGGACGGCACGAAGGTCGTCGCGCCCGAGGCGGCCGACGAGGCCGAGCGCATCCGCGCCGAGGGCGGCGACCCCTACCGGCTGCGGACGCCCGAGCAGTTCGCTCGCTTCTTCGACGGTCTCACGCTGCTGGAGCCGGGTGTGGTGTCGGTGTCGCGGTGGCGGCCCGAGCCCAGCCAGTTCGGGGAGGCGCCCGAGGTCGACGCGCTGTGCGGAGTCGCCCGCAAGCCCTGAACCCCCATGCCGACCCCGCGCCCATGCCGACCCCGCTCCCACGTCGACCGCGTGAGCCCTGAGCCCCCACGTGAGCCCCGGGCGCCGCGGCCCCGGCGTCGAAACCCGTCGCCACGGGTAGGAGTTCCCGGACGGGAAACGGGAGGCGGATGGGCGAGATCAGCGCGCTGCTCGACGCGCTCACGGACGCGATCGGCTCCCAGGACGAGGAGCGGGTGCTCCGCTGCTTCGGCACGGACGCCGTCTTCGTCACGCCCGCGGGGGTGATGGAGGGTCACGAGCAGATCGGGTGGTACTTCCGGCAGCTCTTCACGGCGTTCCCCGACATGCACAACGAGACCACCACACGAACCGTCCTCGACGACACCATCGTCCGTGGAGTGGACGTTCAGCGGCACCCACACCGGCGTGCTGCTGCTGCCGGGCGGCACGGAGATCACGGGCACCGGCCGCCGCGTGGTTTTCCCGGCGGCGGGCGCCTACACGATGGGCGACGACGGCGTGTTCGCCAGCGGGCGGGTCTATTACGACCAGTTGGCGTTCTACCGCCAGACGGGCTGCGACCTGCGTCTGCGCCGGACCGTCTGATCTCCCCATACTTGAGCGTGGACTCCGGCCCGCCGCTGCGCGACATCGGCTGCTTCTCCGTCGTCGCCCGGCATCTCAGCTTCTCCCGCGCCGCCGCCGAGCTGGGCGTCTCCCAGCCCGCCGCGAGCCAGGCCGTCGGCCGTCTCGAGCGCGCGCTCGGGGTCCGCCTGTTCGAGCGGACGAGCCGGGAGGTCCACCTGTCGCCGGCCGGGAAGGCGCTGCTGCCGTACGCCGAGGCGTTGCTGGAGTCGGCGGCCGCCTTCTCGGCCGAGGCGAGACGGCTCGCGGCACCGGAGGGCGACGGTGTCCGCCTGGCCTATCCCCCGCTCACCGGCGGCCTCGCGGCGCGGATCGCCCGCCGGATGGCGCGCCGCGATCCTCCGGCCGAGGTGGAACTGCGCCCGGCCGGCCGCGCCGCCGCCGTCGCGGCCCTCGCCGCCGGCGAGGTGACCGCGGCCATCCTCGCGGCGCCCTTCCCGCGGGAGCTGACCACGGTCGCCCGTTTCCACGTGCCCGTCGGTCACCTGGCCGTACCGGCCGGAGACCCGCTCGCCGGCCTGCCCCGCCTGCAGCCCGAGCGGCTCGCGCGGCATCGTGTGCTGATGCCGCGCGAACGCCCGCCCGGCGGGGTGTGGGCACGGCTGGCCGCCCGTCTCGGGCCGCACCGGCAGCACGTGGTGGCCGACGAGATCGACGACTTCGCCGCCGCGCTCGACCTGGTCGCGGCCGGCGTCGGTCTGCTGCCCACTCCGCTCCTGGTCGTCACGTCCGTCCGCAGGGACGATGTCGCCTTCGTCCCCCTGGACGCGGGCGACCTCCGCCTGACCTACGCGCTCGCCTGGCGGACCGAACGGCTGTCGCCCGGGTTGATGGCACTCGTGCGGACGGCGCAGGAGTGCCTGTGGACGAGGTAGCCCGCGCGCACCCCCGCGATGACGGACGGTGACAGTCGCAGCACGGAAGGGGATCCGCGAGAAAGTTTCACGCGGTCTCCCGGAATTAGGCGGACCGCCCGTCAGAAGAACCGGCAGGTGACCGGGGTGCCGTCACGCGTCCGCCGACGCCACGTGGCAACAACCTGACGGAGAATTACTTGAAGTCTTGACTAGGGGTACCCCTATAAGCAATCTTGGGGCTACGCCGCCCCACGCGTATTCACCGTTGAATAAGCGAGGCGCGGCCACCGTGGTCCATGGGCGAAACACCGCACATCAACGACGATGCTGCTCGTTCCAGGCTTTGACCAGGAAATCCGCGCCTTTTGGCGCAGGACCGCGCGGCTTCCTGCCGCCGGACGTCCAATTCGCCGACAATGTGAGCCACGGGATGGCGGAAATGACGGCCGGTTTACTGAACTCTGACTATAGATAGGCGACGGCCGGAGTTCCTCTTTCCCTTCCGCCGGTTTCCGCTTTTCCGGCGCGTTCTCATGGGCCTGCCCGCAGCGCGATCGCGCGTACGCGGCGAGGCCCTCCCGGCAGGCACGACAAGAAGGTGATCACATGAAATCGGACCAGATCCGCGAACCAGTCCTCTCGCTGTTCCGCATCGTGACGGGGCTGCTGTTCGTCTGCCACGGCGCGGCGACGATCTTCGGCGTGCTGGGCGGCAACCGCGGAACCGGCCATGCCGTGGCGTTCGGCACGTGGCCGAGCTGGTGGGCGGCGGCCATCCAGCTGGTGTTCGGGGCGCTCGTCCTCGCCGGGCTGCTCACCCGTGTCAGCGCGCTGCTCTGCTCGGGCTCGATGGCGTACGCCTACTTCGTGGTCCACGCGCCGCAGAACCTGTTCCCGCTCCTGAACGGCGGCGAGGCGGCGGCCATGTTCTGCTGGTCGTTCTTCCTCATCGCCGTCTTCGGGCCCGGCGCCTGGGCGCTCGACACGCTGATCCACCGGATGCGGCACCACGACGTCGAGGCATACTCGCCCGCCCCGGTGCAGGCGTAGCCGGCCGAGCCGCCGCCCGCCGTCGTCCCCGCCGGCGGGCGGCGAGCTGAAAGTTTCAGCTCCGCGACATGCCCTCGGCCGCTCTGACCTGGCCGTACGGGTCCGTGACCGGAGCGTGCTTGGATCGCGCCACCTCGCGTACGCACCATCCGGGCGGGAGCCCTCCCGAGATCGTCCCGCCCGTTCCGGGGCGGCCCCGCACGCACGGGGCCGGCCCGACGTCCTTCCGAGGGGCAAGTGATGCGACTACCGCGACGGCTGCTGAGCGCGAGCACGGCGACCGCACTGGCCGGCGCCCTGCTGGCCGTCACCGCGACCTCCACCCCCGTCTCGGCCGCCTCCTTCAATTACGGGGAGGCGCTGCAGAAGTCGTTCCTGTTCTACGAGGCGCAGGAATCGGGGCACCTGCCGTCCGGCAACCGGGTGACCTGGCGGGCCGACTCGACCGTCAACGACGGGAAGTCCGCGGGGGTGGACCTGTCGGGCGGCTTCTACGACGCCGGCGACCACGTGAAGTTCGGCTTCCCTATGGCGTCCATGACCACCACCCTGGCCTGGGGCGGCGCGGACTACCGGGCGGCGTACGAGCGCTCGGGCCAGTTGCCGTACCTGCTGCGCACGCTCCGGCAGTCGAACGACTACTTCATCCACGCCCATCCCGAGCCGAACGTCCTGTACGTGCAGGTCGGCGACGGCGGCGAGGACCACTCCTACTGGGGCGCGCCGGAGACCGTCGAGGCCAAGGGCCACAAGCGGCCGGTCTACAAGATCACCGCGTCGTGCCCGGGCACCGACGTCGCCGCCGAGACCGCCGCCGCGATGGCCGCCTCGTCGGTCGTCTTCCGGCCGACCGACCCGGCGTACGCCGACACGCTGCTCACCCACGCCAAGCAGCTGTTCACGTTCGCCGACACGACCAAGGGCACGAACGGCCGCGACACGGCGTACGTGAACTGCGTCAGCGCCGCGCAGGGCTTCTACAACTCCACCGGCGAAGGCGGCCAGGTCGAGGGCGCCACGAAGATGTACTGGGACGAGCTGGCCTGGGCCTCCGTCTGGCTCTACCGGGCCACCGGCACCGCGAGCTACCTCTCCCGGGCCCGCGAGTTCTACCCCAAGATGGGCACGCAGGAGGACCCGGGGAGCAACGGCGTACAGGTGCCGGTGTTCAACTTCGGCTTCGGCTGGAACGACAAGCAGTACGCCGTCTACGAGCAGATGGCCGAGCTGACCGGCGAGCAGAAGTACGCGGACGACGTCCGGCGCTACCTCGACTACTGGACGGTCGACTACAAGGGCAAGAAGGGCACGGTCACCCCGGGTGGCCTCGCCTACATCTTCTACTGGGCCTCGCTGCGCATGGCCGCCAACACGGCCTTCGTCGCGATGAGGTACGCCGACTTCCTCGGCTCCGGTGACCCGCTCTACACGCGCTACCACGACTTCGGCAAGCGCCAGGTCGACTACGCGCTCGGCGACAACCCGCGCCGCTCCAGCTACATGATCGGCTTCGGGACCAACCCGCCGCGCAACCCGCACCACCGCGGCGCGCACGGCGCCTGGACCAACGGCGGCCCCGACAGCGAGCCCGCCGTCAGCAGGCACGTCCTGTACGGCGCCCTCGTGGGCGGCCCGGACGGCGCCGACGCCTACACCGACAGCCGCGGCGACTACGTGAAGAACGAGGTCGCGCTCGACTTCAACTCCGGCATCACCAGCTCGCTCGCCGTCCTCTACGGCAAGTACGGCGGCTCCCCCCTGGCCACGCTGCCGCGCGAGACGCCCGACGGCCCCGAGTTCTATCTGGAGCCGACGATCACCCACACGACCCGGGAGACGGCGGCCAAGACGTTCGTCATCAACAAGTCGGCCTGGCCGGCGACCGTGCTCGACAAGGCGAAGTTCCGCTACTACTTCACCCTCGACGGCTCGACCACGGCGAGCCAGGTCACGGTGAGCACGTCCTACACGCAGTGCAAGCAGCCCACCGGGCCGCACCTGCTGGAGGGGCGCACCTACTACGCCGAGGTCGACTGCACCGGGACGCTCATCTTCCCGGGCGGCCAGTCGGAGTTCCGCCGCGAGGTGCAGCTGCGCGTCGGCGTGGCCGACGGCGCGGCCTGGGACCCGTCCAACGACTGGTCGGCCAAGGGCGCGGACCACATGACCCTGTACGGCAACGACGGCCGCCTCATCTGGGGCACGCCGCCCGGCGCCGAGCCCTCGCCCGGCGTCTCGCCGTCGATCTCCCCCTCGGCCTCGCCCTCGGCATCCCCGTCCGCCTCGCCTTCCCCGCAGGACACCACGCCGCCGACCCAGCCCACGAATCTGCACGTGTGCGATTACCACTTCCAGGGCGCGGTCCCCATGTGCTGGAACGCCTCGACCGACGACTCCGGATACGTCGAATACGACGTCTACATCCAGCAGGGCACCGGATTCGTCAAGTTCGGGTCGACCACGCAAAGGATCTACTACGCGGGCGGCCTGAGGCCCGGGGACCAGTACACGTTCTACGTGGTGGCCAGGGACGCGGCCGGCAACACCAGCCAGCCCTCGGCCACGCTGACCGCGACCGCCCAGAGCGGCCTGCCGAGTCCGTCACCCTCGCCGAGCCCGTCTCCCTCGCCCAGCCCGTCCCCGTCTCCCAGCCCGTCTCCCTCGGCCGGCGCCGGCTGCACGGTGACGTACGCGGCCAACGACTGGGGCGGCGGGTTCACCGCGACCATCACGATCGCCAACACCGGCACCACCCCGATCAACGGCTGGACCCTGAAGTTCACCTTCCCCGGCACCCAGAAGATCAGCCCGCCCGGCTGGTCGGCCACCTGGACCCAGACCGGAACCAACGTCACCGCCACCAACCTCGACTGGAACAAGGCCATCAACCCCGGCCAGTCCACCCAGATCGGCTTCCAGGGCACCTACACCGGCGCCAACCCCAAGCCGACCGCCTTCACCCTCAACGGAACCACCTGCTCCTGAGACGAGGCCTTCGATGAGACTGCTGTCCCTGGGCGGGGTGGCCGCCGTGCTGGCCGCCCTGCTCGTGCCCGGGTCCACGCCCGCGCAGGCCGCGGGGTCGTACAACTACACCGAGGCCCTGCAGAAGTCGATCTACTTCTACGAGGCGCAGCAGTCGGGCAGGAAGCCCGACTGGAGCCGCGTCGAGTGGCGCGGCGACCGCACGCTCAACGACGGCAAGGCGGCCGGGGTGGACCTGTCCGGCGGCTGGTACGACGCGGGTGACCACGTCAAGTTCGGCTTCCCGATGGCGTTCACCACGACGATGCTGGCCTGGGGGGTGGTCGAGAACCGGTCCGGGTACGGCACCCAGCTCACGCCCATGCTGAACAACCTGAAATGGGCCACCGACTACCTGATCGCCGCCCACCCCGAACCGGAGACGTTGTACGTCCAGGTGGGCGACGGCAGCGTGGACCACGCGTACTGGGGCCCGCCCGAGGTGATCGACATCAAGGGCATGTCGCGGCCCGTCTACAAGATCACGCCGACCTGCAAGGGCACCGACGTCGTCGCCGAGACCGCCGCCGCGATGGCGGCCTCCTCGATGGCCTTCCGCCAGACCGACCCGGCGTACGCGGACACGCTGCTGACCCACGCCAGGCAGCTGTTCACGTTCGCCGACACGACCAAGGGCACGAACGGCCAGGACACGGCGTACACGAGCTGCGTGCCGGGCATCTCCGGCTACTACAACTCGACCTGGGAGGGCGGCGCCGACCATCCCGGCGCGACCAAGATGTACTGGGACGAGCTGGCCTGGGCGGCCGTGTGGCTCTACCGGGCCACCGGCACCGGCAGCTACCTGGACAAGGCCCGCGAGTTCTACCCGAAGATGGGCAGCGAGCCCGACGTGGGCCAGGGCACGGGCGGCACCACCGTGCCCGCGTACACCTTCGGGCTGGGGTGGAACGACAAGGAGTACGGCGTCTACGCCCTGATGGCGACGCTCACCGGTGAGCAGAAGTACACGGACGACGTCCGGCGCTACCTCGACTACTGGACGGCCGGATACAAGGGCAAGAAGGGGCCGGTCACCCCCGGCGGCCTCGCCTACATCTTCAACTGGGCCTCGCTGCGCATGGCGCTGAACACCGCCTGGGTGGCCCTGGTCTACGCCGACCATCTCGGGCCCGGGGACCCGCTCTACGCGCGCTACCACGACTTCGCCAAACGTCAGGTCGACTACGCGCTCGGGGACAATCCCCGCCGCTCCAGCTACATGGTCGGCTTCGGGACCAACCCGCCCACGCACGTCCACCATCGCGCGGCCAGCGGCCAGTACCTCGGCTACATGAGCGACACCACCGGCCCGAACCTGCACGTCCTGTACGGCGCGCTCGCCGGCGGCCCCGACCAGGCCGACGCCTACACCGACAGCCGTACGGACTACGTCCGCAACGAGGTGGCGATCGACTACAACTCCGGCATCACCAACGTGCTCGCGCGCTTCGCGAAGGAGTACGGCGGGACGCCGGTGGCGGGCTTCCCCGCGCCGGAGGAGAAGTACCAGGAGATCCGCGCCGAGACCGGCAACGTCTACACCGGCGTGGACGGCACGTCCATGACCGTCACCATCACCAACACGTCGAACTGGCCACCGCGCGTGCTCCAGTCGGGCAAGGCGCGTTACTACTTCACACTGGACGGCTCCACCTCGATCTCGCAGGTGAAGGTGACCGGCGGCGACAGCAACGGCTGCACGGTCAGCGGGCCGGCGTCCGCCGGGGAGCGCACCTACTACGCCGAAGTGGACTGCACCGGCAAGCCGATCTACCCCGGCGACGCGCAGCTCTACAAGCGGGGCACGCAGCTGCGGATCTCGGTGCCGAACGGCGCGGCCTGGGACCCGGCCAACGACTGGTCGGCGTCGGCGGCCTCCCACGTGCCGGTGTACGACGGGAACACGCTGGTCTGGGGCACCCCACCCGGCGGCACCGCCTCCCCGTCGCCTTCGCCGTCCCCGTCCCCCTCCCCCAGCCCGTCGCCGTCCTCCTCGCCGTCTCCGGTGGACTCCACGCCGCCGAGCGCGCCCACCGGGCTGCGGGTCTGCGGGGCGGACTTCGAGAACGCGGTGCCGATGTGCTGGACCGCCTCGACCGACGACACCGGGGTCGCGGGCTACGACGTGTACATGAGGCAGGGCGCCGGCTTCACCAAGATCGGCTCATCGACGATGACCCTCTACGTCGCGGAGAGGCTGGTCGCCGGCACGAGCTACACGTTCTACGTGGTGGCCAGGGACGCGGCCGGCAACACCAGCCAGCCCTCGGCCACGCTGACCGCGACCGCCCAGAGCGGCCTGCCCTCACCCAGCCCCTCACCGAGCCCGTCCCCCTCGCCCAGCCCATCCCCGTCTCCCAGCCCGTCTCCCTCGGCCGGCGCCGGCTGCACGGTGACGTACGCGGCCAACGACTGGGGCGGCGGGTTCACCGCGACCATCACGATCGCCAACACCGGCACCACCGCGATCAACGGCTGGACCCTGAAGTTCACCTTCCCCGGCACCCAGAAGATCAGCCCACCCGGCTGGTCGGCCACCTGGACCCAGACCGGAACCAACGTCACCGCCACCAACCTCGACTGGAACAAGGCCATCAACCCCGGCCAGTCCACCCAGATCGGCTTCCAGGGCACCTACACCGGCGCCAACCCCAAGCCGACCGCCTTCACCCTCAACGGCACCACCTGCTCCTGATCCCGCCGACGGCCCGGCGCGTCCCCCCGATGCGCCGGGCCGCCCCCATCGGAAAGGTGAACCACATGCCCGTCAAGGGTCTCCGTCCGGCCGCAGCGATCCTGGGCGCCGGCCTCGCGCTCGCCGCGTCCGCCGCGCCTGCCGTGGGCACCGCGGACACCACCCCGCCCAGCGTGCCGGGAACGCTGTTCCACTGCCCGCTGCCCGCCGCGCCCGGGTCGGGCCTCGGCATCGGTGTGTCGCTGTGCTGGGGCGCCGCGACCGACGACGTCGGGGTGACCGGCTACGACGTCCAGGTCAAGCAGGACGGCGTCTTCTCGGCCATCCGTACGACGACCGGCACGGGTTCCATCGTCAGCGGCCTCACCCTGGGGCAGTCGTACACGTTCCGGATCGTCGCCAGGGACGCGGCGGGGAACGCGGGCCCGCCGTCCAACGAACTGACGGCGAGCGCGAACTACCTCAGCGGCATGCCGCCGTCCAGTCCCCCGCCCAGTCCGACCCCGATCGACCGGACCCCGCCCACCCGTCCCGAGGGCCCGGGGCCGTACAGCGTCTTCGTCAACGGAGCGGCCGGCCTGACGTGGACCCGCTCCACCGACAATGTGGCCGTCTCCGGCTACGAGGTGTACGCATGGATCGACGGCGCCTTCAGCCGGGTGCCGGCCCAGGTCTCCGCACAGACCGACGACAAGGTCCTCGCGATCGTGGGCGATCTCACCCCCGGACGCGACTACCTGTTCTATGTCGTGGCGAAGGACGCCGCGGGCAACCTCAGCGCACCCTCCGACATGGTCCGCCAGCGGGCCATGGTCGAACCGCCCACCGCCAGCCCGAGCCCCGGGACCGACACCACTCCGCCCGGCACACCGACCGGACTGGCCACCGTGAGCGGGATGTCCGTACCCGGCGGAGTCTTCCTCTCCTGGAACACCGTCTCCGACGACAGCGGCGTCCCGCCCCGCTATGACCTGTTCCGGCGGACCGACCACGGCTACGCCTACGAGGGCGAGAACGCCACCCCCCGCGACATCGTCACCGGCCTCGAAGGCGGCCAGTCGTACACCTTCCAGGTCGTGGCCCGCGACGCCGCCGGCAACCTGAGCATCCCCTCGGCGCCGTACACCGCCGTCGCGCAACCCGGGGGAACGTCCTCGCCCAGCCCGTCCCCGTCGTCCGATACCGAATGCAGGGTGACGTACGCGCCCACCACCTGGGACGGCGGGTTCACCGTGGCCGTGACGATCACCAACACCGGCACCACGGCGGTCAACGGCTGGACCCTGAAGTTCGCCTTCCCCGGCACCCAGAAGATCAATCCGCCCGGCTGGTCGGCCACCTGGACCCAGACCGGAACCGACGTCACCGCCACCAACCTCGACTGGAACAGGACCATCAAGGCCGGCCAGTCCGTCTACATCGGCTTCAACGGCAGCTACACCGGCGCCAACCCCAAGCCGACCGCCTTCACCCTCAACGGCACCACCTGCTCCTGATCCCGCCGACGGCCCGGCGCGTCCCTCCATGGACGCGCCGGGCGGCCGGCGGCCGGCGACATCGCCCTCCCCGCACCGCCATCAACCGATCTGGCATACCGATATTCTACCCGGTAGAATTCTGGTATGACTGCTGACATGACCAGCATCAAGGTTCCCAAAGCGATTCGCGACGAGCTCAACGAGCTGGCCAACCAGGGAGGACGCGGCACCACGTTGGCCGACGTGCTGACCCAGCTTCTGGAAGAGCACAAGACACTTCGGCTCCGCCAGCGGCTGGCGTTCGAAGGGCTTCTCGCACGGGCGAAGGCGGACCCCGACGCCGTGGCCAAGGCCGAACGCATCGCACAGGGCGCGATCGAGCACCTGCGGCGACCCGCGACCCCATGAGTGTCGGATACGTCCTCGACGACGTCACGATAAGCGAACTCGGCAGAGGGGATCCGGTGGTGGCGAATCTCGTCGCGGCCCTGGACGAGCACGCCGTCCGCATGAGCGTCCCCGTCATCACTCTCGCCGCGGCCCAGCACACCCTGAGCGAAGCGCAGACCGAGGCCGTCCACGGGATGATCCACCGGCTGGAGCACGTCCGGCTGGAGCCGATCGCCTCCACCGAGGACGTGCTCCGCCTGTCGGCGGTCTCGGCGCACCTCACGGAGCAGCAGGACATGGCGGCGGCGCACACGGTGGCCGTGGCCCGGTATCTCGCCTTCCCCGTCCTCGCCGCCGACCTCAAACGGTGGGAGCCGGTGCGCGCGCACCTGCCATGGCGTGTCGACATCTACGAGATCGGCGATTCGGACTGAACTGTCGGACTGAACTGCCGGGATCGGCGTGCGGGCTCCTGGAATGATGGCGGGATGACCGACGCCTTGCCCGGGCTTGACCCCGCCGACTCCGTGCCCGCCGTCCCGCCACGGCGGGCGGCCGGATACGAGATCGAGAACGAACTGCGTGCCGCGGGGGCGGTCCACATCGCGGGCGTGGACGAGGTCGGCCGCGGCGCGTGGGCGGGCCCGGCGGTGGTCTGCGCCGCCGTCACCGCCTTCGGCCCGCCGCCCGAGCTGCCGGGACGCGGGGAGCGCACGGTCCGGCTGACCGACTCCAAGCTGCTCGGCCCGGCGCAGCGTGAGGCGTTCGCCGCGGTCCTGCCCGACTGGCTCACCTGTCACGCGTACGGCGAGTCGGGCCCGGAGGAAATCGACGAGGTCGGCATGACCGAGGCGCTGCGCCGGGCCGCGTGCCGGGCGCTGGAGGCCCTGCCGCTGCGGCCCGACGTCGTGCTCCTCGACGGCGCGCACGACTTCCTCGGCCGGCCGTGGCGGGTGCGGTGCGAGGTCAAGGCCGACCAGCGCTCGGTGTCGGTGGCCGCCGCGTCGGTGCTGGCCAAGGTCCACCGCGACCGGCTGATGGCGGAGATCGGCCAGGAGCACCCGGCGTACGGCTTCGCCGCCAACGCGGGCTATCCATCCCCCGTCCACCAGCAGGCGCTGGCGGAGACGGGCCCGACACCTCACCACCGCCTGTCGTGGTCCTACCTCGACGACCTGCCCCGGTGGCGGCACCTGCGCAAGCACCGCGACCCCCTCGCGGGCTCCGGCCAGATGACCCTCCTCTGACACCCCGCGCTGCCCGCCGATCACACCTCATTCAGCTGGAAGCCGGCCGTGCCGCCCGAGCGCCCCCATCGCGCGCGCCAGGTCATGGCACTCGTTACTCCGCTTTGCGAGCCTGCGACCGTACCGACGGCGACACACCTACGCCGGACGCGGCAGCCCCAGCCGCCCGGACTGGCATAAGCCGACGTCAAGGGCGGTCGTAAATAGAATGATCACCGATGCGGCGCCAGAGGAGGAGGGGTGAACCGTCATCGGCCGTGTCGAACTCGAACGTCGCTCTGCCGTCAGGCGAGGCGAAGTTCCAAGTCAACGAGTAGACCCGGGTGCTGGTGAGTTTATGGATGCGTAGACGTACTGGCCAGGGGACGCGGCCCGTGTGTGCTCCCTGCTCCAACGCCGGAACAAAGTATTTGTGGACAGCGCTCTGAACATCGCGTAGTGCTCTGGAGGAAGCCGGGCCGCGTCTCGGAGGAAGCCAGCCGTGCGCTCGAATCTCACCGAAGGTCTTCTCCGCGGACCGCGTCTATTTCCGCGAAGAGATCGTCCATGCTGTCGAAGGAACGAGTCCAGCCCTCTCGGATATCGGCATCGGCCTCGGCCTCGGCCTCCTGCCACCCGGGCGTCCAGTACCAGGCTTCGTCCGTCGGCATGATCGCGGCGACTCGGCGACCCTGATCAGTGAGATAGGCGATCGTGTGGCGCTGGGCAGCGGTGGCGATGACGTCGGGCAGGTGGCCACCGGCCTCGTCCAGCGGCACCTCGAACGCGTTCTCACTCATGTCGCGAGTGTAGGTCGTGGCAGGTGCGGGGGTCACACGCCAAAGAGTAACGCACCAAATACAGTGCGTTGCGATCCTTAGGTATCGCCGCCGTGCCTGGGTGCGGGTGGCACGGCGGCGAGCTTCCTCAGCGGGCCAACAGCGTGGGCGAAGTGGCGGAACACGCCGGCGGGCGGGTCAGGGAAGGGCGGGCGGGGCGAGGTCGCCGGGGACCAAACCCGTGCCGTCGGGGACGGCGGCGGGGTCGTCGCCCACGTGGATCGGCCTGTTGTCACGGTCGACGAAGACGACGCGCGGCTTCAGCGCCTTGACCTCCTCCTCGGCGACCAGCGCGTACGCGATGATGATCACGAGGTCGCCGACCGAGATGAGGCGGGCGGCGGCGCCGTTGATACCGATGACGCCGGAGCCCGCCGGGCCCTCGATGACGTACGTGGACAGGCGGGCGCCGTTGTCGATGTCGACGATGTCGACCTTCTCACCCTCGACGAGGTTCGCCTCGGCCATCAGGTCCGCGCTGATCGTCACCGAGCCGACGTAGTGCAGATCGGCCTGCGTGACGGTGGCGCGGTGGATCTTCGACTTCATCAGCGTGCGGAACATGATCTCCCACCTGGGTGTGGACGGCCCTCCTCACGAGCGTCCTCGATGGTACGTCACGCCCCGAAGTACCCATCCGTCAGCATCTAGTTGTCGGTGACCGACTGGACACACGTCGAGCAATGATCGAAACCTGTGGACCTGCCGGGAAGGGTGTACCTTCCCGAATCATTTGATCATGGTTTCGAGATAAGGCCGACACGCCAACGTCGGTCGGGAAGGCACACCCGTGCCGCTTACCGTAGTGCCCGAACTGTCCGCTGGCGACGACGCCCCGGCGCCTGTTTCGTCCTCGCTGATCGACCAGCTCGTGCGCGAGGGCGCGCGCAAGATGCTCTCCGCTGCCCTGCAGGCTGAGGTCGACGCTTACATCGCCACCTTCGCCGACGAGCGCGACGAGGCGGGCCGTCGCCTGGTCGTGCGCAACGGTTCCCACACCCCGCGCGAGATCCTCATCGCGGCCGGAGCGATCGAAGTGAAGGCCCCGCGCATCAACGACAAGCGCATCGACGAGGCCACGGGCCAGCGGATGCGATTCTCCTCGGCGATCCTGCCCGCCTGGGCGCTCAAGACGCCCCAGCTCACCGAGGTGCTACCGCTGCTGTACTTGCATGGCCTGTCCTCGGGGGACTTCAGGGCCGCGCTGGGGCAGTTCCTCGGTTCGACGGCGGGCCTGTCAGCCCCGGTGATCACCAAGCTGACCGAGACCTGGAAGACCGAGCAGCGCACCTTCGCCGCCCGCGACCTGTCCGGAGTCGACTATGTCTACCTGTGGGTCGACGGCATCCGCGTCAACATCCGACTGGAGGAGCACAAGCTGTGCCTGCTGGTGATGATCGGCGTACGCGCCGACGGCCGCGAGGAGCTCGTCGCGCTGACCGACGGCTACCGCGAGTCGGCCGAGTCATGGGCCGACCTGCAGCGTGACTGCAGGCGGCGCGGGATGCGGGCGCCGGTGCTGGCCATCGGGGACGGCGCGCTCGGCTTCTGGTTCGCACTGGGCGAGGTGTTTTCACAGACCAGGGCTCAAAGATGCTGGTTTCACGAGATTTCTCGGGCGCTCCCGAAGTCGGCGCACCCGGGGGCCAAGAAGGCGCTGGCGGAGATCTGGAACGCCGAGGACAAGGACCACGCCGGGCGCGCGGTCGAGGACTTCCGGGCCGCCTACGGCGCCAAGTAAGGCAGTCGCCAAGGTGGTCGACGACCTCGACGAGCTGCTCGCTTTCTACGATTACCCGGCCGAGCACTGGGTACACCTGCGCACCACCAACCCCATCGAGTCCACCTTCGCCACCGTCCGGCACCGGACCAAGGTCACCAAGGGCCGGGCTCGCGTGCTGCCGGGCTCGCGATGGCCTTCAAGCTTATCGAGTCGGCGCAAAAGCGCTGGCGTGCGGTCAACGCGCTCTCACCTGGTCGCCCTGGTCCACGCCGGGGCGACGTTCGTCCAAGGCAAGCTTGTCGAGCGGCCTGAGGAATCACCGGCTATCGAGGACCAATCGATAGCCGCTTAGAGATCTTGATCCACAGGTATTGACGATTGCTTCCGCACGTCATCGACCGGGATGTAGAGAAGGAGAACCGTCACAGCTCAAGGCCTGGGTCGTTCCTACTGACGGCGTCATCTGTTTCCGACATCCGATACTGCAGTATTTTTGACACCCAAATAATCACCAGTCCCAGCAGCGCGATCTCGTAATCGATCCCGCCCACCAGGTCGAAACGGGCGTGATCCCAGATATCCGGCGTCAGCGCTGCCCCTGCGACTCCATCTGTCACGACCGCGCCTACGAACGCCATCCGCCCGAGCTGTGCCGCGGCGGGGAATAAAAGGGCGCCCACGATCAGAAAAACACCGAATCTTCGTGCGAATTTCGGAATGGACGCGTCACGAAGCCCTCGTCGCCGCATCTTGGCCAGCAGGATTCTGAGCCCCACCAGCACTCCGAGCGTCAGTAAGAAGCCTGGCGATTCCGCGAGACCACTGAGCCAGCGTTCCCTGGCAGTGGGAGTGGATTTGCACACCGAGATGACATCGGGGCGCACCTCGACACCCGCCGCCGGTGCCCGACTGGCCGGCAGGCCGATCCTCGACTCCGCGGAATATGTGTCGTCCACCGGCAACTCCACGCAGGCCCGAGAGCTCCCGAGTCCGCCTATTCGCCACTCCAGTCGCAGCCCCACGATGCTTCCGGCGACGACCATCAGGATCACCGCCGCAGTGCCCCAAAGGATTAGGTCCAGAAATATGGACAGCGGTCGCACGAGTCGCTTGCGCGCGCGAGGATTCATCATTGCCGCCTATCCGCAGAACACGTGACGCATCCAGGCCTGATGCATCACACAGGGGCGGGATGCGGAGCTCCACTCCGTCCCGCCCCTGATCGGTATCTTCTGTCGCCGCT
The DNA here is from genome assembly GCF_012999525.1 of Microbispora sp. H10836. Lineage (NCBI taxonomy): Bacteria > Bacillati > Actinomycetota > Actinomycetes > Streptosporangiales > Streptosporangiaceae > Microbispora > Microbispora sp. H10836. The sequence goes on from NZ_JABBWU010000005.1 coordinate 370,547, forward strand.
ATCCCAGGGCCATTGCTACAGCATGCTGTAAATCTTCCAGTCGGTCACCTTGTAGGTGATGGTCGTTTTGTTTTTGACGTACAGGGTTGCCGCGTAGTTGATGTAGCCAACCTGCACACCGGCCGCCACGTTGGTGAAGGGGATTTTTACGCCCGCCTTGAACTTTGCCCGACCATATAGATACCACGTTCTGGTGGTATCGGTTGGAGGATTCGCGCCGGACTTTGAGGTGACGTACGAAGCGAAGCCCAGGGTACCCCAGTTGTCGAACTCCCAGTAACTGGAATATCTGTTGAAGTATGTCTTTCCGGACTTGATGCAGGCGTTGATGTAGATGTCCACGCCCCAATAGATCCAGCCCGGGGACTCGGCGCGCCTGATGCAGTATTCCGTGCCGTCGAGATCGAGGTTTCCTATCGGGTCCTGCTTGGCGTAGTCATAGGCGTTGGCGCTCCCACCCGTGACCGGATCCGTCGACAGGAAACGACCCGTCCGCGGATTGTAGACACGCGCCCCCATGAGGATGAGGCCCGCAAGAGTCTCGCCAGAGCGCTGTGAGCCGCCGAGCCATCCGTATCGGGCGGGAGACGTCGTGTTGTCGCGGCGAGCGACTCCGTACTCAGTCTGCTCGAAGTAAGCGCTGACGCCGCTGCCGAGCCGGTCGGCGACGGCGACGATGTCGCCGTGGGGGTTGGCGAGTTGAAGAGTTATCGTCCCCGCGCTGGTGAGCGTGGCGGCGAGCCCGTCGAGGCCGACGATGTTCCGCGTCCAGCTGCCATCGCTCTCGGTGATCCACGCGGGGGAATCTCCGTCGTCGGTGTAGTGATTGACAGTGGTCCCGGAGGCGTACTGCCCGCTGATCGTGCTGGATGTTATCCGGCCGAGTGGGTCCAGGTCGTAGGACTTGGTGGTGTAGTCCTGACTGAGACTGGCGACCATGTCATTGGCGTAGTAGGCGACATCCAGCGCAGTCCCACCGGCATCCGCGGCGGGTATCGTCATGGTGCGGCCGAAATCGTCGTAACCGTATCCTGCTGATGTGATTCGATCCGCCGCATCATAAGATTGCGTGTTGGTGGACGCTGTCGTAGACGTGGAGCAGCCTCCACCACCGGTGGCGGGGTAGCTAGCCAGACTTGTCCGGTTGCTGTTGAGGTCGAATCCGTAGACGCGAGTAGTACAGGAACCGGCGTAGGTGTCGGCAACCTTTGTCAGCCGGCCCGCTCCGTCATACCTGTATACCTGTCCACCCGCGGTCCCCGACTGCTGGGCCACACGGCCGTGGGCATCGTAGCGAAGGGTGTAGTCCAGCCAGGTTGAGCTGTTACGGACGTACGTGAGCTTGGTTCGCTCACCGACGGCGTCGTATCTGTTGCTCGCCGTCAGACCGCCGGGGTAGACCTGAACAGTGAGCTGCCCGTCGGGGTTGTACGCACCGAAGAAGACACCCGCCTCGGTGGTCAGCTTGGTGACGAGACCACGACGCTCGGCCAGGCCACTCGCGTCGGAGCCGTCATAGTTATAGGTCGTCGTGCCCTTTCCGTCCCCCGTGGTGGAGACTCGTCCGGCGGCGTCGTAGGTCGTTGTTGCGGTGTTGCCGCTGGCGTCGGTTTGAGACGTGATCCGACCGAGCGAGTCATATGTGGCGGTGATTTCCGCACCGCTGGTGCTGGCCTTGAGTGCCAATCCTGTCGCATTGTCATAGCTGTAGGTGACGACAGGGACCGGTGTCCCGCCCGATGATGCAGGGGAGACGGCCAACGACTTGCTCAGTACCCTACCCGCGTTGTCGAAGGTGAGTGTGGTGGTGCGAACAGCACTGCCGTTGTCCTCGGCTATTTGCGCCGCCTGGCCGTAATAGTCATAGGTGGTGGTTTTGATGGGGAGAGCAGTACCGGTCGGCTGAGCGATGGGGGAGGTACGGCAGACCCGGCCTGCCCACTGGGGTTTGTTACCACAAGCGCTGACGGTATTACTGCCCGCCTTGTAGTAGGTGGTTATCGCGGTCCCCGCGTCTGTGCCCGATGAGGCGGGCATACGCCGCTCGATCCCGCGCCCGGCAGCGTCGTAACGGGTCTTGATGACAGTGTCAGTGCCGCCGGGAACCACGGTGGTGACACTCGTCGGCAGATACAGTTCCCAGCCACTGGTGTCCCCGGCCGCGATGGGATCGTATCCAGTCTTGACCGTCTGAATATCGGCACTGGTGACAGAGGCGGTTCCGGCCACGATGAGCGGTTTGGTGACCTGGGTGGTCACCAAACCGGCACCGACTCGGTCCGCAGGCGCGCCCTCGTCGTAGGTGAATGTGATCTGCTGCCGGGCCGAGAGTGCCACCGATCCGGACGCCAGGGTGACCTGATGAGCCGGGCCGGTCTGAGTTAACACTCTGCCATTGTTGGTGTAAGTCGTGGCAGACGCCAGCAGATTGGCCCGTTCGACAGAACTCGTGAGGCCCGACACATAGGCGTCGGTGTCGATGGTTGGGCTCAGTGCTTGTGCACGGTTAGGGGGCGACAGCGACCAGACGGTGTTGCCGTTGCTGTCGTAACGGGTGGTGGAAATCTGCCACGCCCCCGCGCCGTAGTTCGCGGTGTTGACGGCGCGGCCGTTCACATCGAGGTAGGTCAGCGACGCGTAAGGGTAGTCGTCGCTGTTCGGCGTATATTCGCCGGCACTGTTCCGGGCGGGGACACGGGAGGCGGGGAAGACGGCCGCACCGATCCGCGGCAGGTCGACGGACTGCCCCCAGGTCGATGTGACCGCACTGGTCAGGGTTACCGGCGCCCCGGTCCCTCCGATCGGCACCCCATAGGCCACCGCCTGGGTGAGCTCACCTTGTGGGCTCGTCCGGGACACGTGGGCGAGCCTGCCGCTTGTGTCGTAGGCGAACGTCCAGGCCGCCAGACCTGGTGGGGTGAGCTGCGAAACCCTGCCGTCGCCGGTGTAATAGTAGGTTGTCGCGAGACCGCTTCGCGGATCGGTGACAGTACGCAAATGGCCGGTGGAGTCGTAGGCGTACGTCGCCATGACGGTCGTCTTCATGGCCGAACTGACCGGATCGAAGGCAGTGAAGCTGATCGACTTCACCTGACCGGAGTAGTCGCCCCACCCCGACGCTACGCCCGTCGCGGTGGTTGCGCTCGCGTAAGTGATGTTCAGCGCCCGGCATCCGGCGACAAGCGTGGCCGAGCAGTCGACTCCAGCTGGTACGGGTGCGAGCATCCGGGTGGCGCGTCCCTGGCCATCCCGCGAGTATGTCGTAGTGTTGTCGCTGCCGGGTTCGTCGATCGATGTCACACCCCAGACGCCGTTGGCCGAGGTAAACACGGTTCGCACGCCGGCGGAGTCGACGTGGGTGAACTGGGTTGCGCTGTCTTTCAGGAATTTCGAACCGTCGGCGTTGTCGCCTGTGCCCTTGAAGGAGCCGTCGCTCTGCGCAACGTAGGCCAACTCGCTGCCGTCGGATCCCTTCAGCAGTACGTAGCCGTCTGCGGAGTGGTCGGTGAAGGTCATTCCGGCGACACTCGACGCGCCGGCGGGGAAGGACGCCGTCCATCCCCGCCCGAAGACGCCGCTCGCGGCGGGAGCCAGGGTGGTGTGGCCACGGGACACCGCGAGATCATCCGCGCTCACGTCTCCCGCATGGAGGGAGTAGTCGCCCGTAAGCAGCGACACGGCCCCCGGGCCGAGCGCCTTGGTCCCGTACGATGCGCCGAAGGCGGTTCGCTCCAGTGTGACCAGCACAGGGTTGGAGCACTGCTCGGGGCTGCCGACGAAGCATGCCCGCACCTCAACGGGCCCGTCGCCACGGCTCGCCAACGTGGCGGCCACGTTCCAGGTCAGGTCGGGGAAGTCGGCGTTCACGTCGGTCCGGGTCTGCGGCCAAGCGGAGAGCGTGGTCGAGGAACCGGGTACGGTCACATCCGCTACCGGAATCGCCGCCCATGCGTTGTCGTCATCCACATCACTGCGGTATTCGTACCGGACCTGGGTATAGCCAGGCTCAGCTCGAGAAGCCAGAGTCAGCGCGGCGTGGGTCCTGTCCCCGGTGGCGGGCTTCGTGACCTCGCCCACTCCCACTCCGAAGGAATACGTCGCCACCGACGATGCCGTTCCTGCGGCGTTGACGGCAGTCGCGGTGAGGGTGTGCCAGCCGTCGGCGGGGTCGATGGTTACCGTCGCGGGGTCGCCGGCGACCGAGGCGGCCACATCATCGTCCAGATGCCAGGAGTAGCCGGCGACATTGGGAGAGGTGGAGTCCAGGGTGCAATCCACCGGGTCGGTCTGCTTGGCCGTCCACACGCCAGAGGTGTAGTCGACGCAGGTGATGCCAGGTGGAATGGGTACGCTCGTGTCGATCGTCAGAGCCTGCCAGTCGCTGTAGGCCGAATAGGAGGCACCGTCATAGGCGCGGACGCGCCAGTTGATTTGGTCTCCGTTCGCGAGAATTCCGGACGGTACCTGGATGACGGCGTCGCCGCCCGCCGCGACACCCGTGGCGGTGCCGGTCCAGATCGTCGACCCGCTGCGCTGTACCTCGAAGTTGCCGCTCAAGGTGCCGCCATCGGCGTCGTTGAGCTGCGCCCGTAAAGTCGGGGTGAGTGAATTGGTGCGTGCGCCGGATGACGGGCTGACCGACAGGGTGCCGGTTGTGGGAGCGACCGTGTAGGTCACGATCAGTTTGGGTGGGTAGTTGAACTCCACCGTCTCCTCAGACGTCGAGTACACCCAGTAACCGATCGTCGACTCCGACGGTGCACGCAGGACGAGCCCGTAGTTGGCGGTGCCCGAAACCCAGGCATTGACGATGCTGGTCACATTCCAGGACATGTAGCCAGAGCCGCACTCTCCGGCCACGTATCCTTGCGAGCCCTCCTTTGAGGTCACCGCATTGGTAGTGGTGCTCGTTGGCTGGGGTGACCAGTCGATTGTGTTGACGTCCCAGTTGCTGGTGATCTGGCGGACCTGAATGCCGTTGCCTACAGCCGTACCGCAGGAAGGGGCGTCCATATTGCGCATCTTCAACGTCGCCGACGTGACCCTGGAGGGCAGCCCGGCCGTGTCGAACTTGAGATAGCCCCGGGAGATTTCACCGCCGGTGTCCACGCCGACCTTCATGAAGGATCCGCTGGCGTTGTTCCAGTCGAAGATGTTGTCGACGTCGGTGTCACCACTGATCGGCAGTACGACCGAGGGGTCCACCGTCACGGGGAAACTGGTAGTGGGGTCCGACAAGAATCCGGCGTCGGGAGTTACCACGAGCATGGTCTTCCCGTTCCGCGTGGCCAGCTCGCCGCTGATCTTGCCGGGACGACCGCGATCGCGAGGCTTGTCGTGACCCGCACCGGCCTGACCTGTCGTCCCGGCCTCCCACATGGCGGGCTTGCTCGTCGCCGCGACCAGCTTGTCCTTGCCGCCCCGCAACTCGAGCCGTCCGCCGGCCGCGCCGAGTGTCAGGCCGTTGAGCGTGATTGGAATCTCGTAGGACACCGGCGTGGTTGGGCGTTTCCGCAGGACGATGTCGAACCGCATACCCGTGACGAGAGAAGTGACCACCAGGTCGGCGCCAGAACCGGCGGCGTCGACGTAGGTAGCCGTGTTCTTCTCGATCCTGGGGGCAGGAAGAGTCGTCGGCCACGAGAGAGCGATCGACTTCCCGGTGCCCTGGACGAGCTTGGCGAAGGGCCCTGTTCCTCCCGCGGAGAACTCCTGGACAGCCTTGGCGGCCTTTGGCTTGAACACGCCGTCCGCGGTGACCAGTCGGGTGTCGACAGGGACCCACGTGCCGTCCTGCCGAACACGTTCCGGGCCGCTCGCAGTCTCAGTCGTGAACGTTCCGTCTGTGTTCGCGTAAGTAAGGCTCGTTTCCGTCGTCTCGCCGCTGACCAGAACGCGGCTGTTCTGGAGACGTGCGGACAAGGCGGCTGACACGCGGTCCGGGCGCTCGGTAACCGTCTCCTGTTTCGGCGCAGCCTTCACCGGCGCTGCCGCCGCCTGAGGTGGAGGCAACGCGTAGGCCGGCGCCAGCGCTAAAGCCACCACCGTTAAGAGGACATAACGTTTACGGACAGGTAAGTGGACCACCGACACTCCTAGGACAGAGTTGTGGATCGTTCCTAGGACGGTAAGGGTGGACGGCACACCAAGGGCACATTTCCGGCACACAGAGATTCCCCAAAAGATCTTGCCTTCGCCTTGTCGGCCAACTATCTTTACGGGGGGCTTATAGGGGAAAATAGGGGATGATTCGGTCACTTGGGGGAGGACGTGCAGTTCAACGTCTTGGGACGGATAGGGCTCACTGGCGACACCGGTCACCCGATCAGCTTGACGCGGAGCAAGCACCTTCACCTGCTCGCGCTTCTCTTACTACGTCGGAACAGTCCAGTCCGGACGGACTGGCTGATCGACCAGCTATGGAATGGAAGGCCGCCCCGCTCCGCAGGGAGCAATCTCAAGACCTACATCACTCAGTTGCGGCGCCTGCTGCCGCAAGGACGCCTGAGCACCGAACTCGGCGGATACGTTTTACAAGCGGCCGAAAATGAGTTGGACGCCACAATTTTCGAGGGTTTGGCCGCCCAGGGACGGCATGCGCTTTCCCAAGGAAGGCATTCGTCCGCGCTACAGGTTTTCGAAGCTGCTTTGAAGCTGTGGCGAGGCGAACCTCTTCAGCAACTGACCTGCGATGGAGAGTTGGCAGCTTGGCATGACCGGCTCTCCGAAGAATTCAACATGCTGACCGAGGACCTCTTTCACGTCCGGCTTATCCTGGGGCGACACGCCGAGGTTATCGGCGAACTACTCTCCTGGACACGCCTCCACCCCATGCGGGAGCGGCCCCATGCGCAACTCATGCTCGCGTTGCACCGTAGCGGCCGTCTGCCTGAAGCGCTTGAGGTCTACAACCGTCTGCGCCGTGGGCTGGCAGAGGAGTTCGGTGTCGAGCCAGCCTTAGCAGTGCAGCGACTGCACCAGAAGATTCTCAGTATGGACGCTCCCCTTGACGGGAAGCCGACTGCGGAGCATGTTCTCCTTCGCGCGCGGCCGCTGATCAGGTTCGCGTGATACCTGAGGCTCTTCTACGGGACTCGACGAGCGACCACCCAGGCAGCACATAGGGCACAAGAGCTCGACCTTGAGGTTTTTCATCCTCATGGCCTGGTACGGCAGGCCTGCGGAGAACAGTGCCCCCGTGGAGCCTGCAGGAGCGTGCAGCGAAGTGATCCACCGTCCGCGGCCAACCCGCAGGGGCCGTGGACGGTGGCTTCTGCTCACCTCGATCCGGGAACGACTCCGCACAGGTAGGTGGACTCCTCCAGCAGCTGCGGCGTCATCGTGATCCCGGTGAGGCGCTCGGCCCCGTCGTTGATCCAGTAGAAGTAGTCCATGCCGTCGACGTCGAGGTAGAAGTGGGAGACGAGACGGGTGCCCGCCGACAGCGGCATGATGATCTCTTCGGTGACGCCAAGCCCACCGTGGGCCTCGACGAGGAGTACCCAGTCTCCAACGGCGACGGCGGCGTGCACATTGTCGGCCAGGGCGGCCAGGAGGTCGACGGCTTCGCGAACAATAGCGCCAGGCCGTGGTGGTCCCCACGGCGAAACCGGCGGCCAGGCGGGGGTCGCCATTGCGCAGATGGGCCAGGACCAGTAGCGCCTGCTGCGCTGGGTCTGACTTCCGCCACCGGGAGCGGCGTTCGGCGTGCCGGGTGGCGGATGAGTTCGGCCAGGCGAATCAGGGTGTGGTTGGACAGTGGAATCGAGGCACGGTAAGACAGCAACGAGGCTCCCGGTTGGGGCATCGGATTTTGGTCGACTGCTGTCTTATCGGGAGCCTCCTCTCATCCGCCACCGCTTTCCTCAGACCCGTCCTGACCGGTGCCTTCACGATGGAAAGAGCTCCTTCTCTGGCCCGTCCGCGGATCCTCCCAGGTTATTTCCTTGCTGGCCTGTCCTTCATGTCCGTGCTGGCTTCCCATAGCGTCTTGGCGCCCCTGGTCACGGTGGGAATCGGCCCGGCGATGTTCGAACCTCGACGGCCCGATGCCCACCGTCTGTCATCCTTCGGCCACGTACTCGACGGACGCGTCGAGCAGCCACTCCGCGACGTACGCGGCGAAGGACGAGCGGACCAGCACCCGGAAGCCGTCCTCACCGGCGACCAGGACGACGCCCGCCCTGGCCAGCGTGGTCTGGGCGCACCGGCCCGGGCCGAACACCCGGGGATGCAGGTCCAGCGCGCAGCCGTGGGCCAGCACGTCCCGCGCCCGCTCCCCGGCGACCACCAGGGTGGTGCGCTGCGCCGACACGTCGACGACCGACACGGGCTCGCCGGCCGCCGCCTCGGTGAGCCGCTCCACCAGCCCCGGGGCGGCGCCGTCCGGGCCCAGCAGCAGCCACTCGTCCGGCCCCAGCCACAGCACGGTCAGGTCGCCGCCGCGCACGGCCGTGCCCGGCTCCAACGGCAGTGGCACGCCGATCGCCGTCCCGATCCGCTCGGCCGCGGGGCTCTTGGGGTCCACCCGGAGGTCGATCTGGGTCAGGAAGGGGATCTCGGCCAGGCGCGGGCCGCCGCCCGCGCTCGCCGCCTCGAACCTGGCCGCGAACGCCGCGGCCGGACTCCTGCGTTCAGCCATCGCGGCGCGCTCCTTCCGGGTCGTACAGGACGTGGGAGGTCACGGTGACGGGCACCAGGTCCGCCCCCACCGGCGCGTACAGCCGCTCGCCGGCCCGCTCGCGCCCGCCGCTCACCAGCGCGAGCGCGAACGTACGGCCGAGCGCGGCGCTGCGGTAGCTGGAGGTGACGAAGCCCAGCGTCGGCGCCGGAGGCTCGGGCAGCGACGACGTCGCCACGAGGTGGGCGCCCTCGGGCAGCAGCACGCCGGGGTCCTCGGGCAGCAGGCCGACCAGGTGCTTGCGGTCGGGCCTGGAGGTGTCCGCCCGGGCGAAGGACCGCTTGCCGACGAAGTCGGCCTTCTTCTTCGAGACGATCCACTCCATGCCGAGGTCCTGCGGGGTGACCGTGCCGTCGGTGTCCTGGCCGACGATGGGGAACCCCTTCTCGGCGCGCAGGACGTGCATGGTCTCGGTCCCGTACGGCGTGACCTCGCCGGACGCCATGACGGCCTCCCACAGGGCGAGCCCCGACCAGGAGGACACGTTGATCTCGTAGGCCAGTTCGCCGGAGAAGCTGATCCGGCAGACCCGTGCCTCGATCCCGGCGACCTCGGCGTCCCGCCACGTCATGAACGGGAAGCTGTCGTTGTCCACCGCGAGACCCGGGGCGAGCCGCGCCAGCGCCTCACGGGAGCGCGGCCCGACGAGCGCCACGGTCGCCCACTGCTCGGTGACCGAGGTGCAGTGCACCCGCAGGTCCGGCCACTCGGTCTGCAGCCACTCCTCCATCCAGTCGAGCACCGCCGCCGCGTTGCCTGTGGTCGTGGTGACGAGGAAGCGGTCGTCCGCCAGGCGGATGACGGTGCCGTCGTCGAAGACCATGCCGTCGGCGCGGCACATCACGCCGTAGCGGATGGACCCGGCCTTGAGCGTGCTCATCATGTTCGTGTAGAGCCGGTCGAGGAACACGGCCGCGTCGGGTCCGACCACGTCGATCTTCCCGAGCGTGGAGGCGTCCATCGCCGCGACGTCCTCACGCGCCGCCCGGCACTCGCGCAGCACGGCGGCCTCCATGTCCTCACCCGGCCGCGGGTAGTACCAGGGCCGCTTCCACTGGCCGACGTTCTCGAACAGCGCCCCGCGCGCGACGTGCCACTCGTGCATCGCCGTGACGCGGACCGGGTCGTGCAGCGGCCCCCGGTCCCGGCCCGCCAGCGCGGCGAACGAGACCGGCGTGTACGGCGCGCGGAACGTCGTGGTCCCGAGCTCGGCGACCTCGACGCCGAGCGCGTGCGCCACCACGCCGCTGGTCAGCAGCCCGGACGTCTTGCCCTGGTCGTGCCCCGTGCCCGCCGTGGTGTAGCGCTTGACGTGCTCGACCGAGCTGAGGCCCGCGCCGACCGCGCGCAGCACCTCCCCCACCGTGACGTCCCGCTGCAGGTCCACGAAGTGCGTTCCGTAGTCGCCGCTCTCCACGAGCCACAGGTGCTCGGCGGGCGCGGCGGGAGGCTCCTCGCCGACGGCCGGCACGGCGATCTCGGACGGCGCAGTGATCTCGGACGGCACGGCGAGGCCGGCGGCCGACAGCGCGCGGCGGCCCGCCTCGGCGCCGTCCTCCAGGCAGCCGCGCAGCGTCGTCACGCCCCGGGCGAAGCCGGCGGCCTCGACCGCCTGGCGCGCCTCGCCGGGCGTGAACGCGCCCAGCCCCTCGTCGTACCGCAGCGTGCCGCCCGACTGGCTGAACAGGTGCACCACCGGCGACCAGCCGCCGGACACGAGCAGCAGGTCGGCGGGGATCTCCCGGGTCTCGCCGCCGGCGCCCTGTGTTTTCGAGCGCGGAGCGGTCTCGACCGAGGACACCTCGCCCTCGCCCCTGGCGGCGGTGACCACGTGACCGGTCAGGACCTCGATGCCGCGCTCGGCGCAGCGCGCCGCCCACGCCTCGCCGGGGGCCTGCCGTACGTCGGCGATCGCGGCGATCTCCACCCCGGCGTCGGCGAGGTCGAGCGCCGCGGCGTAGGCGCTGTCGTTGGTGGTGAACACCACCGCCCGGCGCCCGGGCAGGACCCGGTGCCGGTTCGCGTAGGTGCGGGCCGCGCCGGCCAGCATCACGCCGGGCAGGTCGTTCCCGGCGAAGGCGACGAACCGCTCGTGGCCGCCGGTCGCCAGCACCACCCGCTTCGCCCGGATGCGCCAGACGCGCTCGCGCGCCATCTCGGCGGGGGCCGCGGCGCCCAGGTGGTTCGTCCGGCGTTCCACCGCTATGACGTAGTTGTCGTCGTAGTGACCGAGCACCGTGGTGCGGCGCAGCACGCGCGCCTCCGGCAGGGCGGCCAGCGCGGCGACCTCCCCGGCCGCCCACTCGCGGCCCGGCCTGCCGTCCAGCGTCTCGGCCGTGCCGAGCAGGCTGCCGCCCGGCTCGGGCCGCTCGTCGGCCAGGATCACCCGGGCGCCGGCCCGCGCGGCCACGCCCGCGGCGGCGATGCCCGCCGGTCCCGCCCCCACGACGAGCACGTCGCAGTGGGCGTGCACGGCGTCGTAGCGCGCCGGGTCGGGGCGGTCGGCCAGCCTGCCCTGTCCCGGCAGGCCCGTGGCGACCAGGCCGTCGTACAGCTCGACGGTCGTCGCCTGGAGCATGGGCTCGGGGAAGGGCTCCTCGATCTGGACGAGCGCGTTCGGCTCCTCGCAGCCCGCGGCGTACACGCCGCGCGGGCGGCCGAGCCTGATGCTGCTCGCCACCGCGCGCACGCCGTTGGCCAGCAGCGCCGAGGCCAGCGTGTCGCCCTCCAGTCCCTCGTACTCCCGGCCGTCGAACCGGAAGCGCAGGACCCGCCCAGCCGCCCCCTCACGACGGTACGGCTGTCCACTCATGCGATCACCGGCCGCGGCTCGCCCACGCGGTAGACGGCGTGGATCTCGTTGGTGGCGGTGTCCCGTACGGCGTTGAACCAGCGGCGGCACCCGGCGGTGTGGCTCCACCGCTCCGCGAACAGGCCCTTGGGGTTGTCGCGGAAGAACAGGTAGCGGGCCCACTCCTCGTCGGACAGGGCGGCCGGGTCCTCCGGATAGGCGACGTGGGCCTGCCCCCCGTAGTGGAACTCGGCCTCGTCCCGCGGCCCGCACCACGGGCAGGGAATCAGCAGCATTTCGACTCCGTGTTAATGCGCGACGGCGGCGGCGCCGTGCTCGTCGACGAGCTTTCCTGTGGTGAACCGCTCGAGGGAGAAGGGGGCGTTGAGCGGGTGCGGCTCGCCGGTGGCGACCGTGTGGGCGTAGCACCAGCCGACGCCCGGGGTGGCCTTGAACCCGCCGGTTCCCCAGCCGCAGTTGACGTACAGGTCCTCGACGGGGGTGAGTCCGACGATCGGCGAGGCGTCGGGGGTCACGTCCACCACGCCGCCCCAGGTCCGCAGCACGTGCGCCCGCGCGAAGACCGGGAACAGCTCCAGCGCGGCCGACATCTGCCGCTCGATGATGTGGAACGCGCCCCGCTGTCGGTAGGAGTTCGCCGCGTCGATGCCCGCTCCCATGACCAGCTCGCCCTTGTGCGCCTGGCTCACGTAGACGTGGACCGCGTTCGACATGACGACGGTGGGGTGCACCGGCTCCAGCAGCTCCGACACCAGCGCCTGCAGCGGGTGGCTCTGCAGCGGCAGCGACACCCCCGCGTATCCGGCGACGACCGAGGAGTGCCCGGCGGCGGCGAGCGCGACCTTCCCGGTCGCGATGGGGCCGCGCGTGGTCTGGACGCCGGTCACCCGGCCGTCGCGCACGTCGAGGCCGGTCACCTCGCAGTGCTCGATCATGTCGACCCCGAGGTCGGCCGCGGCCTTCGCGAAGCCCCAGGCGACGTAGTCGTGCTTGGCGATGCCGGCCCGCGGCTGGTAGGTGCCGCCGAGCACGGGGTAGCGCACGTCCGGGGAGATGTCGACGATGGGGCAGACCTCCTTGACCTGCTCCGGCGTCAGCCACTCGGCGTCCACGCCGTTGAGCCGGTTGGCGTTGACCCGGCGCACGCTGTCGCGCACGTCCTGCAGGCTGTGGGCGAGGTTGAGCACACCGCGCTGGCTGAACAGCAGCGGGTAGCCGAGGTCCTCCTCCAGCCCCTCCCACAGCTTCAGCGCGTGCTCGTAGATGCCCGCGCTCTCGTCCCACAGGTAGTTGGACCGGATGATCGTGGTGTTGCGGGCCATGTTGCCGCCGGCGAGCCAGCCGCGCTCCAGCACCGCGACGTCGGTGATGCCGTGGTTCTTGGCCAGGTAGTAGGCCGTGGCCAGGCCGTGGCCGCCGCCGCCGACGATGACCACGTCGTACGCGCGCTTCGGCTCGGCCGGGCTCCACAGCCGGTCGGGGTGGTCCGGCAGGTCGGCGCCCGGTGGTCGGGTGGTGCGAGCGCGGGGGCTCATCGGGCCTCCCCGACACCCGGGTAGAGGGGGTGCTTGGCGGCGAGCGCCTCGACCCGGGCACGCAGCGCGGCCAGGTCCGCTTCGGGCTGGAGCACCCGCGCGATCACGTCGGAGACCTCCTCGAACTCGGGGCGGGCGAAGCCCCGGGTGGCCAGGGCCGGGGTGCCGATCCGCAGCCCCGAGGTGACCATCGGGGGCCGGGGGTCGAACGGCACCGCGTTGCGGTTGACCGTGATCCCGGCCTCGTGGAGCCGGTCCTCGGCCTGCCTGCCGTCCAGTTCGGACTCGCGCAGGTCGGCCAGCACCAGGTGGACGTCCGTCCCGCCGGACAGCACGCGTACGCCCGCCTCGGCGGCGTCGGGGGCGAGCAGCCGCTCGGCGAGGACCCGGGCGCCCTCCAGCGTGCGGCGCTGCCGGTCGCGGAACCACTCCCCCGCCGCGATCTTGAACGCGACGGCCTTGGCCGCGATGACGTGCTCCAGCGGGCCGCCCTGCTGACCCGGGAACACCGACGAGTTGATCTTCTTGGCCAGGTCCTCGGTGGACAGGATGACCCCGCCCCTGGGCCCGCCGAGCGTCTTGTGCGTGGTCGTGGTGACGACGTGCGCGTGCGGGACCGGCGATGGGTGCAGCCCCGCCGCGACCAGCCCGGCGAAGTGCGCCATGTCCACCATCAGGTACGCCCCGACCTCGTCGGCGATCCGCCGGAACGCGGCGAAGTCGAGGTGACGGGGGTAGGCCGACCAGCCCGCGATGATCAGCTTGGGCCGGTGCTCGCGGGCGAGCCGCTCGACCTCGTCCATGTCCACGAGGCTGTCGCTCTCGCGCACGTGGTAGGCCACGACGTTGTAGAGCCGTCCGGAGAAGTTGATCCGCATGCCGTGGGTGAGGTGGCCGCCGTGCGCGAGGTCGAGGCCGAGGATCGTGTCGCCCGGCTCCAGCAGCGCGGACATGGCCGCCGCGTTGGCCTGCGCCCCCGAGTGGGGCTGCACGTTGGCGGCCTCGGCGCCGAACAGCGCCTTCACCCGGTCGATCGCCAGTCGCTCGATCACGTCGACGTGCTCGCAGCCGCCGTAGTAGCGCCTGCCCGGGTAGCCCTCGGCGTACTTGTTGGTGAGCACCGAGCCCTGCGCCTGCATCACCGAGACCGGCGCGAAGTTCTCCGAGGCGATCATCTCCAGGGTGGACCGCTGGCGGCGGGTCTCCTCGCCGATCGCCGCCGCCACCTCCGGGTCGGTCTCGGCGAGCGGCGCGTCCATCACCGAATCGTTCACTTCAGTCCTCACTAGCTGCGCAGCCGTTCCATGGCGGGGTCGAACAGGGGCTCCTCGGCGACCACGGCGGTCACCCGCCGGTCGAAGTAGCCGATCTCCAGCGTGCGTCCCGGCGTGGCCAGCTCGGCGGGCAGCCAGGCGTAGGCGATGCCCTTGCCGATCGTGTAGCCGAAGGCCGCGCTGGTGACGTAGCCGACGGCGCTCTCGCCGTCGTACACCGGCTCCTTGCCCATGACCACCTGGGCGGGGTCGTCGATGGTCAGGCAGGCGAGACGGCGGCGCACGTTCTCCTTGCGCCGCTCCAGGGCCTCGCGGCCGATGAAGTCGCCCTTGTCGAGCTTCACCGCGAAGCCGAGCCCCGCCTCGTACGGGTCGTGCTCGAAGGTCATGTCGGCGCCGAAGGACCGGTAGCCCTTCTCCAGCCGCAGGCTCGCGAAGGCGCCGCGCCCGCCGGCGATGACGCCGTACTGCTGCCCCGCCTCCCAGAGCGTGTCCCACAGCTTGGCGCCCAGGTCGGCGGTGGTGTAGAGCTCCCAGCCCAGCTCGCCGATGTACGACAGCCGCAGCGCGGTGACCGGCACCGTGCCGATGTACGCCTTCTTCGCCCGGAAGTAGCGGAAGCCCTGGTTGGAGAAGTCGGCGTCGGTCAGCGGCTGGACGAGGTCGCGGGCGCGGGGCCCCCAGACGCCGAGGCAGCAGGTGCCGGCCGTGATGTCGCGGACCATCACCGAGCCGTCCGCGGGCAGGTGGCGGTGGAACCAGTCGAGGTCGAGGTTGCCGTTGGCGCCGACCTGGAACACGTCGCGGCCCAGCCGGGCGACGGTCACGTCGCTGCGGATGCCGCCGTCGGTGTCGAGCAGCAGGCAGTAGGTCACCGAGCCGACCGACTTGTCCATCTGGCCGGTCGTCAGCCGCTGCAGGAAGGCCAGGGCGCCGGGCCCCGCGACCTCCAGCCGCTTCAGCGCGGTCATGTCGTACAGCGCGACGGACTCGCGGGACGCCCGGGCCTCCGCGCCGACGATCGGCGACCAGTAGCGCGCCGCCCAGTCGCCGGGCGTGGGGATGTCGCGGCCCTCAAGCAGGCGGGCGTTGGCGCCGTACCACTGCGGCCGCTCGTAGCCGACGGCCTCCAGGAAGAACGCGTCCAGCTCGCGCTGGCGGGTGTGGAAGGGGCTGAGGCGCAGCGGCCGCGGCTCCTCCATCGGCTGGAGCGGGTGGATGATGTCGTAGACCTCGACGAAGTTCTGGCAGTCGCGGGCCAGCACGTAGTCGGGGGCGAGCTGGTGCGGCTCGAACCGGTTGACGTCGCACTCGTGCAGGTCGAAGGACGAGCAGTGGCCGTCGACCAGCCACTCGGCCATCGCCTTGCCGACGCCGGCGGAGTGGGTCACCCAGACCGCCTCGGCGACCCAGAAGCCCTTCACGTCCGGGGACTCGCCCATGAGGGGCATGTGGTCCTGGGTGAAGGAGAAGAGTCCGTTGATGCCCTCGTCGATCTTCGCGGCCCGGGTGCCGGGCAGCAGCCGCTGCGTCTCGCTCCAGGCGTCCTCGAAGTCCTCCGGCGTGAACGTGAGCACCGACGGCATGACCTCGGCCTCGTCCACCGACAGCAGGTCCTCGGGCTTGACCGGCATCGGGCGGTGCCCGTAGTAGCCGATGCCGACGCCGTCGAACCGCTGGCGGTAGTAGAGGTCGGCGTCCTGGTGCCGCAGGATCGGCAGCGTCGCCTCCTCCTCGCGTCCCGCCAGGTCGGGCACCTGGCCGGTCCAGGCGAGCTGGTGCGCGAGCGGGGTCAGCGGCAGCGGCATTCCGACCATTCCGGCGACCTTCGGCCCCCAGATGCCGGCGCAGCAGACCACGACGTCGGCGGCGATCTCGCCCTGGTCGGTCACCACGCCGGCCACCCGGCCGTCCTCGGTGCGGACGTCGAGCACCTCGTGCCGCTCCAGCACGCGTACACCACGGGACTGGGCCCGCCTGAGCTGCGCCTCGACCGCGCGTACGGCCTTGGCGACGCCGTCGGTGGGGATGTGCAGGCCGCCGAGCACGACGCCGGGGTCGAGCAGGGGGAAGAGCCCGGCGCATTCGGCGGAGGTGAGCAGGCGCGACTCGACGCCCCAGGACGTGGCCCAGCCGTGCCTGCGGTGCAGTTCGGCGAGCCGCTCCGGGCTGGTCGCGACCTCCAGGCCGCCGACCTGGAGGAAGCAGGGCTCGCCGTCGAGGTCGAGCGAGCAGAACTTCTCGACGGTGTAGCGCGCCATCTGGGTCATGGTCTTCGAGCCGTTGATCTGGAAGACCAGTCCCGGCGCGTGCGAGGAGGAGCCTCCGGTCGCGGGCACCGGGCCCTGGTCGACCACCGTGACGTCCGTCCAGCCTCGGAGTGACAGTTCGTCGGCGAGCGCCGCACCGACGACGCCTGCTCCGATGATGACGACGCGCGGGCCCGTCATACCCACCTCCGATGTTGCATAATTCGCAACGTTATGCGCTTAACGCAACAAGCCTGACGCCTCATAGTGCGGGTGTCAAGCGTCAAAAACAGGACAAAACCGTGCCCGGTGCCGATCCAGGGGGAAGATCGGCACCGGGCACGGAGTGCGGTTCCGGACCTGGCCGGGACCTCCGGTGACGGCGCCCTCCCCCGGGGCGGGGAGGGTCCCCGGAGAGGAGCGGCCGCGGGGGTGAAGCCGGAATCAGCCCTGGGGCAGCCAGGCCTTCACCTTGTCGGGGTTGTCCTTGACCCACTTGGCGGCCGCGTCCTCGGCGGACATCTTGTCCTCGGAGATGTACTTGGCCACGAGGTTCTGGTCGTCGTTCGTCCAGGTGAAGTTCTTGACGAGCGGGTAGGCCGGGCTGCCGGAGTCGGCGAACTTCTTGCTCACGATCTTGTCGAGGTCGTAGACGGGGTAGTCGCAGGCCACCTTCTCGGCGTCCGCGTCGCAACCCTCGGTGTACTCGGGCAGGTCGACCTTGACCAGCTTGACCTCGGACATGAACCACTGCGGGTCGTAGAAATAGCCGAGCAGCGGCGTCTTCTGCTTCTCCGCCTGGCGGAAGGCCGTGATCAGAGCCGCCTCACTGCCGGCGTAGACCACCTTGTAGTTCAGGTCGAGGTTCTTGACCAGCGCCTCGTCGTTGGTGACGAAGGACGGGTCGCCGTCGAGCATCTGGCCCTTGCCGCCCGACTCGGACGTCTTGAACAGGTCGGCGTACTTGTTGAGGTTCTTCCAGTCGGTGATGTCGGGGTACTTCTCCGCCATCCACGGCGGCACGAACCAGCCGATGACGCCCTTGTTGCCGGTGACGCCCGCGGACACGGCGGTCTTCTGCTCGTCGATGTACTTCTTCTTCAGGTCGTCGTGACCCCAGTTCTCCACGACGGCGTCCACCTCGCCGGTGCCGAAGCCCTGCCAGGCGACCTCCTCCTTGAGGTCCTTCTTGACGACCGTGCACCCCAGTTCCTTCTCCGCCACGTACGCGATCACGGCGGCGTTGGCCTCGTAGCCGACCCACGGGTTGATCGCCAGGTTGACGGTGCCGCAGCCGCCCTTGCCGTCGGAGGCCGCCTGCGTCTCCCCGACCTTCGCACCTCCGCAACCGGAGAGCAGGAGGCCTGCGCCGGCCACGAGCGCGAGCGCGCGCGGCCCATAGTTCCTTGTCACTGCCACGTTGGTCCTCCTGTGGGGGTGTTACAGGTTCAGCGGGAAGCCGGAGAGCTCCCGGCCCGCGCGGCGGCGGCCCGCATGATCCGGTCGAGCATGATTCCGAGTACGACGATCGCGAGCCCCGCGGCCAGGCCCTTGCCGCGCAACTGGTGCTGGGAGAAACCGGCGACGACGTCGTATCCCAGCGCGCCGGCGCCGACGAGGCCGCCGACGACGACCATCGACAGCACGTAGATGAGACCCTGGCTGGCCGCGAGCGTGATCCCGGCGCGGGCCATGGGCAACTGCACCTTGGAGATGAGCTGCCACGTGCTCGCGCCGCCGGCCGTCGCCGCCTCCACCGCGGTGTGCGGCACCCCGCGGATGCCCTCGGCGACCAGCTTCACCGACACCGGCGCGGCGAACACGACGGCCGCGATGATGGCGGTGAACCGGGTGGCGCCGAACAGTCCGAGGATCGGCACGAGGTAGACGAACGCCGGCATGGTCTGGCCGGCGTCGAGCACCGGCCGCAGCACGCGGTCGGCCCGGTCGCTGCGCCCCATCCACACCCCGAGGATCACTCCGAGGACCATCACGAGGAGGGTCGCGACCAGTGTGGTGGCCAGCGTGACCATGCTGTCGTGCCACAGGCCGAGCGCGACGAGCAGCGCGCAGCCCACCGCGGCGGTGATCGCCGCGCGCACGCCCGCGAGCAGCAGCGCGAGGGCCACCGCCACCACGGCGACCAGCCACCAGGGCGACCGGCCGAGCAACGCCTCGAACGGGTTGAGAAGGGCGTAGGTGACGACGTTCTTCAGCCCGTTCGTGTAGGTCACCAGCGTGTCCTGCGCCCACGTGCTGGCGGCGTCCGCGCCGCGCCGCACGTACGAGCCGAGGTCCGCCCCGCCGGGGAACTCCGCGGCCCAGACGTAGGTGTAGGAGAGGTAGACGAGCACGACGGCCACGGCCGCGGTCACCGCGGTCTCCACCCGCCGCAGCCGCGACCTGTCTGAACGCCCGGCGCGGTGGACGGTCTCCACCCGGCGGCCGGCGGCCGAGGTCACCCGGTCGAGCACGATCGCCATGATCACGATGGCCAGCCCGGCGTTGAACGCGGTGCCCACGTCGAGCGTCTGCAGCGCCTTGAGAACGGTCTTGCCGAGGCCGGGCGCGTCGATCAGCGCGGCGATCGTCGCCATGGACAGGGCGGCCATGATGGTCTGGTTGATCCCGACCACGATCGTCCGCTTGGCCAGCGGCAGCCGCACCTTGCGCAGCGACTGGCCGCCCGTGGCGCCGAGGGAGTCGGCGGCCTCCAGCGTGGCCGGCGGGGTCTGCCTGATGCCGTGGGCGGTGAGCCGGATCGCGGGCGGGACCGCGTAGATCATCGTCGCGACGGTGGCGCTGGCCGGCCCGATCAGGAAGAAGAGCGTGAGCGGGGCCAGGTAGACGAACGTCGGCATGGTCTGCATGAAGTCCAGCACCGGCGTGACGATCCGGTTGAAGCGGTCGCTGAGCCCGGCCCAGATCCCGAGCGGGATGCCGGCCGCGAGCGACAGCGCGACGGCCGTCAGGGTGAGGGCGAGCGTGTCCATGCTCTCCTCCCACAGCCCGAGCAGGCCGAACGACGCGAACCCGGCCGCCGTCAGCACGGCGACCTTGCGGTTGCCGTAGAGGTGGGCGATCGCGGTGGCGACGCCGGTCACCCCGAGCCAGCCGACGAGCGGCACGGGGCGGCCGAAGGACGGCTGGCTGATCAGTGCCTGGACGAACGTCACCGCGGCGTCGAGGAAGAGCCGGATGTAGTTGACGAAGTAGAGGAACAGCGGATTGCTGTCGCGGTTCGCGTCGATCGCGTCGGCGGCCTCGCCGAGCCGGTTGTGCAGGGGCGTGAGCTGCGCGCCGCCCAGCGGGAGGGTGTCGCGGCCGTTCAGCACCACCCACAGCGCGATCCAGGCGACGACGACCGCGCCCGTGACGTACGTGCGGGAGGGGAACCGGCGCGTCACCGGCGCGCTGAGGGCCACCATCAGCTCTGCCCGCCCGCGCCGGCGATGACTTCCAGGACCTCCGCCGGGGTGACCACGCCGAGCAGGTCGCCGTCGCGCACCACCTTCACCGGTCGCTTGGCGGACAGGACCGTGCGCGCCGCGTCGCGGATGACGGTGTCCGGGCTCAGCTCCGGCCCGTCGAGAGGGTCGTCCGGGGCGGCGTCGCGCATGATCCAGCGCAGCGTGAGGACGTCGGACCGGGGGACGTCGCTGACGAAGTCCCGCACGTAGTCGTCGGCCGGGGCGCCGACCACCTCGTCCGGGGTGCCCGTCTGCACGAGTTCGCCGTCGCGCATGATGAGGATGCGGTCGCCCAGCTTGAGCGCCTCACCGAGGTCGTGGGTGATGAAGATCATCGTCTTGCCCACCTCGTGGTGCAGGCGGATGACCTCGTTCTGCATCTCGCGCCGGATCAGCGGGTCGAGCGCCGAGAACGGCTCGTCGAAGAACAGCACCTCGGGGTCCACGGCGAGGGCGCGGGCCAGGCCGACCCGCTGCTGCATGCCACCGGAGAGCTGGTCGGGGTAGGAGCCCTCGAACCCGGCGAGGCCCACCAGTTCGAGCACCTCCTGGGCCCGGGCCAGGCGGTCGGCCTTCTTCACGCCCCTGATCTCCAGGCCGAAGGCCACGTTGTCCAGGACCCGCCGGTGCGGCAGCAGGCCGAAGTGCTGGAACACCATGCCGAAGCGGTGGCGGCGCAGCTCGCGCAGGCGTTTACCGGCGTAGCCGAGCACGTCCTCACCGTCGAGCAGAACCTCGCCCGCCGTCGGCTCGACCAGACGGTTCAGGCAGCGTACGAGCGTGGACTTGCCCGAGCCGGACAGGCCCATGACGACGAAGACCTCACCGCGGCACACCGAGAAGGAGACGTCCCGCACCGCGGCCACGCACCCGGTCGTCCGTTTCAGCTCCGCACGGCCGAGCGTGGCCAGCGGCGTGCCGACGACCCGGTCGGCGCGCTGCCCGAAGACCTTCCACAGGCCGCGTACGTCGAGGACCGTGGGCCTGTCGCCGTCCGGCGCGCTCGCCGGACTCTCCTGATCGGCCACAGAGGATACGGTCATGACACCTCACACTCCTTGACGTCCGCCTGCGACAGCGTCGATGCAGGCGCCACCGATGCAGAGGTCCGCCACAGGCAGTGCCTTCCGGTCGCCACGACAAAGCAAGCGCGCAGTAGTTGCGTATTACGCACTTGTTTGCTTATCGAGGAACAGAATCGACCCGACACTCGCGGACAGTCAAGGCTTGTGCGCCTTTTTTACACTGCCGCCCCAAACCAGCCCATTCGGCCAGATACCTCGCCAGCCGCCGCCATGACCTGCTCCGCTACGGCGGGGATTGCTTTTTCGGGCATCCGGAAGGTCGGGCCGGACGCGCTGAGCGAGGCGACGACGGAGCCGTCCGCGCCCAGGACGGGCGCGGCGACCGCGCTCAGGCCGTCCTCCAGTTCGTCCACCGCCGTCGCGTACCCCCGGCGGCGCACCTCGGCCAGCTCCGCGCGCAGCAGCCCGGGATCGGTGACGGTGCGGGCGGCGAGGCCGGGCAGCCCCGCCGCGACCACCTCGTCGCACAACGCGGCCGGCGCGTGCGCGAGCAGCACCTTGCCGTTGGACGTCGCGTGCAGCGGGATGCGCTGGCCCACCCAGTTGTGCAGTTGCAGCGCCGACGGCCCGGCGACCTGGTCGACGTACAGGGCCTCCCGGCCGGAGAGGACGGCCACGTTCACGGTCTCCCCCACCGTCCGGGCGAGCGCAGGCGTGACGGCGCGGCTCTCGCGCACCAGGTCGAGCCGGGCACTGGTCGCCCCGGCGAGCCTCACCAGGCCCACGCCCAGCCGATACCTGCCGCGGTCGCTGTCCTGCTCGACCAGATCGTGGCTCTCCAGCGTCGCCACCAGGCGGAACGCGGTGGACCTGTGCACGCCGAGGACGGCCGCCATCTCGCTGACGCCGAGCTCGCCGTTCCGGGCGAGCAACTTCAGGATGGTGAGTGCGCGGTCGACGGACTGCACCGCCGAACCGTCACCCGGCCCGTTGCTCATGGCACAACTCTACGCAGATTACGCACAAGGCTCTTGACCTGTCCCCGACATCGGGTCACTCTGTTGCGTATACGTCACCATGTTGCGTATCGCGCACTCAGGAGGCTCCATGTCCGCTCGCCCGGGTCGCGAGTTCGTCCTCACGTTCTCCTGCGTGGACCGGCCGGGGATCGTCTACGCGGTGAGCGGCTTCCTCGTCCAGCACGCGGGCGACATCCTGCAGAGCCAGGAGTTCAACGACCGTACGAACGGCCATTTCTTCATGCGGGTCCACTTCGGGGTGCCCGAGGGCCGCGGCGACATCGAGGAACTGCGCCGCGGCTTCTCCTACGTCGGCGACTCCTTCCAGATGCACTGGCAGATCAAGGACGCCGTGACGCCGACGAGGACGCTCGTGCTCGTGTCGAGGTTCGGCCACTGCGTGAACGACCTGCTCTACCGGCAGCGGGTCGGCGCGCTGAACGTCGAGATCCCCGCCATCGTCTCCAACCACCGGGACCTCGAACCACTGGCCGAGTTCTACGGCGTGCCGTTCCACCACGTGCCCGTCACCCCCGACACCAAGCCCGAGGCCGAGCAGCGCATCCTCGATCTGGCCGAGGATCTCGGCACCGACCTGGTCGTGCTCGCCCGCTACATGCAGATCCTCAGCGACGACATGTGCAAGCGGCTCGAGGGCCGCGCGATCAACATCCACCACTCGTTCCTGCCGGGATTCAAGGGCGCCAAGCCGTACCACCAGGCCCACGAGCGCGGCGTGAAGCTCATCGGCGCCACCGCGCACTACGTCACCGCCGACCTCGACGAGGGACCGATCATCGAACAGGACGTGGCGCGTGTGGACCACTCGCTCGACCCCGGCGAGCTCGTCACCGTGGGCCGCGACGTGGAGGCGCAGGTGCTGGCCAGGGCCGTGCGCTGGCACAGCGAGAGCCGCGTGCTCCTCAACGGCGACCGCACCGTCGTCTTCCGCTAGATCTCTTCCACTGGCCCCGGCATGGCATTGCCGGGGCGTTTTCGCTTTCCGTCTGACCGGTGAGTCACCGGACCTCGATGCGGCCCCAAAATGACAATTCCCGTGAAGGGCGGCGCATGATCACTGTAAGTTCGTACCCCCATATGTCGTCCCTTTACAGGATCAGATAATGACGGAAACCCCCCAGGAGCCCCCGACAATCGGCCAGAAGGCCGCAGGCGCGGGCAAGGTCTTCGGCAAGCGCATCGTCGCCTATGCCGTCGGCGCCGCCGTTCTCGCCGGTGGCGGCTTCGCGTACAAGCAGCTGAGCGGAGCTCCCGAGATCGCCAAGGCCGGCGACTGCATGTCCGGCGCCACGGCCGACGAGCTCAAGGTCGTCTCGTGCACCGACGCGGCCGCGGCGCTCACTGTCGAAGGCCGCGTCGAGGACAAGACGGAGCAGGAGTGGGACGCGGACAAGGAAGGGAAGATCTGCTCGGCCTACCCGAAGGCGGACCAGTCCTTCTGGGAAGGTGAGAGGGGCAAGGCGGGCTACGTGCTCTGCCTGGCGCCCAAGAACTGACCCGCTCCCCTGCACCGAAAGGCCGGAGCGCTGCGCCCGGTGTACCGGGACCGCGTCCGTTCGGGACGCTCGGCCGGGATTTCCCGGCCGAGCGTTTCCGCGCAACCCGGAGACGGCTTGTCGCTCACACCGGCCCTCCAGCGCCCCGACGCGACCGTCGTACGGCGCTAGACCACATCGAACTCGTTTCCCTCGGGATCCACCATCGCTACCGCATAGTGATCGATCCCGGGCTGCGACAGCACCCGCACAACGGACGCCCCCGCCTGGACAAGCCGCTCCACCTCGGCGTCCACCCGCGCTTTCCGGGTCTCCAGTGGTACGTCCTCCCGCTTGCCGCCCACCTTCACATCCAGGTGGAGCCGGTTCTTGACCACCTTGCCCTCAGGCACCTGCTGAAACCAGATCCTCGGCCCGTACCCCTCGGGATCGACGATGCTGTCGCTGCCGTCCCCCTCGCCCAGCTCGTCCTCCGGCACTCCGACAGTGCGCCAGTAATCCCGCCATGTGTCGAATCCACCCGGCGGCGGCTCCGCCGTGTACCGCAGCGCGCCCGCCCAGAACCGGGCCATCCGCTCCGGTGCCGCACAGTCGATGACCAGCTGATAGGAAACCATGGCAGCGATCCTGCCGGACCCATCCGACAATTGCCGGCCCGCCGGCCACCTCACGTGCGGTAAACGGCGCCGGCGCTCGCGGGACCAACCAGAAGATCTCCCTGGGAATCTCACTACGCCCCGGCTCAGCGTTGCGTGAAGCGCTACAGTCTCGCCATGAGCAACGACGCCTCCGCCGCCAACGGCGGCGGCGTGCAGTCCGTCGATCGCGCGATCAGCATCATGGAGATCCTCGCCCGCCGTGGGGAGGCGGGAGTCACCGAGATCGCGGCCGAGATCGAGGTCCACAAGTCGACCGCGTTCCGCCTGCTCGGCGCCCTGGAGGCACGCGGCCTCGTCGAGCAGACCGAGGACCGCGGCAAGTACCGCCTCGGCTTCGGGCTCGTCCGTCTCGCCGGCAGCGTCTCCATGCGGATGGACGTCACCCAGCAGAGCCGGCCCGTATGCCAGCGACTGGCCGAGGAGATCGGCGAGACGGTGAACATCGCCGTCCTGCGCTCGCACTACGCGGTCAACCTCGACCAGGTGCGCGGCCCCTCCGCCGTCACCGCCCACAACTGGGTGGGCCAGCTCACGCCCCTGCACGCGACGTCGAGCGGCAAGGTCCTGCTGGCGTACGTGGAGCGGCAGCGCCGCGCGGACCTGCTGCGCGCGGCCGGCCTGCGGCGCCACACACCGAACACGGTGACCTCGGTGGAGAACCTGGAACGGGAGCTGGCGGAGGTGCGCGAGCACGGCTACGCCCTGTCCCTGGAGGAGCTGGAGGTGGGCCTGAACGCGCTCGCCGCTCCCGTCCGCTCCTTCCGCGGAGAGGTCGTGGCGGCGATCAGCGCGTCCGGGCCCGCCTACCGGTTCAGTGAGAAGCGCATGCGCGAGCTGGCGCCCGTCCTGGTCAAGGGAGCCGAGGAGATCAGTCACCGCCTCGGTGGCTGACCGTCTCCTCCGCCGCCCCTTCCGCGGCACGGCGCAGCCGTACGACGACGCTCTTGGACGTGGGCGTGTTCGACGTCTCCGCCACCGAGTCCAGAGGCACCAGCACGTTCGTCTCCGGGAAGTACGCCGCGCAGCAGCCCCGCGCCGTCGGATAGGCGACCGCGCGGAACCCCTCGGCCACGCGCTCGCCGTCCGGCCACTCGCTGACGATGTCCAGCATGTCGCCGTCCGCGAGACCGCGCTCGGCCAGGTCGTCGGGGTGGACGAAGAGCACCCGCCGCCCGTTCTTGATGCCGCGGTAGCGGTCGTCCAGGCCGTAGATCGTCGTGTTGTACTGGTCGTGGCTGCGGATGGTCTGCAGCACGAGGCGGCCCCGCGGCACCCGCAGCACCTCCAGCGTGTTCACCGTGAAGTTCGCCTTCCCGGTGGCCGTGGGGAAGCGGCGCTCGTCGCGCGGGGCGTTCGGCAGCGCGAAGCCGCCCGGCCTGCGCACCCGCGCGTTGAAGTCGTCGAACCCGGGCACCACCCGCTCGATGCGCTCCCTGATCGCGTCGTACCCCGCCTCGAACTCGGCCCACGGCACGTGCGGGTCGTCGCCGAGCAGTTCGCGGGCCAGCCGGCACACGATCGCCACCTCCGACAGCAGCGCGTCCGACGCCGGGCGCAGCCGGCCGCGCGAGGCGTGCACCATGCCCATCGAGTCCTCGACCGTGACGAACTGCTCGCCACCGGCCTGGACGTCCCGCTCGGTACGGCCGAGCGTGGGCAGGATGAGGGCCTGCTCGCCGCACACGGCATGTGACCGGTTCAGCTTGGTCGACACCTGCACGGTCAGCCGGCAGCGGCGCAGGGCCGCCTCCGTGGCGGCGGTGTCCGGCGTCGCCGAGACGAAGTTGCCGCCCATGGCGAAGAACACCTCGGCGTCGCCGTCGCGCATGGCGCGGATGGCCTCCACGGTGTCGTGGCCGTGCTCGCGCGGCGGCGGGAAGCCGAACTCCTTCTCCAGCGCGTCGAGGAACTCCCGTTTGGGCTTCTCGTAGATGCCCATCGTCCGGTCACCCTGCACGTTGGAGTGCCCGCGTACCGGACACACGCCCGCGCCGGGACGCCCGACGTTGCCGCGCAGCAGCAGGAAGTTGACGATCTCCCGGATCGTCGGGACCGACTTGCGGTGCTGGGTGAGGCCCATCGCCCAGCAGACCACGACCGAGCGGGCGGCCAGCACGTCGCGGGCCGTCTCCTCGATCTCGGCGCGGGTCAGCCCGGTCGCCTCGAGCACCTCGGCCCAATCGAGCCCGCGCACGTGCTCGTCCCAGGCGTCGAAGCCGTGCGTGTGCGCCTCGACGAACTCGCGGTCCACCACGGTGCCCGGCGCGGCGTCCTCGGCCTCCAGCAGGAGCAGCGACAGCGCCTGGAACAGCGCCAGGTCGCCGCCGAGACGGATCTGCAGGAACCGGTCGGACAGCGCCGTCCCGGTCCCGGCGAGGCCGGAGGGCCGCTGGGGGTTCCGGAACCGCAGCAGCCCGGCCTCCGGCAGCGGGTTGACCGCCACGATCCGCGCGCCGCCCCGCTTCGCCCGCTCCAGCGCGGTGAGCATGCGCGGATGGTTGGTGCCGGGGTTCTGGCCGACCACCAAGATCAGGTCGGCCCGGTGCAGGTCCTCCAGCAGCACCGTCCCCTTGCCGATGCCGAGCGTCTCGGTCAGCGCCGAGCCGCTCGACTCGTGGCACATGTTGGAGCAGTCGGGCAGGTTGTTGGTGCCGAACCGGCGGACGAGAAGCTGGTAGGCGAAGGCGGCCTCGTTGGATGTGCGGCCGGAGGTGTAGAAGAGGGCCTGATCGGGGTGGTCGAGCGCGCGCAGTTCGCGCGCGACGACGCCGAAGGCGTCCTCCCACGAGATCGGCTCGTAGTGGTCCGAGCCGGCCGGCTTGTACATCGGCTCGGTGAGCCGGCCCTGCTGGCCCAGCCAGTAGTCGCTGCGCCGGGCCAGCTCGTCCACCGGGTGCTCGGCGAAGAAGTCGCGGGTGACCCGGCGGACCGTCGCCTCCTCGGCCACCGCCTTCGCGCCGTTCTCGCAAAACTCGGCGGGGCTGCGGTGGCCGTCGCCCTCCGGCCAGGCGCACCCCGGGCAGTCGAAGCCGGACTTCTGGTTGACCCGCAGCAGGGTCAGCATCGTCCGCCCCGCGCCCATCTGCCGGTACGCCGTGCCGAGCGCGTGACCGACCGCCGGGACCCCGCCCGCCCAGGTCTTCGGCGAGCCGACCTCCAGGCCTTCGTCTCCGACGTCCTCCCGAGGCGCCTTACGCGTCACCCCGCATCTCCTCCAACCTCACTGAGCCCGGCGACCTCACTCGCCGAGCTTGCCACGCACCCAATCATGGAACAGGCCGATGTGGTGCTCGCTCGGCACCAGCACCCCGCCCTTGGCGTACGTGCGGGAGCTCATCGAGGGCTGGGTGCGCTCGCAGGCCTCGAAGTCCTGCTCGTTGACCCGGTGGAACAGCTCCACCGACCGGCTGATGTCCTTGCCCTCGGCCACGACCTCCGGCAGGTACAGCCAATCGCACTCCACCACCGTGCGGTCCACCGCGAGCGGGAACATCCGGTGGATGATCACGTGGTCGGGCACCATGTTGACGAACACCTGCGGCTTGATCGTGATGGCGTAGTAGCGCCGATCCTGATCCTCGCTGATTGTCGGGATGCGGTCGAGCCCCTCGGAGCCGTCGACCGTGAACCCCTGGACGTCCTCGCCGAACAGCGCACCGTGGCCCACGTAGTACTGCGCCGCGTAGCCGTCGGCGAACTCCGGCAGCACCTCGGTCAGCTCGGGATGGATGGTCGCGCAGTGGTAACACTCCATGAAGTTCTCGACGATGAGCTTCCAGTTCGCCTTCACGTCGTACACGATCCGGCGGCCGAGCGCCAGGTTCTCCACGCCGTAGTTGTCGAGGGACGCCACGTCGCCGAGGCGCGTGCGCACCTCGCCGAGCACGGTGTCCTCGAACGACGGCGGCTCGTCGGCCAGGCAGACCCACACGTAGCCCAGCCACTCCCGCACCGCCACGTTGACCAGGCCGTACTCGACCCGGTCGAGGTCGGGCATCTTCGTGAGGTTGGGGGCCGCGATGAGCTTGCCCTCCAGGTCGTACGTCCAGGCGTGGTAGGGGCACTGGAAGGCCCGCTTGACCTCGCCGGACTCCTCGGTGCAGATCCGGGCGCCGCGGTGGCGGCAGACGTTGTAGAACGCGCGGATCGAGTTGTCCCGCGCCCGCGTGACCAAGATGCTCTCGGAACCGACCTGAACGGTCTTGAACGCCCCGGGCTTGGGCAGGTCGGCGGCCCGGACGGCGCAGAACCACATCGACTCGAAAATGCGCTTCTGCTCCAGCGCGAAGACCTGGGCATCGGTGTAGTGCTCGCCCGGCAGTGTGGCCATCAGGCTGGGGGGCAGGCTCGTGGTGCTCACTGGTCGCTCCTGAAGGTCGTACGTCGCACGTCGGGGATCGAGATGATCAGGGGGAGGCCGGTCACAGGACCACGACGGAGCGCAGCACCTCGCCGTGGTGCATCTTCTCGAAGGCCGCCTCGACGTCCTCGAGCGCGATCGTCTCGGTGACGAACGCGTCCAGGTCGAGCCGTCCCTGCTGGTAGAGGGAGACGAGCATGGGGAAGTCCCGGCTGGGCAGGCAGTCGCCGTACCAGGAGGACTTGAGCGCTCCGCCGCGGCCGAAGACGTCGAGCAGCGGCAGTTCGAGCCGCATCTCCGGGGTCGGCACGCCGACCAGCACGACCGTCCCGGCGAGGTCGCGGGCGTAGAAGGCCTGCTTGTACGTCTCGGGACGGCCCACCGCCTCGATCACGACGTCCGCGCCGAACCCGCCGGTCAGGTCGCGGATCGCCTCCACCGCGTCGGTGTCCCGCGCGTTGACGGTGTGCGTGGCGCCGAAGCGGCGGGCCCAGTCGAGCTTGGTGTCGTCCACGTCGACCGCGATGATCGTGGTGGCGCCGGCCAGGTGCGCACCCGCGACGGCCGCGTCGCCCACGCCGCCGCAGCCGATGACGGCGACCGAGTCCCCGCGGGTCACCCCGCCGGTGTTGATGGCCGCGCCGAGCCCCGCCATGATTCCGCAACCGAGCAGGCCCACCGCGACCGCGGAAGCGCTCGGGTCGACCTTGGTGCACTGGCCGGCCGCGACAAGAGTCTTGTCGGCGAACGCGCCGATCCCGAGCGCCGGGGACAGCGGGGTGCCGTCGGCCAGCGTCATCTTCCGGGTGGCGTTGTGGGTGGCGAAACAGTACTGCGGGCGTCCGCGCAGACAGGCCCGGCACGCGCCGCAGACCGCGCGCCAGTTGAGGATGACGAAGTCGCCGGGGGCGACGTCGGTCACGCCCTCGCCGACAGCTTCGACCACGCCGGCCGCCTCGTGCCCGAGGAGGAACGGGAAGTCGTCGTTGATGCCGCCCTCCCGGTAGTGCAGGTCGGTGTGACACACCCCGCAGGCCTGTACGGCCACGAGCGCCTCACCCGGGCCCGGGTCGGGGACGACGATGGTCTCCAGGCTGACCGGCTGTCCCTTGCCCCTCGCGACGACCCCGCGGACTTCGTGCGCCATGGTCTCTCTTTCCCTCGAATCAGTCAGCGTGCATTAGTTGTGCAAGACGAAACACATAGCACTATGCGCAACAGACTGAGGCCGCTCTGGGCCACTGTCAAGGGGTGGGAAAGAGGTTCCGCGACGCGAGCGAGCGGCCCCGCGATCGGGCGCGGGGAACACCTCAGCGGAGGTCCTGTTCCAGGTGGGTGACGATCGGGGCGAGCAGGTCGTTCAGTTCCCGGACGAGGACCGTGAGCGCGCGGTGCGCCGTCTCGGCCAGGTCGCGCGCGGGCCCGTCCGGCGTCGCGGGCAGGTCTTCGAGGGGCACGGGGGCGTCCACGAGCAGGGTGGGACGCAGATGGGGGACCTTCGCGAGGTCCTGCTCGGCGGGTTCGACGAACTGGCCGAAGATCTCCGGCCAGCCACGCCAGCCGCGGTCGCGCCACCAGTCGCGCGAGACCGTGAGCGCCGCGGGCAGTGGGGAGACGAGCGTGACGCGTGCCGTCAGCGACCCGTCCCAGCCGTTGCGCACGCAGGAGGCGGACAGGATCCGCCGGTGCCAGCGGACCAGCCCCGGCGAGCTCAGGGGTGGGGTGGCGATCCGCCAGGCCGCGCACGCGAACGCGACCGGGGCGATGTCCCCCCACACCCCCTCGAACTCGCCGATGTTCTCCCACACGTGCTCGGAGTAGTGGCTGACGCCGTCACGGGCGCGTTCGCGGTCGGATCGGCCGTCGATCCAGAAGGCCTGCTGTCCGGCCATCGGCCGAGATCAGCCGTTCGACGCGGCGGAGGTGGGCGCGCCGGCGGCGGCGGGCGCGGTCTCGCCGGCGAAGGTGAACTTGGCCGCGTCGCCTTCGCCCTCGATGTCGATCTTGACGACCTGGCCGGGCCGCAGCTCGCCGTAGAGGATCTTCTCCGACAGCGTGTCCTCCAGCTCCCGCTGGATGGTCCGGCGCAGCGGCCGGGCGCCCATGACCGGGTCGTACCCGCGGTCGGCCAGCACCTGCTTGGCCGCGGGAGACACCTCCAGGCCCATGTCGCGGTCCTTCAGGCGCTCGGCCACCTGGGCGAGCATCAGGTCCACGATCTGGATGATCTCCTTGGGCGTCAGCTGGTGGAAGACCACGATGTCGTCGACACGGTTGAGGAACTCGGGCCGGAAGTGCTGCTTGAGCT
The DNA here is from genome assembly GCF_012999525.1 of Microbispora sp. H10836. Classification (NCBI taxonomy): domain Bacteria; kingdom Bacillati; phylum Actinomycetota; class Actinomycetes; order Streptosporangiales; family Streptosporangiaceae; genus Microbispora; species Microbispora sp. H10836. The sequence continues at coordinate 401,455 of NZ_JABBWU010000005.1, forward strand.
CCTCCTGCACCTTGGCCTTCATCCGGTCGTAGGTGCTCTCCTCGTCGTTGGACTTCGCGAAGCCCAGGGCGACGCCCTTGGAGATGTCCCGGGTGCCGAGGTTGGTCGTCATGATGATGACGGTGTTCTTGAAGTCCACCACCCGGCCCTGGGCGTCGGTCAGCCGACCGTCCTCCAGGATCTGCAGCAGCGAGTTGAAGATGTCCCCGTGCGCCTTCTCGACCTCGTCGAACAGCACGACCGAGAACGGCTTGCGCCGCACCTTCTCGGTCAGCTGACCACCCTCCTCGTACCCGACGTAACCGGGCGGGGAGCCGAACAGCCGCGAGACGGTGTGCTTCTCCATGAACTCGGACATGTCCAGCATGATCAGCGCGTCTTCGTCGCCGAACAGGAACTCCGCCAGCGCCTTGGACAGCTCGGTCTTACCGACACCCGACGGGCCGGCGAAGATGAACGACCCGCCCGGACGGCGCGGGTCCTTCAGACCGGCACGAGTACGCCGGATCGACCGCGACAGCCCCTTGATCGCGTCGTCCTGACCGATGATCCGCTTGTGCAGCTCGTCTTCCATCCGCAGCAGCCGCTGGGACTCCTCCTCGGTCAGCTTGAACACCGGGATACCGGTGGCGGTGGCCAGGACCTCGGCGATGAGCTCCTCGGTCACCTCGGCCACGACATCCATGTCGCCGGCCTTCCACTCCTTCTCCCGCCGCTCCCGCTTCAGCTGCAGCTGCTTTTCCTGATCACGCAACGCCGCGGCCTTCTCGAAGTCCTGCGCGTCGATCGCGGACTCCTTCTCCCGCCGCACATTCGCGATCTTCTCGTCGTACTCCCGCAGCTCCGGCGGCGCCGTCATCCGGCGGATCCGCATCCGGGAGCCCGCCTCGTCGATCAGGTCGATCGCCTTGTCCGGCAGGAACCGGTCACTGATGTACCGATCCGCCAGCGTCGCGGCCGCGACCAGCGCCCCGTCGGTGATCGACACCCGGTGATGCGCCTCATACCGGTCCCGCAGACCCTTGAGGATCTCGATCGTGTGCGACAGCGACGGCTCGGCCACCTGGATCGGCTGGAACCGCCGCTCAAGCGCCGCGTCCTTCTCCACGTGCTTGCGGTACTCGTCCAGCGTCGTGGCGCCGATCGTCTGCAGCTCACCCCTCGCGAGAGGGGGCTTCAGAATGCTCGCGGCGTCGATGGCGCCCTCGGCGGCGCCCGCACCGACCAGCGTGTGCAGCTCGTCGATGAACAAGATGATGTCGCCCCGGGTACGGATCTCCTTGACGACCTTCTTCAGGCGCTCTTCGAAGTCACCGCGGTAGCGGGAACCGGCCACCAGCGCACCCAGATCCAGGGTGTAGAGCTGCTTGTCCTTCAGCGTCTCGGGCACCTCACCCTTGACGATCTTCTGCG
>NZ_JABBWU010000050.1:0-5172 GCF_012999525.1 Microbispora sp. H10836
TGGTCAATGCACACGCGGGCCAGGTGAGGGAACAAGACCGCGACCATCTCACTGATCAACACGCCGCAGATCGTCGCCATCGACAGGTGACCTACTGGCTAGAACACCTGAACCGTGACCAGCTCAGTAACCGTGACCAGCTCAGCCGGGGTCCGATCACGGAAAGTGTGCCTGATCCCATGGATGGACCCGTCCTACGTCGAGGTACACCGTGCCCGGGGTCTCGCCGCTCTCGGGGACCACGAAACCGCAGCCGCAGGCTTCCGTACCGCGATCACCGCACTACCGCCCGGATATCACCGAGACCGAGGTGTGTACTTGGCGCGTGAGTCGACTGCCTACGCTGGAGCGAGCGAGCCCGAGCAGGCCGCGAAGGTCGGCGCGGAGGCTCTCAGCATCGCGGCCGCCACCGGCTCAGCCCGAATCATGACTGAGCTGACGCGCTTGGACACGCAACTTGAGCGCTGGCAGAAGGTGCCGGCAGTGGCCGAGTTCCGCCAGACCTTCGACAGCCTCATTGCCCACCAGGCTTAGATTCCCCCAGCTCCGTACGAAAGAATCACGCCATGCCGCGCCCCTATGTGCTCTTGAGCTGTGCCATGTCCGTCGACGGCTACATCGACGACACAACCCCCGAACGGCTCCTGCTCTCCAACGCCGCCGACTTCGACCGAGTTGACGAAGTACGAGCCAACACCGACGCGATCCTGATCGGCGCAACCACCATGCGCCGTGACAACCCGCGCCTACTGGTCAACTCCGAAGCGCGACGCGCCCAGCGAGTCTCCCGAGGGCTTCCGGCCTACCCCCTCAAGGTGACGATCACAGGCAGCGGTGACCTGAGCCGTGACCTGAAGTTCTGGCACCACGGCGGGGAGAAGGTCGTCTACTGCCCCGACACCGCAGCGACCAAGGTCCGCGAGACGCTCGACGGTCTCGCGGACGTGGTGAGCACCGGCCCCACTGTCGACCTTGGCGTGATGCTCGACGACCTGGGGGAGCGAGGCATTCGGCATCTCATGGTTGAGGGTGGAGGCACGATCCACACGCAGTTCCTTACTCAGGGCCTGGCCGACGAGATACACCTAGCCGTCGCTCCCATCTTCGTCGGAGATTCGGCAGCTCCGAGGTTCGTCAACGCCGGCCAGTTCCCCGGGGGCTCCGCTCATAGGATGAAGGTTGCCGAGGTCCGCTCCATCGGCGACGTCGTTCTGATTCGCTACCTGCCGAAGGCAGCATCCGGGGACTCCACATCATGACTGCAATCACTTCGATCGATCGCCAGTGGCTCATTGCCGCCATCGAGCTTGCTCAAAAGTGCCCGCCATCGACGACCGCGTTCTCGGTTGGTGCGATCGTTGTGGACCGCGAAGGCAGGGAGATTTCTCGCGGATACTCTCGCGAGACAGATCCGCACGTGCACGCCGAGGAAGCAGCCCTCGCCAAGCTCAACATGGTGGACGGGCCTGACCTTACGGGTGCGACGATCTACAGCACCTTGGAGCCCTGCTCCGAACGCCGATCGCGACCTCGCACATGCGCTCAGCTCATCATCGAGGCGGGCATCCCCCGAGTAGTCATCGCCTGGCGCGAGCCGAGCCTGTTTGTCGCTGACTGCCAAGGGGTCGAACTCCTCGCGAGCAACGGCATCGAAGTGCTCGAAGTGCCCGATCTAGCCGCTGCGGCCAGCGCCGTAGGCATGCCGAGCGGCCAAGCATGATCGTTCCACCGAATGGCGTCCGTGCCCTGTGAGAACTTTCTGTACGTCTTCAAGGCGGCCCGAAGCCGGGCCGCACGCGCCGCCGTCACGGCAACGCCGCCGCCTCCCGCTGGCGCTCCCGGCGGCCGGCTAAGGACACCGCCGGACGGCTGGCGCGGACGAGTCGAGGCGGGCCGCCGCGCGACAGTACAGGTCCATCACAGGGCGGTGATGCCGGGCTGGAACAGCCGCCAGTGCCGCGCGGCGCATGGTGACGCCTCCGGCGGGGGGCGCTCCGGCTCCGGGACGGCCTCGAACGCATGTGCGGGTGGTGGGGTGGCTGGGGCGGGTGTCCATCCCGCCCACCATCGACCCCAGGCAAGCCCAGCAGACCGCCTCCTCCGCCGCAAGCCCGGCTGTGACCGTTGGCGTCCAATGACCGTGGAAGGTGCCCAGGCGGAGGGACACGTCAGGCCGGGCTTGCACCTCCGTCGCCGGCCCGCTGCCGCTCCGCGGTGGGGTCGACGGCAGACGGGATGGACAGCATCCGTCGCTTCTTATGCTGGATCGTCAGGTAGGTCGCCAAAACAGCTACGCGGCCGGAATGCAGCAAAACGCCAAAACCATCAGGGACTCGATTGGCGCAATCCCAGTCCGTCCCGTGCCTGCGGCCTTGCGGGTTGCAGGCATTCACGCTTACTAGTCGGAATAGTTTCGCGTCATCGCTCAATAGCCTCAATTATGTGGCTGAGGACGAGGCGGGCATGCTGAATTCCGTTCCTGTCGCAGTCGACACCTTGAATAATAATGAAGGTCTCGAAGGTGCCCTGTGTGCCTGGCTTCCTTTTGACGCCCGGAAATGTGCGGACGATCTCGTCGATCCTGCTGTTTAAAAGTGCTCGCTTCCGCTCATTCGACATGTTGCCTTCGAGCTGAATATTGTAGAGCTTGAGCGTGGCAATTATATCGACCGTGCGTGCGCTCTCCTCGATATTCGGTTTATCGGAAGCAAGATTAATGCTGGTCCGTCCAGAGGCGCTCGTAAAAGCGCCACCAGATGAGACAGCGGACTCGGCAGCGCTGAAACCGGATAGTGCAAATCCGATTTCATTGATAGTTCTCTGAACAGTAAGCTTTCTGTTGTCGGGAGATCTAAGTTCCGACTCAATCTCGGCTAGTTCATCCATTGCTGCACGAAAGTTCGCGAAACGCTTATTCGGCTCGGATTCACTGCATCTCACGTACCAGTCGATAAACCGCTGTGCTGCTGACCCCACAGGCCAGGCATTGAGCTTCTCCTGAAGAAGGCGAGTGTTGTTGGCTCGCCCCAAAGGAACAGGGTCAGTCCCGGTAATCGCAAAATAGGATAGTTGGGCGAAAGCGTAAATATCGACATGTGCGCTGTGGGCAGCAGCAGATCGGGGGTTGGTCATTTGTTCAGGTGCCGCGTAAGAGAGGTTGCCCCATGCGTCTCGTGTGACTTGTGTAGCCTGACCAAACCAGGCCAGGTCGAAGTCACATAGATACGGCAGCCAGGTTTCGCGCTCCTGATCATAAAGAGCTAAAATGTTCTGCGGTTTAATATCGCGGTGAATTACCGTCCTGCTGTGGGCATGTGCAATAGTTTCTGCTGTGAGCAGCAGAAATCTGAGGATGGCGGCCGGGTCTTCAATAATGTTTGGAAGGTCCATAAAATTTGGACCATCGACATATTCCATGAAGAACCCAAGGGGTGCTTCCGTGTAACCGCGGACCTTTACCACGCGCGGATGATCCAGTTGCTCCATGGCGCGATAGCCCCGGGAGAACAGACTGCGTTTTTCCGCATTCCCATATTCTGTTGGATGGTATACCTTGTAAGCGAGCTTCTCTCCGTCTCCTGTTACCTCATAGACGGTCCCGAAACCACCACCGCCAATTATTCGTGTAACCGTTCCGAGTTCGAGCTGTGTGCCTAGGTCGATCTCAGCGAGTTGCTTGGCGCGATTAAATGCAGAAATGTAGAGTTGAGAGAACTCGGGATCCGTGTAAAGGTCTCTATGTTCTCTTCTGTTTCGCTCGAACCAGCGGAGAGTAGGAGCGAGCATCTTGCTAGCTGTTCGATGCCCGTCCCTGCGCCAGTCCTCCGCTCGATTCTGCAATTGCGAGGTGTAGTCTTCGAGGAACTGCTTACCTTGTTCCAAGATTCTCTTACGCTCGCTTTGAGGAAGGTCTTCACGGGAAATCGGAGGAAAGCCTGAGCCAAGTACGACTCTGCCGGCCGAATCACCTTTGGTGACCGCTATCTGTTCAGCGCCGATGGAATCCAATTCCGTTACTATGAACTCGGCTAGGCCGCCAACCGTTACATCGCCTTTGTGGTCGGCGGCATCGCCATCCAATCCCTCTAGAAGAGAATAGGTAAATAGCCCATGTCCGTATCTACTATCCTCCACTGCGAACTGTTCAGGGCGACAGGCCGCAAGTAGGGTACGGGACTCGGTTCGTGCGGGGATTCCTCGATCTATATCGTCAGGTGTAATGCATGCAAGGCCTGATCCGATATTTCCGGCACCAGAGTGACAACAGTCTAGAATTGTAAGGCAGTGGGGCACATTCGTTGAGATCCTTTCGATAAAAAGAGACAGATCCGAAAGGCTTAGCCCTTCTTCGAATGGCTGGTGATCGATGGTCACCAGATAAGCGCCGAGGTCCGTTACTATGCCATGGCCCGAAAAGTAGAATATGAAAAATTCCAGGTCATCCTGCATGGCTGAGATTAGGGTGCGGCGCAGATTAGGTCTTGTAGCTTCACCATTAATGAGAAGATCTACTTCGAACCCATATTGTGGCAGACCTAGATACTCTGCTACTTCCGTCGCGTCCGCTACGCAAAGGTCCAGCCGGTCATCGCCTTCGTACTCATCGATGCCCACGCAGATGGCTCGCCGGGTGCCGCTCACTGAGACCTCCATCATGTCTGCGGCACAGTATACGGCGGATTATCTGCATGCTGGGCCGCACAGAATCCGGCCATTGGTCGCATAGGGATACATAGTGGGCTTAAGGGATATCGCCATGCATTGCTATCGATGCCTGCCCAAAATGTTATTTTCGGCCAGGAAATGCTAGATCGCAGGTGGTGCATGTCTTCCGCCCCACTCCTGCTGTGTCATTGTCCGTGGCCCTTGGTCGGCGTCAACGCCTGGCTAGATGGTGGATAGGTGTATGTCATTGGTGGACGGACACGCGAAGATGGCGTTGACACCTCGGTCGGGCCACCGGTTCGGCAGCTGTCGTTGGCGGGGGAGGTGGAGCTGTACCTCATCACGCCGAAGCGATGATCGCTTTCGGGCGAAGCCGGCGAAGGAGCAATGCTTAGAACCTGTGGATCTACAGGGAAGGGGTGTACCTTCCCGATGATCATGTAGGTCTCATGCATGACCGACGCGCCAACGTCGGTCGGGAAGGCACACCCGTGCTCACCGTAGTCC
>NZ_JABBWU010000051.1:0-2843 GCF_012999525.1 Microbispora sp. H10836
GGACTACGGTGAGCACGGGTGTGCCTTCCCGACCGACGTTGGCGCGTCGGTCATGCATGAGACCTACATGATCATCGGGAAGGTACACCCCTTCCCTGTAGATCCACAGGTTCTAAGCATTGCTCCTGAACGGCCCACGGCACCACTATGAGTCATAGAAATGCGCCGCTGACACCCGAGGGCCGCATGAGGCTCGTCCAACGTTGCCGCACCCGCCCTATCGCGCTGACGACGTGCGAGCGGTGTCGTACGGCGGCATGAAAGGCACGGAGGGCTGGCGGCGGTATGGCGTCGAGTCGTTCGCCTGCCTGCAGTTGATGGCTGCGGCCCGGCTCTCGGTCGAGACGGGCGCGGCCGTCATCTTCTGGTGACGTTCAGCGGCCGAGGTGCCGGTCGTGGAAACGGTGTCGCGCCCGGCCGTGCCGACGAGCAGGACGGGCCGGTCCGCGAGCTTCGGAGCGAGCCCGGCCAGGCTCCACCCGTCGCCCGCCGCGATCATCTCTCAGAGCCTCACCGCTGGTGCCCTTCAGGGGGAGCAGGTCCTCGCCGAACCCCTCGACGTACGCGGCCCGCAGCGTTTCGTCCTCCCGGCAGGCGACGGCCACCCGGCCGAAGTCGAACGCCGAGACCGACGCGACGGCCGCGATCGACGGGTCGGCCGCCGCGGTCATGAGCGCGGTGAAGCCGCCGAGGCTGTGGCCCGCCAGCGCCAGCCGGCCGGGGTCGAGGCGATGCGCGGCGGCGAACTCCGGCTCGCGCACGGCCGCCGCCACGCGTGCGGCGTCCTCCAGCACGTGTGCCCACGACCACGATCCGCCGACGCCCCGCGAGCCGCGGTAGTGGAAGACGAGGGAGGCGTACCCCGCCCGGCGCAGGTGCTGGGCCAGGTCGAAGTTGCGCCCGTGGCCGGGGAAGCCGTGCAGCAGCACCACGATCGGATGCGGTCCCGGCCCGGCCGGCAGGTGGAGGACCCCCAGCAGAATTTCTCCATCGCTGTCGAACGTCACCGCGGCGTTGGCGGAGTGTGTCCCGAGGGTTATCCGTCTCCCATGACGATCGAACCGGTTGATGTCCTCCGAGGGTAGAGGCCGCCCGGAATCCGCCCCTTGCCGGGGCGTGGCATCAGGGCCGCGTACGGCAGGCGGAGGCGCGCTGTCCCGGACGTTCGTTCGCCGGGTGCGAGCACGCCTCGGGGCTGCGACGGCGACACGAAAGCCGCCGCGCGGAGCGGGCGACCTCGCGGCTGATCGCCGCCCGCGGTAGGGAGATTCAGTAGCGCTGGGCGCAATCGTCGCAGTCATCGGCGAGGGCACCGGCGATCTCCTGCTCGCTCATCGGACGACTGTGGAAATCGATCGCCGCCAACTCGTCCCTCTCCCAGTAGAGACCGCGAATGAAGAACAAGGCTTGCTCGCTCCGTATCACCAGGACCTCGCCGTCCGAGCCGATCCAGCGGCCGGGCCCGACGGACACGCAACGATCGTGCGGTTTCCAACGAGAGTCCGGCTCCGCGCAGTCGCGGGCCGGGTCGAATGGATGGGAAACAGGTCTGACGTAAACCTTCAGTGGATATATCTCTTTGGTTGTCCCGTCCTTCAGCGTGACAGGTGTGGTCCCCTCGTACTCGAGCCTGACGAGCAGGTACCCCTCTTCGACGCCGACCCAGGTCGCCTGAAAACCCGTCACCTCCGGCATCTCGTGCGGAAGCGTCCGCAGCCGATGCTCGCGCAGGTATCCCCGCTGCCACGAGGACAGCGCCGGTGACAGGAGCGCCATCGCCGTCAGTGCCGCGGCGAGCCCCAGCCAATGCCGCATCCTCGCACCACTCGTCAGCAGCAGCGCCGTCACCGCGTACGCCGCCGGGACGACGATCAGAAGCAGGACGCTGGTCGGCACGACTCCCGGCGAAACCAGCCTGGCGATGGGCAGGCAGGCGAAAGCGGCGACGGGTAGCCCGAGAAAAGCGATCGGACCGGCGGAAGGCAGCCGGAGCGCCCGTGCCAGCCACCAGCAGATCAGAGGTGTAACCACCACGAGAAAGAGCGCCAGGAACCCGAGCGCGAGCTCGTCACCGTTTTCGACCATATGCTTGTCGATATGAGCGTCGGCGACGACATACCCGATGCCCGCGCACGATGCGACCCCGCCGATCAGGGCCCCACCCACCCAGGGCCGCACCCTCTTCTTCTCCACGCGGGCTCCCGAGCCGGGCGATTGCATTGGCATTTGACGAGTCCGTGTTTATCTCGGACATCGAAATCGCTGAACTATATCAGCCTGTCATGTCGGCATTCGCGAGCGCTTCGGCACGCACTACGAGGCAGGGAAGAGGGGGCCGGTGGTGAGGCCGTACGCGGCGGCGTAGCGGTGCCGGGAGGCAGTTCCCTGGCTAGCACTCCGAGCACCTCGTCGTCCCCGGCCGGGCCGCCCACGACCACCACGCTCCGGGATCCCGGCCGGCTCCGTGGAACGGGGTGATGGCAAGAGAAGATCCAGCAACGGGCGGCTAATGCCCTCACCGCGCGTGCTGCGTCTCAGCGCCCCCGGGGAGGAGATCGGCCTCATGGAGCAGCAACCTACGACCGGGCAGACGCGCAGGAGGGTCGTCGACGTCGACCATCCAGTACGGTTCTCATGCGCGGCCGCGCCCAGGCCTGCCCGCCCTGCGGCGCGCAGGGTGGAGGAGGTGCTGCGCGCCAGCGTGCGCCGTGCGCGCCTAGAAGGCCACTGAAGATCTTGTGGTGGCGGCTGCGGGGCTGTGGTGGACCCGGGCGTTCTACCCGCGTGCTGCAGCAAGTTTCCAGACGTTGCCGGTCCGGGTGAGTCCGAGGTTGATCAGGGTT
>NZ_JABBWU010000052.1:0-2354 GCF_012999525.1 Microbispora sp. H10836
TGTCGATGTTGTAGTCGTTGTAGCACAGCTTGACGTTGGGGTCGGCGGCCCGCGCGGCGCGGAAGGCCTCCTCGATGAAGCCGTTGCCGAGCTTCTGGGTGAAGATCGAGTCGCGCAGCGTGCCGACCGCGCCGCCGTCGGCGAATGCCTCGTTGACCACGTCCCAGGCGAAGACCTTGCCCTTGTAGTGGTTCATGACCTGGGTGATGTGGTTGGTCATCGCCGAGCGCAGGTCACTGGCGGACATGCCGCTGTTGACCCAGCTGGGCAGCTGGGCGTGCCACACCAGTGTGTGACCGCGGACCTTCATGCCCTTGCTCAGCGCGTGGTTGACGATCTGGTCGGCGGAGCTCCAGTTGAAGGAGTTGCGGGAGGGCTCGATCGGCCCCCACTTCATCTCGTTTTCCGCCGTGACCGAGTTGAACTCCCGGTCCCAGGTCGCCACATACGTCGAGTCGTTCAGGTGGCCGGCCGCGATCGCGGTGCCGAAGTAACGGCCGCTCTGTGCGGCGGCCGCGCCGAGCGTTCCGGCCGCGGCGCCCGCGGGGGTGGTCGCCGCCAGTGCGGTGACCGCGCCGAGTACGCCGAGGGCGCCGGCGACCAGCATCCGGCGGGTTCGCCCACCGCCGCCTGGTAAGGGATTTTCGCCCATGCCTGAGCCTCCACTGCGAGATCAATGAGGGGAACGCGGACAGACGCCCGCGGGGAAACACACGCGATCCGTCGTCGCGCCGAGACTGCGGCTCCTGCCGCGCACCACCGACCCCGGCAGGAGGAAGCCGCCTTGGGGAGCAGTGTGGGAAATCATCACGAAATGTGTCAAGAGGATGTCGAGAAAGTTTCGTGTCCATTCCGGGGCATGTCATTCATGCATCCAGGTGGGAGCGACGGTGGCTTGTCGTAAGTTTCCTGCGGCGTCCCGACATGTGGTGGAGCGACGCCGGGGCCGGTGAAAGTTTCATCGCGTCCCGGCTCCGGGCGGTGCTCTCACACTCGCGGCAGGAGCAGGTGAGCCGCCCCCGCCCTCACAGGGGGCCGCGACGCGAGCGGGAGCGGGCGTTGACACCGCTTGGGGGACCATGTTTGATCCGCTACACCACCACCACGCACGTCGCCGATGGGAGAGGAGCACTGGCTCGCGGAATTGTTAGCGCTCACATCTCGGGTGCGAACCGCCTGACTTTGGGCCGATGCGCCCTGGCCGCGTCGCCGACGACCACCTCCACCGGGATCGCCGGGGCGTGGACGCCGCCGTCGATCGGGGAGTCCGACCCGTCCGCCGCATCGAGCGACCCGGCCTTCCCGGCGGCGTGGGGACCGACGACGCCGGCCACGGCCGGTTGGCTCGCACCTGCGTCACCATGCCCTGACCCTCAGCCGACTGCGCCCTGCTATACCACCACCAGGGCTGCCGACCCCAACCCGGGCGGCGACGACAGCCTGCCCCGGCGGCTGGGCCTGCTGACCCCCGCCACCTTCCCCGGCGGGACACCGCCCCGGTGCGGGGGACGCGATTCCCCCGCACCGGCGGTGAGTCCACGTAGCGCATCGCGGGCGTCTCGCCCGCCGGCCGTGTCTCCACCCTGCAGAGGAGAGTAGATGCACGCACCCCCCACTCGTGTGAAGCGTGACCGGCGACGGTCGCCGGTCACCGTCTTCGCATGTCTTCTGGCGGCGCTCGCGACCGTCCTCGCCGGCGCCGTCGCCTGGACGGCGCCGGCATCGGCGGCGACCGTCGACACGAACGCCTGGTACGTGCTGGTCAACCGCAACAGCGGCAAGGCCCTGGACGTGTACAACTTCTCCACGGCCGACGGCGGGTCGCTCGTGCAGTGGACGCGCACCGACGCCAACAACCAGCAGTGGCGGTTCGTCGACTCCGGCGGCGGCTACTACCGCGTGCAGTCGCGGCACTCGGGCAAGGTGCTCGACGTGTACAACGTCTCCACCGCTGACGCCGCCGACATCGTGCAGTGGAGCGACCACAACGGCACCAACCAGCAGTTCGGTCTCGCCGACTCCTCCGGCGGCTACGTCCGGCTGATCAACCGCAACAGCGGCAAGGCCGTCGAGGTCCAGAACGCCTCCACCGCGGACGGCGGCAAGATCGTGCAGTACTCCGACTGGGGCGGCAACAACCAGCAGTGGCAGCTCGTCCGCGTCGGGAGCGTCTCGGATCCGTCGTCGTCACCGTCACCGTCAGCGTCACCGTCGCCGTCGCCTTCGGCTTCGCCGTCGGTGAGTCCGTCGGGTGGGCCGTGGCCGCCGTCGTCGACGTACTCCAACCCGGTGTTGTGGCAGGACCTGGCCGACATCGACATCTTCCGGGTCGACGACACCTACTACTACTCGGC
>NZ_JABBWU010000053.1:0-1826 GCF_012999525.1 Microbispora sp. H10836
AGGAGCAATGCTTAGAACCTGTGGATCTACAGGGAAGGGGTGTACCTTCCCGATGATCATGTAGGTCTCATGCATGACCGACGCGCCAACGTCGGTCGGGAAGGCACACCCGTGCTCACCGTAGTCCCTGACCCCGCTGACGGCGACCGCCGCATGGCAGACGGCCCGGTCTCCTCCTCGCTGATCGACGAGATCGTCCGGGAGGGCGCCCGCAGGATGCTCGCCGAAGCGCTCAAAGCCGAGGTCGACGCCTATATCGCCCAGTTCGCCGGCGAACGTGACGACGATGGCCGCCGTCTGGTGGTGCGCAACGGCTACCACCAGCCGCGCCAGGTGCTGACCGCGGCCGGCGCCATCGAGGTCCGTGCGCCGCGCGTCAACGACAAGCGCACCGATGAGGTCACCGGCGAACGCAAGCGATTCTCCTCGGCGATCCTGCCGCCCTGGGCGCGCAAGACACCGAAGGTCACCGAGGTGCTGCCGCTGCTGTACCTGCACGGCCTGTCCAGCGGGGACTTCGTCCCGGCGCTGGGGCAGTTCCTCGGCTCTTCGTCGGGGCTGTCCGCGCCGGTGATTACCCGGTTGACCGAGCAGTGGAAGGCCGAGCAGCGCGCCTTCGCCGCCCGGGACCTGTCCGGTGTGGACTACGTCTATCTGTGGGCGGACGGGGTCCACGTCAACGTCCGACTGGAGGAGCACCGGCTGTGTCTGCTGGTGATGATCGGGGTGCGTGCCGACGGCCGCAAGGAACTGATCGCGCTGGCCGACGGCTACCGGGAGTCGACCGAGTCGTGGGCGGACCTGCTGCGCGACTGTAAACGGCGGGGGATGCGTGCGCCGGTGCTGGCCGTCGGGGACGGCGCGTTGGGGTTTTGGGCGGCGCTGGGTGAGGTGTTCCCGCAGGCCAGGGCCCAGAGGTGTTGGTTTCACAAGATTGCCAATGTGTTGTCGGCGCTGCCGAAGTCGGCACAGCCCGGCGCGAAGAAGGCGCTGGCGGAGATCTGGAACGCCGAGGACAAGGATCACGCGGTGGCGGCGGTGAAGGCGTTCCAGGTCGCCTACGGCGCCAAGTACGGCAAGGCCGTGGCCAAGATCGTCGACGATGTCGACGAGTTGCTGGCCTTCTACGACTTCCCGGCCGAACACTGGGTGCATCTGCGCACGACCAACCCGATCGAGTCGACCTTCGCCACCGTCCGGCACCGCACCAAGGTCACCAAAGGCCCCGGATCCCGGGCGGCCGGGCTCGCCATGGCCTTCAAACTGATCGAGTCGGCCCAGGCCCGCTGGCGCTCGGTCAACGCTCCCCACCTCGTCGCCCTCGTCCGCGCCGGCGCGACCTTCGTACGCGGTCAACTCGTTGAACGACCGGCGGAGACGGCTGCATGAACACGCCGCCCCATCTCACCAGCAGCGAACCAGAATGGCCTGCCGACAAGCTGAACGCGTTGCGTCTCGGCCAGCGATTGGTCATCGAGGTCCCAGCCTCCCAGCCCGGTCGGCGAGCCTTCATCGATATCACCCCGATCACCACCCCAGCCGACACCCAAGCCCTCCAACAGGGCTGGAAACGAGCCGACCATTCCCGCACGTTCCGGCTGCAGCACTGGGACTACGACGCCGAGCGCATCAACGGCTTCGACTACGACATCGACGCCGCCCTGATCAGGGCCACGACGGTCCACGGCGAGCCGGAGCTGACCACGACGCTCCAAGCATGGCAGCTGCGCCCCGAGCAGCTTCTCTACCCCTGGCAGACCGACGACCCCCAGTAGCCACACCAGGCGAGGCGACAACAACTCATCCACAGATCTTGACTATTGCTC
>NZ_JABBWU010000054.1:0-1715 GCF_012999525.1 Microbispora sp. H10836
CTGAGCTGGTCACGGTTCAGGTGTTCTAGCCAGTAGGTCACCTGTCGATGGCGACGATCTGCGGCGTGTTGATCAGTGAGATGGTCGCGGTCTTGTTCCCTCACCTGGCCCGCGTGTGCATTGACCAGGTGTTGCGTGCGGGAAGGACGGTGCGGATCCGGGCCAGCACCGGCACCGTGGAGGCCGCGTGCCCGGACTGCGGGGTTCGGTCGCGGCGCAGGCACAGTCACTACGAACGGCGGTTGTCCGACACCGCAGTCGGCGGCCAGGAACTGCTCATCCACCTGCGGGTACACCGATTCTTCTGTCGCAATGCCACCTGCGTGAGGGCGACGTTCGCCGAGCAGATCCCCGACCTGACGGTGCGATACGGCCGCCGCAGCATCCCAGCGGCCAGGGCGTTGCGGGCGATTGCGCTGGCGCTGGGCGGTCGCGCCGGGGCCCGCCTCACCCAGCGCCTGGCCACCTCAGTGAGCCGGACGACACTGATCAGACTGATCCGCGGCCTGCCCGAGCCGCCCCTCGCAGCGGGTCCACGGGTGCTCGGCGTGGACGACTTCGCCTACCGGCGAGGACACTCCTACGGCACCATCCTGATCGACATCTCCACCAGCAGGGTGGTCGACGTGCTTCCTGACCGGACGGCCGACACCCTTGCGGCCTGGCTGCAGGATCACCCCGGCGTCGAGATCGTGTGCCGGGACCGGGCCAGCGCCTATGCCGAGGGCGTGGCCCGTGGCGCGCCACACGCGGTCCAGGTGGCAGATCGCTGGCACCTGTGGAGGAACCTCGGCGAGGCCGTCGAACGCACCCTCACCCGGCATCGCCATCACCTGCCGTCCCTGGTCCCCGCGATCAGCGCTCAGCCCACACCTGCTCCGCCTGCGCAGGCGCCCACCCCGCCTCGGATACCCGCCGACCGCGACGACCGGATCGCCGTCCGCACCCGGGAACGGCATGCCGTCGTTCACGCTCTGCTGAAGCAAGGCCACGGCGTCCGGGAGATCGCCCGTCAGCTGAACCTCGGCCGCAACACCATCCGGCGCTTCGCCCGCGCCGGCAACCCAGAAGACCTACTCGTCCACACCGGCACCGGCCAACGCCCCAAGGCCTTGGACGCCTATGACGACTACCTGCGCAAGCGGTGGACGCAAGGATGCACCAACGCCGAACTCCTCTGCCGTGAACTACGCAATCACGGCTACCGCGGCAGCAGCACCGCCGTCCGCCAATACGTCCGCCCCTGGCGAGCCGGCCTACCACCCACCCCGGCTTCGCCCCGCCCGCCCACGGTCCGCCAAGCCACCGGCTGGTTCCTGCGCAACCCCGCCCACCTCGAACCTGGCGAGCAACGCCAGCTCGAGACACTCACCGCCTTGTCTCTCCAGCTGGCAGCGCTCCGGGTTCACGTGCGTGAGTTCGCCGAAATGATGATGAACCGCCGCGGCCGGGACCTGGAGGCATGGATCAACGCGGTATTCCGCGACGACCTGCCTGACCTGCGCTCCTTCGTCACCGGGGTACGCCGCGACCAAGACGCCGTCACCGCCGGCCTCACCCTGCCCTACAGCTCCGGACCCGTCGAAGGGCACGTCAACCGGACCAAAATGCTCAAGCGGCAGATGTACGGCCGTGCCAACCCCGATCTCCTGCGCAAACGCCTCCTGCTGGCCGACTGATCGGGGTCCAGTCACGGAAAGTGTGCCTGATCCAGT
>NZ_JABBWU010000056.1:0-1586 GCF_012999525.1 Microbispora sp. H10836
CTCCTGATCCGAAAATCGGACATTCACCAGGCACGCGGCAGCGAACCTCACGTGGTGATGCGGAGCAGGGGCGCGCAGACCGGGATAGTCACGCAGCCGGTTCGAGGGTGACGCGATAGCCGAGAGCTTCGAGCTCGCGGATGTGGTTGTGCTTCCTGCGGTCGGGGTTGGTGCGCCGGGTGTAGAAGTCGGCGCCGAGATCGACGAAATGTGCATCGGGGTCGGACAGCAGGTGCCAGATGATGACCAGGATGGAGCGGCCGACCGCGACGATGGCCCGCTTCTTTCCCTTGCGTCGGACGATCCTGCGGTAGCGCTCGCCGAGGAAGGTGTCGGTGCGGCCGACGACGACCGCGGCTTCGCCGAGGGTGCGGGCCAGGTAGCGGTTACCGTGTCCGGTGGTGTTCTTCCCTTTTCGCTTGCCGGCGGACTCTTTGACCGTGGGGGCGAACCGCGCCCAGGAGGTCAGGTGCGCGGCGGTGGGGAAGCGGCTCATGTCCAGGCCGATCTCGGCGATGATCGCATGCGCGGCGGTCAGACCAATTCCGGGAACCTCATCCAGACGCTCGACCGCCGCAGTCAGCGGGGCGATCTGTTGGGTGATCTTCTGATCGAGGGCGGCGATGTCGGTGTTGATCGCATCGACTCGGGCCAGCATCGTGGCCAGCAGGAACGCGTGGTGGTCGGAGAAGCGGCCGGTGAAGGCCTCCTCCAACGCGGAGATCTTGCCGCGCAGACTGGAGCGCGCCAGCTGCGCCAGCGTCTTCGGGCTGCGCTCTCCTTTGATAAGGGCGGCCATCATGGCGCGGCCAGAGACACCGAAGATGTCGGAGGCCACTACGCTCAGCTTGATCTGCGCGTCTTCCAGGAGCTTTTCCACCCGCTGCTTCTCGGCGGTGCGGGCCTCCACCAAGTCCACCCGGTAGCGGGTCAGGTCGCGCAGCAGCCGGATCGCCGGCGGCGGCACGAAGCTGGGCCGCAGCATCTGGCGTTCAGCAACCTTGGCCAGCCAGACCGCGTCCAGCTTGTCGGTCTTCGGGCGGCCGGGCAGGTGCTTGACGTCGCGGGCGTTGACCAGCCAGACCTCGAACCCTTGGGCCTCAAGCAAGTAGAACACGGGCTTCCAGTAGTCGGAGGTGGCCTCCATCACCACGCGGGTGACGCCTAGGCAGCGCAGCCGATCGCTCATCGACAGCAGCGACCGCGTCATCGTCGTGTACGTCTGCACCTCCTGCAGTCGCCTGCCCGGCTTCTTGTCGTCGGGGACGCGGGCGCAGCACACCAGGGTGGCCTTGCCGACGTCCAGCGCGGCGACCCTGTCGATGATCTCTTCGGTGTCGTGGGTATGGGCGAGCATCGGGCCTCCTTACCACCGGGGAACTGGGGTGGTTGCCCGCGGGAGCCGCAGGGGACGGTAGCGAATCTGATCCGCGTGCTCAAAGCAACAGTGAAAGGCCCACAGGCGTGGCTCCCGGCGTCCGACTAAAGCACGGCCTGAACGACCAAGGAGATACGACGTCAGCGAGCAACCACCCCGATTTTCAGGCCCGAACGGCCTGCTCCGCCAGGGGGAGATTGGAGACTAA
>NZ_JABBWU010000057.1:0-1568 GCF_012999525.1 Microbispora sp. H10836
CGGTCGGGGTGCTGGTAGCGGTCGCGGTTGTGGAACTGGCAGGCCGGGCCCAGCAGTTTGAGGTCGGTCAGGCCGCCGGTGCTCCAGTTGTCGGCGTGGTCGATCTGGCACCTGGTGGCCGGGAGCGGGCAGCCGTCGATCCAGCAGGTGGCGTAGCGGGCGTAGATCGCCCGCCGCTGGGCGGGGGTGGCCAGGCGGACCTTGCGGCCCATGTCCAGGACCTGTCCCTCGGCGTCCATGACCAGGCGCACCAGGGTGGAGGTGCGGGCCAGCCGGTGCACGCCGGAGACGGGCAGCACCTCCCCGGTCGCCAGCAGCAACCCCGGCGCCATCCCCAACGCTGTCCCCAGCAGCGCCCCCGGCAGTCCTCCGGCCGACGCTCCCGGTGGCCTCTCCGGCTCTGGTCCCAGCACGCCCCGCGGCGACCCAGGCTCTGCTCCCCGCGCGCTGGGCGCCCCCGGCTCTGGTACCCGCGCACCGGACGCTTCCGGCGTCCCCGGTGTTTCCGGCGCTGTGGACGAGCACCGCGCCCTACTGCCGCACCCGCACGCGCCCCCGCCATGCGACTCCCACGAGCGCGACTCCTGCCGCTTCGGCGAGCTGCTCTGCTGTGGCGTGCTCTGCTGTGGCTCCTGCTGCGACTCGCTCCGCTGTGTGCTCTTCGCCTGCGCGCGTCCGATCGCGTCATCGCCGGGCTCCACGCCACGGGGCCCGGTCGCCGGCTCGGCACCCTCGACGGCGCTCTGACCGGCGTTCTCGACGGTGGCCTCTGCGGCTACATCGGCAGCGGCGCCTACTCCGGAAACGGCTTCCTCGGCGTCACCGGCGCCGGCGAGATCGGCAAGGTCGGCCTGGTCGACAGTGTCGACGGGGCCGGTGCTGCCGACATCAGTCGCGCCGTCCTCGGCCGGGACGCTGATGTCCTCGCTGTCCCGGCTGACCTGAGCGTCCTCGGTGTGCCGGGCCTGCCGGACGGTCTCGGTGTCCGGGGTGTCTTCGGGCTCTTCGGTGTCTATGGGGGTCTCGGGGCGCTCGGGAGTCTGCGGGTGGTCGGGGGTGGGGTCGGTGGGGAGGGATTCGGCGTTGACCAGCACTAGGAGCTCTGCGGCGATCCTCTCCTCCAGCAACGCCATGAACGCATCCGCCTGACGCACTCGCAGCGGCCGGTCATCGCCCTCCGCCTTCGGCCTGGCATACGCATCCAACAACGCCTGCAACCGGGCGGCATGCTCACGCGGCAGATAAAACTCCCCCTCCAAACCGCCGCCCTTGCCCCGGCGGACCCGCAGGAACCGCCGACCGTAATCGGCCCGCTCATCGCGGTCCTCACCATCGGGGTCCAGCACCGCCCGCAGATAACGGCCCGCCCTGGCCACCTCCGCCGCCCCCGCCTTGCCCGCCAGCTCCAGCAGAATCGGCTCAGCCAAGGCGGCCTGCTCATCGGACAGGCCGGCAACGGCGGTGCAGATGGCCTCCACCACCCCCGCCGCCAACCCACCCACCGCGAACTTCTCCCGCACCCGGGGCAAACGGGCCAACTCGATCCCCAAGGTCAGCAGCCGGCCCGC
>NZ_JABBWU010000058.1:0-1532 GCF_012999525.1 Microbispora sp. H10836
GGCATGAGTAGCCCTGTGTCAAGCCGCCGCCTGTTGATCTTGTCTGAGCAGGGCCTGGAGGGCTCCGTGCTTGGCGGGGTCGTAGGCGACGCCGTCCTGCCAGCAGTGCCAGATCACATACAGCCAGGCGCGTGCCAGGATGCGGGTGGCGTGCGGGTGGTCCTTCCCGCGGGCGATGGCGTCGGCATACAGCTTGGCCGCCCAGGGGTTGGCCCTGCGGGAGTCGGCGGCGAAGTCGCAGACCGCATCGCGCAGTTGCTTGTTGACCGCCCAGCGGAAGGCGACGCTTTTGTGCTTGCCGGATTGGCGGGTGGAAGGGGCGACGCCGGCCAGGCAGGCCAGGGACGCGGGGTCGGGGAATCGGGCGCGGCAGTCGCCGATCTCGGCCAGCAGCCGGGCGGCACGCACGGTGCCCGAGCGGGGCAGGGAGGTGAAGGTCTGTGCGTCGGCGTGCAGCGCGAGTTGCTCGCTGATCTGTGCTTCCAGGGTTTTGATCTGCTCGACCAGGCTGGTCAGGACGGCCAGCAGGGCGCGGGTGATGTGGGCGCGGGTGGTTCCGTCGGCGCCGGTGGCGCCGTGTGGGGCGGCCTTGAGGTGGGCCAGCAGCGCGGCGGGGGTCTTGCGGCCGCAGTAGCCGACGCTGGCCAGCCAGGCCGCCAGGCGTCGTTCGCTGAGCCAGTCGGCGCGGTCCTGGCAGTCGAAGCGGGTCAGGAAGGCCAGGCTGATCGGGCTGTCGAGGTCGGCGAACAACCCGACCGCTGCAGGGAAGGCCGTAGCCAGGTGGGCGCGCAACTGGTTGCATACGGCGACACGGTGGGCGACCAGGTCGCGGCGGGCACGCACGGTGGAGCGCAGCGTCGTGGTGGCGGGGCTGTCGGGGGTCAGGGGCCGCAGCCGGGCGCGGTCGGTCCGCAGGGTGTCGGCCAGCACGAACGCGTCGAACCGGTCGTCTTTGTTGCCGGCCGCCCCATAGCGCGAACGCAGGTTCTTGACCTGGTTCGGGCTGATCACCACGACGGTCAGATCGGCGGCGAGCAGCGCTTCGACGATCGGGCCGTCGCCGCGTTCGATGGCGACCTCGGCGACGCCGGCCTTGGCCAGACGGCGGGTCAGTTCGGTCAGGCCGGTGCCGGTGTGGTTCACGGTGAAACGCTTGACCACTTTTCCGGCCGCGTCGACGACGCAGCAGGCGTGATCGGCGCTGGCCCAGTCGATACCGGCGGTCACACCGTTCGGCGCACTCGCGGGCAGGGGTGTGTGGGGGGCATACTGCATGACAGCCTCTCCGCTGCTAGCTCCAGTGGGGAGGCACCCTTTTGTCGGTTCCGGGACGCGGCAGCCGGTCTGCTCACTGATCGGCGCTCGACGGCGCTCAGCCCTGTCGACGGTCGGCACGTCCCGGGTAACCGCCGGATCCCGCGGAACTCATGCTGGACCTCAACTGGTCGAGCGAGCAGGGCGGTGACCCGGCGGCACCTCGGGTGCATCAGCAGTCTCACGACTACCGACACAAGGATGGTGCACCAGTGAGC
>NZ_JABBWU010000059.1:0-1469 GCF_012999525.1 Microbispora sp. H10836
GACCGCAAGCCTGCTGACCACAACGGCCGAAACCCTCCCCGGCGCAGCCTGCCGATCGTTTTCTTGCCGCCCCTTTGACCAGCGGAAGGACCCCTCGTTTCACGGGCTCATCCTTTGCCCTGCCTTGGCGGACCACGCCGACGTCGTGCGGCCTGCACTCGGCCGCCCGGTGTCTAAAGTGACGCGACGTGCCGAATCCCGCGCGGAAGTGATTGCCTGTGGAGTACCTAGTCGTCGTCGCGACCGCGCTGATGCTCGCCGTCCTGGTCCAGGTGGGCTTCGCCTCCGGCCGAGCGCGGGTGCTCCTGGTGCTGGCCGCGGCGTTCGCCGCCCGGCTGGCCGTCCACGTCCTCGTGCTGCGCGGCGGCCTCCTGGAGTACGGCGGAGACAACTACATCTACGAGTCCCGGGCCTTCGAGGTCGTCGCCTACTGGAAGGTCCACGGCCTGTCCTTCGTCACCTCCGAACAGATCGCCGACCTCTACTCGGTCTCGGTGCCGTGCAACGTGTTCGCCCTGGTCATCTACCTGTGCGGTGGTCCCGCCACGCTGGCGTGCACGTCGGTCGTGGCGCTGGTCGCCTGTGCGACGGCGGTGGCGATGTACCGGTTCGCGAGGGTGATCGGGGCGGACGAGCGCGCCGCTTTCCGGCTCCTCGTCGTGACGGCGTTCCTGCCCGTCTTCCTCCTGCACACCTCCGACATGTTCAAGGACGGCTTCAACGCGTTCCTCATCGTCGCCTGCCTCGGCCTGGCGGCGTCGAACGTGCGCCGGTTCGACGTACGCAAGCTGCTGCTGCTCGCGCCGCTGCTGTGGGCGTTGTGGAACGTCCGGCCGTACATGGTGTTCATGTGCGCGCTGCCTCTGTTCCTGGGCGCCGTTGGGGCCAGGCGCGCTCTCTCCCTGACCGGCCTGGCCCTCCTGGTGGGGTTGCTGACGCCCGTCCTGGTCTTTCCCGGCGCGACGGAGAACTCGGCGGTCGTCGCGATGCAGGAGCAGTTGGAGCGCGGGCAGTCGCAGAGCGTCCGCATCTCCAACGCGCAAGGCGGCTCCGGCGTCGTCTTCGACGACGGGGGGAACGCGTGGAACGCGCTCCTGCCCAAGGTGCTCTACACGTTGCTCTCGCCGTTTCCGTGGACTGGCGGCAGCATGACCCTGCAGATCGCCAAGCTGGACACCCTCCTGTGGTACCTGCTGCTCTTCCACGGCATGCGAGGGTTCCGCCTGCTGTGGAGACACGCACGCAAGATGGCGTTGATACTGGCGCTCTTCGCCGCGCCGTGCACGATCGTGTACGCGACGACCATGTCGAACATGGGCCTCATCTACCGGCAGCGGTTGCCGATCGTTCTGGTCGTGAGCCTGCTGGCCGCGGCCAGCTGGTCGAGGGCGCGGCCCCGGGAAGCAGCCGAACCCGCGGAGGCGACAGCCGACGCGCTTTCCCATCGATAGCACGAGCCGGGAACTTCT
>NZ_JABBWU010000006.1:0-356742 GCF_012999525.1 Microbispora sp. H10836
CACCACCTACTCCCTGTTCCTGCTCGTGCCCCGCCTGCGCCGCCACTGGAGACGCCCACAGCACCAGGCCTCCCCCTTGTGGTGGTCATGGGCACTCGCCCTGACCATGACCTACCTCCTAGCGCTCGCCGTGGTCACCTTCCTGCGGGGCAACCCCATGACCTGGCCCGCCATGGCCACCGCCGACGTCGACATGCCCTACCACCTGGCTCTGATCGGCGAGCTGCGCAACCACATGCCGCCGAGCGTGCCAATGGTCGCCGGCGAACCGCTCTTCTACCACTGGTTCGTCTACGCCCACTTCGCCGCGTCGAGCTGGATCACCGGCATCGACCCGCTCGTGCTGCTGTTCCGCCTCGGCATGCCGCCCATGATGGCCGCGATCGCGGTGCTGTTCAGCATGGTCGCCAAGCGGGTCGTCGGCTCGGCTGCGGGCGCGCTTGCGGCGCTGGCGGGTACCGTCTTCATGGTCGCCCCAAACCTGTACGTGGGGGCGAACCTCGGCGTGTTCACCTGGCGTGGGTACCAGTCGTGGACCGGCCCGAGCCAGACCTTCGGCGCCCTCCTGTTCGCCCCGGTCGTGCTGCTGACGGCGGACATGCTCCGCGCCCGGCGCCGCGACGCGCGCGCCTGGGTCCTGCTCACCGTGTTCACCGTGGCGGTGATGGGGGCCAAGGCGACCCACCTCACTCCGCTCGCCGCCGGCCTCGCGCTGGTCGCGGGGGTCCAGGCGGTCACGCACCGCCGTCCGCCGTGGCGGGTGCTCGCGATGCTCGCCCTGAGCGTCACGTGCGTGGCGTACGCCCAGCTCGTGCTGTTCGGCGGTGCGCGGCAGGCCATGACGGTGGACCCGCTGTCGCTGCTGCGCCGCGCGTGGGGCGAGCTGACCGGTCACCCCGGCGCGGCCGTGCCCCCGGCGTCGCTCCTCGGGCTCACCACGCTCTACCTGGCGTGCCTCGGGATCACCTGGTGCGGCGTACTCGGGCTGCTCTGCCGGCCACGGCTCCTCCTGCGGCCCGTGGTGACGCTCCTGCTCGGCATGGGCGCGGCGTGCGTGGGCGCGGCGCTGGTGTTCGACCACCCTCACCTCGGGCAGCTCTACTTCTTCGGCGCCGGGTACCCGTACCTGACGATGGTCGCGGTCCACGGGCTCGTCACGGTCGTCCGCCGGGCGGCGCTCACGCCGCGGGCGGTCGTGTACGCGCTGATCGCCGGCATGGCCGGCGCGTACGCCGTGCGCACGCTCTGCGATGTCAGGACGCCGCTGTCCCCGGGGCGGCCGGAGAGCCTCCTCTATCTGCCCTACGCGGTCCTGGCCGTCGCCGGGGCGGTGGCGGCCGTGGTTCTGCTCAGCACCGGGGGCGGCGTGCGCGCCTGCGCCCTCGCGCTGGTCGCGTTCACCGCCGTCGGCTGGCCCGCCGCGTGGTCGGCCCGGGTGCTGTCGGTCGTGGACAGGACGCCGTCGTCCGCCTCATTCGGAGGGGTGCGGCCGGTGCCGCCGCACGCCGTGCCGCCCGGCCTGATGGCGGCGGCGCGATGGGTGCGCGCGCACTCGTCGCCCGGCGACCTGGTGGCGACGAACGGGCACTGCCGCTGGGGATACGACAGTCCCTGCGACAGCCGGCAGTTCTGGGTGTCCGCGCTGACCGAGCGGCGGGTGCTGGTGGAGGGGTGGACGTACACCTCATCGAACATGGACCGCTGGCGTCCCGGCCTGCTGCCCGAGCACATCCCGTTCCGGGACCCGGAGCGGCTGCGGGCCAACGACCTGGTCTTCGTCTCCCCGACATCGGCCGCGGCCCGGCTGCTGCGCGACCGGTACGGCGTGCGCTGGCTTCTGGCGGACGAGCGGTACACGGCCCCGGACGGGAGGCTCGGCGACGTCGCCGAACTGCGGTTCCGCTCCGGCGACTACGCCGTCTACCGCATAGGTGATCGATTCCGGAGAGGTACGACGTGAGAATCCTGCACATCGGATATCGGCTGGCCCCGGAGCCGGGCGGCAAGGAGCGCTACATCGCCCGCCTCGCCCAGGAGGAGCTGCGCCGCGAGCACGAGGTGCTCGTCGCCCGCAGACGCGGCGACGTGCCGCCGGGCGTGGCCCCGGTCGCTCTGGAGCCGACCGTGGCCGGCCGTGCCCTCGCCGGGCGGTCCGACCCCGTCGCGTTCGCACTGGAGTGCGCCCGCGCGCTCCGGCGCCTGGGACCCCTGGACGTGGTCAACCTGCACGGCGACCACCGGGAGGCGCTGTTCCTCGGCCCGGCCGCCGCGCGGCTCGGGATTCCGCTGCTGCTCACTGTGCACGGCGCGCTGGCGATGCGGCACCGGCCGATCATGCCCTGGGCCTTCCGGCGGGTGGGCGGGTTCGTCGCCGTCGGCGCGCGGCCAGCCGCGGAGCTGCGCGGCGCCGGGGTTCCGGCACAGGTGATCAGCACGATGTCCAGCGGCCTCGACCTTCCCCTGCTGGAGGCCGTGAGGGCGCGGACGCCGAGGGAACCCGGCCTGATCGTTAGCGTGGGCAACCTCCTGCCGGTAAAGAACCACGCCCTGACGATCGAGGCGTTCCACCGGCTGCGGGCCGACCGCCCCGGGGCGCGTCTCGTCATCGCGGGCGAGGGCCCAGAACGCGCCCGCCTGGAGCGGCTCGCGCGAGCGGGCCGGGGCGTCGAGCTCGCCGGGCACCTGTCCGGCGGTGAGGTCTACGCGCTGATGGCCAGGGCGGAGGTCTTCGTGCTCGCCTCGCGCAGGCTCCCCGCCATCGGGGAAGGGATTCCGACCGCCGCGCTGGAGGCCCTGGCCCTGGGCACCCCGGTCGTGCTGTCCTCGGAGGCCACCCTCGACCCGGTGGTCACGGACTCCGGCGCGTACCGCGTCTTCCGCAGCGGCTCCGTTGACGACCTCGCCACGCACCTGCGGGTGCTCACCGGGAGCGAGGCCGTACGGACGCGGATGGCCGAGCGGGGACGGCGGGCGGTCGCCGACCTCGACTGGCCTCAAGTGGCCGCCCGGATCGAGGACCGGTATGAGGAGATCAGGCGCGCCTCGCCGGGGAAGGGGCGCCGCGTCACCCGCGTGACCGGGCGGGCGTGAGATAGGCGAGCCGCTCCAGCATGGGGGTGTGACCGGCCCCCATGCGGCGGCCGCTCCGAGACGCCGGCGCGCGGCGGAGCCCCTGGCGAGCGGCGGCCTGCGGCGGATCGGGGTCGAACAGCACGTCCACCCAGTAGTTGGAGGCGTGGTAGGTGTTGCTCGGGAAGGCGTTCGTGGAGCTGTAGCGGTAGACGCCGTTGCCGCCCGCGGCGCCGTCGGCCGGCGCGAAGAGCGGGTCGCGTGTGTAAGGGTTGACGAAGTAGTACGGGTCCACCGAGTAGTACCCCGATGTGGTGAAGTACGAGGCGACGTACGTGGTGCCGGCACTGATCGAGATCGGCGGCGAGAAGGTCGCTTGCTGCCAGCCGCTCGCGCTCTCGCCGCTGAAGGTCACGCTCGCCAGCAGCTGCCCGGTGAAGGTCCACAGGCTGCCGACATGTGTCCCCGTGTTCTGCGGCCCCTTGTAGAACCTGATCCCTCTGATCTTGCCGGATTCGGAGGCCTGGAACTTCACCCCCACGACGACCGGCTTGTTGTCGTCCTGAGACGCGATAAGCGGCGTCGTGGTGTCGTCCCACAACGTGGTGGCCGGCGCGAAGACCACGTCGACGAAATAGTTGCTGGTCTGGTAGGTGGAGGTCGGGAACGAGCTCGCCGAGTTGTAGGTGTACAAGCCGTTGCCCCCGCCGTCGCCGTTCGCCGGGGCGGTGATGAGCCCGTTGGAGTACTGGGTGGTGAAGTAGGGCCTGGTCACCGAGTAGTAGCCGGGTGTGTGGTAGGAGACGACGTAGTCGACGCTCTCGGACACGAGCACGGGATCGGAGAAGTTCACCTGCTGCCAGCCGCTCGCGGTCTCGTTGGTGAAGGTCGCCTGCGCCAGCAGTTGGCCGCCCGCGGTCCACAGGCTGCCGACGTGCGTGCCGGTGTTCAGCGAGCCCTTGTAGAACCTGACCCCGGAGACGTAGCCCGGCGAGGTGAAGCGGAGCCGGACGCCGAGTTCCACCGGGTCGCGATCAGGCCAGCTGGCGTTGGCAGGGGTCTTGTCCGGCGCCCAGAGCGAGCACGGGCACCCCGCGTTGACGGTCACCGTGCGCGTGGCCGGGGTGGTCTGGACGTTGCCGATGTCGTCGATCGCCCGAGCCTGGATCGTGACCGTCTGTGACTTCGGCGTCGTCCAGCGGTACTGCCAGGTGGTCCGGCCCGTCGCGCGGCGCCAGGTCGTGCCGCCATCGGTCGAGACCTCGATCCCGGCCACCACGCCGCCTCCGGTGTCCGCCGCCGTTCCGCTGACCGTCACGGTCGTCCCGCCGGGGACTGTGGCACCGGCCGACGGTATGACGATCGTGGAGGTGGGGGGCGCGGTGTCCGTCGACTGCGTCGCGGGGACCAGTCCCGACTCCAGCGTGGCCGGCTGGACGTTCGCCATGTCGGCGAAGAGGTTCACCGTCGCCTGCTTCATCCGGATGTCGGTGGAGGTGCCGGGACGGTCGTGCACGGCGTCCAGCCCCCAGGCCCACTGGGTGGTCCCGGCGCCGAAGACGACGGCTCCGCTCGCGGCGCGGTAGAGCGACAAGTGGTGCGTGGCCGTCCCCCCGCCATACGCGCTGCCGTAGTTGAGCAGAAACAAGCTGGAGGTGGTCACCTTCGTCTCTGATAGCAGCACCGCTCCAGGCGGGGCGACGCCGTTGTCGGGCGCCTCGTCCCACTCGTAGCCGAGGGTGCCGTTGGGGAAGACGGCGACCTGGCCGGGCTGGAGGTTCGCGATCGAGGTGTTGCGCCACAGCCGCATCGCGGCGTAGTCGGACGAGACGGTCATCGCGTCCGAGGCGACGCCGTTGATTCGGAAGAGCGTCCCCGTCACGGCGTTCTCGGGCCGACCGCCGTCGGAGGGCGGGGAGAAACGGGGGTCCCGCCACGTTCCGGTCCACGTCGTGGTGGGGTCGATCTTGGCGTTGGCGAGGGTCTCCTTGTAGCAGACGATCGTGCGGAAGGGGGTGCCGGAACCGTCGATGCTGCTTTCCCACCTCGTCTTCCAGAACGACTCGTTTCCGGAGAAGAACGCGACGCCGACGCCGTTGTCCCTGGCGTTGGTCACGTTGACGCGCGTCTCGTTCGACCAGTACTCGTCGTGCCCGGACGACATGAAGATCTTGTGGTTGAGCATGGCCGACGGGCGCGAGGCGGTGTCGACCCCGCTGGTGTAGGCGACGTCGTAGCCGTTCGCCTCGAGCCACCTGATCATCGGGTATTCGGAGTCGAAGAAGTTGGACTGTGGAGAGGAGGCCCGGGTGAGGAGCGGGCGGTTATAGCTGACCTTGTACGCGCGGCCCGCCGGACTGCCGGTGTAGAGGCTGTTGCCGCCGTAGTTGTTGTACGCCTGCCAGGTCGTGTCGGAGGTCTGCACGAGGATGTCCGAGTTACGGGCATCGTTTCGCACGACGAAGATGTTCTGGCTGACGCCTCCGGTGCCGTCGGTGGGGACGAAGTTCGCGAGGTAGACGCCCGAGACGGCGTCGGCGGGCACGGACCAGGACGCGGAGACGCTCCAGTTGCCGCAGTCGATGAGGCCGGTCGCCGAGTCGGTGAGACAGTTCGGCTGCGCCTGCGGGAGCGGCACCGACGGGAGCAACGTGGCCACCAGGCGTGCGCCGAGGCCCTGGTAGTAGCCGACGCGGTAGATGTCGATCCGGTACGCGGTGATGCTCGGCGCGCGCACCTTGAACTGCTGGGTCTGCCCGGCGTTGACGCTCATCTGGGTGGGGAAGCCGTTGATGGCGCTGCTCCCCGCCCCGGGCACGTCCCATTGCGATGGCGGAGTACCCGGCAGGCTGTTTTCGAGGCAGATTATCGAGGTGGACGGACAGGTCGCGCGGGCTCCCCGGCGGAGCGGCCGGCCGTGCGCCGGGGTCGGCTCCGGGTGGCCGGGCGGGGGACTGTTCACGGCGCTCGCGCTGGACGAAGACACGCCCGGTGACGTGTGCGGTGACGGGGACCGGGACACGGACGGGGACACGCTTGGGGACGGCGTGCCGTTCCCTGGGGAAACGGCGCCGGATGGGCTCTCGGTGGAGCCAAGCATGGACGGGCCGGGGGAGACGCCGGGCGGAGAGGAGGGCGAGGAGGCGGGCGTGGCCGAGGGCAGGCCGCCCCCGGGGGATCGGGTGACTGCGTCCACTATCTCGCCCCGGCCCCCGCCGGTCTCGCCGGCGGCCCGAGCGGGCGTCCATGCGGCCCCGAGCAGGACCGTGGCGCTGGAGACGGCGCAGAGGATCCGCGCGGCCGGGGTCGCCCACCGCGGGCCTGCGGCCCCTTTCCGTTCGCCTGGCATCTTGCCCCCTGATCGTGCGGCGGAACGCCGTGAACGGGGGGAGACCAGGGCAGGATAACGACGGCCCGGCCCCGACCGGCGTCACCCGGGAAACGGTGTGTTCTTGATGAACCGGAAAAAGTTTCTCTTTGCTCGGTTCCAACCCGGATGCGGGTGCTTATCGCCATATAGCGGCATCGCATCGGCTTCGCGCCTCGGAGCCAGTCGTAGTAGCGAAAAGACAGGAAAAGGCTGGTAATCATGAATGCCCGGGAGTAGCGTTCACGCCAGTGGGCTTTTATGTAGATCGTCCCCGCCCACGTATAGATCGTCGGCACAGGCGCGGCAATCAGCGATTTCCCCCGCCCTTACTCGCGCCACTGTTTCCGAGTGACAACTCTCAGCCCTGGTGCCCGGCCGACTCCACCGGCCGGCACCGCCGCACGGCCGAACCCGGCCGGTCGCCAGACCACGCACAAGAGCACAGAGAGCTGTTTCGCATACAGGTCCCATCACACGCACGCGACGACGTGCGTTCCGAAGCACGACGCGAGGCAGGTCGGAAATGAATCGCACAGCCGGAACAGACAGACGCGGGCGTGAGCCCGCGGCGGCCGGAACCCACCCACGTCGCCGTGATCGCTCGCGGCACACCCGCCGGCATCGGCTGGCCGCGGCACTGGCTGCCGCGCTGGCCGCCGGCGGCCTCCTCGTGGTGCCGGGGAAGGCCGACGCCGCCACGCCGAACCTCGGCAACTCCGCCACATACGCGGTTCTGGCCTCGGTCTCGGTCACGAACACCGATCTCACCCAGGTCACCGGAAATCTCGGGGTGAGCCCCGGCAACTCGGTCAGCGGCTTCCCGCCCGGCACCGTCAACGGGACCATCCACGCGGGGGACTCGGCCGCGGCGAGCGCCATGTCCGACGCGGTAGCGGCGCGCGACGCCATCACCGGGATGTCCCGCACCGCCCTCATCGGTCCCAACCTCGGCGGGACGACCTTGGGCCCTGGTGTCTACGACTCGACCACCGGCGCCTACTCCCTTGACGGCACGCTCACCCTCGACGCCCAGACCAACCCGGACGCGATCTTCGTGCTCCGTGCCTCCAGCCTGAGCGCCGCCAGAGTCAGCAACATCGCCCTCGTGAACGGCGCCCAGGAGGACAACGTCTACTGGCAGTTCACCGGCACCGCGTCGCTGGGCATGTGGGCCACGTTCCGGGGAAACGTCCTTGCCAACGGCAACGTCTCGGTGGGCCCTGGCGCGAACGTCTTCGGCCGGATGTTCTCGCTCGGCGGCACGGTCGCCATCCAGGGCACCTCGCAGATCCCCGCCACGCTCATCATGCTGCCGAACAACCCGCCCACGACCACGACCCTGACCGCCTCCCCCAACCCCGCGCACACCGGGAAAGTGGTCACCTTCACCGCGAACGTGCAAGCGCAGTCCGGTTCGGTCGTCCCGGCCGGAGAAGTGGCCTTCAAAGACAACGGTGTGCTCCTCGGCAAGGCCAGGCAGAGCAACGGCCAGCCCGCGGTGTTCACGACGTCCCGCCTCGCCGCCAGGCAGCATCAGATCACCGCCGTCTACCTCGGCGGCGACACGTTCGACAACGAGGCGCTCATCCACTTCGCGCCCAGCACGTCGCAGCCGGTCGTGCAGACCGTGACGACCACCGCCCTCTGGAGCGACAGCGCGACCCCCGCGGTCGCCTCGCAGAACGACTCGAACCCCGTGGTGCTCGGGGTGAAGTTCCGCTCCAGCCAGGACGGCATGATCACAGGGATCCGTTTCTACAAGGGCCCGCAGAACACCGGCACGCACACCGGGAGCTTATGGACGGCCGACGGCCAGCGGCTGGCGACCGTGATATTCACCGGAGAGACCGCATCCGGCTGGCAGGCGATGAGCTTCCCGGACCCCGTGGCCATCTCCGCCGGCACGACGTACGTCGCGTCGTACCACACGACGTCGGGGTACTACTCGGTGGACCGGGACTACTTCAACTCCCAGTACGTGAACAGCCCGCTCGTCGGCCTCGCCAGCGCCGCGTCCGGGGGCAACGGCGTGTACACCTACAGCGCCACCGACACCTTCCCCACCAGTTCCTACCGCGCCTCGAACTACTGGGTCGACGTCATGTTCAACCCGGCGTCCACCCTCTGGCCCGATACCACGACGCCGGGGGGCGTGACCCAGTCCGACTCGCAGGCCGTGTCCCTCGGGGTGAAGTTCCGGACCACCCAGGACGGCGTGATCACCGGGATCCGGTTCTACAAGGGTCCGCAGAACACCGGCACGCACACCGGGAGCCTGTGGACGGCCACCGGCGGGCCGCTCGCTAGCGCGACGTTCACCGGCGAGACCGCGTCCGGGTGGCAGACCGTGCTCTTCCCGACCCCGGTGGCCGTCTCAGCCGGCACGACGTACGTCGCGTCGTACCACACGACGTCGGGGTACTACTCGGCCGACCGGAACTACTTCAACTCCCAGTACGTGAACAACCCGCTCATAGGCCTCGCCGACGCCGCGTCGGGCGGCAACGGCGTCTACACCTACAGCGCGACCGACATCTTCCCCAGCAACACCTACCACGCTTCGAACTACTGGGTGGAGCCGATTCTCGAGTGAGGCGGTTGACGCGCGGCCACCGGTAAGGCTTGCGCAATGACATCGCCACGGCGGGCGGTCGGCCGCGTCCACCCCCGCCGGGGCGATGTTCACTACCGGGGGTGAGCACAACCAGCCTGACGGCGGTTCCCTTCAACCGGACCCACGTCTGCGACAACGAGCTCGGCTATCTCGCCGAGGCCGTACGCCATGGATTCACGTGCGGCGACGGGCCCTTCACCCGCAGGGCCACCGAGCTCCTGCGCGAGCTGACCGGTGCCGGCCATGCGCTGCTGACCACCTCCTGCACACACGCGCTGGAGATGTCGGCGATCCTGCTGGACCTGCGGCCCGGCGACGAGGTGATCATGCCGTCGTTCACCTTCGTGTCCACCGCCAACGCGTACGCGCTGCGCGGGGCCGTGCCGGTGTTCGTGGACTGCCGTCCCGACACCCTGAACATCGACGAGCGCCTGATCGAGGCCGCGATCACCGACCGCACGCGGGCCGTCGTGGTCGTCCACTACGCGGGCGTGGCCTGCGAGATGGACGCCGTGCAGGCCCTCGCCGACCGGTACGGCCTGGCTGTTGTCGAGGACAACGCCCACGGCCTGGGCGGGTTCTACCGGAACCGGCCTCTCGGGTCTTTCGGGTGCATGGCGGCCCAGAGCTTCCACGCGACGAAGAACGTTCAGTGCGGAGAGGGCGGGGCCCTGCTGCTCCAGGACGCCACCCTCGCCGCGCGGGCGGAGATCATCCGGGAGAAGGGCACCGACCGCAGCCGCTTCTACCGCGGTCAGGTCGACAAGTACCAGTGGATCGACATCGGCTCCAGCTACCTGCCCTCGGACGTCCTCGCCGCCATGCTGACGGCCCAGTTGGAGTCGTTCGGCCCCATCCAGGCGCGGCGTCACACGGTGTGGCAGGCCTACCATGAAGGGCTGTCGGAGTGGGCGGGGGACAACGGCGTCGCCCAGCCGGTGGTGCCGGACGACCGCCGGCATCCGGCACACCTCTACTACCTGCTGCTGCCCGACCTGCATCACCGGCAGGCGTTCCTCGCCCATCTCGCGGCCGCGAGCGTGCAGGCGGCGTTCCACTACCAGCCGCTGCACCATGCCGTCGCGGGTCTGCGCTACGGGCGCACCGCGCCCGGCGGCTGCCCCGTGACGGAGCACGTCGCGGACCGGCTCGTACGGCTTCCGCTGTTCGCGGGGCTGGACGACGCCGGCGTCACCCGGGTGATCGAGGCCGTGCGCGGTTACAGGGTGGACCGATGAGCTGGCGGGACGTGACGGAGCCCGGCGTGGTGCTGACGGTACCGTCGCCGGTGGAGTCCGCGAGGTTCGGCCGTTCGGTCGAGCGTCTCACCGTCTCCGCCTCGTCCGCGGCGCCGCTGGAGACGGTGCGCGACGCGGTGGCGCGGTCGGCGGCGGACGTCGTCATCCTGCGGTACCCGGCCGAGTACGTCGGCTGGTTCGCCGGGCTGACGACGCTCGGCCGCACCGCCGTGCTGGCCGACTCGCTGGTCTACTGGCGGCTGCGGGCGGGGGAGGGCCGCCGGCCCCAGCCGGTGGAGGGCCTGGCCGTGGACGGTGTGCCGGCCGCGGCGGAGGTGCGCGCCTTCGTCCGGCGGACCTTCGGGGCGTACGGCAACCACTACCTCGCCAACCCGCTGTTCGGCGCCGCGGACGCGGCCGAGGGCTACGAGGAGTGGGCGCTGCGGTCGGCGGCGCGGGACGGATGCGTGACCCTGCGAGACCCGGACGGCGTGCTCGCGCTCGCCACGATCGAGCAGGACGGTCCGCGCACCGAGATCCTGCTCGCCGGTGTGACCCCCGCGGCGCAGGGGCGCGGCGTCTACGCGCACCTGCTCGCGGCGGTCGAGGACCGCGCAACCTCACGCGGCGCGGCCGAGGTCGTCATCTCCACCCAGGGGCACAACACGCGCGTGCAGAGGGCATGGGCGAGGTACGGGTTCGAGCCGGTCCACACCCTCCTCACCGTGCATCTGATCCGGGGCCCGCTGCCGCGCTGAACACGGACGCCTGCCGGGGAGGGGAGCCGGCCCGCTCGCGGATCACGTAGGTCGGGCGGCCCATGCCGCCGCCGTGAATGCGCCCGATGTACTCCCCGAGCACGCCGATCGAGATCAGTTGCGCGGCGGAGAACAGGGCGACCATCGAGGCCAGCGTGGTGAACCCGGCGACCGTGATGCCTCCCGTGAGGAAGCGCCACAACACCGCTCCGCCGAGCGCCAGGCCCACGATGCCGACCAGGAACCCGAGGTAGCTGGCCGCCCTGAGCGGGGCCGCGCTGTATCCGACCAGCATGTTCAGGGTGTGCCGGACGAGCAGCCGGGGCGTGTAGTTGGACCTGCCGTGGCCGCGCTCGTCCATGTGCACCGACGCGGAACCGACCCGGGTGGTCGCCCACGACAGCGCCACGTCGACGGAGGCGTGCGGCCCGGTCAGTCCCTCGAACGCGTCCCGCAACGGGGTGCGGAAGGCGCGGAACGCGCTGATCGCTCGTGCGGCGCCGACGCCGAGCGTGGCCGCCATTCCCGCCTTCACCGAGCGCGACGCGAAACTGCGCAGGAACCCGTGCTCCTCCTGGTACGGCACTCCGTACACCAGGTCGAGCCGTTCCCGCTCCAGCGCGTCCAGCAGCACCGGGATCTGCTCCGGCGGGTGCTGCAGGTCGTCGTCCATGGTGACGACCACATCGAACCTCGCCTCCCGGATGCCCGCCACCAGGGCGTTGTGCTGCCCGTAGTTGCGCGACAGGTGGAGGGCGCGCACGCCGTCCACCTCGCCGGCCAGCCGGGACGCGGTGAGCCAGGTGTCGTCCGGGCTCCCGTCGACGACGAGGATCACCTCGTGCGGCGGGGACAGCCGGCGCAGGACCGGCATGAGCCTGGCGACCAGCGACGGAAGGGTCCGCGCTGAGCGATAACACGGAATTACCACCGACACCGACATCGATTCCCCTGGTTCGTTAGCGCGGTTCATGAGCACCGGCGATTACACTCCTGCTGACCGGTCTCGGTAGCACATCCGGAGTGATTCAATCATGCTTGAACTGGAAAGCCGGAGTGCCCGGAAAGCCCGGGTCGCGGCCCTCCCGGCTGTTCTCGGCCAGCGCATCACATACCTGCTGGCGGGTGCGGCAACGGCGGGGGTGTATTACGTTCTTCTTGGCCTGGGTTTGCTGCTGACCAGGAATTCGGTGCCCTATCTTTTCCTCGTCGTGGGCTGCCATTTCGTCACCGTTGTGACCGTCTATCCGGCGTACCGGCTCGTCGTCTTCCGTGGCTGCTCGACCGGCTGGATCATCGGCTACCTGCGCTTCTACGCCGTGGGGCTGACCTTCCTCGGCGTGTCCGTGGTGGGACTGCCGCTACTGGTGGAGTTCGCCGGGATTCCGCTCATGGCGGCGCAGGCCCTGATAATCCTGCTGAGCCCGCCGCTGAGTTACCTCGCAAACCGGTTCTGGGCTTTCCGGGCGACCGGCATCGCCTGAGCTCCGCAACCCGTGTCACGCCGTACGGCAAAACGGGGAGCGGCGATCCGCGGCCGATTACCGGTGGCTGTTATTTTCGGGCGATCGGCCGGTGGTGCGCGTCCCGGGCAATCCCATCGGCGGCCAAATTCTAGGAAAGGAACAGAAGAGCGTGAAGGCACTCGTCCTGGCGGGCGGCAAGGGCACGAGATTGCGCCCGCTGACCCATACCTCGGCCAAACAGCTCGTTCCCGTCGCGAACAAGCCGGTGCTCTTCTACGGGCTGGAGGCGATCAGGGACGCCGGCATCACGGACGTGGGGATCATCGTCGGCGACTCGGGCCGGGAGGTCCGCGAGGCCGTCGGCGACGGTTCGGCGTTCGGGCTCGACGTCACCTACATCCAGCAGGAGGCGCCGCTCGGGCTGGCGCACTGCGTCCTCGTCGCGCGGGAGTTCCTCGGCGACGACCCGTTCGTCATGTACCTTGGCGACAACTTCCTGGTCGGCGGCATCGGCGGCCTGGTCGAGGCTTTCCGCGCCGAGGACTGCGACGCCCGGATCCTGCTCACCCGGGTGGCCGAGCCGCAGTTCTACGGCGTCGCCGAGCTCGGCCCGGACGGGGAGATCGTCGCGCTGGAGGAGAAGCCCGAGCACCCGCGCAGCGACCTGGCGATCGTCGGGGTCTACGCGTTCTCCCCGGCCGTCCACGAGGCCGTACGCGCGATCACGCCGTCCGCCAGGGGCGAACTGGAGATCACCGACGCGATCAAGCGGCTCATCGACACCGGCCACCGCGTGCGGTCGCACTTCGTCACCGGTTACTGGCGTGACACCGGCCGCCTGCAGGACATGCTGGAGTGCAACCGCATCGTGCTGGAGGCGGTCGAGCCCGACGTGGCGGGCACCGTGGACGGGCTGTCGGAGGTCAGCGGGCGCGTCGTGATCGCCCCCGGCGCCGTCGTGGAGGGCTCGGTCATCCGCGGCCCCGTGGTGATCGGCGCCGACACCAAGATCATCGGATCGTACGTCGGACCGTACACGTCCATCGGCGAGGGCTGCGTGATCGAGGACGCCGAGGTTGACTACAGCATCGTGCTCGCCGACTCGGCCGTCCGGGGCGTCTGCGGCATGACCCACTCGCTGATCGGCCGCAACGCGGAGGTCACGAAGGCGACCGGGGTGCCCAACGCCTACCAGCTCATGATCGGAGACCACAGCAAGGTGCAGGTGCGCGCATGAGGCTCCTCGTCGCCGGCGCGGCCGGCTTCATCGGGTCCCACTACGTCCGCTCGCTGCTGTCGGGCGCCTACCCCGGCTACGAGGACGCCGAGGTCACGGTGCTGGACAGGCTCACCTACGCCGGCAACCCGGCCAACCTGGCACCGGTCGAGGCCGACCCGCGGTTCACGTTCGCGTACGGCGACGTGTGCGACGCGGACCTGCTGGCCGAGCTGGTCCCCGGGCACGACGTGGTCGTGAACTTCGCCGCCGAGACCCACGTCGACCGCTCGATCACCGGTGCGGGCGACTTCGTGACGACCAACGTGCTGGGCACGCAGCGGTTGTTGCAGGCCGCCCTGGAGGCGGGCGTGCGCACGTTCGTCCAGGTGTCCACCGACGAGGTGTACGGCTCGATCGACGAGGGGACGTGGACGGAGGCGGAGCCGCTGCTGCCGAACTCGCCCTACTCGGCCGCCAAGGCCGGGGCCGACCTGCTCTGCCGCGCCTACCGCCGCACGTACGGGCTGGACGTCCGGCTGACCCGGTGCTGCAACAACTACGGGCCGTACCAGTACCCGGAGAAGGTCATCCCGCTGTTCGTCACCAACCTGATCGACGGGCGGCCCGTGCCGTTGTACGGCGACGGCCGCAATGTGCGGGAGTGGCTGCACGTGGACGACCACTGCCGGGGCATCCAGCTCGTGCTGGACAAGGGGGAGCCCGGCGAGGTCTACAACATCGGCGGCGGGACCGAGCTGAGCAACCTCGATCTCACCCGCCGGATCCTGGACGCCCTCGGCGCCGGCTGGGAGATGGTCGAGCGCGTGCCCGACAGGCCGGGGCACGACCGGCGCTACGCGCTGGACAGCGGCAAGATCCGCGCGATCGGCTACGAGCCCCGGGTGGACTTCGACGAGGGGCTCGCGGACCTCGTGCGCTGGTACCGGGACCACCAGGACTGGTGGCGCCCGCTGACGAACCGCCGCGGCTGAGCCGGCACATCGTGACAGACAAGGGACGGGGGTCCTTGATGGAGAAACTGGTCGTGGTCGGGCAGGGGTATGTCGGCCTGCCGCTGGCCGTCCGCGCGGTGGACGCCGGATTCGACGTGGTGGGCGTCGAGGTGGACGAGTGGCGGGTCAAGCGTCTCAACGCCGCCCAGTCGTACGTCGAGGACGTCGGCGACGACGCGCTGGCGGCGGCGCACGCGACGGGCCGCTACCGGGCGAGCGCCGACTATGCCGACGCCGAGGGCTTCGACGTCTGCGTGATCACCGTGCCGACGCCGCTGACCGACGGCGTGCCCGACCTCAGCCACATCGCGTCGGCCGGGCGGTCGCTCGCCCCCCGCCTCCGGGCGGGCGCGACCGTGGTGCTGGAGTCGACCACCTATCCCGGCACGACGGAGGAGTACCTGCGGCCGATCCTGGAGGAGGGGTCGGGGCTGCGCGCCCCCGGAGACTTCCACCTGGGCTACAGCCCGGAGCGGATCGATCCCGGCAACGCGCTCTGGGGTCTGGAGAACACGCCGAAGGTCGTCTCCGGTCTCGACGCTGCCGCCCTCGCGCGGGTCCGCGCCTTCTACGAGGCCGTCGTCGAGCGGGTCGTCCCCGTGTCCTCGCCCCAGGTGGCCGAGTTGTGCAAGCTGCTGGAGAACACCTTCAGGCACGTCAACATCGCCCTGGTCAACGAGCTTTCGGTGTTCGCGCGGCAGCTCGGCATCGACGTGTGGGAGGCCATCGACGCGGCCTCGACCAAGCCGTTCGGTTTCATGCGCTTCACCCCCGGGCCCGGCGTCGGCGGCCACTGCCTGCCCATCGACCCGTCGTACCTGTCCTGGAAGGTCAAGCGCAGCCTCGGGCACAACTTCCGGTTCGTGGAGCTGGCCAACGACGTCAACGACCACATGCCCGCGCACGTCGCCGACCGGCTGGTCCTGGCGCTGAACGACCGGCGCAAGGCCGTGAACGGCAGCCGTGTGCTGCTGCTCGGCCTGTCGTACAAGAAGAACACCGGCGACTGCCGCGAGTCCCCGGCGCTGGAAGTGGCCAGGCACCTGCGCAAGCTGGGCGCGGACGTGCGCGCGGCCGACCCCCACGTCGACCTCGCCCTCGTGCCGGAAGGGGTGGCGCTCGCCGAGGCGTCGCCGCGGGAGATCGCGGTGGCCGACGCCGTCGTGATCCTCACCGACCACGACTGCTTCGACTACGCCCTGGTCCAGCGCGAGAGCGCCTTCGTCCTCGACACCCGCAACCGCTGCCGGGGGCCCAACGTCGAGCGGCTGTGACACCGCCGGCACGGGCGGCCCCCCAAAGGAGGGGGCCGCCCGTGCCGTGTCAGCGGGACAGGTCGTGCGGACCCACCGCGGGACCGTGCTCGTACGGCAGGTCGCCGATGAGCGCGACTCCCTCGTAGTCGTCCGTCAGCGCGAGCCGCGGCGGCGGGGGCTCGTCCCGTCCGGACCCGCGACCGCCGAGACGGCGGGCGACGTCGTCCCGCAGCCGCGGCAGGTACGCGTAGAGGCGGTCGCCCGGGCAGGCGGTCCGGTTGAGGTCGCGGTGGCCGACGATCGCCTCGTGCGGGTCGAGGTCGTACGCGTCGCACAGCCAGGCGAGCAGCGTGGTCAGCGCGGACAGCTGGCGGGCCGGGGGCAGGAGGGAGGTGTACGTCCCCTCGGTCTCGATGCCCAGCGTGTGGTCGTTGTGGTCGGCCGCCTGCGCGCCCAGCACGTGCCTGCCCGCCTCGACGGCCGGCAGCGAGCGGTTGCGGCCCTCCATCACGTATCCGCCCCGGCTGACGGTGAACTGCTCGCCGATGTCCTCCCAGCCGTTGCGCCGCATGTGGTAGCGCTGGATCGACCGGGACAGCCGGAAGGCGGCCTCGAGGTCGGCCGGGCCCGTGTTCGCCGTCGCCGTGTGGTGGACGACGAGCCGGTCGGGCGCCCGGTCGAGCACCTCGGCCTTGCTCCTCGGCGGTTCGGCCTCCCAGTCGGACCGGGTGTACACGCGCGGCCGCCGCGGGCGGTTTCCGGCCCAGACGGGCGTGGCGACGGCGACGATTCCACCGTGTGCGGCCAGGAGCGCCGGCAGCAGGAACCCCGACCTAAGGAACGCGCGGCGCGAGACCGCTGGCATCCGTCCTCCCCGAGTGCGCGCGGGCCCTCGGGGGCCCTCGTCCGGGGGGAGGCGGCATCGGTATCCCCTTTCTCCGCCGCGGATATTCCTGCGGTCGGAAAACCGGTCACATGTCAACCGAAATGTCCGTGCCATCCCGCGGCGGAAAATGCCGCAGTCCGGTCACGGAATGGCGCTACCGCGATCGCGGGAATTTCACGAAATACCCGCGTTACGGGCCGGGGCCGATGTGCTGACCTTGTGTGACGGCGGCAGGCCGGGCGCGGATCGCGCGACGTCACGCGGAGGAAACGCGGGCCACACGAGGGGCACGCCCGTGTTAACCCGATGTTGCATCCGTTATGCCTGTGGATTGCGTGTTTCGCGGGTGCGGCACATGTAACGGCCGCACGGTCACGCATGGTCAAAGTGCGTAACGCGCTCTTCCTAGCTTCTGATACCGGCCCCAGCCGACACAGACGCGGGAGGAACGATGACGGCGACACAGGCGGCGACACCCGGGAAGGGCCGCTGGATCGGTGACTGGAGACCGGACGACTCCGCCTTCTGGGAGAGCTCCGGCAAGAAGGTGGCCCGGCGGAACCTGGTGTTCTCGATCCTGGCCGAACACCTCGGGTTCACGTTGTGGACCGTGTGGAGCATCGTCGCCGTCAAGCTCGGCGCCTACAAGTTCTCCACCGACCAGCTCTTCTGGATCGTCTCGCTGCCCAACCTGGTGGGCTCCGCGCTGCGCATCCCCTACACCTTCGCGCCCGCCCGGTTCGGCGGCCGGAACTGGACCGTGGTCAGCGCGCTGCTGCTGCTGGTGCCCGCCGGCCTGCTCGCGGTGGCGGTGAACGACCCCGGTACGCCCTACTGGGCCTTCCTGGCGATCGCGGCGACGGCCGGGCTCGGCGGCGGCAACTTCGCCTCAAGCATGGCCAACATCACCTACTTCTACCCGCAGAACAGGCAGGGCGCCGCCCTCGGCCTGAACGCGGCCGGCGGCAACATCGGCGTCAGTTCCGTGCAGCTGCTGATGCCGCTGGTCATCGCGGGGTTCGGGCTGGCCGCCGCCGGGTTGTTCTGGGTGCCGTTCATCCTGGCCGCCGCCGCCGGGGCGTACTTCTGCATGGACAACCTCACCTCGGCCAAGGCGGAGCCGAAGGAGATGGCCAAGGCGGCCGGCCGGGCGCAGACGTGGATCATGTCGATCCTCTACATCGGCACGTTCGGCTCGTTCATCGGCTACTCGACGGCGTTCCCGCTGCTCATCAAGTCGCAGTTCCCCGAGCAGGCCGCGCTGACCTCGCTCGCGTTCCTCGGCCCGCTGGTCGGCTCGGTCATCCGGCCCGTCGGCGGCTGGCTGTCGGACCGCCTCGGCGGAGCCTCGGTGACGTTCTGGAACTTCGCCGCGATGATCGTCTCGGTCCTGCTCGTCTGGCAGGCCACGACCGCGCACAGTTTCGCGCTGTTCTTCGCCGCCTTCATGCTGCTGATCGGCACCGCGGGCGTCGGCAACGGCTCCACGTACCGGATGATCCCGGCGATCTTCCGGGCGAAGGCCGTAGGCGGCCTCGATCCCGGCACCCCGGCGTACGAGGAGGCGCTGGCGACCGGCAAGCGCGACGCGTCGGCGGCCATCGGGTTCATCTCCGCGATCGGCGCCTTCGGCGGGTTCTTCATCAACCGCGGCTTCGGCAGCTCCATCGCCGCCACCGGCGGCGCGGGGGCCGCGCTGGCGGCCTTCGCCGCCTTCTACGCGGTCTGCTTCGCGCTCACCTGGTTCTGCTACATGCGGACCCTCGGCGCGAAGGCAGCGCCGAGCCTGGCGGCCGCCCGCGTCTGAACTCCCGATGCGGGCGCCCGAGCGGCGCCCGCCCTTTTTCCGGACCGATGCCTCACAAGCGGCGACAGCACAAGTGAGCTTTCGAGACGACGGGGTCTCTCACACGCCGCGCTCGCCCAAGTTAGCGCGGTTGGCGGCTTGTAGCACAGCGGTAACAGAAGGGACCCAGCGGTGAAACCGCCTGTAAGCACCATCGGATCCATGCCGATCTCACTACACGCTCCCGGACCTGTGATGTCACAGGCCGCCGCGGACCCGACCGTGGGCTCGGCCACGCACTGCCCCTACTGCGCGTTGCAGTGCGGCATGTACGTCTCGAAGGGGAAGATCAGCCCACGGGAGGACATCCCGGCCAATGCCGGCGGCCTGTGCCAGAAGGGCTGGACGGCAGCCGAACTGCTGACCTCGCCCGAGCGGCTCACCACTCCGCTGCTGCACGGCAGCCCGGTGAGCTGGGACGAGGCCCTCGACTACGTCGCCGCCCGGATCGAGGCCGTCAGGGCCGGACACGGGCCGGACGCCGTGGCGGTGTTCGGCGGCGGCGGGCTGACC
This sequence comes from Microbispora sp. H10836, assembly GCF_012999525.1. Lineage (NCBI taxonomy): Bacteria > Bacillati > Actinomycetota > Actinomycetes > Streptosporangiales > Streptosporangiaceae > Microbispora > Microbispora sp. H10836. The sequence continues at coordinate 19,249 of NZ_JABBWU010000006.1, forward strand.
AACGAGAAGGCCTACCAGCTCGGCAAGTTCGCCAGGGTGGCGCTGCGGACCAGCCAGATCGACTACAACGGCAGGTTCTGCATGTCGTCGGCGGCGGCCGCGGTCAACCGGGCCTTCGGCATGGACCGAGGGCTGCCGTTTCCCATCACCGACGTCGCCCGCGCGGACGCCGTCCTGTTCGCCGGGGGCAACGTCGCCGAGACCATGCCCCCCTTCGTGCGGCACCTGACCGCGATGCGGTCCGGGGGCGGCAGACTCGTCGTCGTCGACCCGCGCCTCACCCCGACCGCCAAGATGGCCGACCTGCACCTGCAGGTCACCCCGGGCACCGACCTCGCGCTGGCGCTCGGCCTGCTGCACATCGCGATCGCCGACGGGTACGCCGACCTGGACTACCTGGCCGCCCGCACGACCGGCTTCGAGGCGGTGCGCACCTCCGTGTCGGCCTGGTGGCCCGAGCGGGTGGAGCGCGTCACCGGCGTCCCGGTCGCCCGGATGCGCGAGGCCGTACGGATCCTCGGCGAGGCGGGGCGCGCGATGGTGCTGACCGGGCGGGGCGCCGAGCAGCACGCCAAGGGCACCGACACGGTCACCGCGTTCGTCAACCTGGCGCTCACCCTCGGGCTGCCGGGCCGTGCGGGCTCCGGCTACGGCTGCGTGACCGGCCAGGGCAACGGCCAGGGCGGCAGGGAGCACGGCCAGAAGGCCGACCAGCTTCCCGGCTACCGCAAGATCGACGACCCGGCGGCGCGGGCGCACGTCGCGGCCGTCTGGGGGATCGACCCCGCCGACCTGCCCGGCCCGGGCCGGTCGGCGTACGAGCTGCTGGACGCGCTCGGCACCCCGGAGGGACCGAAGGCGCTGCTGCTGTTCGGCTCCAACCCCGTCGTCTCGGCGCCGCGCGCCGGGCACGTCACGCGGCGGCTGGAGGCGCTGGACCTGCTCGTGGTCTCCGACTTCGTGCTGTCGGAGACCGCGGCCATGGCCGACGTCGTGCTGCCCACGACCCAGTGGGCCGAGGAGTCGGGCACGATGACCAACCTGGAGGGCCGGGTCCTGCTGCGCCGCCAGGCCGCCGCGCCCCCGCCGGGCGCGCGCACCGACCTGGAGATCCTGCGGGGCCTCGCCGAGCGGCTCGGCTGCGGCGAGAAGTTCCCCGCCGACCCCCGCACGGTCTTCGACGAGCTGCGCCGGGCCTCCGCCGGTGGCGTCGCCGACTACTCCGGCATCACCTACGAGCGGATCGCGGCCGAGACCGGCGTGTTCTGGCCGTGTCCCGAGACGCGGGGGGAGCCCCACCCGGGAACCCCGCGGCCCTTCCTGGACCGCTTCGCCACCCCGGACGGCCGGGCACGCATGGTGCCGGTGGACCACCGCCCGCCCGCCGAGGACGTGGACGAGGAGTTCCCGCTCTACCTGACGTCCGGGCGGGTGCTCGCCCACTACCAGTCGGGGGCGCAGACGCGCCGGATCCGCCCGCTCACACAGGCGTCGCCCGAGGTGTTCGTGGAGCTGCACCCGGACCTCGCCGAGCGGCTGGGCGTCGCCCCCGGCGACCGCGTCCGGGTGCGCAGCCGCCGCGGCGCCGCCGAGGGCGTCGCCCGGGTGAACGCCTCGATCCGGCCGGACACGCTGTTCATGCCGTTCCACTGGGAGGGCGTCAACCTGCTCACCAACCCGGCGCTCGACCCCACGTCGCGGATGCCGGAGTTCAAGGTCTGCGCCGCCGCCCTCGAACGCTGCGAAGACGGGGAGCGTGTCGCATGAGACTTGTCGTGGTGGGGAACGGGATGGCGGGCTCGCGCCTGGTCAACGAGGTCCGCGCCCGGGACAAGGACGTGAGGATCACGGTGTTCGGCGCCGAGGCCTGGCAGCCGTACAACCGGGTGCTGCTGTCGAACGTGGTGGCCGGCACGTCGAGCCCGGACCAGGTCCGGCTGCTCGACCCCCGCTGGTACGCCGAGCACGACGTGACCGCCCGTCTCGGCGTCGCGGTCACCGCGATCGACCGGGACTGCCAGACGGTGGTCGCCGCCGACGGGACGCGTGAGCCGTACGACGTGCTCGTGCTCGCCACGGGCAGCGAGGCGTTCGTCCCGCCGATCCCCGGCGTGGAGCGGGCGACGGCGTTCCGCACGCTGGACGACTGCGAGCGGATCAGGGAGGCCGCCGCGAGCGCGCGCAGCGCGGTCGTGGTCGGCGGCGGGCTGCTCGGCATCGAGGCGGCGCGCGGCCTGGCGGGGCGGGGCGTCCCGGTGACGCTGCTGCACCTGGCCGGCCACCTGATGGAGCGCCAGCTCGACGAGGAGGCCGGGCTCATCCTCCGTGAGACGCTCGGCGCGCTCGGTGTCGCCATCCGGACAGGCGTCACGGTGAGCGCGATCCACGAGCGGCACGTGGAGCTGGCCGGCGGGGAGCTCTCCGGAGGCGAGTCGATCGACGCCGACCTGGTCGTGCTCGCCTGCGGCGTACGGCCGGTCGTCGGGCTCGCCCGCGACGCGGGGCTGGAGGTCGGGCGCGGCGTCGTCGTGGACGACGAGCTGCGCACCGACGACCCGTCGATCTTCGCGATCGGGGAGTGCGCCCAGCACGCGGGTCGCGTCTACGGACTGGTCGCCCCCGGCTGGGAGCAGGCGTCGGTCGTGGCCGACCTCGTCACCGGCGCCGACAAGGGCGCGCGCTACCGCGGCTCGCGGCTGGTCACCCGGCTGAAGGCCAAGAGCGTGGAGCTCGCGGCCATGGGGGAGACCCAGCTGACCGAGGACGAGGCGGAGATCGTCCGCTTCTCCCACCGGCACAAGGGCACCTACCGCAAGCTCGTCATCCGCGACGGACGGCTGGTCGGCGCGATCCTGCTGGGCGAGACCTCCGCCGTGGGCACGCTGACCCAGCTGTTCGACCGGGGCGGGCCCCTGCCCGGCGACCGTACCGGGCTGCTGTTCCCCGACCTCGGCCTCGGCGGCGCGGCCGTGGCCGACAGCCCCACCCGGATGCCGGACTCGGCCCGGGTCTGCCAGTGCAACAACGTGACGAAGGGCCAGATCAGGGCGTGCTGGGAGTCCGGCGCGCGGGACGTGGAGGCCGTGGCCGCCGCGACGCGGGCCACCACCGGGTGCGGCGGCTGCCGCGACGCGGTGGAGGGCATCGTCGGCTGGCTGTGTGAGCAGGAGGGCGTAAGCGCATGAGACTCGTCGTAGTGGGACACGGCCCGGCGGCACACCGCCTGATCGAGACGCTGGCCGACCGCGGCTTCGACGGGACGGTCACCGTGTTCGGGGAGGAGCCCCGCCCGGCGTACGACCGGGTGGCGCTCACCTCCTACCTCAGCGGCAGGAGCGTCGAGGACCTCACCTATCCGGTGCCGGACGGCGTCACGGTCAGGACCGGCGTCCGCGTCACCGCGATCGACCGCGCGAACCGCGTCGTCACCACCGACGCCGGCGACAGCGAGCCGTACGACGCGCTGGTGCTGGCCACCGGGTCGGCGCCGTTCGTGCCGCCCGTGCCGGGCGGGGATCTGCCGGGCTGTTTCGTGTACCGGACGATCGACGACCTGGACGCCATCAGGGAGGCGTCGCGGGACGCCCGCGCGGGCGTGGTCATCGGCGGCGGGCTGCTCGGGCTGGAGGCGGCCGACGCGCTGCGCGGGCTCGGGCTCGACACGCACATCATCGAGATGAGCGGCTGGCTGATGCCCCGCCAGGTGGACGAGGGCGGCGGCTCGGTGCTGCGCGGCCACATCGAGGGGCTCGGGCTCACCATCCACACGGGCGCGGGCGTGCGCTCGATCGAGGCGGGCCCGGACGGCCGGGTCGCGTCGCTGGTGAAGCCCGGCGGCGAGGCGATCGACACGCAGGTCGTCGTCTTCTCCGCCGGCATCCGGCCGCGCGACGAGCTCGCCCGCGCCTGCGGCCTGGAGGTCGGCGAGCGCGGCGGCGTCGTGGTCGACGCGGGCATGCGCACCTCCGACGAGCACGTCTACGCCATCGGCGAGTGCGCCCTGGCGGGCGGCGTGGTCTACGGCCTCGTCGGGCCCTGCAACACCCAGGCGGAGGTGGCCGCCGAGCGCATCATGAGCGGGTCGGCCGCCTTCACCGGCGCCGACATGTCCACCAAGCTCAAGCTGCTCGGCGTGGAGGTCGCCCAGTTCGGGGCCATGTCGGGCGCGCTCGACGTCACCTACATGGACCCCGTGGGCGGCGTCTACAAGCGGCTGTTCATCAGCGACGACGCCAAGACCCTGCTCGGCGGCATCTGCGTCGGCGACGCCGGGCCGTACAACGCGCTGCGGCCGTTCGTCGGCAAGCCGCTGCCCGGCGCGCCGAGCGACCTGCTGTTCGCCGGTGCGGGCAAGGCGTCGGTCGACCTGCCCGACGACGCGCAGGTCTGCTCCTGCAACAACGTGACGAAGGGGAGGATCTGCGCGGCCATCGCCGACAAGGGCCTGACCGACGTACAGGGGATCAAGGACTGCACCCGGGCCGGCACCACCTGCGGCAGTTGCGTGCCGATGCTCAAGCAGATCCTGGTGAAGTCGGGCGTCGACGTCGGCAAGGCGCTGTGCGAGCACTTCCCGCACAGCAGGGCCGAGCTGTTCGACATCGTCAACGTCCGCGGCATCACCACGTTCTCCCAGCTCATCGCCGAGCACGGCACCGGCCGCGGCTGCGACATCTGCAAGCCGGTGGTCGCCTCGATCCTCGCCTCCCTCGGCCGCGGCCACATCCTCGACGGCGAGCAGGCCGCGCTGCAGGACACCAACGACCAGTTCCTGGCCAACATCCAGAAGAACGGCACCTACTCGGTCGTCCCGCGCATCCCGGGCGGCGAGATCACTCCCGACAAGCTCATCGTGATCGGCGAGGTGGCCCGGGACTTCGGGCTCTACACCAAGATCACCGGGGCGCAGCGCATCGACCTGCTCGGGGCCCGGGTCGAGCAGCTGCCCGCCATCTGGCGCCGGCTCGTCGACGCCGGCTTCGAGTCCGGGCACGCGTACGGCAAGGCCCTGCGGACGGTGAAGTCCTGCGTCGGGTCCACCTGGTGCCGGTACGGCGTGCAGGACTCGGTCGGCCTGGCCATCGCCCTGGAGCTGCGCTACCGGGGGCTGCGCTCGCCGCACAAGCTGAAGTCGGCCGTCTCCGGCTGCGCCCGCGAATGCGCCGAGGCCCGGTCGAAGGACTTCGGCATCATCGCCACCGAGCAGGGCTGGAACCTCTACGTGGGCGGCAACGGCGGCTTCAAGCCCCGCCACGCCGACCTGCTCGCGTCCGACCTGTCCACCGACGACCTGGTCAGGACCATCGACCGGTTCCTGATGTTCTACATCCGCACCGCCGACCGGCTGCAGCGGACCGCCGCCTGGCTGGAGAACCTGGACGGCGGGCTCGACTACCTCCGTGAGGTGGTCATGGAGGACTCGCTCGGCATCTGCGCGGAACTCGACGCGCAGATGGAGCGGCACGTGTCCACGTACGTCGACGAATGGCGCGCCACCATCGAGGACCCCGACAAGCTGCGCCGCTTCGTCAGCTTCGTGAACGCCCCCGGCGTTCCCGACCCCTCGATCTCCTTCGAGACCGAGCGCGACCAGATCAAGCCGGTGCTGATTCCCCTGGAGGTGACCCGCTGATGACCGTCCTCGACGTGACCCCGGCCCTTGCCGGCCACTGGACCCCGGTCTGCACCTACACCGACCTGCTGCCCGAGCGGGGCGCGGCGGTGCTCGTCGGCGACCGGCAGGTGGCCGTCTTCCGCGCCTTCGACGGCGCCCTGTACGCCCTGGGCAACCTCGACCCGTTCAGCGGGGCGCAGGTGATGTCCCGGGGCATCGTCGGCACCAGGAACGGCGAGCCGACCGTGGCCTCGCCGATGCACAAGCAGGTGTTCTCGCTGGTCACCGGCGCGTGCGTGGACGACCCCGGCGTCGCCGTACCGACCTATCCCATCCGAGTGACGGACGGAACCGTGGAGGTGAGCGTGGTATGACCGCGCTGCTGGAGGAGGTCCCGATGACCCTTGAGACCGCGCCCGACGCCCTGGCCGGGTTCACGATCGGGGTGACGGCGACCCGCCGCAGCGAGGAGCTGGCCGCGCTCCTCGAGCGGCGGGGCGCCCGGGTCGTGCGGGCGCCCGCGATCCGCATCGTGCCGCTCGCGGAGGACGCCGGGCTGCTCGCCGCGACCCGGGCGTGCCTGGAGGCGCCCGTCGACGACGTGGTCATCACCACGGGCGTCGGCTTCCGGGGGTGGATGGCGGCGGCCGAGGGCTGGGGCCTGTCCGCCGACCTCAACGCCCACCTCGGGAACGCGCGGCTGCTCGCACGCGGCCCCAAGGCGCGGGGGGCAGTGCGGGCCGCCGGCCTGGTGGACTTCTGGACCCCGGCCACCGAGTCGTGCGAGGAGGTCAAGGAGTACCTGCTCGCCCAGGACCTGCACGGCCGCCGCATCGCGGTGCAGCTGCACGGCGAGCCGCTGGACGGCTTCGTCGCGTCGCTGCGGGCGGCGGGCGCCGAGGTGATCGAGGTGCCGGTCTACCGGTGGCTGCCCTACCGCGACACCTCGCCGCTGCGCCGCCTGATCAGCCAGGTGATCACCGGCTCGGTGGACGCGGTGGCCTTCACCAGCGCTCCCGCGGTGCTCGCGATGCTGGGCGCCGCCCGCGCCGACGGGCTGGAGGAGGCCCTGCTGGCGGCGTTCGACGCCCGCGTGGTGGCCGCCTGCGTCGGCCCGGTCACGGCCGGGCCGCTGACCCAGCGGGGCGTGCGGGCCGTCCAGCCCGACCGGGCCCGCCTCGGCGCGCTCGCCCGGACTCTCGCCCGCCACCTGCCGGAAAGCGGCGTCACGCGGCTCGTCGCGGGCGGACACGACCTGGAGATCCGCGGCCACGCGGTGGTGGTCGACGGTGAGCTCAAGCCGCTGCCGCCCGCCCCGATGGCCGTGCTCAAGCGGCTCGCCGAGCGCCCCGGGCACGTCGTGAACCGGGCCGACCTGCGGGTCGTGCTGCCCGGCGGCCCCTCACGCGACTCGGCCGAGCACGCGGTCGAGATGGCCATCACCCGCCTGCGCCGGGCGCTCGGCCCCGCGGGCATCGTCGAGACCGTCGTCAAGCGCGGCTACCGCCTCGCCTGCGGCCGGGACGAGCGGTGACCCCGACCCTGGTGATGGCGGCGCACGGCGCCCGCAGCGGCCACTGGGAGTCGGTCATGGACTCCCTGGCGGCCCGGGTGCGCCGGGCCAGGCCCGCCGCACGGGTCGAACTCGGGTTCCTGGAGATCAGCGCGCCGCTGCTGGCCGACGTGCTGTCGCGGGTGCCGGGACCGGTCGTGGTGGTCCCCATGCTGCTCGCCGGGGGGTACCACGCGCACATCGACCTGCCTGCCGTCGTCGCCCGCACCCGGCCCGACGCGGTCGTCGCCGGGCAGCTCGGGCCGCACCGGCTGCTGACCTCGGTGCTGGCACGGCGCCTGGCCGCGGCGGGCCTGCGGCCCTGTGACACCGTGATCCTGGGCGCGGCCGGCTCGTCCGACCCCGCCGCGCTGGACGACGTCCGCGCCGCCGCCCGGCTGCTGTCCGTACGGCTCTCGCGTCCCGTCGCCGCCGCGTTCGCCTCGGCCGGGACGCCCACGGTCGCCGAGGCGCTGGAGCGCGCCAGGGCCGGCCTCGCTCCGCGCGTCGCCGTCGCCTCCTACCTGCTCGCGCCCGGCTTCTTCCACGACCGGCTGCTGACGAGCGGCGCGGACCTGGTCAGCGCGCCCCTCGGCGTGGACGACGACCTGGCCGCCCTCGTCTGGGCCCGCTTCGACGAGGCCCTCGCCCGGCCCGGCACTGCCGTTCCGCCCGCCCCCGCGTCGCACGCCGCCGGCACGCGTCGCTGAGCGGGCTCCGGCCGAGCCTTCCGTACGCCGGCTGCGCCGAGGGCGAGAGCCGGTCAGGCGGCGTGGTCGCGGAGGTACTGGGCGAAGGCCTCCCTGGCCAGTTGAGACACGGTCTTGCCCTCCCGTTCGGCCAGTGCCCTGGCGGCCGCCTTCTCCTCCGGACTCAGGCGGAACGTCACCTGCGGCGATCGCCTGCCCGGTGCCGTGAGAGAGGGACGGCCCCCCCGTCCGCCGGACGTGCTCCACCGCGGCCTCGACATAGGCCTCGTCGGTTGCCGACGGTTCGCGACTCGGCCTGAGGCGATTGGGGTTCGTCGTGCGAGCCCGGCTCTCTCGCCTTTCGCCGCGTTTGCCGCGACGTCATCCGCGTTCGGCGACCTCGGCCTGATCGCCGACGCGGTGACGGGCCGGTAGTCGTGCACCGGCCCGAGGAAATGGGCCTGCCCTTGCGGCTTTCGTGTCAGGGATCCTCGTTACCGTTTCGAATGCGCCGCACATCGCCGGCGGATCCGGGTCGTGACCTTGCCGAGGCCGGGTTGTTGGTCGTAGTCGTAGGGGTTGACCTGCATGTTCCGGTTCCCTCAGGCTTACCGATAACCGAGGAAAAAGGGTCCGTAATTCAGTGTCCCGGGAATGGTCGCGGAGAAGTCCGGGCCATGTGGCGGGTCCGCCATTCGTGAATCCGGGTTTTCAGCCAGATGGTTCATTCGCCGAGAAATGCGAGGAGGCGAAGATGCCGCATGCCGATTTCAGGAGTCCTCCGCCGCCGTCCGACCGTGACCGGCCGGAGAGACTGCTGCGTCTCCTGGCCGAGGACCTGCGGACGATCGTCGAGCGGGACCCGTCCGTCCGCGACCGGAAGGAGGCGTTGCTGCACCCGGTGCTACCGGCGCTGTGGCTGCACCGGGTCGCCCACCGGCTGCACCGGCGCGGACGACGGCTGCCGGCCCGGCTGCTGATGCTCCTGGCGCGCGCCGTCACCGGGGTGGAGATCCACCCGGGCGCGGTGCTCGGGCGCAGGGTCTTCGTCGACCACGGCGCGGCCGTGGTGATCGGGGAGACCGCGGTCGTGGGCGACGACGTGACCGTCTACCACCAGGTGACGCTGGGGGCGGTCGGCTGGTGGCGCGACAACCGGCGCGCGGACGGGGAACGCCGGCACCCGGCGATCGGAGCCCGCGTGGTGCTGGGCGTCGGCGCGACCGTCCTCGGCCCGGTGCGCGTGGGCGACGACGCCGTCATCGGTGCGCGGGCGCTCGTCCTCCACGACGTGCCCGCCGGCGCGCGTGCCCTCGCTCCCATGTCACCGGCGTCACCCCTGTCACCGCTGTCACCGCGTCACCGCGGCAGGTCGTCCCGTACGGCCCGCGCCCCCCTGTCCAGGCCCCCCGACGAAAGGAGTGGATCGATGAATCCGGACAGCACGGTCCTGATAGTCGGCGCCACCGACGAAACCGTGCGCAAAGCCAAGGAGCTGGGCCTGACCGTCCTGCTGCTCCAGCATCCGACCAAGGTCAGCCCCGAGCAGGAGGAGCTCGCCGACGTCCTGCGCGTCCTGGACTACACCGACTGGGCGGCCGTCGAGCCCGTCGCCCGGCAGCTGTGGCAGGAGCCAGGGTTCCGCGTCGCGCTGTCCATCACCGAGCCCGGACTGGAGAACGCGGGGCGGATCAACGACCTGTTCGGCCTGGGCGGCACCGGCTACGAGGTCACCAGGAGGTTCCGCGACAAACTCGCCATGCGCCGCCACCTCGCGTCGGTGCCGGGCGCCGAGCTCGACCCGTCCGCGCTGGCCGCCGCGCCGCTCCTGCGGCGCGAGGACCTGGGCTCCTTCGCCGCCGCCCACGGCTACCCGTTCATCGTCAAGCCGACCGACGCGACCGCGAGCATCGGCGTCTTCCGGATCGGGGGGCCGGAGGACGCCGAGCGGGTGTGGGCCACGGTGGAAGGGCTGCGCGGCACCCGGACCGACCGCGTCTCGACCATGTACCTCCTGCGGGACTTCCTCATGGAGGAGTACGCCGAAGGGCCGGAGTTCAGCGTCGAGGCGTTCAGCTTCGCGGGCCGGCACGTCGTGGTGGCGATCACCGAGAAGTTCGTGCACGCCGACCGGTTCGCGGAGCTCGGCCACGCCGTGCCCGCCCGGCTGGACGAGCCGGTGGGGGAGCGGATCCGCGCGAGCGTGTCCCGTTTCCTGGACCTGATCGGCCTCAGGGACGGCGTCACGCACACGGAGCTGCGGCTCGGCCCGCGCGGTCCAGTGATCATCGAGAGCCACAACCGCGTCGCCGGCGACATGATCCCGGAGCTCGTGCGCGGCGCGTACGGCATCGACCTGGTCGAGTACGCGCTGGGCTGGCCGTTCGGGCTGGTCCCCGAGCTGCCCGACCGGCCGCAGGCGCACATGGGGGCCAGCGTGCGCTCCCTGGTGAGCGAGCCGGGGCGGGTCGAGTCGGTGGAGGGCGTCGCCGACGCCGCGGCGCGGGACGGCGTGCTGGACGTGCGCGTCACCGCCAAGCCGGGCGACACCGTGCACGCGTTGCGCGACAACTGGGACCGGCTCGGCCTGGTGGCGGTGACCGGCCCCGACACGGCCGCGGCGATCCGCCGCGGCGCGGAGGTCGCCGCGGACGCCATCCGGATCCGGGTGGCGGGCGAGAACGGGCGGACCTGGCTCGCGCAGGTGGCCGAGGCCCCGGCGCCGGCGTTCGCGGAGGCTCTGGCATGAGTGTCGTCATCGTGCACCGCAACCCGCTGGAGCCGTTCCCGTACGACCGCTGGCTGCGCGACTACGAGGGCCCCGTGGTGATCCTCGCCGCCCGCGACAGGTTCGAGCCGTTCGGCGAGCGGGTGCCGGAGGGCGACCTCGGCTACACCCGCCTGGAGCTCTTCGACCACGACGACCAGGTGGCCGGGCGGGTCGCCCGCCTCGCCGCCGAGTACGGCGCCACGCACCTGATCGGGGAGCACGAGGCCGACGTGCTGCGCGTGGCCGCCCTGCGCGAGGAACTCGGGCTGCCCGGCCCCCGGGCCGCCGACGTGCTGCCGTTCCGCGACAAGGCCCTGATGAAGGAGCACGCCGCGCGGGCCGGCGTCGAGGTCGCGCCGCACACCGTGCCGGGGAGCGTGGCGGACGTGCTGGCCTTCGCCGACCTCCACGGATTCCCCCTCGTGGTCAAGAACAGGGCCGGCTTCAACTCCGTCGGCCTGCGCATCCTGCGCGACCGGGACGCGCTGACGGCCTTCCTCGCCGAGACGTACGGCTCGCAGCGGGACGAGCGGCGGGACGAGCAGGGCAACCTGCGGGGGGCCGAGCAGCGGGACGACCTGCTGCTGGAGGCGTACGTGCCCGGCCGCATGTGCCACGTCGACGGGCTGGTGGTCGACGGTGAGGTCGTGCTGGCCTGGCCGTCCCAGTACCAGTACGAGCTCGCGTCGTTCGGCACCGACCCCGGCTCCCGGGTCGACTTGGCGCTCGACCCCGGCGACCCGCTCACCGGCCGCCTGCTGGAGCTGACCGGGCGGACGCTCGCGGCGCTGCGGCGGCCCGGCGGCCGGCTGCGCGACCACGCCTTCCACGCGGAGATCTTCCACACGCCCGACGACCGGCTGGTGCTGTGCGAGATAGCCTGCCGCTCCGGCGGCGGGAAGATCCGCGAGGTCTTCCACACCCTGTTCGGTGTCAACCTCGCCGAATGCTCCATCCGCGCCCAGCTCGGCCTGCCGCTGCCCGACGTGGAGCGGGTCGTACGTCCCGGGCGGCGGCCGGAGCCGGCGCGAATGGCGGGGCAGGTGCTCATGATGAAGCGGCCGGGACTGATCCACGCGCTGCCCGACGCGCCGCGGGAGCCCTGGGTGGAGCACTTCTGGCTCTACGCCGAGGCGGGCCAGGTGGTGCCGCCCGCCTCGGGCTCGGCCGACTTCCTGACCGTGGCGATCGCCTCGGCCCCCACCCGAGCGGAGTGCGAGCGCAGGCTGCGCTCGCTCGGCGCGCGGCTGGAGGAGCAGGTGCGGATCGGGGCGGTGCCGTCGTGACCCGCCCGTCGACGCGGACGCGGTACATGGCCGGGATGGTGGTCGACGCCACCGGCAGCGGCATGTACCTGCCCCTGTCCCTGCTGTTCTTCCACCACGTCACCGGGCTGCCGATCGAGCGGGTCGGGGTGATCATGACCGCGGCGGCGCTGTTCAGCCTGGTCGGCAACCCCGTCGCGGGCGTGCTCGTCGACCGCTTCGGCGCGCGGGCCGTCGTGGTGGGCGGCTACCTGGTGCGCGCCGTGGGGTTCGCCGCCTACCCGCTGGTGGACTCGCCGCTGACGATGTTCCTCGCGGTGGCGCTGGTGGCGCTCGGCGACGGCTCCTACCCGCCGTCGATCCAGTCGTTCGTCGCCGCGATCGCGCGGGGCGCCGATCGCGACAGGCTCCTCGCCGCCCAGCGCAGCCTGCGCAACGCCGGCCTCGGCGCGGGCGGCCTGATCGCGGGCGCCGCGCTCGGCCTGGGCAGCGACGCCGCCTACCGGGTGATCGTCCTCGTCAGCGCGGCCGCGTTCGCCGGCGCGGCGCTGATCCTCCGCACGATCCCGGTCCCCGGCGGACGGGCCCGTACGGCAGGGCGGGCGGCGACGGCGCGGCGGGGCGGGGGATACCGGCTCGTCCTGCGCGACCGGACGTTCCTCGCGCTGACCCTGCAGAACGTGCCGACCGCCTTCGGCTACATGGTGTTGTCGGTGGCGCTGCCCGTCTACGTCACCCAGGAACTGGACGTCCCCACGTCGCTGGTCGGCGTGCTGTACGCCGTCAACACCGTCGGCATCGCGCTGCTGCAGATCCCGGTGACGCGGCGGCTGATCCGATATCGGCGCACTCGCACGGTCGCGGCCGGCGCCGCCACGTTCGGGGTGTCGTTCGCGGCGTTCGCCCTGCTGGCCGGGGTGCCCGCGCGGCCGGTCGCCCTGGCCGGGGTCTTCGCCGCGACGGCGCTGTTCACCCTGGGGGAGATGCTGCACGGCGCGCCGCTGTCCGCGCTCGTGTCCAGCGCGGCCCCCGAGGAGACCCACGGCAGATACATGGCGGTCTACCAGTTCTCCTGGGCGATCCCGATCACGCTGGCTCCGGCCGTGCTGACCGCGCTGCTGGGCGTGTCGCCGGCCTCCATGTGGCTGCTGCTCGCGGGAGGCGTCGCCTGCTCGGCCCTCACCGTGCTCCGCCTGGAGTCCCGGCTGCCCGCCCGGGCCGTCCACCCGCGGATATCCGAGGACCCGGAAGAGACACAACCGGAAGACCGTCGCGCCGCGACGGCGACACAGAAGGCTGGTGTGGAGTGATGGGCAGATCGAGCTGGCACGTGCTGCAGGGAGAGGACCCCGCGTACGCGCTGCCGGAGGCCGCGGGCCAGTGCGGCTGGGTGAGCCAGTTGCGGCCGTTGATCGTCGAGATGACCGAGCCGGGCGACGTGGTGCTCGACCCCTTCGCCGGCTGGGGGACCACGCTGGTGGCGTGCGCGGTCGAGTCCCGGAAGGGCATCGGCTTCGAGGTCTCGCCCGACCGCGCGGAGCAGGCCCGAAGGCGCCTGGAGGCGTATCCCGGCCAGACGATGCTGTGCGCCGACGCCCGCACCCCGCCCCTGCCGGAGGAGTCGGTGGACTTCGTCCTGGCGGATCTGCCCTACTTCGGGACGAATCTGGACACCGACTCCGGCGTGGAGGGCCAGTTCTACGCGCTGCGGGACTATGAGGAGTACCTGGACGCGCTCGACGACGCCTTCGCCGCGGTGACGAGGGTCATGCGGCCGGGCGCGCGTGCGGTGCTGGCCGTGCAGAACCGCCGGCTGGGCGGCAGGTTCGTGCCGCTGGCCTGGGACGTCGCCCGGGTGCTCGGCCGGCATCTGACCCTCGGGGACGAGCGGATCCACTGCTACGACCGGCCGGTCAGCGACGACGACCCGATGGTGACCAACCGTTCGCACGAATACCTGCTGGTGGCCGCGAAGGAACCGCGCCACGCCGGATGACCGCCTCAATCACGACCCCACGGCCGGCTCCCGCGGGCCCCGCGGCGCCGGGGAGCCGGCCCCGTGCAAGGAGTACCCATGATCCCCCTCATCCGCGGCGACATAGCGACCAGGATCGACGACCTCATCGGCAACACCCCCCTGCTCCGTCTCGCCCTCGACGGCCTGCCCCCGGACGCCACCGTGCTCGCCAAACTGGAGGCGGCCAACCCGCTGTCGAGCGTCAAGGACCGGGTGGCGCTGCGCATGATCGAGGAGGCCGAGGCGTCCGGGGCGCTGACCCCCGGCGCGACCGTGATCGAGTCCACCTCGGGCAACACCGGCATCGCCCTGGCGGCGCTCGCGGTGGGCCGGGGACATCCGTGCATCGTGGTGATGCCGGACAACGCGTCGAAGGAACGCGCGCTGACCCTGCGCATGCTGGGCGCCCGGGTCGAGTTCACCGACCACGTCCTTGGCTTCCAGGGCTGCGTCGACCGGGCGACCGAACTGCACGCCGCCGTCCCCGGGTCCTGGTACGCCCGGCAGCACGAGAACCCCGCCAACGTCATGGCCCACTACACGACCACGGGACCGGAGATCTGGGCCGCCACCGGCGGCGAGGTCGACGTGCTGGTGTGCGGGGTCGGGACCGGCGGCACGCTCACCGGAACGGCCCGCTACCTGCGCGAGCGCAACCCCCGGCTGCGCGTCGTCGCGGTGGAGCCGGAGGGCTCCCCCCTGCTGTCCGGAGGCGCCCCGGGGCCGCACCGCATCCCCGGCCTCAACGGCGGCTTCATCAGTCCCGTCACCGACGTCACCCTCATCGACGACGTGATCACCGTGCCGGACGACGAGGCGGCCCGCATGACCCGCCTCATCGCGGCCACCACCGGGCTGCTGGTCGGGGTCTCCTCGGGCGCGGCGGCGTACGGCTGCGCGGACCTCGCGCGCCGCCGGGACCTGTCCGGGCAGACCATCGTGACGATCTTCCCCGACACCGGTGAGCGCTACCTCAGCTGGTGGCCGGCCTGACCCGGCGTACGGCATGAGCAGCGCTTTCAACCGCAGGGTTGACGAAGGGAGGAGGCGCGGCGTACGGTCCTTTAAACCATCGGGTTGAAACTGAGGGGGTGTTGGCCACGGACGCGCTGTCCCGCGTCTTCGCGGCCCTCGCGGATCCGACCCGGCGCGACATGGTCGCCCGGCTCTCGGAGGGCGACGCGACCGTGAGCCGGCTGGCCGAGCCGTACCGGATGACGCTGCAGGCCGTCTACAAGCACCTGCGGGTGCTCGAGGAGGCCGGGCTCGTCAGCCGGCCGCGAGGGCCGCAGCCCCGGCCGGTACGCCTGGAGATCGGGGCCCTCGACCTGATGGACACCTGGATCGAGCGGCACCGGGACCGCGTCGAGCAGCGCTACCGCCGCCTCGACGCCGTCCTGGCGGAAATGGGGAGAGACGAGCATGAAGAGGAACACGGAGACGGCCGTCGAGGCCGACCCGAGGCTGCCGGTCATCCGGATGAGCCGTGACTTCGCGGCGACGCCGGAGCAGCTGCTGCGCGCCCACACGGATCCCGCGCTGTTCGTCCGGTGGGTGGGTCCCGACGCCACGGTCAGCCGGATCGAGCACTGGGACGCGCGTACCGGCGGCAGCTGGCGGTACGTCTCGGTGCACGACGGCACGGAATACGGGTTCCACGGCTGCTTCCACGATGTTCGGCCGGACCGTATCGTGCAGACCTTCACGTTCGAGGGCGATCCCGACGCGGTCGCGCTGGAGACGTTGTGGTTCGAGGACCTGGGCGACGGCCGGACGCGGCTGCGGACGCAGTCGCTGGTCGACAGCTTCGACAGCCGCGACGCGTGGCTGCGCAGCGGTATGGAGACCGGTGTCGACGAGGGTTACGCGAAGCTCGACCGGATGCTCGCCGATGGCGCTGTCTGACCGCCCGGCCGAGCGGCACCGTCAGGTCGCCGGGCTGTTCACCGACCGGGTCCGCGGCACCCGGCGCTGGGACGCGCCGGCCCCGGTGGCCGGCTGGACCGCCCGCGACGTCGTGCGTCACCTGACCGAATGGCTCCCCGGATTTCTCGCCTCCGGCGCCGGCGTCGAACTGCCGGTGCCGATCCGCTCTCGCGCGCCGTCCGCGGACGAGGACCCGGTCGCCGCGTGGCAGGTTCACTGCGACGGTGTGCAGGCGGTGCTCGACGATCCGGAGACGGCGCACCGGGAGCTCGCCGACCCGCATGTCGGCAGGCTGCCGCTGGAGACGGCGATCGACCGGTTCTACACCGCCGACGTGTTCATGCACACCTGGGATCTGGCCAGGGCCACCGGCCAGGACGACCGGCTGGACGAGGGGTTCTGCGCTCGGCTCCTCGCCGAGATGGAGCCGATGGAGCGGGTGATCCGCTCCTCGGGCCAGTTCGGCGCCCGGGTCGAGGTGCCCGGCGGCGCCGACGCCCAGACCAGACTGCTGGGTTTCATCGGCCGGGACCCGTTCTGGCCGGGGCGGTGAGCAGGACGCTGCCCGGCCCGGCCGGCTCCGGCGCCGGCCCGGACGCCGTCTCGCCGGGTCAGCGGTCGGTGCCGCGGTCGCGGCGGCGCAGGTAGCGCTCGAACTCCGCCGCGATGGCGTCGCCGCTGGCCTCGGGCAGCTCGGCGGCGTCCTTGCGCTCCTCCAGCTCACGCACGTACTCGGCGACCTCGCTGTCCTGGGCCGCCAGCTCGTCCACGCCGTGCTCCCAGGCCCGGGCCTCCTCGGCCAGGTCGCCGTACGGCATCGGGATGTCGAGCATGTCCTCGATGCGGCGCAGCAACGCCAGGGTGGCCTTGGGGTTGGGCGGCTGGGCGACGTAGTGCGGCACCGACGCCCACAGGGACACCGTACGCAGCCCGGCGGTGCCCAGGGTGTGCTGCAGCACGCCCACGATGCCCGTCGGGCCCTCGTACTTGGTCAGCTCCAGGTTGAGCGCGCGAGCCATGCCGGGGTCGCTGACCGAGCCGGTGATCGGCACGGGCCGCGTGTGCGGCGAGTCGTTGAGCAGCGCGCCGAGCAGGATGGCCAGCTCGATGCCGAGGTCGTGGCAGAGCCCGACGATCTCGGCGCAGAACGACCGCCACCGCATGTTGGGCTCGATGCCGCGCAGCAGCACCACGTCGCGCTTGGCGCCCTGCGGGCGGGCCAGCAGCAGCCGGGTCGTCGGCCAGACGATCGAGCGGGTCAGGCCGTCGCCGAGCTCGACCACCGGCCGGGTCACCTGGAAGTCGTAGTAGTCCTCCGGGTCAAGCTCGACCAGCGGGGTGGCCTTCCACTCGGACTCGAGGTGTGCGAGCACGCCGCTGGACGCCTCGCCGGCGTCGTTCCATCCCTCGAACGCGGCGATCAGCACCGGGTCGACGAGCTCGGGGAGCCCTTCGAACTCGATCACGCGCCGCCTCCTCACTGGCCTTGTGCAGTATGGCTCAGTCCAAGACTATTCGGTGAGGGGCCCCGTACGTCACCTCCGCCGGGCACCGGCCCGTCGCGCTCCCCTGACCTGCGGCGCCGTTCCGGCGACAGGGAATCGGACGCCCCTTACCCGGCCGGTATTCCCGTTTCGCGCGCACGATCCGTGTTCCGTCCGGCGGGGCCGATAGGCTTGCCCCATGACCAGCAGACCGTCGTTCCGAGAAGTGCTGTCCGAGCGAGTTCTGATCGCCGACGGAGCGATGGGGACGATGCTGCAGTCCTACGACCCCACCCTTGACGACTTCCAGGGCCACGAGGGCTGCAACGACGTGCTCAACGTGAGCCGGCCCGACATCGTGCGGGCGGTGCACGACGCGTACCTGGAGGTGGGCGTCGACTGCGTCGAGACCAACACCTTCAACGCCAACCGGGCGGCCCTGGGCGAGTACGGCATCGAGGACCGCATCTTCGAGCTGTCCGAGGCCGGCGCGCGGCTGGCCAGGGAGCGGGCCGACCACTGGTCGACGCCGGACAGGCCCCGCTTCGTCCTCGGCTCGATGGGCCCCGGCACGAAGCTTCCCACGCTCGGCCACCTGCCGTACGAGACGCTGCGCGACGCCTACCGGGACAACGCCGCCGGCCTGGTCGCGGGCGGGGCGGACGCCCTGATCATCGAGACCTGCCAGGACCTGCTGCAGGTGCGGGCGGCGGTCGTCGGCGCGAAGCGGGCGGTCGAGGCCTCCGGGCGGGACGTGCCGATCATCGCGCAGGTCACCATCGAGACCAACGGCGCGATGCTGCTCGGCTCCGAGATCGGCGCCGCACTGACCGCGATCGAGCCGCTCGGCGTCGACCTGATCGGTCTCAACTGCGCCACCGGTCCCACCGAGATGAGCGAGCACCTGCGCTATCTGGCCCGGCACTCGCGCATCCCCATCTCCTGCATGCCGAACGCCGGTCTGCCGCAGCTCACGGCCGACGGCGCGTACTACCCGCTGAGCCCGGAGGAGCTGGCGGACGCGCACGAGGCGTTCACCCGCGACTACGGGCTCGCGCTGGTGGGCGGCTGCTGCGGCACCACCCCCGAGCACCTGCGCCAGGTGGTCGAGCGGGTGGGCGGCCGCGCCCGCGGCGAGCGGCGGCCCCGCCCGGAGGCGGGCGCGGCGTCGCTCTACCAGCACGTGCCGTTCCGGCAGGACACCTCCTACCTCGCCATCGGCGAGCGGACCAACGCCAACGGCTCCAAGGCGTTCCGCGAGGCGATGCTGGCCGGCGACTACGAGGAGTGCGTGGAGATCGCCCGGGCGCAGGCCCGCGACGGCGCGCACATGCTCGACCTGTGCGTCGACTACGTCGGCCGCGACGGCGTGACCGACATGAAGGAGCTGGCCTTCCGCTTCGCCACCGCCTCGACGCTGCCGATCGTGATCGACTCCACCGAGCCGCCCGTACTGGAGGCCGGGCTGGAGATGCTCGGCGGCCGGGCCGTGGTCAACTCGGTGAACTACGAGGACGGCGACGGCCCGGACTCGCGCTACCAGAAGATCATGCGCCTGGTGAAGGAGCACGGCGCGGCCGTGGTCGCGCTGACCATCGACGAGGAGGGCCAGGCCCGCACCGCCGAGGGGAAGGTGCGGATCGCCACCCGTCTCGTCGAGGACCTGGTGAACACCTGGGGCATGCGGGTCGAGGACATCATCGTCGACTGCCTGACGTTCCCCATCGCCACCGGCCAGGAGGAGACCCGGCGCGACGGCCTGGAGACGATCGAGGCGATCCGCGAGCTCAAGCGCCGCTACCCGGGCGTGCAGACCACGCTGGGCGTCTCCAACGTGTCGTTCGGCCTCAACCCGGCCGCCCGCATGGTGCTGAACAGCGTCTTCCTCAACGAGTGCGTCAACGCGGGGCTCGACTCCGCGATCGTGCACGCCTCCAAGATCCTGCCGATGAACCGGATCCCGGACGAGCAGCGGCAGGTCGCGCTCGACCTGGTGTACGACCGCAGGCGCGAGGGCTACGACCCGCTGCAGCGGTTCATGGAGCTGTTCGAGGGCGTGGACGCGGCGTCCATGAAGGCCGGCAAGGCGGCCGAGCTGGCCGGGCTGCCGCTGTGGGAGCGGCTCAAGCGGCGCATCATCGACGGCGAGCGCAAGGGCCTGGAGGCCGACCTCGACGAGGCCCTGGCCCAGCGGCCGGCCCTGGAGATCATCAACGACGTGCTGCTCGACGGCATGAAGGTCGTCGGCGACCTGTTCGGCTCCGGCGAGATGCAACTGCCCTTCGTGCTGCAGTCGGCCGAGGTGATGAAGACGGCCGTCGCCTACCTCGAACCGCACATGGAGAAGGTCGAGGGCAGCAGCAAGGGCCGCATCGTGCTGGCCACGGTCAAGGGCGACGTCCACGACATCGGCAAGAACCTCGTGGACATCATCCTGTCCAACAACGGCTACGACGTGGTGAACCTCGGCATCAAGCAGCCGGTGTCGGCGATCCTCGAGGCCGCCGAGGAGCACCGCGCCGACGTGGTCGGCATGTCCGGGCTCCTGGTCAAGTCCACGGTGGTCATGAAGGAGAACCTCGAGGAGATGAACTCCCGGGGGATCGCGGACAAGTATCCCGTGCTGCTCGGCGGCGCCGCCCTGACCAGGGCGTACGTCGAGCAGGACCTGGCCGACCTGTACCGGGGCGAGGTCCGCTACGCGCGTGACGCGTTCGAGGGCCTGCGCCTCATGGACGCCTTCATGGCGGTCAAGCGCGGCGTGGACGGCGCGACGCTGCCGCCGCTGCGCGCGCGGCGGGTGAAGACCGGGGCGGTGCTCACGCGGACCGCCGAGGAGGACCTGCCGGCCCGCTCCGACGTCGCGGCGGACAACCCGGTGCCCACCCCGCCGTTCGTCGGCGACCGGGTGGTGAAGGGCGTCCCGCTGGCCGACTACGCCGCCTTCCTGGACGAGCGGGCGACGTTCATGGGCCAGTGGGGCCTCAAGGCCGCCCGGGGCGGCGACGGGCCGTCGTACGAGGAGCTGGTCGAGACCGAGGGCAGGCCCCGGCTGCGCATGTGGCTGGAGCGGCTGCAGACGGAGAACCTGCTGGAGGCGGCGGTGGCCTACGGCTACTTCCGCTGCGTCAGCGAGGGCGACAGCCTGATCATCCTCGACGACGACGGGAAGGAGCGGACCCGCTTCACCTTCCCGCGCCAGCGGCGCGACCGGCACCTGTGCCTGGCCGACTTCTTCCGCTCCCGCGAGTCGGGCGAGACCGACGTCGTCGCCTTCCAGGTCGTCACGATGGGCAACCGGATCAGCGAGGCCACGGCCGAGCTGTTCGCGAAGGACGCCTACCGCGAATACCTGGAGCTCCATGGCCTGTCTGTGCAGCTCACCGAGGCGCTGGCCGAGTACTGGCACGCGCGGGTGCGGTCGGAGCTGGGCATCGGCGGCGACGAGTCGCTGGCCGACATGCTCAAGGTGAACATCGCCGGCTGCCGCTACTCCTTCGGCTACCCGGCCTGCCCCAACCTGGAGGACCAGGTGCAGGTCATGGAGCTGCTCGACCCGTCGCGCATCGGCGTGACGCTGTCGGAGGAGTTCCAGCTGCACCCCGAGCAGGCCACGTCGGCCCTGGTCGTCCACCACCCCGAGGCGAAGTACTTCAACGTCTGACCGGCCGCGCCGGCGTTCACGGGCGCCCCTTACCATATTGGTCCCCCCCTGATCGGGGGTCTCACCGGGGGAAGGGGCCACGTGGACGCCGTGCTGTTCGACATGGACGGGCTGCTCGTCGACACCGAAGGGGTGTGGTTCGAGGTCGAGACCGAGGTGGTCACCCGCCTCGGCGGATCCTGGGGCCCGGAGCACCAGGAGCAGCTCGTGGGCGGCTCCTGGGACCGCACCGTCGCGTACATGCTGGAGCTGACGCAGGCCGACGCCGACCCCGCGGTGGTGGGGGAGTGGCTGATCGACGGGATGGAGAGCCGCCTGTCGAGAGGCGTTGAACCCATGCCGGGAGCGCTCGACCTGCTGCGCGGGCTCGGCGACCACGGGGTGCGCACCGCGCTGGTCACCTCGTCGCTGCGGATCATCGCCGACGCCGTGCTGAAGGCCGTGGGCCGGGAGCACTTCGAGATCGTCGTCACGGCCGACGACGTCATGAACACCAAGCCGCACCCGGAGCCGTACCTGACCGCGGCCGGGCTGCTGTCGGTGGACCCGGAGCGGTGCGTCGCGCTGGAGGACTCGCCGAACGGCGTCGCCTCGGCGACCGCGGCGGGCTGCCGGGTGGTCGCCGTGCCGGGCGTCCTGCCGATCGCCCAGGCGCCCGGGCGGGTCGTCATGCCCTCGCTGCTCGACGTGGACGTCGACTTCCTGCGGGCGCTCGTCCGGTAGCGCGGTCCCCCGCATGATCGCGTCGCGGGTGCCAGGATGGGGGTACACCGTGGATTAAGGGGGCCCCTCATGACATTCACCGACATCGCCTGGCTGCCGCTGTGCGCAGGCCTCACCGCGGTGGGAGTCGGGCTCAGCTATCTGGCCTTCCGGCGCCGGGGGGTGACCGCCGGCCTGCGGGCCACCGCCTGGTCCCTGCTGCCGCTGGCCGCCTATCTCACCGGCGCGCTGAAGACGCTCTGGAACATCGGCGCGGCGGCGGTGGGTTTCGTGACCGGCCTGGTCCTGTCGCCCTCGGTCTGGGCCGGAGTGATCCTGGCCGGGCTGTCGGCGCTGCTGTTCGTCGTCTCCGGCACGCTGCGCGGCCGTGCCCTGTCCCGGGTGCGTACGGCACAGCCGGAGCCGGGCGGCGCCAGCGCGGCACCCGAGCGGTCCGCCACGCCCAAAACAGCCACGCCTAAAACAGCACAGACCGGGAAGACGGCACCACGTCAGGTCGAACAGCCCGCTGGGGATGATTTCTCGGACATCGAGGACATCCTGAAGCGCCGCGGGATCAGCTGAGAATCCCACATCGTGGGACCAAGTTACCGGCCAGTGCAATGTCACAGTCCCAAGACACAATCGGCACGCGACTCCGACAAACTCTTCAAGATCAACACGAATGAGTTTCGCGTGAATCACAGTTGAGCCACAGGCCGCCTCTGGGGACTGGTCAGCCCAGCTCAGACCATAGATTCTGCCTCCGGGGGTCGCACACCACGCGAACCCCCTACGGACAATGTCGTCTGGGATCCAGGGGGCCAGCACCAAATGGCCGTGCGAGGCAAGGTCGTGAGCGGCCACCGCTTCTCTGCCACCGGATCGATCCCGGGCTTCCCCGAGCATGTCACCGCGGACGCGGTCGGCTCGGGCAGGGCGAAGGAGGATCGATGACCGCGCCGATGGACGTCACCGGTGGGGACACGCAGGCCACGCCGGCGGTCGTCGAAGGGGCGGGAGGCCAGGCGATCCAGGGCCGGTCCCTCGGTCAGATCGCCTGGATGCGTCTCAAGCGCGACAAGGTCGCGCTCGCCGGCGGACTGATCGTCATCTTCCTGATCCTGGTCGCCGTCTTCGCCCCGGTGATCGCCGGAGCGTTCGGGCAGGATCCCACGCAGTTCAACTCCGACCTGATCGACTCCTCCACCATGGCGCCCAAGACGGGCACGGGCATCAGCGCCGACCATCTGTTCGGCATCGAGCCGGTGAACGGCCGCGACATCTTCAGCCGGGTCGTGTACGGCGCGCGGATCTCGCTGCTCATCGCGTTCCTGGCCACGCTGCTCTCGGTGGTCATCGGGACCCTGCTCGGGGTCACCGCGGGATACTTCGGCGGTCTGGTGGACTCGATCATCAGCAAGGCCATGGACGTCTTCCTGGCGTTCCCGATCCTGGTCTTCGCGATCGCGCTGGCGGGCATCGTCCCCGACTCCGCGTTCGGGCTCACCGGCGACACACTGCGCGTCTCGCTGCTGGTGTTCATCATCGGCTTCTTCAACTGGCCGTACATCGGGCGGATCATCCGCGGGCAGACGCTGTCGCTGCGTGAGCGGGAGTTCGTGGACGCGGCGCGCAGCCTCGGGGCGCGGGGGCCGTACATCATCTTCCGCGAGCTGCTGCCGAACCTGGTGGCGCCGATCCTCATCTACTCGACGCTGCTGATCCCCACGAACGTGTTGTTCGAGGCGGCGCTGTCGTTCCTCGGCGTCGGCGTGCGCCCGCCCACCCCCACCTGGGGCGGCATGCTGTCGGACGCGGTGCGGTTCTACACGATCCCGCACTTCATGTTCTTCCCCGGCATGGCGATCTTCATCACGGTCCTGGCGTTCAACCTGTTCGGCGACGGCCTGCGGGACGCTCTCGACCCGAAGGCTCGTTGAGCCCCTTCCTTTCCCGTAAAAGTCCCCCGGCTCCTATCACCAAGGGGTTTGCAAATGCAGATAAGAAGACTGGGTGTGGCGGCCACCGGCGCCGTGCTCGCCCTCGCCGTGGCCGCCTGTGGCGGCGGTTCGGGCAGCAGCACGCCGTCGTCCTCCGGCGGCGCCGCGGCCGGCGCGAACGCCACGGGTGAGTTCAACGCCGCCCTGACGGGGGTGGTCAACCCGTCCGACAAGAAGGGCGGCATCCTCAAGTTCGCCAACGGCGGTGACTGGGACTCCCTCGACCCGGGCGACACCTACTACGGCTACTCCTGGAACTTCATCCGCCTGTACGGCCGGTCGCTGCTGATGTTCAAGTCCGCCGTGGGCAAGGAGGGCAACCAGCTCGCCCCCGACCTCGCCGAGGACCTGGGCACGCCCAGCGACGACGCCAAGACCTGGACGTACAAGCTCAAGAAGGGCATCAAGTTCGAGGACGGCACCCCGGTCACGTCCAAGGACGTGAAGTACGCGGTGGAGCGGTCGTTCGACAAGGAGGTGTTCCCCGACGGATACACCTACTTCAACGACTTCCTCGACTGGCCGAAGGACTACAAGGGCGCGTACAAGTCCAAGGACGTCAACACCGACAGCGCGATCGAGACGCCCGACGACTACACGATCGTCTTCCACCTCAAGCAGCCGCTGAGCAACTTCGACTACTTCGCCCAGCTTCCCGCCACGATCCCGGTCCCCAAGGACAAGGACACCGGCGCGAAGTACAAGGAGCACATCATCTCCACCGGGCCGTACAAGTTCGAGAAGAACGAGATCGGCAAGGGCTTCACGCTGGTCCGCAACGACCAGTGGGACCCGGCGACCGACCCGAACCGCAAGGCGCTGCCGGACGGCTACGAGGTCTCCACCAACGTCAACGCCGACGACATCGACAACCGGATCATCGCCGGCGACCTCGACGTCGACGTCGCGGGCATCGGCGTGCAGTCGGCGGCCCTCGGCCGGGTCCTGCCCGACCCCGCGATGAAGGCGAACTCCGACAACCCGACCAGCACCCGCCTCTGGTACACCTCGATCAACGGCAACGTGGCGCCGCTCGACAACATCGACTGCCGCAAGGCCGTCCAGTACGCCACGGACAAGGTGGCCCTCCAGACCGCCTGGGGCGGCGAGTTCTCCGGCGGCCAGATCGCGACCAGCCTGCTGCCGCCGGCGATCCCCGGCCACGAGGACTTCAACCTCTACCCGCCGGGCGCCGACAACAAGGGCGACCTGGACAAGGCCAAGGAGGCGCTGACCGCTTGCGGCCAGCCGGGCGGTTTCGAGACCAACATCTCCTACCGCGCCGAGCGGCCGAAGGAGAAGCAGGCCGCCGAGGCGCTGCAGCAGTCGCTCGGCCGGGTCGGCATCAAGCTCACGCTCAAGCCGTTCCCGCAGGCGGACTACTTCGCCCTGTACGCCGGCAAGCCGGGCTACGCCAAGGACAACAAGATCGGCCTGGCCATGAACGGCTGGCAGTCCGACTGGCCCGACGGCTTCGGCTTCCTGCAGCAGATCGTCGACAGCCGCGTCATCCGTGACACCGGCGGCTCCTCCAACATCAGCGTCCGGGACCCCGAGGTCGACAAGCTCATCGACCAGGCGATGAAGGAGACCGACACCGACGCCCGCAACGCGATCTGGACCCAGATCGACAAGAAGGTCATGGAGGACTCCTTCATCCTGCCGAACGTGTGGACGAAGACCCTGCTCGTGCGGAGCAAGAACGCGACGAACATCTTCGTCAACGACGCGTACGGCATGTACGACTACCTCGGCATGGGCGTCAAGTAAGCGTCCACCGAGACCAGACAGATCCGATAGACGCGTGAACGCGGCAAGGGGGCCGGTCCCACGGGACCGGCCCCCGGAGCCGGGGGGACTGTGGTCACATACATCATCCGGCGGCTGATCTGGGCGGTGGTGATGCTCACCATCGTGAGCATCATCACGTTCGGCATCTTCTTCCTGGTGCCCCGCCTGGCGGGCGCCACCTCCGAGAGCCTGGCCGCGCGCTACGTTGGGCGCACCGCCTCGGCGGAACAGGTCAAGATCGCGGCTGACAAGCTCGGCTTCAACGATCCGCTGATCGTGCAGTACGGGCGGTTCGCCAAGGGCATCGTCGCCGGCGCCGACTACGACTACGGCCCCGGCGTGGAGCACTGCCCGGCGCCCTGCTTCGGATACTCCTTCCTCACCCGGCTCCCGGTCTGGCCGGACCTGATGGACCGGCTGCCCGTGACGCTCTCGCTCGCCATCGGGGCCGCCGTCATCTGGGTGATAGCCGGTGTGGCGACCGGCGTGCTGTCCGCGCTGAGACGCGGCAGCCTGTTCGACCGCGCCGCGATGGGCGTCGCCCTGGCCGGCGTGTCACTGCCCATCTTCTTCACCGGCATCGTCTCGCTGGTCGTCTTCAGCTATGGCACTCCCTTCCGCATCACCGCCCCGGGCGGCAGCTTCACGCCGTTCGACGAGAACCCGGCGATGTGGGCCTACAACCTGATCCTGCCGTGGATCACGCTGGCCTTCCTGTACGCCGCGGGATACGCGCGGCTCACCCGGGCGGGCATGCTGGAGACGATGAACGAGGACTACATCCGCACCGCCCGGGCCAAGGGCCTGAGCGAGCGGAGGGTGGTGGTCAAACACGGCCTGCGCGGCGCGCTCACCCCGATCCTCACGATCTTCGGCCTCGACCTCGGCCTGCTGCTCGGCGGCGCCGTGCTCACCGAGAGCACCTACTCGCTGCCCGGCATGGGCAAGTACGCGATCGACGCGATCACCAACCAGGACCTGCCGAAGGTCATGGGCGTGACGCTCGTCGCCGCGTTCTTCGTGGTCTTCGCGAACCTGATCGTCGACCTCCTGTACGCCGTCGTGGACCCGAGGGTGAGGCTGGGATGAGCTTCCTGGAACTGAAGGACCTGCGGATCCACTTCCCGACCGACGACGGCCTGGTCAAGTCCGTCGACGGGCTGTCGTTCTCGCTGGAGCGGGGCAGGACGCTCGGCATCGTCGGCGAGTCCGGCTCCGGGAAGAGCGTGACCAGCCTCGGCATCCTCGGCCTGCACAAGGGCGGGCGCGCCCGCATCTCCGGCGAGATCTGGCTGGACGGCGAGGAACTCGTCGGCGCCAGCCAGGAGCACGTGCGGGGGCTGCGCGGCAAGAAGATGGCGATGATCTTCCAGGACCCGCTGTCGGCGATGCACCCGTTCTACACGGTCGGCGAGCAGATCATCGAGGCGTACCGCATCCACAACGACGTCAGCAAGAAGGTCGCGCGCAAGCACGCGGTCGACATGCTCGGCCGGGTGGGCATCCCGCAGCCGGAGCGGCGCGTGGACAGCTACCCCCACGAGTTCTCCGGCGGCATGCGGCAGCGCGCCATGATCGCGATGGCGCTGAGCTGCGACCCCGAGCTGCTGATCGCCGACGAGCCGACGACCGCGCTCGACGTGACCGTGCAGGCGCAGATCCTCGACCTGATGCGCGACCTGCAGCGCGACTTCAACGCCGCGCTGATCGTCATCACCCACGACCTCGGCGTCGTCGCCGAGCTGTCCGACGACATCCTCGTGATGTACGGCGGCAAGTGCGTCGAGTACGGGACGTCCGAGGACATCTTCGAGCGGCCCGAGCACCCCTACACCTGGGGCCTGCTCGGCTCGATGCCGCGGCTGGACCGCGAGCCGACGGAACGGCTGCTGCCGATCAAGGGCTCGCCGCCCTCGCTGATCAACGTGCCGTCCGGCTGCGCCTTCCACCCGCGCTGCGCGTTCGAGGAGCGCACCGCCGGGCGGGCCAAGACGGAGGTCCCCGAGCTGCTGGAGACCGAGGGCGGCCACCTGGTGCGCTGCCACCTGACGCGCGAGCGCAGGCGCGCCATCTGGGAGAACGAGATCAAGCCGAACCTGGAGGCTTCGTGAACGAGGAGCCCTTGCTGTCCGTACAGGGGCTGGAGAAGCACTTCCCGGTCACGAAGGGCCTGCTCAAGCGGCAGGTCGGCGCGGTCAGGGCCGTCGACGGCATCAGCTTCGACGTGATGAAGGGCGAGACCCTCGGCCTGGTCGGCGAGTCGGGATGCGGCAAGACCACCACCGGACGCCTCATCACCCGGCTGATCGAGCCCACCGGCGGCACGATCGTGTTCGAGGGCAACGACATCTCGCACATGTCCCAGGGCCGGTTGCGCCCGCTGCGCAGGGACGTGCAGATGATCTTCCAGGACCCCTACAGCTCGCTCAACCCCCGGCACACGGTCGGTGCCATCGTGGGCGCGCCGTTCCGGATCCAGGGCATCAAGACCGAGCAGGGCACCAAGAAGGCGGTCCAGGAGATCCTCGAACTGGTCGGCCTCAACCCGGAGCACTACAACCGCTACCCGCACGAGTTCTCCGGCGGCCAGCGGCAGCGCATCGGCATCGCCAGGACGCTCGCGCTCAAGCCCAAGCTGATCATCGCGGACGAGCCGGTCTCCGCGCTCGACGTGTCGATCCAGGCCCAGGTCGTCAACCTGCTGGAGGACCTGCAGAGCGAGCTCGACCTCACGTACGTGGTGATCGCGCACGACCTGTCGGTGGTCCGGCACATCAGCGACCGCGTCGCGGTAATGTACCTCGGCAAGATCGTCGAGATCGCCGACCGCAAGGGCCTGTACGAGGCGCCGATGCATCCGTACACCAACGCGCTGCTGTCGGCGGTGCCGATCCCGGACCCGAAGCGGCGCAAGGAGCGGGACCGCATCCGGCTGCAGGGCGACGTGCCCTCCCCGCTCAACCCGCCGCCCGCCTGCCGGTTCCACACCCGGTGCTGGAAGGCGCAGGACATCTGCCGGCAGGTCGAGCCGCCGCTGCTGACGCTGGCCCCCGGCCACCAGGCGGCCTGCCACTTCCCGGAGAACGCGCCTTCCGGGAGCGCGGCGGCGGCGCCGCAGGAGCCGGCCGCGGCGCCCGCGGACTGAGCCCGGGCGTGGCCGCCGGCCACGCCCCCGGCCCGGCGACGCCGCGCCGGGCGGTCAGGAGAAGGCGCCGGGGACGATCAGGCCGGTCTCGTACGCGAGTACGACGGCCTGGACCCGGTCGCGCAGCCCCAGCTTGGTCAGCACGTTGCCGACGTGGGTCTTCACGGTCGTCTCGCTGACCACGAGCTGGGCGGCGATCTCGGCGTTCGACATGCCCTTCGCGATCAGGCGCAGCACCTCGAGCTCGCGCTCGGTGAGCCGGTCGAGCCGCGCCGGGGTGGCCTGCTGGTGCGCGGAGGGCAGTCGGCTGGCGAACCTGTCCAGCAACCGCCGGGTGACGCTCGGCGCCACGATCGCGTCGCCCGCCGCCACCACGCGGATCGCCTGGACCAGGTCGTCCGGCGGCACGTCCTT
The DNA here is from genome assembly GCF_012999525.1 of Microbispora sp. H10836. Classification (NCBI taxonomy): domain Bacteria; kingdom Bacillati; phylum Actinomycetota; class Actinomycetes; order Streptosporangiales; family Streptosporangiaceae; genus Microbispora; species Microbispora sp. H10836. The sequence continues at coordinate 48,285 of NZ_JABBWU010000006.1, forward strand.
GAGGAGGAACCCGCTCGCGCCCGCGCGCAGCGCCTCCACGATGTACTCGTCCAGGTCGAACGTGGTCAGCACGAGCACCTTCGGCACGTGCGCGCTCGGCGCGGCCTCTCGCACGATGCGGCGGGTCGCCTCGATGCCGTCGGTGCCGGGCATGCGGATGTCCATGAGCACCACGTCGGGCAGCAGGGCCCGGGACTGCTCCATGGCCACCGCGCCGTCGCCCGCCTCGCCCACGACGGTGACGTCCGGCTCCGCCTCCAGGATGAACCGGAACCCGGTGCGCAGCAGCGGCTGGTCGTCGACCAGCAACACCCGGATCGTCATGATGCGTCCGTTACGGGGGAGGCGGCGGGCCGCCGGGTGGAGGGGGACACCCTGATCGTCATGCTCTGTCCTCGAGGGGGCTCTGCTTGAGCGGGCTGTGGTTGAGGGGCCTGTGGTTGAGGGGGCTGTTACCGAGGGGCCTGTGGTTGATCGGGAACTGGGCGCGGACCTCGAAGCCACCCCCGGTGCGGGGACCGATCCGCAGAACACCACCATAGAGTGCGACGCGCTCGCGAATGCCCACCAGCCCGTGGCCCTTGCCCCCGATCCGCAGCGACTCCTCCGCCGCGCCGCGCCCGTCGTCCTCCACGTGGACGCTCAGCTCGTCCGGCTCGTGCCGTACGGTGACCCAGGCGCGGGCGGAGGGCCCGGCGTGCCGCAGGCTGTTGGTCAGCGCCTCCTGCACGAGCCGGTAGGCGGCGAGGTCGACCCCGGGCGGCAGGCCGCGCCGCTCGCCCTCGATCCACAGCTGGGTCCGCAGGCCCGCCTCGCGCATCTGCTCCACCAGCGCCGGCAGGTCCTGCATGCCCGGCTGCGGGGCGCGCTCGGCCGGGCCGTCGGTGCGCAGCACGCCGACGATGCTGCGCATCTCCGCCATCGCCGTGCGGCCCATCTCCTCGATGGCGGTGAGGGCGTCCCGCGCCACGTCGGGCTTGGTGTCGAGCATCTTGCGGGCGGCGGCGGCCTGGACCGTCATCACGCTGACGTGGTGGGCCACGACGTCGTGCAGTTCCCGCGCGATGCGGGAGCGCTCCTCCGCCCGGGCGGCCCTGGTGTCGGCCTCCCGCGCCCGCTCCAGCCGGTCGGCCCGCTGGACCAGCTCCGAGAGGTAGGCGCGGCGCAGCCGCAGCGCCCGGCCGCACACCCAGCACAGCAGCATGACGGTGGTCATGACCACGTGGTTGGCCCAGGAGATCGGGACGGGCGCGGCGGCGACCATGGCGGCGTAGGTGGCGAAGGAGACGGCCAGCGCGGCCAGGCTCAACGCCAGCCCCCGGTGGGCGGCCACCGAGTAGAGGAGGACGAACGTGCCGATCCCGCTCAGGCCGGGGCTGTAGCCGAGCGCGATCAGCCCCACGCCGGGAAGGGCGGTGGCCACCAGCAGCACGAACGGCCGCTGCCGCCGCAGGGTCAGGGGCAGGGTGCAGGAGGCCGCCAGCGCCAGGTTGAGCGCGTCCGCGGGGCGGGCGTACGGGGGCTCGGCGAAGGCGACGATCGTCCAGAGGGACGCGGTCGTCAGCACCACCGCGAGGATCGAGTCGGAGACCAGGGGATGGGCCCAGAGCCAGGACCGCGTACTGCCGGGGGTGGTGCGCACGTACCAAATCTAGGCGGTCACCGCCCGCGTCCACCCTGCCCGGGACGGATATGCGCATCCTCCCCGCGGATGAGTCCGAGCGACGGGGCTGTGCTCGCGGCGCGCCTCCGGCACGACCGGCGGGAGTGAGCGGCCCGAGCCTGAGGGCCGCGCCGCCGGTCCGGCCTCACAGTTCGTCGCTGGCCGACCTTCTGCTGACGCGGGGGGACAGCCCGGGCTCGCGGTCGGGCACGGGCGGCGGCGTGCCGCCGAACTCCGGGCACAGCGCCTGGTGGTCGCACCAGTCGCACAGCCGCGAGCGGCGGGCGCGCCACTCCTTGGTGCGCACGGCGCGCTCGATGGCCGTCCACAGCGCCTCGACCTTGCGCTCGGTCGCCCGCAGGTCCGCCTCGTCCGGGACGTAGCGGACGATCTCGCCGTTCCCCAGATACATGAGCTGGAGCATCCGGGGGACCTGGCCGCTGCGCCGCCACAGCGCGAGCGCGTAGAACTTCATCTGGAACAGCGCCTTTGCCTCCCAGTCGCGCCCCGGCGCCGTGCCCGTCTTGTAGTCCACGACCCGCACCTCGCCGGTCGGGGCCACGTCGAGGCGGTCGATGTAGCCGCGCAGCAGCAGCCCGCTTTCGAGCACGACCTCGACGTACATCTCACGCTCGGCGGGCTCCAGCCGCCGGGGGTCCTCCAGCGTGAAGTAACGCTCGACCATGCCGCGCGCCTGCGTCAGCCAGGCGTCCCGCTCGCCGTCGTCCTCGAACAGCCCCGCGTAGTCGGGCTCCTCGGAGAGCAGCCGCCGCCACTGGGGCTCGAGCAGATCCTGCGCGGCGGCGACCGTCCGCGCCTCCGCGGGCAGGTCGTAGAGCCGCTCCAGCACCGCGTGAACGAGCGTGCCCCTGACCGCGGCGGCCGAGGGCCGCTCGGGGAGCTGGTCGATCACCCTGAACCGGTAGAGCAGGGGGCAGGTCATGAAGTCACCGGCCCGGGAGGGGGAAAGCGCCCCGATGACGGCGCGCTCTTCGGCGAGGGTCATGCCCGAACTGTAGGACACCGGGCCGACAGAACGCTCCCGTCTCGCCCCCGCTCGCCCCGCGTGGCCGATCGCACGGTGCGCGACGGGCGGGCGAGCTCTTAGGCTGATCTCACGCTCCGGCACGTAGCATCGAGGGGCGTGGGAGGGGAAGGCGGCCACATGAGCACACCTGTCAAGGAGTCCACCGGACTGCGGATGGGACGGCCGTTCGGCATCCCTGTCTACGTCTCGCCCACCTGGCTCATCGTGGCGGCGTTCATCACGATCAGCTTCCAGCCGCAGTTCGCCGACATGCTGCCGGGCTTCAGCGAGACCGCGGCGTACGCCGTCGCGCTGGCCTTCGCCGTCCTGCTGTACGTCTCCGTGCTGCTGCACGAACTGGCGCACTGCGTCGTGGCCAAGCACTACGGGCTGCCGGTGCGCCGGATCACCCTCTACATGCTCGGCGGCGTCTCGGAGATCGAGCGCGAGCCCGAGACGGCGGGCCGGGAGTTCGCCGTCGCGTTCGCCGGGCCGCTGCTGTCGCTGGGGCTGGCCGGCATCGGGGCCCTGGCGGAGGCGTTCGTCGTGCCGCCGGGCGGCCTGGCGCAGGTGCTCGTCTGGCAGCTGTGGCTGTCCAACCTGATCGTCGGCCTGTTCAACCTGCTGCCGGGGCTGCCGCTCGACGGCGGCCGGATGCTGCGGGCCGCCGTGTGGAAGGTCAGGCGTGACTCGGGCACGGGCACGCTGGTCGCCGCGTGGGTCGGCCGGGGCGTGGCGGTGGCGGTGGTCGTGGTGCCGCTTCTGATGAACCTGATGGCCGGGCAGGAGCCCAGTGTGGGCAGCATGCTCTGGACCGTGGTGCTGGCGTCGTTCATCTGGTTCGGCGCGTCCCAGTCGCTGCGGGTGGCCCGCGTGCGGGCCCGGCTGCCACAGCTGCGGGCCAGGGGGCTGGCCCGCCGGGCGATCCCGGTCACCGCCGAGGTGCCGCTGTCGGAGGGCCTGCGCCGGGCTCAGGAGGCGGGGGCCGGGGCCATGGTGGTGGTCGACCACGACGGGCGGCCGGTCGGCATCGTCAACGAGGCCGCGGTCAACGCCACTCCCGAGCACCGCAGGCCGTGGGTGAACGTCGGCGCCCTGTCGCGCGCCCTGGAGCCCTCGCTCGTGCTCGGCGCCGATCTGGAGGGGGAGTCCCTGCTCGACGCCATGCGGGACACCCCGGCCCCGGAGTATCTGCTCGTCGAGCGGGGCGGGGAGATATACGGCGTGCTCGCCACCGCCGACGTCAACCGCATGTTCAGCGGTGTGTGAGCGCGGCCCGGGGAACGGCCTCCCCAGCGGGGCGCCCCGCGCACTCGTCCGGCGGCCCGCCTGGCACCGGGTGCTGATCGAGACCGGGGCCGGGCGCCGTTCGGTCGCTCGCCGCGCGCTCCCGCAGGCCGGTTCACCGTTCTTTTTTGCTACTTTCTGGGGGGATCGATCCGGCACACGGCGTGCCGGCGATGGTGCCGGTCATCCGGTGGCGTTTCCGGAGGGAGAACTTCTGTGACGGAACAGGGCGTGGGGGTGGTCCGCCCGCTGCCGGGGGAGGGCGTGGTCGCCCATCTGAACGGTTTGCTGCTCGTGTGCGCCACCGGCGGCGACCAGCCGGTCGAGGACCTGCTCGGCGCGCTGAGCGAGACCGCCACGACGGGCGGCGACGGCCGGGCGCTGGCCCGGCGGGTGGCCCAGGTCCTCGCGCGCGCCATGGACAGGTCGATCGGCGGGGAGCCGGTGGCCTGCGCGGTCGCCGGGCCCGCCGGGGGCGGTGTGGCCGTGCTGGTCAGCGGGGCCGCGTACGCCACCGTGTCGGGGGCCGACGGCGAGGTCCGCCTCGCCGGGCACGACGCGCTGACCTGGACCGACCGTCTCGTCAACGGCCCGGTGTCCCGGGTCGAGCTGCGCCTGCCCGGAGCGGGCCCGTCGAGCCCGTACGCCCGGCTGGACGGCGGCGTGGTCGCCGGGGCCGGGCTGGAGTGCGACTTCGCCCAGCAGGGCGATCTCGCCTTCCCGCCGCTGCCCCCGCGCCCGCCGCAGCATCAGGGACAGCAGCAGAGCGTCCAGCCGCCGCCCATCGGGGCTCCCGAGCCGATCGCCCCGCGCGGACCCGTTGTGCCATCGCCCGTGCCGTCGCCCGTGCCGCCGCCGCCCGTGTCGCCGTTCTCGGGCCCGCTGCCCGGCGGGGGGCCGTCGGGCGAGCAGGCGCCGCCGGGATCGTCCCAGCCGCTCGCGCCGCCGCCCGTCCAGCCGCCGTCCCATGTCTCCCAGCCGCTGCCGCCGTTGCCGCCCGCCCTCCCCGACCCCGGGCCGGCGCATCACTCCGGGCCGCAGCCGATGCCCCCGCTGCCCGAGCCCGCCGAGGACCGGGGCGGGCCGCACGACCTCGGGGCGCCCCACGACCTCGGCGGGCCGCACGACTTCGGCGGGCCGCATGACTTCGGCGGGCCGGACGGTCCGCCGGGCGGGCCGTTCGAGCAGGCGCCGCACGCGCCCGCCGACGAGGACCCGGGCGAGCCGACCCAGATGGACGCGACGCCCGAGCCGGAGCCGCGGCCGATGGTCTACGGCGTCGACTGCAAGAACGACCACTTCAACGACCCGCGTGCGCCGTACTGCGCGGTCTGCGGCATCCCCATCGACCAGCGGGCGGTGGTGCCGTACAAGGGGCCACGGCCGCAGCTCGGGGTGCTGCTGCTCGACGACGGCATGGCGCTGCCGCTGGAGGCCGACTACCTGCTGGGCCGCGACCCCGAGCGCGCGCCCGAGGTTCAGTCGGGCGAGGCCAGGCCGGCCAGGGTCACCAGCCCCGACGGCTCGGTGTCGCGCCGTCACCTGCGGGTCTTCCTGGACAGCTGGGACGTCAACCTGCTCGACCTGGGCTCGGTGAACGGCACCCAGATCCAGCCGCCCGGCGACCCCAACTTCTACGACATCCCGCCGAACGAGCCGGTGCCGATCCTGCCCGGCACGACCGTGCGCGTCGGCGTCTCGCGCACGATGCGGTACGAGGCCCACCGCAACGCCTGACCCGTGAGACCCGCCGGGGGCCTGGCCGGCTCCCGGCGGCGGTCAGGCGCGCAGGCGCTCGATCTCGCCCATGATGAGCCGTTCCAGCCGCTCGCCGGTGACGTGCGACGGATAGAGCAGCCGGTGCACGCTGAGCCCGTCCACGAGCGCGAGCAGCCGCTCCGCGACGTCCTCCAGGTCCTCGTCCGTACGGATCTCACCGGCCTCGGCCGCGGACCTGAGCAGGCTCGTCACCAGATAGCGGAGCTCGGCGGCCTCCCGCCGCTGGACCTCGAGCAGCGCGGGGCTGGTCAGGCTGCGCCCCCAGAAGCCCACCTCCAGGCCGGTCTCCCCGGCCCGCTCCTCGTCCAGCGGCACGTTGTCGAGCAGCAGCTCCCGCAGCGCCGCCAGGCCGGTGCGGCCCGACAGCTTCTCCCGCAGCCGGTCGGCGATCCGGCGGTGGGACGCCTCCAGCGCCGACAGCAGGATCTCGTCCTTGTCGGCGAAGTAGTGCGTGAGCACCCCGTTGGAGTATCCGGCCTCCTTGGCGATGGCCCGCGTGGTCGCGCCCTCGATGCCCTCGCGCAGGATGACGCGGCGGGCTGCCGCGACGACCTCGCCCCTGCGCTCCTCGTGATTGACGATCTTCGGCATGGCCCACCACCTCGGTTGACATTTTAGTCGGGCGCCCGTCTATTATCCGCTCATGACGGTAGTGACGGTCGGCGTGCATATCGTCGACGTCCTGGCCCGCCCGGTCGAGTCCATCCCGGCCGGTCAGGACACCCACCTGCTGGAGCAGATCCGCATCACCGCGGCCGGCGCCGCCGCGGGCACGGCCGTGGCCCTGGCGAAGATCGGCGTGCCGGTCGCATCCATGGGCGCCGTCGGCGACGACGAGCTGGGCGACTTCCTCCTGATGATCATGGCGCGGCACGGCGTCGACGTGGACGGCGTGGTGCGCAGGGCGGGGGAGCAGACGGCGGCCTCGATCCTGCCCATCCGTCCCGACGGCGGCCGGCCCTCGTTCCACGTGCCCGGGGCCAACCTGGGGCTGGCGACCGCCGACCTCGACGCCGGCCGTCTGACCGGCGCGAAGGTGGTGCACCTCGGCGGCATGGACGTCACCTGGGGCCTGCACGATCCCGCCTTCTACACGCTGCTCGACAAGGCGCGCGAGGGCGGCACGACCGTCACGCTGGACCTGCTGTCGAACATGCCCGACCTCATGCCCGGCGTCCGCGCGTTCCTGCCCCACGTCGACTACCTCCTGCCGAACGAGGAGCAGGCGCTCATGCTCAGCGGGGCGCCGACGCCGGAGGAGGCCGCGGCCGCGCTGCTCGCCGAGGGCCCGAAGGGCGTGATCGTCACCCTGGGGCCGGCGGGCAGCCTCGTCGCCACCGCCGGCGGAGTCACCCGCGTGCCCGCCCTGGACGTGCCGGTGGTCGACACCACGGGCTGCGGCGACGCGTACTGCGCCGGCTTCGCCGCCGGACTGCTGCGCGGCGAGGACGTCCTCGGCGCCGCCCGCCTCGGCACGTCCGTCGCCGCGCGGGTCGCCGGCGGGCTCGGCTCCGACGCGGGCCTGGACGGCTTCCGCCCCGGCGACCCCGCCCCGGACGCCTGACCCCGGCTCCACCTCTCCGATTCCCCCGAGTTCAGGAGTGCCGCCCATGTCCGTCGACGCCTCTCTGCGGGCCCGTGCCGCCAAGGTCATCCCCGGCGGCATGTACGGCCACCTCAACGCGGCCCTGCACGGGGACCGCTACCCCCAGTTCTTCGTCCGCGCCGAGGGCGCCCGGCAGTGGGACGCCGACGGCCGCGAGTACGTCGACCTGATGTGCAGCTGGGGCCCGATGATCGTCGGTCACCGCAACCCGAAGGTGGAGGCCGCCGCCGCGGCCCAGCAGGCGGCGGGCGACTGCCTGAACGGTCCCGGCCCGGTCATGGTGGAGCTCGCCGAGCTCCTGGTGGACCTCATCCCCTCCGCCGACTGGGCCATGTTCTCCAAGAACGGCACCGACGCCACCACCCAGGCCCTGATGGTGGCCAGGGCGGCGACGGGCAGGACCAAGACGCTGGTCGCCCACGGCGCCTACCACGGCGCCGACCCCTGGTGCACGCCCGGTCTGTCCGGAGTCACCCCCAACCAGCGGGCGGACACGATCGAGTTCACCTACAACGACCTCGCGAGCGCCGAGGCCGCCGCGGCCCAGGCGGCCGGCGACGTCGCCGCCATCCTGGTCACGCCGTTCAAGCACGACTCGTTCGAGGACCAGGAGCCCGCCGATGCGGAGTTCGCCCGGGGCGTGCGGGCACTGGCCGACCGTCTCGGCGCGGCCCTGGTCATCGACGACGTACGCGCCGGGTGGCGGCTGGACCTGCGCGGCTCGTGGGAGCCGCTCGGCGTGCGCCCCGACCTGACGGCCTGGAGCAAGGCGATGGCCAACGGCTTCCCCATCGCGGCGGTCACCGGGACCGACGCGCTGCGCGGGGCGGCCCAGACGCTGTACTCGACCGGCTCCTTCTGGTTCTCCGCCACGGCCATGGCCGCCGCCAAGGCGACGATCGAGATCCTGCGCGAGATCGACGGGCCCGCGCTCATGCACCGGGCCGGGACGCGGCTGCGCGAGGGGCTCGCCGCCCAGGCGGCGGCGCACGGCTTCGTGGTCCGCCAGACCGGCCCGGTGCAGGTGCCGTGGCTGTCCTTCGACGGCGACGACACCCTGGAGAAGGGCATCGCCTGGGCCGGGGCCTGTCTGGAGGAGGGCGTCTACCTCCATCCCTGGCACAACTGGTTCCTGTCGGCCGCGCACACCGACGAGGAGATCGACCGGGCCCTGCAGGGCACCGACGCCGCCTTCGCCAAGCTGAGGGCCGCGTACGGAGCCGGCTGAGGGACCGGCCGGCGCAGGCGTGGCCGGCACGCCCACCCGGGCGTGCCGCGCCGCGGACGGCCCGCGCTCGGGCGCCGGGTTCCGGGCGGCGCCCGAGCGCGGGGGGTCCGTTCCGCTCAGGGGCGTGTCCTGGCCCACTGGACGTCGTCCAGGCGGGTGCCTCCGGGGCCGGGCAGCAGCCCCTTGACGAGGTGCTCCCTGGTGAATCCCGCCCGTTCGAGCACCCGGTGCGAGGCGGTGTTGTCCGGCGTGGTCCCGGCGACGATCCGCCTCAGCGGCGTGTTCGCGAACGCCCACTCCACCAGCAGGTTCACCGCCCGCGTCACCATGCCCCTGCCGCGATACTCCGGACGGAGGCTGTAGCCGAGCATCGCCTGGCCGAGCGGCGGGACGACGCCGGTGAGCTGGATGTCCCCGGCGAACTCGCCGGTGCGGGCGTCCCTGATGGCCACGTCGGCCCGCTGGCCGGTCAGCCACCGGTGCCCGGCGTACCGGCAGACGGCCTCGCTGCCGGCGTACGACGGCTCCACCGGCGGCACGTGCGAGTCCATCACGTCCGGTACGGACGCCAGCGCGAAGTAGTCGGCGGCGTCGGCGGCGGTCAGCGGCGTGAGCCGGACGACCCCGTCGGTGAGCGAGCCGCCGGGGAACCCTCCGGGGAAGAACGGGAGGAAGGGCGCGATCGGGTCGCCCGGGTCGGAGGCGAGCCGCCCGAACACCGCCAGATCGGCGCGGGCCTCCCCGCGGGCCGAACCGGCCGCGCGCAGCACGCCCTCGTGCGTGAATCCGCACCGGTGGGCGACCTGCTGGCTCGGGATGTTGTCGACCTCCGCGATCAGCCCGATGCGGGGGACGCCCCGGGCGAAGGCCCGCTCGGCGAGCGCCCGCACGGCGGCCGTGGCGACGCCGCGGCCCCGGGCCCACGGGGCGAGCCAGTAGCCCACCTCGGTCACGCCGAACCGGTCCGGCGGCTTCAGCCCGGCCGTCCCGAGGACCTCGCCCGTCCCGGGGTCGGCGACGAGGAAGTCGGCTCCGCCGTTCTCCCAGGTGGCCGGGACGGCCTTGGTGATCCAGGCCAGCGCGTCGTCACGTGTGTACGGAGACGGGACGAAGGGGATGAAGCGCGCGATGTCGGGGTCGGAGCAGGCACGGGCGATCTGGTCGGCGTCCCCCTCGACCGGCAGGCGCAGAACGGCCGGTCCGGCGGGAATCGCCTCTTGGGGCAACATGTCCCATTGTTAGCAGCAGTGACACGGCGGCGGCCAGTGGTTTCCCGCCCGGCACCCCTCCCGCCGATCTCCGCCCCGTCGCGGCAAATCTCGTCGGTCGCGGCACCCCGTGCCCCTCCCGCCGATCTTTGCCCCGTCGCGTCGGGCAAATCTCGTCGGTCGCGGCACTAGCCTTTTCCGCATGGGTTTTCGCAGGCACGGCCCGTTCCGGGCCGGAGATCAGGTCCAGCTCACCGACCCCAAGAACAAGCGGCACACGGTGACGCTGAAAGAGGGCGGCGTCTTCCACACGCACAAGGGGTCGATCCCGCACGACGACCTGATCGGGCAGCCCGAGGGGTCCGTGGTGCGGTCCTCGGGCGGCACGGCGTACCTGGCGTTCCGGCACCTGCTCGCCGACTACGCGGTGTCGATGCCGCGCGGCGCCGCGGTGGTCTACCCGAAGGACGCGGCCCAGATCGTCGCCATGGCCGACATCTTCCCCGGCGCCCGGGTGGTGGAGGCCGGCGTGGGGTCCGGCGCGCTCACCTGCTTCCTGCTGCGTGCGGTCGGCCCGGAGGGGAAGGTGACCTCCTACGAGCGGCGCGCGGACTTCGCGGAGGTCGCCACGAAGAACGTGGAGAAGTTCTTCGGCGGCCCCGTGGGGCAGTGGCGCCTGGTGGTCGGCGACTTCGTCGACGCGCTCGACGAGGCGGACGTGGATCGCGTCATCCTGGACATGCTCGCTCCTTGGGAGTGCGTTGACGCGGCGGCGAAGTCCCTTACTCCTGGGGGAGTTATTTGCTGCTATGTGGCGACAACGACCCAGTTGTCCAGAACGGTGGAAACCCTGCGGGAGCACGGGAGTTTCACCGAGCCTCACGCGTGGGAGACCCTGGTTCGCGACTGGCATGTCGAGGGCCTCGCGGTACGGCCCGACCACCGGATGGTCGGCCACACGGGATTCCTCGTCACGGCCCGGCGCATGGCGGACGGCGTCACGCCCCCGCCGCGGCGCAGGCGCCCCGCCAAGGGGGCGTACGGAGAGGGGATCGAACAAGGGTGACGATTCGGCCACAACCCGGCAAAGCCACGTGACACGGGAACATTTGGGTGTGTTCCTAATGGTGACCCGAACAATCGGTCCATAAGGTATCAAACGCCGAACACCCAACGTAACTACACGAACACTGCCCGGCCAGGTTACGTACAGCGCCAAGATAGGTAGGGTCTTGAGTAGTCGTTCTCGACGGGGAAGGAGGTGACGGGGCGTGGCAGCTCGCGACGACGCTGAGGCTCGGGCCGCGCAGCGCGAACGGGAGGTCGCCGATCTCACAACACAGGTCTCCTTCCTGCAGGAGGAGATCACCGCGTTGCGCCGGAAGCTGGCCGAGTCTCCCCGGCAGGCCAGGGTCATCGAGGAGCGTCTCCACGAGGCGCAGGCGCAGGTGGCCGCCCTCACAGGCCAGAACGAGCGTCTGGTCGCCACCCTCAAGGAGGCCAGAGACCAGATCGTCGCCCTCAAGGAGGAGGTCGACCGGCTGGCGCAGCCGCCGTCCGGATTCGGTGTCTTCCTCGAGGCGAGGGAAGACGGCACGATCGAGGTGTTCACCGGCGGGCGCAAGCTCCGGGTGAACGTCAGTCCGGCCGTGGACGTCGACTCGCTCAAGCGTGGCCAGGAGGTCATGCTCAACGAGGCGCTCAACGTCGTCGAGGCCCTCGGCTACGAGGACGTCGGCGAGATCGTGATGCTCAAGGAGTTGCTGGAGGAGGGCGGCCGCGCCCTCGTCATCTCGCACGCGGACGAGGAGCGGGTCGTCAAGCTCGCCCACTCGCTGCTGGACCAGCCGCTGCGGGCCGGCGACTCACTCCTGCTCGAACCCCGCTCCAACTACGTCTACGAACGCATCCCCAAGTCCGAGGTCGAGGAGCTCGTCCTCGAGGAGGTCCCCGACATCTCCTACGAGGAGATCGGCGGCCTCAGCAGGCAGATCGAGCAGATCAGGGACGCCATCGAGCTGCCCTACCTGCACGCCGACCTGTTCCGCGAGCACAAGCTGCGCCCGCCGAAGGGCGTGCTGCTGTACGGCCCGCCCGGCTGCGGCAAGACGCTGATCGCGAAGGCCGTCGCCAACTCCCTGGCCAAGCAGGTCGCGGAGAAGACCGGTCAGTCCGGCAAGAGCTTCTTCCTCAACATCAAGGGCCCCGAGCTTCTCAACAAGTACGTCGGCGAGACCGAGCGGCACATCCGCCTGGTCTTCCAGCGGGCCCGTGAGAAGGCCTCCGAGGGCACCCCGGTGATCGTGTTCTTCGACGAGATGGACTCGATCTTCCGGACCCGCGGCTCGGGCGTCTCCTCCGACGTCGAGAACACCATCGTTCCTCAGCTCCTGTCGGAGATCGACGGTGTCGAGGGCCTGGAGAACGTCATCGTCATCGGCGCCTCCAACCGCGAGGACATGATCGACCCGGCGATCCTGCGGCCCGGCCGCCTGGACGTCAAGATCAAGATCGAGCGGCCGGACGCCGAGGCGGCCAAGGACATCTTCTCGAAGTACATCGTCAACGACCTGCCGCTGCACCCGGACGACCTCACCGAGCACGGCGACAGCCGCGAGGGCACGATCGCCGCGATGATCCAGCGGGTGGTCGAGCGGATGTACGCCGAGAGCGAGGAGAACCGCTTCCTCGAGGTGACCTACGCCAACGGCGACAAGGAAGTCCTGTACTTCAAGGACTTCAACTCCGGCGCCATGATCCAGAACATCGTGGACCGCGGCAAGAAGATGGCCATCAAGGAGTTCCTGGACACCGGGCAGAAGGGCCTGCGGATCTCGCACCTGCTGGCCGCCTGCGTGGACGAGTTCTCCGAGAACGAGGACCTGCCCAACACCACCAACCCCGACGACTGGGCCCGCATCTCCGGCAAGAAGGGCGAGCGGATCGTCTACATCCGCACGCTCGTGCAGGGCAAGCAGGGCACCGAGGCCGGACGGTCGATCGACACGGTCGCCAACACCGGTCAGTACCTGTAGCACCCGGCACCCGGCCGGGCCGGTGCCATCGAGGAGCGGCGCGATCAGATCGCGCCGCTCCTCCGGCTTTTCCGGCCCCTCGCCCGGACCGCCGGCGGGGGCGGAACGCGCGTCGTCTGCCGTGACGTTCGCGGTCCGAGGGAACCGAAGCCGGGAGTGATCACGTCAAAGATGGCATGATCGTCCTTGGCTCGCGCGGGTGACTCCCGTGAGACAGCCCGTCAGACAGCCCATGCGGCAGAGCGCTCCGGTTTCGGCCGCGGTTTCGGCGCCGCAGGCGGCCGCACCGGCCGGGAGCCGCCGCCTGGTCGAGCTCGACGTCCTGCGCTTCGTGGCCGCGTTCGCCGTCATGGCCTTCCACTTCATGGCGGCCAGCAGATCGCTGTGGGACGAGTTCCCCACCAAGCTGTTCGAGCCGGTCGCCCGGCTGACCACGCTGGGCATCCTCGGCGTGGAGCTGTTCTTCCTCATCAGCGGTTTCGTCATCCTGATGAGCGTCTGGGGGCACACCGTCGGCGAGTTCGCCGTCTCCCGGGTGTCCCGGCTGTACCCGGCGTACTGGTTCTCCGTGCTCGTGATCTTCATCATGTACCGCTTCAGCGGGGTCGGCGGTTTCGACCCCAAGCTCAGCGACGGTGAGTACCTGCTCAACCTGACCATGTTCCAGGGCGCGTTCGGCGTGGGCCACGCCGGCGGCGTCTTCTGGTCCCTCTGGGTGGAACTGCGGTTCTACGTCCTCGTGGCGCTGTTCTCCCTCGTGGGGATCACGCTGCGGCGCTGCCTGGTGTTCCTGGCGGCCTGGACCGGCCTGGCGCTGCTGGCCGAGTTCACCCAGAACGAGACGCTCGTCTTCGTCTTCATGCCCCGGCAGGCGCCGTACTTCATCGCCGGCATGGCCTTCTTCCTGATCCACCGCTTCGGGGCGCGCTCGGGGGCCCTGGTTCCGTGGCTGATGGTCGCCGCCGGCTACGGGATGTCCCTGTACGCCGCCATGGAGCGCGTGGGGGAGCGGGTGCGCCTGGTCGGCATCGCCCGGTACCCGGCGCCTCCGGAGGCCGTCGTCGTCGCGATCACGCTCGTCTACCTCCTGATGGCCGCGGTCGCCCTCGGCTGGCTGCGGTGGGTGCGCTGGCGCCGCCTGGTCGCTCTGGGGGCGCTGACGTATCCGCTCTATCTTCTGCACCAGACGGTTTCGGCCGTCCTGATCCCCGCGTACCGCGACGTGGTGGACCCGTGGCCGCTCGCCGGGATCACGATGGCGGTCTCGATCGTGCTCGCGTACCTGATCTACCGGCTGGTGGACAAGCCGGGTCAGCGATGGCTTCGGGCCAGGCTGGGGGCCCTGCTCGGCCGCTCCCGCAGGCCCCGCCAGCGTGGCCGCGGCCCCGCCTCCCGGACCGCGACGACCATTCCGGTGCAAAGTCCCGAGGCATCTGTGCCGTAACTGTTCGGTAGCAGGGCATAGAGAAAGGGCTAGGCTCGGATATGACTACGACGGCCTGAAGCAGGCGGGGTGCGAATGACGGTTCGGCGGGTGATGGGCATCGAGACCGAGTACGGCATCGCCGTGCCCGGTCAACCGGGAGCGAACGCGATGGTGACCTCCTCACAGGTCGTCAACGCGTACCTGGCGGCGTCGGCCGCCCGGGCTCGCCGGGCCCGGTGGGACTTCGAGGAGGAGAACCCGCTCCGCGACGCCCGGGGGTTCGACCTGGCCCGTGAGGTGGCCGACCAGAGCCAGCTCACGGATGAGGACCTCGGGCTCGCCAACGTGATCCTCACCAACGGCGCGCGCCTGTACGTCGACCACGCCCACCCGGAGTACTCGACGCCCGAGTGCACCAACCCCCGGGCCGCGGTGATCTGGGACAAGGCGGGCGAGCGGGTGATGTACGACGCCGCCGTGCGGGCGTCCTCCACGCCCGGCAACGCCCCCATCCAGCTTTACAAGAACAACACCGACGCCAAGGGCGCGTCGTACGGCTGCCACGAGAACTACCTCATGCGCCGCGCGACGCCGTTCGCCGACATCGTCAGGCACCTGACGCCGTTCTTCGTGTCGCGGCAGGTGGTGTGCGGCGCGGGCAAGGTCGGCATCGGCCAGGACTCGCGTACCGAAGGCTTCCAGATCAGCCAGCGGGCCGACTTCTTCGAGGTCGAGGTCGGGCTGGAGACCACGCTCAAGCGGCCGATCATCAACACCCGCGACGAGCCGCACGCCGATCCGGAGAAGTACCGGCGGCTGCACGTGATCATCGGCGACGCAAATATGTCGGAAATTTCGACATATTTGAAGCTCGGTACGACGGCCCTGGTGCTGGCGATGATCGAGGAGGGGTTCCTCACCATCGACCTGACCCCCGAGTCGCCGGTCGCGGCGCTGCGCGCGGTGTCCCACGACCCGACCTGCAAGTACGAGATCGCGCTGCGCAACGGGCGGAAGATGACCGCCGTGCAGCTGCAGATGGAATACCTGGAGCAGGCCCGCAAGTACGTCGAGGACCGCTTCGGCTCGGGCGTGGACGAGCTCACCAAGGACGTGCTCAACCGCTGGGAGTCGGTGCTCACCCGGCTCGCCGAGGACCCGATGCAGCTGTCCCGTGAGCTCGACTGGGTCGCCAAGCTGGAGATCCTGGAGGGCTACCGCACCCGCGACAACCTGCCCTGGAACCACCCCCGGCTGCAGTTGGTCGACCTGCAGTACTCCGACATCCGCCCCGACCGCGGCCTGTACAACCGGCTCGTCGCCAGGGGCCGGATGCAGCGCCTGGTGACCGAGGAGGACATCGACCGCGCGGTGGAGACGCCCCCCACCGACACCCGGGCCTACTTCCGGGGCCGGTGCCTGCGGCAGTACAGCGAGTCGGTCGCCGCCGCCTCCTGGGACTCGGTGATCTTCGACATCCCGGGCCGCGAGTCGCTCCAGCGCGTGCCGACCCTGGAGCCGCTGCGCGGCACCAAGGCGCACGTGGGCGACCTGCTCGACCGCTGCCGCACGGCCGCCGACCTCGTCGCCGCGCTCACCGGCGAGGGCTGACCACCGCGTCGGCCACGGCGGATGATCAGTCGTGGTGGGTGATTCGGGGAACGGGGACGTCGCCGGCGCAGCGCACCTCGATCTCGACCCTGCCCTCGTCCGACTCGAACCGCACGCGGGCGTGGTCGTCCGGCCCCGGATCGACGTCGTGGACCTCGTAACCCTGACCGGGCGTCCACGACTGGAGCCGCGCCAGGCCGCCGTCGCACCGGGCGATCACGCTGCCCGCGCCGGTCGAGATCAGCTTCCGGCCGGTGACGGGCCCGGCGCCCGGCGTGGCCTGCCCCGGGGAGCGTGCCGGTACGGCGGCGGGGGACCGCGCCGGTACGGCTGCTGAGGCGGGGCCGGAGGACGGCGCGGCAGGGGTGTCCCGGGCCAGCGCGACGCGGATCTCCTCGGCCGACATGGGCCGCCCGGCGGTTCCGGCGAGCGGCCGGCCGAGCAGGCCGAGCACCGCGACCCCCGCTCCGGTGGCGAGCGCGGCGGCCAGCAGCCATCCGGCGACGGCGAGGACGAGGCGGGTGTTCACGCGCCCACTCTCCCACCGCGAAAGCTAAGGGATCGCTAAGGCCCGGATAACGGACTTATGCCGCAGACCGGCGAAAGGCTAACGTAGCGGCCAAATGCCAAGCGTGCTCCTCATCGAAGACGACGCCCCCATCCGCGGCTCCCTCACCCGGAGCCTGCGCGAGCGCGGCCACGCCGTCTCCTCCGCCCCCACCGCACTCGACGGCCTGCGGTCGGTGGTGGAGGACCGGCCGGACCTCATCGTGCTCGACCTCGGCCTGCCCGACATGGACGGCGCCGACCTGCTGCGCATGCTCCGCGCCGTGAGCCGGGTCCCGGTCATCGTGGCCACCGCCAGGGACGGGGAGGCCGAGATGATCCGCCTGCTCGACGCGGGCGCGGACGACTATGTGGTCAAGCCGTACAGCGCCGCGCAGCTCGACGCCCGCATCCGGGCCGTGCTGCGCCGCGTGGACACGGCCCCCGAGGACACCTCGCTGACCGTCGGGGCGCTGCGCGTGGACCCGCGGACCCGGGAGGCGACGCTCGACGGCGCCCCGCTGGACCTGACGCCGCGCGAGTTCGACCTGCTGCACTATCTGGCGGCGCGGGCCGGACAGGTGGTCACCAAGCGCGAGCTGCTCACCGAGGTCTGGCAGATCCCCTACGGAGGCACCGACAAGACGGTCGACGTCCACCTCTCCTGGCTGCGCCGCAAGCTCGGCGAGACCGCCCAGCAGCCGCGCTACCTCCAGACCGTCCGAGGCGTCGGCGTCCGCCTCACCGCCCCCTCGTGACCGGTACGGCGGCCCGCGCCGGCGCGGGCCCGGGAGAGCGCCGGTGAGGCGCTGGCTCGCGGCCCTCGTCGCGGCGACGACGTCACTCGTGCTCGTGTCGCTGCTCGTGCCGCTGGCGCTGCTGGTCCGTTCTGTGGCGCAGAGCGAGGCCGTCGACTCGGCGACCCGGGCCGCCGAGTCGGTCGCGGTCGCGGTCGGCACCGTGGACGAGGAGACGCTCCGGCTGACCGCGGAGCAGGCGAGCGCGTCGAGCGGCCACCCGGTGACGGTCTTCCTCGCCGACGGCCGGGTGCTGGGAACCGCCGCGGCCCGCTCGGCCGCGGTGGACCTCGCGGCGCGGGGCCGCAGCCTGTCGGCGGCGGCGCCGGGCGGCCGGGAGATCCTGGTGGCGGTCGAGGGGGCGCCGGGCGGCACCGCCGTCGTCCGCGCCTTCCTCAGCGACGACGATCTGATGCGCGGCGTACGTCAGACGTGGCTCGCGCTGCTGATCCTCGGGGTCGCCCTGGTCGGGGTCGGCATCCTCGTCGCCGACCGGCTCGCCCGCGCGGTCGTCCGGCCCACCACGGCGCTCGCCGAGGTCTCCCACCGCCTCGCCACGGGCGACCTGACCGCCAGGGCGACGCCACTCGGCCCGCCCGAGGTGCGTACGGCCGGCCTGGCCCTCAACCACCTGGCGGGACGCATCTCGGACCTCCTCGCCGAGGAGCGGGAGATCGTGGCGGACGTTTCCCACCGGCTGCGCACACCCCTCACCGGCCTCAGGCTGGAGGCGGAGTCGCTGTCGGACCCCGGAGAGGCGGCGAGGATCGAGGCGCGCGTGGACGCGCTGGAGCGCGCGGTCACCGCGGTGATCAACGACGTCCGGCGGCGGTCGCGGGAACGGGCCTCGTGCGACGCCGTCCCGGTCGTGCGCGACAGGGTGGCGTTCTGGTCCGTGCTCGCCGAAGACCAGTCCAGGGCGGTCGTGCTCGACCTGGCCCCCGGCCCGCTGCCGGTGGCGGTCTCCGCCGAGGACCTCGCCGCCTGCGTCGACGCCCTCCTGGGCAACGTCTTCGCGCACACCCCCGACGGCGCGTCGTTCCGCGTCCGCCTCACCGCCGGTGACGCCGGCCCGGACGGCGTCGGCGGGGAGGGCGGCCCGGTGGTCCTCACGGTGTCGGACGCGGGTCCGGGCTTCGGCCCGGGCGACCCGCTGAGGCGGGGGGAGAGCGGGGCCGGGTCGACCGGCCTCGGCCTCGACATCGCCCGTCGTGTGGCCCAGGAGTCGGGCGGCTTCCTGGCTCTCGGCGAGTCCGATCTGGGCGGTGCGGAGGTACGCCTGGTTTTAGGGATCGCTTAGCGCGGCCCTAGCATGATCGCTGCGACGGTTGGGTCATGAGACAGACAACGAAGATCGCTCTCGCGGCCGCCACGACCCTCGCCGCCCTGACCGCCGGTGGAACGGCCGTCGCCTCCGCCTCCGTCGCGGCGCCGGCCACCGCCTCCACCGCCTCCACCGCTTCGACCGCCACCGCCTCGGCCTCCACCGCCGTCAGCCGGAGCCGGGCGATCGCGATCGCCAAGAGGCGGGTGCCCGGCGCCCGGGTCACCAAGGTGGAGCGCGAGTGGGAGCACGGCCGCCGCGTGTGGAAGGTCGAGCTCCGCAAGGGCCATCGGGAGTACCGGGTGTACGTCTCCGTCGCGAGCGGGAGGATCGTCAGGTTCCGGGTCGAGGACGACGGCCGACGGCACGACGACCGGGGTCACCACGGCAGGGGACACGACGACCGGGGCCACGACGACCGGGGGCACCACGACCAGGGGCACCACGGCCGCGGTCACGACGACTGACCGTACGACGGGACGGTGGGCGACGGCTCTTCGGCGAAGGACGCGGGAGAGCCGTCACCGGCAGGCGGGCTCAGGGCGCCGGGGGGCCGTTGCGGTGCCGGCGGGGGCGGGTCGTGGGAGCGGGCCAGTAGGGCGAGTCCCCCTGTGGCTGATCTACGTCGTAAAGGCGCCCGGCCGTGAGCTCCCCGGGCGCCCGCGGCGATCCGTGCGCGGGGGCGCGGCCGTAGGGATGCTCCCTGCTCTGCCTGGGCGCGGTACGGCTCGGCAGCTCGCCGGCCGTCCGGCCCGGCGTCGCCGCCGGGATGCCCTGCCGCCGCAACACGTCCACCAGCACGTGCATCGCCTGGTCGACGGTGAGTCGTTCGTCCGGGTCGGGCCGCAGCAGGCCCTCCAGCAGCGGCCGCAACGGGCCCGCCCGGCGCGGGGGCTCGGGCCTGTGGCCGAGCAGCACCTCGGCCGGCAGCGGGCCCGTGGGCGGGTACGGCGGCCGTCCCTCGACCCCGCGATAGAGCGTGGCGCCGAACGACCACAGGTCGGCGGAGGGAGCCAGGGACTTCCCGCGCAGCCGCTCGGGGGCGAGGTAGGCGCCGGACCGCGCCACCGGCACGGTCGACGACCCGGCCGGGTCCCGGTCGAAGGCGGCGATGCCGAAGTCGGTCAGCACCACCCGGTCCTCGGTCAGCATCACGTTTGCCGGCCGGATGTCCCCGTGGACGACGCCCAGCGAGTGCGCGTGCCGTACGCCCGACAGGAGCTGGAAACCCACCCAGGCGGCCCAGTGGACCGGGAGCCGGCCGAGGTGGCGCACGGTGTCGGCCAGCGTGAGGCCCTGCAGGAGCTCGGTGACGATCCAGAGCCGGCCCTTGTCCTCCAGCAGGTCGTGCACCGTGATGACGGCCGGGTGGCTGAGCCGGGCCGCGGAACGGGCCTCCCGCAGCGCCTGCCGGCGTGCGGCGGCCAGGTCGGCCACGTCCACGCGGTACGGCGGCTGCACTTCCTTGATCGCGACATCGCGCTTCAGGCGGAGATCATGGGCCTGCCACATGATCCCCCCGGAGTCCCGACGGAAGGGCGTCAGCAGCTTGTACCGATCCGCCAGCAGTTGCCGTGCGTGCGATGCCATCGACCACCCGTGCGCTAGCCCCAGATCCGTGATCCATCAATTGTCGTCCCGGATGCGGTCGCACCGCGCCGAAAGGCGGCCACGGGGAGTGTGACGTCGATAACGATCCGGTCTATGAGCGCGGGGAATTCTCCGTGTTCGCCTTGCCTGCGGGCACCGGGTGGGCCGGCCTCGCACCCCCGCCGAAGATCGCACGCCCTTTCGCGCGCATTGTCGGTCGGTTCGGGGAAGATATGGGGAGAGGCGTCCCCCCGAGCAGCGGAGGTGTCAGGGATGGCGACCAAGGAGACCGGCGGCCAGAAGCAGACTGGGCGTCAGGAGCACGAAGTCGAGGAGACCGAGGCGCAGGCGTCCCCGGACGTCCAGGAGCGTCAGGAGAAGCTCACCGACGACGTCGACGCGATCCTGGACGAGATCGACGAGGTCCTCGAGGAGAACGCGGAGGAGTTCGTCCGTTCCTACGTGCAGAAGGGCGGACAGTAACCCGACGGAGGCGTCCGGCCCGGTGGCGGCGCTCCGGGGGAACCGACCCCTCCGGCAGGGCCGCCGCCGGGCGCCGTCACGCCCCGGCGAGATGAACGGTCGCGATCTCGAAGGGCCTGAGCGGGACGCGTACCGTCCGCCATGAGGTCCCCTCGTCGCGGGACACCTCCAGAGGGCCCAGGGGAGAGCCCTGAACGTCGGCCGTCCAGGCCGCGGTGAAATCTCCCCGTACGACCGCCTCGGTGGCCGTGGGATGCTCGGCCACCAGGCGGACCTCCAGCCGTCCGTCCCGCTCGCGCAGAGCGGTCATCACGACGCCGTCCCCGCCGATCGAGAGACGGCCGTCCCGGCCCGTCCCGGCCGCACCGCCCCCGCCGGCGCCCGGCACGGCGAGCAGGTCGTGGCGGAACTCCTCCGCGAGCCGCGGCAGCCCCGCGTCGTGCCACCCGCCCGCGTACGGCAGGACGGCGAATCGCACGGTCAGCGGCCCCTGGCACTGGGCGGCCGGGGTCGGCACCTCGGGTCCCGCGGGCTCGTCGCGGTAGGGATTGCGGTTCCGGGACAGGTACCCGACGGACCGCACGAGCGTGAGCGCCATCTCGGTCCCGGCCCCGCTGATCTCGTCCCCGATGATCTCGTACTCGGTGACGTGGTCGAGCAGCACGGCGAGGCCGCCGGCGGCGGCGAAGGACTCGGCGGGGAAGGTCGGGATCGGCCGTTCGCCGCCCCCGCCCTCGGCGGTCAGGCCGCGCCGCACCACGGCGAACTGTCCCTCCGCGTACGACTCGGCCGCCGCCCGGGGCAGCGGCGCGTGCCAGCGGATGCGATGGTCGCGGCAGCGCACGTCCATGGTGATCTCACACCGGGCGAACGGCTCGCCCGCCCTGAGCTCCACCCGGGTCGTGACGACCGCCGGCACGGTCGCGGCGTCACCCGCGCCGGCCGGCCAGTCGTACCCGCGGGTGATCTCGTACGCGCCGGTCAGCGGTCCCGAGCAGATCTCCTCGACGGTGACGCGGGAGGGCCGGTCGAGGAGCCGGTCGCCGGGCGGCGGCGCGTGGTTGTAGGTGTCCCCGGCGTCCCCGCCGTGGACGATCCGCCCGACGCCGTGGACCTCCACTCCGTCCGCCCCGCGCAGGGACAGCGTCCCGTCGTCCGCCACGCGCACCCGCAGCAGGCCGTTGTCCAGCACCGGCTCGAACCCGTACGGGTCGGTCCGCAGGGCGCCCGGGACGGGGGCGGGTTCGGCGGGCGCGACCGGACGTGCGGTGAGGACGGCGCGGCCCAGCGGCGGCACGGTGACCAGCGCGGCCACGGTGACCACGGGCTCGGCCACCGTGCGGACGGCCCACGGCCCCGGCCCGGCGTCGAGGACGGCCCTGCGCAGGTCCTCGTACGCGTACGCGCCGGACGCGTGGCGGCTCACGGTGACGGTGAACACGCCGTCCGCGGCGGCCCAGGAGACGATCTCGTGGCCGTACAGCTCCCGCTCGTGCACGCGCCCGAGGAGCAGGGAGAGGTCGTCCATGACGGTCTCGTCGAGCAGGGTCGCGGCGTGTTCGAGCCGCTGCACGGGAACGTTGACGGGGACCGCACGCCCGCGGCCGTCGGCCAGCGACGCGCGGTCCTCCGGCAGGTCGGCGAGCACCAGGCCGGTCCGCTCGAAGGGGGACGGGTTGACGACGACGAGCGCGTCCTTCGGCGCGGCCCCGGCGAGGGATGCGGCGACCAGGTCCACGACCGCCTGGGCCGTCTGCCCGGCCTCGGCGATCCTCGCGGCCACCTGCTGGGCGGTCTCGTCGGAGCCGCACCCGGTGACCGAGTCGTGCCCGCCGCAGGCGATGACCGACCGCCAGGCCATGTCGATCAGGCGCCCGCACGCCGAACGGTCGGTGAGCCACAGCGCGGACATCGGCTCGGCGTAGCGGGTGAGGAGCCGCTCGGCCCGCGCCATGGCCTGCTTCAGCGGCACCCGGGCCGAGATCACGCCGGGCAGGAGGTTGGCCCGCGCGTGCGAGCGCAGCTCGCCCACCGCCCGGGGCAGCCCGTCGCCGGGCCCGTGGAGGCCGGTCAGGGCCTCGGCGAGGGTGGCGACGCGCAGTCCCGACGCGGTGATCTCGCGGGCGGGGGCCGAGTGGTCGGCGCCGTACATCGCCAGCAGGGTCCCACCGGTCGCCCAGTCCCCGGTCGCCCAGTCCCCAGCCGCACGGACGAAGGCCGCCACGCGGTCGGGCATGCGCTCGGCCGGGCCGGCGAACAGGCCGGAGGCGTTGCCGTACCCGCCGGGCAGGTATCTCGTCCTGATCGTCGTGCCGTCGGCGCCGGTCCAGTCGAAGGTGTCGCGGTCCACGTGCGCGGGCACGCCCCGCCACAGGCAGGCCAGGCGCAGCCCCGCCAGCGACAGGATCTGCGGCATCTGGGCGCAGTGGCCGAACTGGTCGGGCAGGTACCCGACCGGCATGGCGCCGCCGAGCGCGGCCGCCCCCCGCATGCCGTACTCCAGGTTGCGCAGCAGGGTCTCGCCCGAGCACAGGAACTCGTCGGCGAGGATCAGCCAGGGCCCCACGGCGAGCCGCCCCTCGGCGACGAACCGGGCGACGTCGTCGCGGCGTCCGGGGCGGATCTCCAGGTAGTCCTCGACCGCCGCGAGCTGGCCGTCCATCGTGAAGCGGTAGGCGGGGTCGGCGGCCATGGCGTCCAGGACCTCGTCGAGCACCCGCACCAGGCCGACGCGGAACCGCTGGAAGGGCAGGTACCACTCGCGGTCCCAGTGCGTGTGCGGGACCACCACGATCTCGCCGCTATCCGCGGACGCCCTGCTCGGCGTGACCGATGGCTCCACTCGCGCCCTCCTCGGCGTAGCTGCTGACGTCGGCCCCGGCGGTCGCCTCCCGGGGGGCGCCGGTGACCTCCTGGGCGCACTCCCCGCCGATGGGGACGCCGGCCCAGCGCGCGTACCGGTGCACGATCCGCTGCGCCGTGACGATATCCTCCAGGGCCCCGTCGAGTCCGGTGAGCGGCGGTTCGTCCTGGGTGACGAAACGGTGGAAGGCGCGTAGCTGCCGCTCGAACGCCTCGGCGACGTCCTCGCTGACGACCGTCCGCTCGGTGGTGCCGACGCGGCAGGTGACCGTCAGCCGGGTGGGCGTGTTCAGCATGTACGGCGAGGGGAAGCGCAGCTCCAGCGATCCGTGCTCGTGGTGCAGGGTCATGACCTCGTGGTACGCCGGGTAGCTCGGCAGGTAGTGCCACCGCAGGCCGTACCGGCCGGAGCCCTCCACGGGCAGTGTCCCGCTCACCTCCAGCGACGGCGGGAAGGCCTCCACCGGCCACACGGCCACGTGGTCCACCGTGTCCGGAGATCCGGTGAACAGCCGTATCAGCGACAGCTCGTGGCAGAGGCTGCTCAGCAGGACCTCGGCGTACAGCCGCCGCAGCCGCTCGGAGGAGGTGCCGAGCGCGGCGGTGAGCGCCCGGTCGTCGGCCTCCGCGTAGGGGGCCGTCCGCTCGGGGGAGGGCCGTCCGGGCCGCGCGCGGGCGAACAGCAGCTGGGACTCCTGCGACGGGTGCAGCACGGTGGCGTCCAGGTGGCGGACGACGTCCGGCCCGCCGGCCTCGTGCAGCGCCTCCAGCAGCCGCTGGGAGGCCGGGTCGTACTGCTTCATGTAGCCGGTCATCAGCCGCTCGCCGGAAAGGCCGCTCAGCTCGGCCCGGCTGTAGGCGAGGGGCTTCTCGCACAGCACCCACAGGCCGCGTTCGAGCGCGGCCCGCACCAGCGGCCCGTGGGAGCCCGGCGTGAGCACGATCAGCGCGTCGAGCCCGCCCTCGTCCAGCATCGCCCGCGGGTCGTCGTACCCCGGGACGCCCGCCTCCCGGCCCACCGTCTCCGCGTGCCCGCGGTCGAGGTCGCACACGGCCGCCACCCGGAACAGGTCGCGCCGCCGCGCCAGCAGGGGCAGGTAGACGACCTGCGCGACCACGCCGAGCCCGGCGATCCCCACCTTCACCGTCTCCACGTCCTCAGCCTCCTCCGCTCGGCGACCTGCCCTGCACCTCCCCATCGGCGGCGTGGCGCAACCTCGTCAGCTGCACACGGCCATGAGCTCGTTGACGGGCGTCTCCAGGCGGTGCGTCCCCGGCCGGGCCGGCAGGAGCGCGAGGTCCCCGCGAATCACGCGACGGGTCCGCGGCCCCCACAGCACCAGGCCGTCGGCGTCCACGGCCAGGAACTCGTCCTCCAGCCGCAGCAGCAGCGGGCCGTTCAGGGAGGCCGACACCGCGGTCCGCCCCTCCGCGACGGCGCGTACGACGGCCCCCGCGGCCTCGGGGCCCCGGCCGTCGCCCTCGGCGAGCACCCACGTCGCCGGCGCGCCGGGCGGGTGCCCCTCCTCCGGCCGGTGGTAGTCGCCGCCGCCCACCACGACCAGGCCGCCGGTCAGGCCCGCGGCCCAGGCCTGCGCCCAGGCCAGCGGCGCGCCCCAGGTGCGGTCGTGCCAGCTCCGGTGCCACAGCTCCACGGTCCGCGGCCGGTCGGCCATCGGGTGCCGCCACGCGCAGTCGGCCGCCACCGGGTGGTTGACCGACAGCACCCCGCCCCGGTCCCGTACGGCCTTCACCCACTCGTCCGGGGGCAGCCGGAAGTCGATCCAGCCGACGTCCCCGAGGGCGCCCGCGTGCCCGAGGTCGGTGGTCACCTCCTGCCCGGGCACGAGGACGATCCCGGCGAGCGCCGAGGCCGCGGCCAGCTCCGCGTGGTGGCTGACGGTGTTGTGGTCGGTCACCGCGAGGAAGTCCAGCCCGGCCGCGGCCGCGACGCAGGCCAGTTCGTAGACGCTCAGCGTCCCGTCGGAGTGGTCGGTGTGCGCGTGCAGGTCCCCGGCGAGCCAGCGGTGTCCGGGCGGCGACGGCAGGCGGCGGCGCACGGCGGCGGGCTCGGGCGGGAGCGGCCCGGGCACGCGGGAGATGCGGGTGCGGCGCCGACGCGGCCGGGCGGGCGGCCGCACGTGCCTGATCACCCGGATCTCGTACGGCAGCCCGCCGAGGGGCACGCGGTGCAGGCCGACCAGCACCCGCCACACGCCCGGCTCGATCTCGCCGGGCAGGTAGCCGGGGGTGGCCCAGGAGGGCGCGACGGTGTACTCGGAGCGCGCGCCGCCCGACCAGCCGCGGAAGCCGGCGGGCCCGGCGCAGCCGAGGTCGAGCACGCCGGCCGACCGGTCGTAGGACAGGCGCACCGTGAGGGCGGCCGTGCCGGGCCGCACCTCCACCGGCACCTCCGCCACCGGCCCGGCCAGCCGGTCGTCCAACGTCCACGTCCCGCCGACCACGGCCCTGGTGGTCATCGTCTCGCCGCCATCGTCACCCACCGCGACCCGCACGACCTGAGGAATCCGGCTCCATCCTCGACCCTCGCACGCGATTACCCGCGAGTAAAGAAGCGGCTCGGCGGACGAGTGAGGGACGAGTGCCCGGCGTCTTATGGGATGTCTGGTTCGCGCTGAGCTGATCGGGAAGAGTGCAACCAGAGCTGAGACCTGAGTATGGTCGGGCGTAACAACGCATGCTTGGAGGGAGTCGCGTGGCATCTCAGCCAGCCTGGATGAACAGCCTCTTCACATATACGGGATCGTCGTCGTTCTCGGAGTTCGTCGGCGTGCACGCGCCGAACCTGCTGCCCGCCCGCAACGAGTCGCTGGCGGCGCCGGTGGGCGACGAGATCCCGCACGCGACCACCATCGTCGCGGCGACCTGCGCCGGCGGCGTGGTGATGGCGGGCGACAGGCGTGCGACCTCCGGGAACATAATCTCGCAGCGGGACATCGAGAAGGTGTTCCGCACCGACGACTACTCCTGCATGGGCATCGCGGGCACCGCGAGCACCGGCCTGGAGTTGGCCCGGCTGTACCGGGTCGAGCTGGAGCACTACGAGAAGACCGAAGGCCGCTCGCTGTCCACCGAGGGCAAGGCGCACCGCCTGGCCACCATGATCCGCGGCAACCTGCCCATGGCCATGCAGGGCCTCGTGGTCGTGCCGCTGTTCGCGGCCTACGACCCGGGCCGCGACGCCGGGCGGATCTTCAGCTACGACGTGGGCGGCGGGCCGTACGAGCAGAAGGAGTTCCACTCCATCGGCTCGGGTTCGATCTTCGCGCGGGGGTCGCTGAAGAAGCTGTACCGGGAGAACGCAAGCCCGCAGGACACCGCCCTGACCTGCCTGCACGCCCTGTACGACGCCGCCGACGACGACTCGGCCACCGGCGGCCCCGACGTGATGCGGAAGATCTGGCCGGTCGTGGCCGTCATCACCGCGGACGGCTTCCGCCGCCTCCCCGACGACGAGGTCGCCGAGTTCGTGGAGTCCATGCTGGAGAGGCGGATGGCCGCCCCCGAAGGCCCGACCGCGCCGCTGCGCTAACCCAAGAGAGGATCACCCCCGGTGTCCATCCCCTTCGGAGGATATGCCTCGCCCGAGCAGATCATGCGGGACAGGGCGGAGTATGCCCGCAAGGGCATCGCTCGCGGTCGCAGCGTGGTCGTCATGCAGTACGCCGACGGCATCCTGTTCGTGGCGCCCAACCCGTCGAAGGCGCTGCACAAGATCAGTGAGATCTACGACCGCATCGGTTTCGCCGCGGTCGGGCGCTACAACGAGTTCGAGTCGCTTCGCCTGGCCGGCATCCGCTACGCCGACATCAACGGCTACACGTTCAACCGCAACGACGTCACCGGCCGGGGCCTGGCGAACCTGTACGCCCAGCACCTCGGCATGATCTTCACCGAGTCGATCAAGTCGTTCGAGGTGGAGATCGTCGTCGCGGAGGTCGGCGACGCCCCCGAGGACGACCAGATCTACCGGATCACCTTCGACGGCTCCGTCTTCGACGAGCAGGGCATGGCCGTGATCGGCGGCCAGGCCGAGGCCGTCGGCGGACGCCTGAAGGAGCGCTACAGCGAGGGACTGCCGCTGCCGCAGGCCCTCGACGCCGCGCTGGCCGCCTTGACCGAGCCGGGTGGCGAGCGTCCCCCGGCGACCCAGCTCGAGGTCGCCGTGCTCGACCGCGGCCGGGAGCACCGCAAGTTCCTGCGCCTGACCGGGCCCCGCCTGGACAAGCTCCTGGAGACCGCCGGGGAGGGCCGGGAGAGCGCGCGGCGGCCCGCCGCCGAGCAGACCTCGTCCGAGGAGGCGCAGGCCGAGCAGGCTCCCGGCGCCACCCCGCCGATCGCCCCGGAGGGTGAGATCGACACGGGCTCCGGCGAGTAGTCCGCACTTCCGTCCCTACCATCGCGGCGCCGCGTCCCTCTCCGGGGGCGCGGCGCCGTCCCGCGGTGGGGCCGGATCAGGGACTTACGGCTCAACCAAACCTCGATTTCGCTACTCTCATCCTGTTGTGATGACTTTTGATCTTTTCCGGCGAGCGGGCGTTCCGGCCGCCGCCGTCGCCCTCCTGTCGCTGACCGCCTGCTCCGGGTCCTCCGGCGGCACGGCCTCGCCCACCGTGACGGCCACCGTGACCGTGACCGCCCCCGCGTCGCCCGCGGAGCCGTCCCCCGCCCCGGAGGACTCCGGCACCCCGGCGGCGGAAACCCCGACCGCCTCGGCCACGCCCGCGGCCCCGCGGAAGCCGGCCGGGCCGCCGATCACGGACAAGACGCCGGCTCCCTTCGGGGGGACCCTCCAGTCGGACCCAGGGCACGACTTCACCAAGGGACTCAGCCCCAGCAGGGACGGTGTCGTGCGCGGGCAGCTGGTCGCCATGCACGACGAGAACGTGGCGGAGTACCGGCCGATCAAGTACGTCAAGGAGTACGGCGGCAGCACGACCGGTCACTTCGAGGGGCCGCCGGAGGGCGACGTGACGGCCTTCGCCGCGCCCCTCGCGAAGGACGTGGTGTTCCTCAGCGCGGTCGGCTGCGACGGCAAGGACCAGACCATCGACGGCCGGTACCTCGGCACCCAGCGCTGCTCCAGGGACAAGCTGGTCCTGCGCGCCGACAAGGGCGACCTGCGGGCGCTCATCACCGTCGACGGAGGGCAGATCGTCAAGGTGACGGAGATTTACGTCGCCTGACGGCTCCTTCTCTTCATTCCACCGCCTGATCACTGTTCGGCCGCCGGTTTCGGGGAATAGGGTGAGGTGATGGATCGACGCATATTCGGGCTGGAGAACGAGTACGGCGTCACCTGCACGTTCCGCGGGCAGCGGAGGCTGTCGCCGGACGAGGTGGCGCGGTACCTGTTCCGGCGAGTGGTGTCCTGGGGCCGATCGAGCAACGTATTCCTGCGCAACGGCGCACGTCTGTATCTGGACGTGGGCAGCCATCCCGAGTACGCCACCCCTGAGTGCGACAACGTCGTGGAGCTTGTCACCCACGACAAGGCAGGGGAGCGGATCCTGGAGGGTCTCCTCGTGGACGCCGAGAAGCGGCTCCGCGAGGAGGGCATCGCGGGAGACATCTACCTGTTCAAGAACAACACCGACTCGGCCGGCAACTCCTACGGCTGCCACGAGAACTATCTCGTGGGCCGGCACGGGGAGTTCGGACGGCTGGCCGACGTCCTGATCCCCTACCTGGTGACGCGGCAGATCATCTGCGGCGCGGGCAAGGTGCTGCAGACCCCGCGCGGAGCCGTCTACTGCGTCTCCCAGCGGGCCGAGCACATCTGGGAGGGCGTGTCCTCCGCGACCACCCGGTCCCGGCCGATCATCAACACCCGTGACGAGCCGCACGCGGACGCCGAGCGGTTCCGCCGGCTGCACGTCATCGTGGGCGACTCGAACATGAGCGAGACCACGATGCTGCTCAAGGTCGGCGCCACCGACCTGGTGCTGCGCATGATCGAGGCGGGCGTGGTGATGCGCGACCTGTCCCTGGAGAACCCGATCAGGGCGATCCGGGAGGTGTCCCACGACATGACGGGCCGCCGCAGGGTGCGCCTGGCCAACGGCCGCGAGGCCTCGTCGCTGGAGATCCAGCAGGAGTACCTGACCAAGGCGCAGGACTTCGTCGAACGGCGCGGCGGGGACGCCATCGCCAAGCGGGTGCTGGAGCTGTGGGAGCGCACGCTGCGCGCGGTCGAGACGGGCGACCTCGACCTCGTCTCGCGGGAGATCGACTGGGTCACCAAGTACCAGATGATTGAACGTTACAGGCAGAAGTACGACCTGCCGCTGTCGTCGCCGCGCGTGGCGCAGCTCGACCTGGCCTACCACGACGTCCACCGCAAGCGGGGCCTGTTCTACCTCCTGCAGAAGCGGGGGGCCGTCGAGAGGGTGGCCGACGACGTCAAGATCTTCGAGGCCAAGTCGGTTCCGCCGCAGACCACGCGGGCCAAGCTGCGCGGGGAGTTCATCCGCAAGGCCCAGGAGAAGCGGCGCGACTTCACCGTCGACTGGGTCCACCTGAAGCTCAACGACCAGGCCCAGCGGACGGTGCTGTGCAAGGACCCGTTCCGCAGCGTGGACGAGAGGGTCGACAAGCTGATCGCCGGTATGTGATCTCTTACACCGCTCTGACGGCGGGTTCGGGTAGCCTGGCCCGGACCCGCTGTCTGTTTGAGGATTACCTACATGCGCCGTAGTACGGCACTCGTCGCCGCCCTGCCCCTGCTGCTCGCCGCCGCGTGCGGAACCGCGCAGAAGACCGCCTCCAGCGCGAGCCCCGCCGCTTCCGGGGCCCGGGCCGCGGCCACGGCCATCAAGGTGACGGGAGAGGTCGGCAAGAAGCCCACCCTGACCTTCCCGTCGGGCCAGCCCTCGCTCACGTCCGCCTCCATCAAGGTCGTCGAGGGCCAGGGCACCCCCGCCAAGGACGGCGACGTCCTCACCGCCAACGTCACGGTCTACAACTGGGACGGCAAGGAGAACAAGTCGGCGGGCTCCGACTACGACCAGGGCAAGTCGGAGTTCGTCTCGGTCAGTCCGCAGCTGCCCAAGGCGCTGCACGAGGCGCTCGTCGGCGCCAAGCCCGGCGGCCGGGTGATGGCCGTCGTCGCCAAGGACAACCTGAGCGCCGAGCAGCTCGACCAGGCCAAGCAGCAGGGCCAGGACTTCAACAACACGTCCCAGGTGCTGGTCATCGACGTCATGTCGGCCACGCTGAAGTCCATCGAGGGCACCGCCGTCGACCCGGGCGTCGACGGGGTGAAGATCGGCAACCCCGGCGGTGACAAGGCCCCGGCGCTGACCACCAAGACCAGCGAGAAGGCGCCCAAGAAGCTCGTCGTCAAGACCGTGATCAAGGGCGCCGGCCCGGAGGTGAAGGCCGACCAGACGGTCCTCGCCCACTACGTCGGCAAGATCTGGGGCACCGACAAGCAGTTCGACTCCAGCTGGGAACGCGGCCAGCCCGCGACCTTCGCTCTCAACCAGGTCGTCAAGGGCTGGTCGCAGGGGCTCACCGGAGTGCCCGTCGGCAGCCGCGTCCTCATCACGATCCCGCCGGACCTCGGCTACGGCAAGGAGGGCAACGCCCAGGGCGGCATCAAGGGCACGGACACGCTCGTCTTCGTCGTGGACGTCCTCGGCGCCGCCTGACACCCGCATACGACAACGGGGCCCCTCCCGCCGCCCGGCGGGAGGGGCCCCGTCGTCGTGCGGGCGTCAGCTCCGGATCTCGTAGGCGTCGCCGTAGACCTTCCAGCGCAGCGGCGGATCGAGGTCGAGGTTGCCGTTCCTCAGGAACACCCGCTGGGCTGTGTCGACCCGGCTGGTGTCGCTGTGCGCCTCCTCCGTCTTCATCGCCGCCTTGCGGGCGTCGAGGAACGCGTTGAGGTAGGCGACCTCGTCCCCGCCCTGTGCCGGGGTCTTCGCCTTCTTCATGGCCGTCTTGCGGATGCCGCCGAAGCTGACCGCGTCGTCGCCCGGGCCGTGCATGACGATGGCGTCGTAGTAGACGAACTGCCCGAGCGCGCGCAGGCCGTCGGCCTTGGCCCGGGCCACGGCCGGGTCGAAGTAGACCCGGTCGCGCTCGTCGTTCTGCGCCTGCCGGAACACCGGATCCGTGGCGGCGGCGCGCCAGTCCCCGGGGAAGCCCGGGTCGAGCCCCCGGTGCGAGTCGGTGCCGTTCACCTTCCGCAGGGCGGGCAGATACTTGGCCAGCACGTTGCCGGGCTTGCGCCTGGTGTAGAGCTCGACCAGGTCGAGCATGTCGCCGGTGCCCGAGCAGAAGCCGATGATGCCGGCGGTGTAGCCGCGCCCGTCGTCGATGTCCTCGATGTACTTGTACTGGGCCTTCCAGTCGAGGGAGGAGTTCTCCGCGCTGGAGACGAGCTCCATCGCGATCTCCTTCTTCTTCGGGTCGGTGAGGTCGGCCGGGGCGGCCATGACCGTGACCTTCAGGGGCTCCCCGGCGGCGGCCGGGCCGCCGGTGGCGGCTCCCGCCGCTCCCGTGGGGAGTGCGGCCGCGGCGGCGGCCAGGAGCAGCAGAGCCGCGCGCCGGGGAGTGCGCCTGATCAGCGGATCTTTCACGTGCGTCGCTCCGTTCTCCGCCCGCGACCGGCCTGCGGCGGGGGAGGCGGGCGGGGATGAGCCCTCCATGAGGGGGATTAGTTAGGAAGGTTTCCTAATGAAAGCAGCATGCTCGCGACGGTGTCAACGGTCCCGCCGGCGGCACGACCTAGACTCCGGCTGTGACGAGCGACGACCTGGAGTCGATGAGCGTGCTCGGCGATCCCGTGCGGCGGGCGCTGTACCGGTTCGTGGCCGAGCAGGGGCGGGACGTGGGCCGCAACGAGGCGGCCGAGGCGGCCGGCGTCCAGCGCACGCTGGCCGCCCACCATCTGGACAAACTGGTGGAGGCGGGCCTGCTCGAGGCGGGATTCAAGCGGCTGAGCGGCAGGGCGGGCCCCGGCGGTGGCCGCCCCGCGAAGGTCTACCGGCGGGTGCGCGAGGAGCGGTCCGTGAGCCTGCCGCCGCGGGACTACCGCACGCTGGCGCTCGTGCTGGCGGAGACCGTCGACCTGCTGGGCGGCGAGGAGAAGGCCGAGGAGGCCGCCCGGCGGGCGGGGGAGCGCCTGGCCGCCGGCTCCTCCGGTGCCGGCGGGGCCGCCGGTCTCGTGGAGGTGCTGCGCGGGCGCGGCTACGAGCCGTACGAGGAGGAGGGGCGGGTGCGGTTGCGCAACTGCCCCTTCCATGTGCTGGCCGAAAGTCACCCGCTGCTCGTGTGCTCGATGAACCTCGCGCTCTGCGAGGGGATGCTGGCCGGTCTTGGCGAGACAGGGGTCGCCGCGACGCTCGATCCGAGACCGGGGGAGTGTTGTGTGGCCTTCACATCTTCTAAAAACAACGAAGATTGACATAGACTCGGGGCATGCATCTCGCCCAGTTCAACGTCGCCCATCTCCGCGCGCCCCTCGACTCCCCGGCGCTGGCGGACTTCGTCGCCGCACTGGAACCGATCAACGCGTTGTCCGACGCCGCCCCCGGCTTCGTGTGGCGCATGAAGGGGGGCGAGGACCCCACGGACACCATCCAGCACGAGTACGGCGATCTTCTGCTGGTCAACTTCTCGGTCTGGGAGTCACGCGAGGCGCTGTGGAACTTCGTCTACCGCAGCGCCCACCTGGACGTCATGCGCCGCCGCCGCGAGTGGTTCCACCGGGCGGCCGAGTCGTACACGGTGATGTGGTGGGTGCCGGGGGGCTACCGGCCGTCGCTCGACGAGGCCATGGCGCGCCTGGAACTGCTCCGGGCGCAGGGACCGGGCCCGGAGGCGTTCACGTTCAAGGACTTCTACGAGAGCAGCGACGCCGCGTACCTCCCGGCGGCGGCGGAGGTCAGGAAGTAGGCCAGGTCCTCCTCCAGACCGCGGCCCATGGTGGACAGCCGCACGGGTGACGCCTTCAGCGCGTCGTGCAGGCCGTCCACCGGCACGGTCACGATCTCGTGGCGCGTGGCCAGGGCCGCGGCCTGCTCGCGCACCGCCGCCCCGAACGCGCCGGGCAGATCCGGCACGACGACCCGGGCCGGGGCCAGCGCGACCCGGCCGTACGCGGTGAGCGAGTGGTGCGACACCCCGACGTGCCGCTCGCGCCGGTCGCCCTCGCTGACCCGCAGCGCGGCCACGGGCCGCCCGCCCAGCACGGCGGCGGCGTTGACCGCCTCGCCCGCGGCGACGCCGGAGAACCCCCAGCGGGTGCCGGTGCCGAGGTTGCCCGGCCCCTGCGCGACCACGGCGACGTCGGCGCCGAGCACGTGACGGGCGGCCAGCAGGCCGGTGTGCAGCGTGACCGCCTCGACGTCCCCGCCGAAGGACTGGCCGGTCGTCACCACCCCGCACAGCCAGTCGCGCTCGCGCAGGGTCGCGCACGACATCGAGAACCAGGCCGGCAGCGCCCCGCCGTCCTGCATCACGTACGCCACCCTGGTGCCCGGGGAGTCCGCGTACAGGCCGCACAGGATCGCGGGCAGGGCGGAGTGCAGATCCGCGACGACCACGGGCATCCCGCCGACCGAGTCCGCCTCCCGCAACGCCTCGTGGTGCGGGGACCCCTGCTCGTCCGCGCCGAGCACGGTGGCCTGCAACGGGGTGTAGCGTGCTTTCACCAGGTGGCCGGGGCCGGAAGGATCTTGCGGTAAACGGTCCGGGACGGCGACCACCATGGCGTACCCTCCCGTACCGAGACCCATGGCGAGGGCGGTCGTGTTGAGCAGCACGGTGTCGCCCACTTCAGGGCGTCCCACCAGCGGGGGATAGGCGAGCGCCCGGCACTCGCCCTCGGCGACGGCGACGTCGAGTTCCACCGCCCCCGGCCACTCGCGCCGGACCCGCACCACCTCGCCCTTACGCCATCTGATCACGCCGAAAAGGGTAGCGTTCTCGACTGGAAGGGAGGCCCGATGTCGCGGCGGAAGACCGAGCGGCTGCTCAATCTGGTTATCTGCCTGCTCGCGACGCGGCGGCCGTTGAGCGCGGAGCAGATCCGGCAGGCCGTGCCCGGGTACGACCCGGACAACGACGAGGCCTTCCAGCGCATGTTCGAGCGCGACAAGAACGAGCTGCGCGAGATCGGCATCCCCATCGAGGTCCACAAGGACCCCTGGGAGGACGACCCCGGCTACCGGATCGTGCGCGAGGCCTACGAGCTGCCCGAGATCACCCTGGAGCCGGACGAGGCCGCCGTCATCGGCCTGGCCGCGCAGGTGTGGCAGCGGGCGAGCCTCGCGGAGGCGGCCGGCGGGGCGCTGCTGAAGCTGACCGCGGGAGGCGTGCACGCCGACCTCGCGGAAAGCCCCCTGGAGCTGCGGGTGGACACCCGCGACCCCGCGTTCCCCGCGCTGTGGGAGGCGGTGCGGGACCGGCGCGTGGTCGCCTTCGGCTACCGCTCGGCCGGCAGCGAGTCGGTGCTGCGGCGGACCGTCGAGCCGTGGGGGGTCGTCAGCCGGCGCGGCCGGTGGTACCTGGCCGGGCACGACCGCGACCGCGGCGCCGCCCGGGTCTTCCGGCTCAGCCGGATCACCGGGGCCGTGTCCACACTCGGGCGGCCGGGGGCGTTCACCGTGCCCGAGGGGCTGGACCTGCGCGCGATGGTGGGCTATCAGGAGCTGCCGAACGAGCGGGTCGCCCTGGTGCGCGTGCGCAAGGGCACCTGCCTCGGCCTGCGGCACGCCGCCCAGGCCGTACGGACGGGCGAGGGCGAGTGGGACGAGGCCGAGGTGACCTTCGCCGACCCAGAACGGCTGGCCGGGTGGCTCGCCAGCCTCGGCCCCGACGCCGTCGTGGTGGACCCGCCGGACGCGCGTGAGGCCGTGATCCGCCGTCTGAAGGGGGCGTTGCAGTGAGCTCGGACCGGCTGCCGCGGCTGCTCGCGCTGGTGCCGTACCTCATGTCGCACCCGGGCGCGCAGGTGCCCGAGGTCGCGCGGCTGTTCGGCCTGTCGGAGAAGCAGCTCGTCGACGACCTCCAGCTCGTCTGGATGTGCGGGCTTCCCGGGCACACCCCCGGTGACCTCATCGACGTCTCCTGGGACGGCGGCGAGATCCTCATCGACAACGCCGAGGCGATCGCCCGGCCGCTCAAGCTCGGCGTGGACGAGGCGAGCGCGCTGCTGGTCGCGCTGCGCATGCTCGACGAGCTGCCCGAGTTCCAGGGCCGCGACGTGCTCGGCCGGGTCATCGCGAAGCTGGAGCAGGCGGCGGGCGAGGGCGCGGCCACCGTGAGCAGCCAGGTCCAGGTGGAGATCGGCGCGGCCCCGGACGCCCACGCGGTGATCACCGACGCCGCCCGGAGGGGCCGCAGGCTGTCGCTGCGCTACTACGTCCCGGGGCGCGACGAGATCACCCCCAGGGAGGTCGACCCGCTGCGGGTCGTGCTGGTGGACGGCCGGCACTACCTGGAGGGCTGGTGCTACCGCGCGGAGGCGATGCGGATGTTCCGCGTCGACCGGATCCTGGACGTCGAGGTCCTCGACGTGCCCGTGGACCCGCCCGCCGGGGCCGAGCCGATGGACGTGGCCCAGGGCGTGTTCCGGCCGTCGGACAGCGACGAACTGGTGGAGCTGGAGCTGACCCCGGCGGGCCGCTGGGTGGCCGAGTACTACCCCTGCGAGGAGGTCGCCGAGCTGGGCGAGGGGCGCCTGCGCGTCTCGCTGCGGGCCCGCGACCAGTCCTGGCTGGTGCGGCTCGCGCTCCGGCTGGGTGACAGCGGCCGCGTGCTGTCCCCGTCGTCGCTCGCCGAGCGGGTGACGGCCACCGCCAGGCAGGCGCTGGCCAACTACGAGACCGCCGTCTGATGGGCGAGGGCTCTGCCGTACTCGCCGCTGCCCGCCGGGCCGGGGCCGTGGATTGAGCGCGCCGCAATCACCTCGCCGTCGTGGCCGTTAGCATGGCCGGTATGACCTGGATCTTCGTCGCGCCGGTGGTGGCCGTGGCCGGGCTCGCCGTCCTCGCATGGCCGGCGGCCCGGGTGCTCACCGCGGCGCGGGAGCTGCGCGCCGAGGTCGACCGCGCCAAGGGGCGGCTCGAAATGTCCGAATAGCGGGATTTTGCCCGGGATTGATGTGATTCTGAAGCCCCGAGACAGGTGAACTTAGGCGTGTGGTGCGCGTACGATCGAGGAGTAGTACCCACGGCCCTCGCGGTAAGGACACGACATGCCCAACCTCGGACCCATGGAATGGATTCTGATCCTCCTGGTTCTGATCCTTCTTTTCGGCGCCAAGAAGCTCCCGGACACCGCCAAGGCCCTGGGGCAGTCGCTGCGCATGTTCAAGAAGGAAACCAGCAAGATGAGCGAGGAGGACGAGGCGCGGCAGACCGTCAAGGCGCAGGCCGAGCCCGTCACCCCGCCGGCGGCGCAGATCCCGCCGGTCACCCCGTCCGTCGAGGAGCGGCTGCGTACGCTTGAGGAGGAGAACCGGAAGCTGCGCGAGAGCCAGCAGCCGGTGAGCTCGCAGAACGAGCAGCGCTCCAACTAGGGCTCCCCGCCGCCTCACACCCCACTGATCCCAGGACGAGCTAGATGGCCCTGTTGAAACGGTCGACTCCCGCCACGCCGCCCGTCACGCCGGAGGACGGGCGGATGACGCTCATGGAGCACATCCGCGAGCTGCGTAACCGGCTGCTCAAGGCCATTCTGGCGGTGGTCGTAGGGACCGCCGTCGGGTTCGTCTACTTCGAGCCCATCTGGAACTTCCTGAAGCAGCCGTACTGCCGGCTGCCCCAGGCCCACCAGCTCAACAAGGACCAGTGCACGCTCGTCGTGAACGGAGTCTTCGACTCCTTCTTCGTGAACCTCAAGGTCGCCGTGATCTTCGGCGTAGTGGTCTCGGCCATCTTCTGGATCTACCAGATCTGGGCGTTCGTGACGCCGGGCCTGTACCAGAACGAGCGCCGCTACACGTTCGCGTTCCTCGGCCTGTCCGTCCCGCTGTTCGCCGCCGGCTCGGCCCTGGCCTACGTCACTATGGACAAGGGCCTGTCGCTGCTGCTGAGCTTCGCCCCCGAGGGCACGCTGACGCTGGTGAGCATCAACGAGTACCTCAGCTTCGCGCTCGCGATGCTGATCATCTTCGGCATCTCCTTCCTGATGCCGTTGCTGTTGGTGTTCCTCAACGTCATCGGGGTGCTCCGGTTCAAGACGGTGTCCAAGCACACCCGCATGGTCGTGTTCCTGATGTTCGTCTTCGCGGCCGTCGCGACGCCGAGCCAGGACCCCGTCACCATGCTGGCCCTGGCGCTCCCGATGGTCGGCCTGTTCTTCGTCGCGATGGCGTTCATGTACTTCCACGACAAGAGGCGCGACATCGCCGACGCGGAGCACGCGCGGGCCATCGAGGAGGAGCTCGACGGGCCGTCTGCCGCGGAGGGCACGGCGGACTCGGTCGAGGCCAGGGACTGACAGAACATCCCTCTGGTGTCGCCGGCCGGGTGGCGGTAGGTTCCGCTCATGGCCGATGAGATCGTCGTCCTGGTCAATCCCGCCGCCCGCGGCGGTCGTACGCTGCGCCTGCTCGACCCGGTGCTGCGGCGGCTGCGGGCGGGCGGCCGCTCGGTGTCGGTGATCGTCGGCACCTCGGCCGCCGACGCGCTCGCCCGGGCCCGCACGGCCGCCGCCGACGGGCCGGCCGCGCTCGTCGCCTTCGGCGGTGACGGCCTGGTCCATCTGGCCGTGCAGGCCGTGGCGGGGACGACCGTGCCGCTCGGGATCGTGCCCGCGGGGACCGGCAACGACATCGCTGACGCCCTCGGCATCCCTCGCAAGGATCCGCTCGCCGCCGCGGACATCGTGACGGCGGCCGCCTGCCGGACGATCGACGCCGCGAGGCTGGGCACGGGCGAGTGGTTCGCCGGCGTCCTCGCCTGCGGGTTCGACTCCCGGGTCAACGAGCGGGCCAACGCCATGACCCGGCCGCCCGGAATGGCGAAATACCTGGTCGCGCTCGTGCGCGAGTTGCGGTCGTTCACGCCGATCCCGTTCCGGATCACTCTCGACGGGGAGGCCGCCGAGCACGAGGCGATGCTGGTGGCCGTGGCCAACACCCGCTCGTACGGCGCCGGGATGCGCGTATGCCCGGACGCCCGGCCCGACGACGGCCTGCTCGACGTGCTCGTGCTGGGCGCGGTGCCCAAGGGCGAGTTCCTGCGCACGTTCCCGCGCGTCTACCGGGGCAGCCACACCGCTCACCCCGCCGTGACCCTGCGACGGGCCCGGCGGGTCGAGATCGAGGCCCTGGACGGGGACGTGGTCGCGTACGCCGACGGCGAGCGGGCCGGGCCGGCCCCGCTGACCTGTGTCGTCGAGCCGGGCGCGCTGCGAGTCCTGGTTCCGGGATCCACGGCGTGAGGCGGCCCGCGTAAAAGGATCACCGATGGCGGACACCCGGAATCCCGTTATCGGTAGGGTTGACGGTATGAGTACGCCAGCGGAACGCTATGCCGCCTTCCGTGAGGGGCAGTCCGGAACCGGACCCGCGCTCGCCTCGTTCCGCGAACTATACGACTTCGAGCTCGACGACTTCCAGCTCGACGCCTGTCAGGCGCTGGAGGCCGGAGACGGCGTGCTGGTGGCCGCGCCGACCGGGTCGGGCAAGACGGTGGTGGGGGAGTTCGCCGTCCACCTGGCCCTGCAGCAGGGCCGCAAGTGCTTCTACACGACGCCGATCAAGGCGTTGTCCAACCAGAAGTACAACGACCTGGTCAGGCGGTACGGCGCGCGCAACGTCGGCCTGCTGACCGGCGACAACAGCGTCAACGGCGAGGCCCCGATCGTCATCATGACGACCGAGGTCCTGCGCAACATGCTGTACGCCGGCTCCAACACGCTGACCGGCCTCGCGTACGTGGTGATGGACGAGGTCCACTACCTGGCCGACCGGTTCCGCGGCGCGGTCTGGGAGGAGGTCATCATCCACCTGCCGGAGTCGGTGCGGGTGGTGGCCCTGTCGGCCACGGTCAGCAACGCCGAGGAGTTCGGCGAGTGGCTGGGGGAGGTGCGCGGCGACACCACGGTGATCGTGGACGAGCACCGCCCGGTCCCGCTGTGGCAGCACATGCTGGTCGGCAACAAGATGTTCGACCTGTTCGTCGACGAGGGCGACGGCACCCTGCGGGTCAACCCGTCGCTCATGCGCATCGCCCGCGACGAGATGCGGCTGGCCCAGGCCAGGGGC
This sequence comes from Microbispora sp. H10836, assembly GCF_012999525.1. Taxonomy (NCBI): domain Bacteria; kingdom Bacillati; phylum Actinomycetota; class Actinomycetes; order Streptosporangiales; family Streptosporangiaceae; genus Microbispora; species Microbispora sp. H10836. The sequence goes on from NZ_JABBWU010000006.1 coordinate 88,003, forward strand.
AGGCGGGGCTACTCGCGGCCGGGCCGGGGGACGACGCCGGGCCGCTCGGATGTGATCGAGAAGCTCGACGCCGAGGGGCTGCTGCCGGCGATCACCTTCATCTTCTCCAGGAACGGCTGCGACGCCGCCGTCATGCAGTGCCTCTACTCGGGGCTGCGCCTCACCACCGAGGCCGAGAGCCACGAGATCCGCCAGATCGTCGACGAGCGGACCGCGCACCTGCCCGACGAGGACCTCGCGGTGCTCGGCTACCTCGAATGGCGCGACTGCCTGGAGCGCGGTCTGGCCGCCCACCACGCGGGTATGCTCCCCGCGTTCAAGGAGGTCGTCGAGGAGCTGTTCACCAAGGGCCTGGTGAAGGCGGTCTTCGCGACCGAGACGCTGGCGCTCGGCATCAACATGCCGGCGAGGTCCGTGGTCATCGAGAAGCTCGACAAGTGGAACGGCGAGACCCACGCCGACCTGACCCCGGGGGAGTACACCCAGCTCACCGGCCGGGCCGGGCGGCGCGGCATCGACATCGAGGGCCACGCGGTGGTGGTCTGGCAGCCGGGGATGGACCCCCTCGCGGTCGCCGGTCTCGCCAGCACCCGCACCTATCCGCTGCGCTCCAGCTTCCAGCCGTCGTACAACATGGCGGTCAACCTCGTCGGGCAGGTCGGCAGGGAGCGGGCGCGGACGCTGCTGGAGGACTCCTTCGCCCAGTTCCAGGCCGACCGCGCCGTGGTCGGGCTGGCCCGCCAGCTCCGCAAGGCGGAGCAGGCCCTGGAGGGCTACGCCGAGGCCATGACCTGCCACCTCGGCGACTTCGAGGAGTACGCGGCGATGCGCAGGCGGCTGTCGGACCGCGAGGCCGAGCTGTCGCGCCAGCGGGGGGCGGCCCGCCGGGCCCAGGCCGTGCAGTCGCTGGAGGTCCTCAAGCCCGGCGACGTCATCCGGGTGCCGGGCGGGCGTCGCGCGGGCATCGCGGTCGTGCTCGACCCGGGCGTCAACGGCCGGGGGCACGACGGTCCCGCGCCGCTCGTGCTGACGATCGGCAAGCAGGTCAAGCGCCTGTCGGCGGCAGACTTCCCGGTGCCGGTCGAGCCGGTCGACAAGATCAGGATTCCGAAGGGCTTCAACCCGCGCTCACCGAAGGAACGGGCCAACCTGGTCTCGACCGTGCACGCGAAGCTGGGCGACCGCGACCTCGGCAAGCCGCCGCGGGCGCGCGACCACGCCCAGGAGGACGAGGAGATCACGCGCCTGCGGCGGGAGCTGCGCCAGCACCCCTGCCACGGCTGCGACGAGCGTGAGGACCACGCCCGCTGGGCCGAGCGCTACCACAAGCTGCTCCGGGAGACCGAGGGGCTGCGCCGCCGGGTCGAGGGGCGCTCCCATGTCATCGCCCGCACCTTCGACCGGGTCTGCGGCGTGCTGGACCAGCTCGGCTACCTGGACGGCGAGACCGTCACGGAGCAGGGCCGCAGGCTCGCCTCGCTGTACACCGAGCTGGACCTGCTCACGGCCGAGTGCCTGCGCGCCGGGATCTGGAACCGCCTCGACCCCGCCGAGCTGGCCGCGTGCGTGTCCTCGCTGGTGTACGAGTCGCGGCAGGCCGACGACGTCCGCAGCCCCAAGATCCCGGCCGGCGCCACCCGCGACGCCCTCGGGGAGATGGTGCGGCTGTGGGGCGAGCTGGAGGGCATCGAGGAGGACCACGGCCTGTCGTTCGTGCGCGAGCCCGACGTCGGCTTCGCCTGGGCGGCCTTCCGCTGGGCCAAGGGCCACAGCCTCGACGCCGTGCTGACCGACTGCGACCTCGCGGCGGGCGACTTCGTCCGCTGGATCAAGCAGCTGCTCGACCTGCTCGGCCAGCTGAGGGACGCCGCGCCCAAGGGGAGCAAGGTCGCCGACAACGCCGCCAAGGCCATCGACGCCATGCGCCGCGGGGTCGTCGCCTACTCCTCCGTCAGCTGACCCGCGGGCTCAGACGGCCGCGAAGCGGACCTCGCGGGTGGCGGGGTCGGCGCGCGTGAGCCGTACGGGGACGCGCTCGCCGAGCGGCAGCCGGTCGCCGTCGCAACGGGCGATCACGGCGGGCTCGGCGACCTGCACCTGCCCGCCCGGTTTCCCGTCGGTGACGTCGATGACGACGGCCTCGAAGACCTGTCCGATCCGGGGCCGCAGCACGGCCGCCTCGACCAGGTCCACGCAGGCCCGCTCCACCCCGCCGGCCCGCCTGCCGCCCGCGGCCATCTGCTCAGGAAGCTCGGGCAGCGCCCGCGTGACCTCCTCGGCGACCGGGCCGCCCGCGGCCACGGCCAGGCAGACCTCGGTGGCGTACCGGTCGACCAGCCGCCGCAGCGGCGCGGTGACGTGCGCGTACGGCGCGCCCATGGCGGCGTGCAGCGCCCGCGCCGGAGGGGCGCCGTCGAAGGAGACGTAGGCCGCGCCGCGCAGCAGCACCGTCGACTCGTGCAGGAAGGCGGCATGGCCCGGAATCTTGGGATCGATCCCGTGCACGACCTCGGCGTACGACACGCCGGCGGGCCAGGGCACGCCGAGCGCGGCGGCGACCCTGCGGACCTTGCCGACGTCCTCCGGGCCCGCTTCGGGCAGGACCCGGAGCACGCCGACACCCGCGTCCAGCATCATCCGGGCCGCCGCCATGCCGGTGAGCAGCGAGATCTGGGCGTTCCACGCCTCGCAGGGATGGTTGGTGCGGAACTCCACCCGGTAGCCGCCGTCCCCGTCGGGGACCACCTGCTGCTCCGGGGCCGGCAGGGACAGTCCGCCCCTGGCCCGCTCCCGCTCCAGCCGCAGCGGGCCCACCTCGGCGAGCAGCGCGAGCGTCCCCTCCGCCCGGCCGGTGTCCACGGCCGCCTGGACGGTGTCGTAGTCGAGCCGCTCGCGGCTGCGTACCAGGGCCCGGCGCAGGTCCACCGCCTCGATCTCACCGTCGGAGCCGAGATCGAGCCGCCACAGAGCCGCCGGACGGACCTGCCCGGGCAGCAGGCTGGCCGCGCCCTCCGACAGGAGCGGCGGGTGCAGCGGCACCCGCTCGCCGGCCATGTAGATCGTCTGCGCGCGCACCCTGGCCTCACCGTCGATCGCCCCGCCGGGCCGGACGAACGCCCCGACGTCGGCGATCGCGTACCAGACGCGGTAGCCCGCCCCGCGCCGCTCGACGCACAGCGCCTGGTCGAGGTCCATCGAGCCGGGCGGATCGATGGTCACCAGCGGCAGATCGGTCCGATCCTCCCCGTCCGTGACGGGGGACGCGGCGGCCCGCTCGGCTTCCTCCAGTACCGGGGCGGGGAAACCATCCGGCAGGTCGAAATCGCTGCGAATGCGGGCGAATCCGTCGCGGAGCCCGTTCGCCGTGTCGTCTAAGCGGATCATCGTGCGCGGCACGCGATCAACCTACCCGAGTGCGGACATTCCAGGCTGTCAGCCGATGAAGTCCTGGACGAGCGCCACGAGCTCCTTCGGCCGCTCGGCCATCACGATGTGCCCGCTGTCCAACTCCTCGTACGAGGCCCCCGGGATGGCGGCGGCCAGCTCGTGGCAGTTCTCCACAGGGACCAGCGCGTCGCGGGCGCATCCGATCACCAGTGTCGGCGCCTGGACCCGCGGCAGCAGATCGTGGACGTCCAGTCGCAGGGCGAGATCGATCTGCCGGAGCCTGCCCGCATTGGCCCGATAGGCCGCGGCGAGCTCCTCCACGGCCGCCCGGCCGATGGAATTCAGATGCGCGCGGCTGAATGCGAGCAGCATCGTGTACCGCGGGAAAGTGCCGGCATCACCGGCGAGATCGCGCCAGACGGTCAACGCGTTGCGCAGGTACTCGTCGCCGAGTCCGGCGAAGCCCGCGACCGACACGAGGCCGCGGACCAGGTCGGGCCGGACGGCGGCGAGCGCGGCGGCCACCGCGGCGCCCAAGGAGTGCCCGACCACGTCGGCGGGTCCCTGTCCCAGATCGGAGATCACCGCGGCGAGCTGCTCGGCGAGCAGCTCGACCGTGAGCTCGCCCCCGTCGTCCCGCGCCGCGTCGCTGCCCGAAAGATCCGGCAGCACCACCATGGCGGCCTCCGCGAACGCCCCGGCCACGCCGTCCCAGGCCGTCGAGCCCGGACTGCCCCCGTGCACCAGTACGAGCGGGCGGCCCTCGCCCATCACCCGGTACGGCACCCGCGCGGTACCCACCGTGATTTCCCTCATGTCCGTCTCCCGTTCTCGTCGCCGATGCCGGAGACGCTGCCAGGAGCGTGCGGCGATGAGGAGAGGAGGGGATTGCCTAGGACCGGCTCTCCTAGCGTGCGCGGGACGGGAAGGGGCCGGGACGCTCAGGATGGATGACATGAAGATGGACCGGACCAAGCTGGCCGACTTCCTCCGCCGTTCCCGCGAGCGGCTCCGGCCGCAGGAGGTCGGACTGGCCGCCGGACCCCGGCGCCGCACGCCGGGTCTGCGCCGTGAAGAGGTGGCCCAGCTGGCCGGGGTGTCGGCCGACTACGTGATGCGGCTCGAGCAGGCGCGCGGCTCCCAGCCGTCGGCCCAGCTGCTGACCGCACTCGCCCGGGCTCTGCGGCTGACCGAGGACGAAAGGGATCACCTCTACCTGCTGGCGGGTCACCGCCCGCCCGAAGGGGCGCGCGCCGGAGATCACGTCCGTCCCGGTCTGCTCTATCTCCTCGACCGGCTGGGCGAGACGCCGGCCCAGCTCCTCAACGACCTCGGGGATCTGCTCGCGCAGAACGCCCTGGCCGAGGCCCTGTTCGGATGCGTGTGCACGATCGCGGAACCGGACCGGAACATCGTGTGGCGCTGGTTCACCGACCCGTCCGTGCGCGAGCCGTACCCCACCGAGGAGCACGACCGTCTCAGCCGACTGCACGTCGCGGACCTGCGCGCCGCCGCGACACGTCGTGGCTACGATCGGCCTTCGAGCTCGCTGGTCGACCGGATCGGGGCGGCGAGCGAGGAGTTCGCCGCCCTCTGGCAGCGGCACGAGGTCGCCGTGCGCCGCGCCAGCCGGCTGCGTGTCATGCATCCGTCCGTCGGGCCCATCGAGTTCGACTACGAGCTGCTGCAGACGCAGGCCGCGGATCAGCGCCTCCGTCTGTTCACGCCGCCGCCCGGTTCCAGGAGCATCGAGGCTTTGGAGCTCCTGCGTGTCGTGGGCCCGGAGACCGCCCACCGCGGTCACCGATGAGAGCCTCCCGCGCGGCGGGGCTCAGGCCAGCGTGGCGAGCAGGCGGTTGAGCGGGCTGTCCAGGCCGTACTTCTCCGACAGCGCGACCAGCCGCTCGGGATCGCGCGGCGCGGCGGGCAGGGTGACGTCGACGTCCGGGACCGGGACGTCGCGGGCCACCCGGACGACGAGGGGGGCGACCTCCAGGTAGTCGCGGGCGGCGGCGAGCTTGTTGCGGGCGCCCGCGGGGAAGCCGTCGGCGCCGCCGTCGTCCAGCGCGGCGAGCAGCGCGGACAGCGACCCGAAGCGCGTGACGAGGGCCGCCGCCGTCTTCTCGCCGATGCCGGCGACGCCGGGCAGGCCGTCGCTCGGGTCGCCGCGCAGCGTCGCGAAGTCGGCGTACGCCCGGCCCGGGATGCCGTACTTCTCGCGGACGAACGCCTCGTCGATGATCTGAAGGTTACGAATGCCCCGTACTGTGTAAAGGGCCCGGCACGGCTTCTCGTCGTCCACGAGCTGGAACAGGTCACGGTCGCCGGTCACGATGTCCACGGCGGAGGTCGCGGCGGTCGCGTAGGTGCCGATCACGTCGTCGGCCTCGTAGCCCGCGACGCCGACGCGGGCGACGCCGAGCGCGTCCAGGACCTCCTCGATCACCGGGACCTGCGGGGCCAGCGTGTCCGGCACCTGTTCCTCGTCGCCGCTCGCCACCCGGTGCGCCTTGTACGACGGGATCGCGGCCACCCGGAACGCCGGCCGCCAGTCGGCGTCCATGCAGGCCACGATCTGGGTGGGGGAGTGCTGCCGCACCAGCGTGGCGATCATGTCGAGGAGCCCGCGCACCGCGTTGACCGGCATGCCGTCCGGCGAGGTCACCGACTCCGGGACCCCGTAGAAGGCGCGGAAGTACAGCGACGGAGTGTCGAGAAGCATCAGCACCCTGCCATTGTCACGCCTGTCAGGAGTGCGGTGGGCCCTATCCGGTCACCGCGACGGCCAGCAGGCAGGTGTCGTCCTCGGGGTTGGGGCCGCCGATCGCCTCCACCAGGCCGTCGAGGCCCGCGTCGAGATCCGCTCCGGCCGCGCCGAGGCCGGTCGCCACGGCCGCCTCCACGATGAGGGACACCCCCGCGCCGATGTCGCGCGAGCGGCGCTCGACCAGGCCGTCGGTGAACATCAGCAGCAGGTCGCCGGGCTCGAGGCGGACGTCGGCCACCCCGTACGGCAGGCTCGACGTCGCCCCGAGCACGACCCCCCGGGGCGCCCCGAGCTGGCGCGCGCCCCCGCGGCGCACCAGTATCGGGGCGGGGTGACCCGCCTGTGCCCACGTGAAAAGGCGGGTCGCCGGGTCGAAGTGGCCGCACACCGCGGTCGCGGTGGTGTCGTCCAGCCGGGTGAGCACCAGGGTGTTCAGCCACGTCAGCAGCATGCCGGGGCAGGCTCCGGTCATGCTCAGGCCGAGCAGCGCGTGCCGCAGCTGCGCCATCTCGGCGATCGCGGGCAGGCCGTGCCCGGACACGTCGCCCACCGCGAGGAACATGCGGCCGTCGGGCAGCGGAGCGGCGTCGTACCAGTCGCCCCCGAGGCTCGACGCGCGGCCCGCCGGGACGTACCGTACGGCGATCCGGGCGTAGGGCAGGTCGATCGACGCGCCGGGCTCGGGCAGGATCGCCTCCCGCAGTGCCAGCGTGACGCGGCGCTCCTCGACGGCCCGTTCCCGCCGCTCCGCCCAGCGCCGTCCGCCGATGTTCTTGCCCGGAAGGATGCCGACGGGGGCGGCACCGGGCGTCGCGCCCGGGTCGCGGTCGTCCGCGGGGGGAAGGGCCGGCCTCGTGCCGCCCACTACGCCGACCATTTGTCTCGCTCTCGATGTTGCTCGTGCACTGCCGTTGGGACGTTCCGTGACCGCCCTGACGCGGAGCGTAGCAGTCCTGCATTACCCAGGGGTTGGTTTTCTTCTATGCCGTGGAATAAGCCAGAGCCCCGCGAAGCTCGCCCGCGTGGCGCCTGTGGTACAAGCACCTGAGTGTGTCGCCGGAGTCCGCGCTCGTTAGATTAGGTCGCGTGACGACGATGTCCCAGGAACCCTCCGACCTGTATCCCACGACCCGCCCGGCAGCCGTACGGGAGGCCGTCGGCCGCGCCGGTCTCGACGCGCTGCTGCTGACACCCGGCCCGGACCTGCGTTACGTGACCGGCTACGACGCCCTGCCGCTGGAACGCCTGACCTGCCTCGTCGTGCCCGCGTCCGGCGAGCCGTTCCTCATGGTGCCGCGCCTGGAACTGCCGGCCGCCGAGCACTCGCCGGCCTCCCGGCTCGGCGTCGAGTTCGTGGCGTGGGACGAGACCGACGACCCGTTCGCCGAGGTGACCCGCCGCCTGGGCCCGGTCGCCAGGGTCGGGCTCGCCGACCGGATGTGGGCGATGCAGTCGCTGCGGTTCCGGGCCGCCATGCCCGGGGCCGAGCAGGTGCTGGCCGGGAGCGTCCTGCGCGAGTTGCGCATGCGCAAGTCGCCGGCCGAGGCCGCGGCGCTGGCGGAGGCGGGGGCGGCCATCGACGCCGTGCACAACCTGGTGCCCCAGTTGCTCAAGGCCGGCCGCACCGAGCGCGAGGTCGGCAAGGACATCGCGGAGGCGATCATCGACGCGGGGCACGCGCGGGTCGACTTCGTGATCGTGGGCTCGGGACCGAACGGCGCCAGCCCGCACGCCGAGGTGAGCGACCGGGTGATCCGGCCCGGTGAGCCCGTGGTGGTGGACATCGGCGGCACGATGCCGAGCGGCTACTGCTCGGACTCCACCCGGGTCTACTGCGTGGGCGAGCCCCCGGCGGAGTTCACGGCGTACTACGAGGTGCTCAAGCGCGCTCAGGAGGCCGCCTGCGCCCACGTGAGGCCGGGCGTGAGCTGCGAGTCGGTGGACGCCGCCGCCCGCGAGGTGATCGCGGAGGCGGGGTACGGCGAGTACTTCATCCACCGCACCGGCCACGGCATCGGCCTGGAGACGCACGAGGAGCCGTACATCGTCACGGGCAACGCCGAGGAGATGCGGCCGGGGTTCGCGTTCTCCGTGGAGCCGGGCATCTACCTGCCCGGACGGCATGGCGCCCGGATCGAGGACATCGTCGTCTGCGGCGAGACCGCCGGCGAGCGGATGAACCACACCACCAGGGACCTGGTCGTCGTGGACTGATGCGGCCGCCCCTCGGCAAGGGTCGTCTCTCACTGCCTGTCGCTCCGATCGTCGGAGTGGCGATTCGAGCTATAGTCGCTTCGTCCTCGGCGGTCTAGGCTGCGCGTGGGGGCAGTGCAGTGCCAGGCGGGCCCGTCCGTTGTGGAGGCTTGAGTTGACGCAGGTGGTCACTGCTGCCGACGGCCGTGCCCTGGCGGTGGACTCCATCGGGGCGCCCGACGGCAAACCGGTCTTCCTGCTGCACGGCACACCGGGCAGCCGTCACGGTCCCCGCCCCCGAGGAGTCGTCCTGCAACGACTCGGCGTCCGGCTGATCTGTTACGACAGGCCAGGGTACGGAGGATCCAGCCGGAGACCGGGACGCACGGTGTCCGACAGCGCCGACGACGTCAGCGCGATCGCGGACGCGCTGGGCCTCGGCGCCTTCGGCGTCGTCGGCCGATCCGGGGGCGGACCGCACGCGCTGGCCTGCGCCGCCCTGCTGCCCGGCCGGGTGGAGCGGGCCGCCGTCCTCGTCGGCCTGGCACCGGCGGACGCGCCGGATCTCGACTGGTTCGCCGGGATGACCAGGTCGAATGTCGAGGAGTACACCTCGGCCGACGTGGACGCCTCGGCGGTCGAGGCCGACCTGGCCGAGCGCACGGACCACATCCTGCATGATCCGGAGTATCTGCTCAGGTTCCTGCTGCCCGAGCTGACCAGCTCCGACCGCCGGGTCATCGAGGATGTGGGCATCCGGCGGCTACTGATCGACACCTACGCGGAGGCGTTGCGGCGCGGGCCCGACGGCTGGATCGACGACGTGCTGGGCGCGCGCCGGCCCTGGAAGTTCGAGCTGTCCGACATCTCCGTGCCCGTCCTGCTCTGGCATGGGGCGGACGACATGTTCTCTCCGGTCGAGCACACGCGGTGGCTGGCCGACCAGATCGCGCACGTCACGCTCAAAGTCGAGCCGGGGGTGGCGCACTTCGGCGCCGTGGAGGTGCTTCCGCAGGTTCTCGCCTGGATGGTGGACCCGGCCGCGCGATCGCGGTTCGCGTCGGCCGGGACGGGTTTCGCGCGCTGATCAGAATGGCTGCGGGTCCAGTGTGCGGCTTACCAGCCGCCCTGCCCGCAGCGTCGTCACGGTCGGATGGTCGTCACCCAGCACCGAGGCGAGTTGGCCGAGGAGCGTCTCGCGCTCGGCGGTGCCGTCCGTCGACCCCAGGCGTTCGCGCACCAGCAGCAGGTTCGCCTGGCACCGCATCGTGTCCGGGTGCCGCGGGCCCAGAGATCCGCTCATCCGGTCCAGGGTGTCCTGCAGTATCGCGGCGGCGTGCTCCAGCCGGCCGGCGTCGGCCAGCATCGCCGCCTCGGCCGCCTTCGCGGCAAGGTGATAGGGGTGGCCGGAGCCGAGCTTGGCCGAGAAGCCGGCGGCCGCGGCTCCGGCCTCCGCCAGCGCCTTCTCCTGGTCGCCCCTCTGGTGGAGTGCGCTCGCGAGGTTGAGCCTGCAGACGAGCGTGTGGGGATGGTCCTCGCCGAGCCGGCTCCGGTATATCTCCAGGACCTCCTCGATCTCCCTCTCCGCGTCGTCGGCCCGGTCGAGGCCCAGCAAGGTCACCGCCCGGCCCAGGCGGCAGGTGAGGGTGTCGAGGTTGTCGTCCCCGAAGCGCCGGCGCAGCAGCGCCCATGCCTCCCGGAACCTCTCCTCCGAGCTTTCCAGGGCTCCCGTGGCCCGCAGCGCCATCGCGTACACCACCTGGGCGTTCATGCTGACGGGCGAGCCGGTGCCCAGATGCTCGGTGCACTCGGCGACGGTCTTCGCCATGCGCGCGGCGGCATCGTCGTAGTCACCGGCCTCCAGCAGGTCGCGGCACAGGTTGACCGCGCTGAACAAGGTGAAGGGATGCGCCGTGCCGAGCACCGAGCGGCGCTGGGCCAGCGTCTCCTCGTCGAGCTGCAGCGCCTCACGGAACCTGCCGTTGACCCGGTGGGAGACGGCGAGGTTGTTCCCGGAGGACAGGGTGCCCGGCTCGTCGACGCCATGGATCGCGCGCCAGACCCGGTAGGTCTCCTCCTCGATGGCCAGCGAGCCGGCGTAGTCGCCCAGGGCCCGCAGGTCCGCCGCGAGGCTGCCGGCGGTCAGCAGGGTATGGCGATGGTTCCCCAGGACACGCCGCTGCTCGGCGAGGGTGCTCTCGTTCATCGCCCGGGCCTCCTCGAAACGGCCCAGGCCGCGGATGACGTTCCCGAGATTGAACCTGAGGTGCAGCAACTGCCGCTCGAGCCGGATCGCGGCGTGCCGGTCGGTCTCGGCCGCCAGCATGTCCTCCCACACCGTGGCGGTCCTCCTGCCGAACTCCTCGGCCTGCAGCAGGTCGCCGCGCAGCCACACGTAGCGGAGGCGGTCGATGAGCAGCGTGCGGACCGACTCCTGATCGGAGTGGGCGGCGCGTACGGGCTCCAGGTGCGGCCAGATCATCCGGTACCTGGGCCAGTTCGCCGGGTCGTCGACGTCCTTCTCCGGCCGGGCGGCCGCCAGCACCCCCTGCACGTCCCGGCGGGCCGCCGCGCGTTCCTCCTCCGTCATCCGCTCCTGCGCGACAGCCTGGAGCATGAGGTGGACATGGATGCGCCGCGCGCGGGTGTCGTTCTTGATCAGGGCCAGCCGGTTGAGCTCCCGCACCAGCCTCGTGATGTCCTGCGACTCCGCGAGCGTCGGGTCAAGGGGCCGCAGCAGCTCCACCATGGCCCGGGAGTAGAGCAGGTCGACGGCGATGTTGGGAGCCATCACCGAACAGAGCTCGAACAGCCGGGCGGCGGCGGCGGACCTGTCCCGCAGTTTGTCCAGGGAGAGGTCCCATGCCTGGGACAGTGATTCGGGATAGTCGGCGAGCCTGCTCTGCGAGATCGCCCGGAGGGGCTGTGCCCTCAGCTGATCCAAATAGGCGTCTACGGAGATGTTGGTCTCCGCGAGCCAGGCGCCGGCGGCGGCGACCGCCAGGGGAAGGTCACCGAGAGCCTCCGCGACGTTGCCCGCCTCGGCCGCGCTGACAGGGGTCTCGCCCACCCGGCGGAGCAGATGCGAGATGCTCTCCTCACGGCTGAACACGTCGACCTGGACCGGGTGGGACTGGTGTTCCCACTCCCGGTTGCGTGAGGTGATCAGCACGTGACCACTGCCCCCGGGCAGGAACGGGGTGACGCTCTCCACGTCGTCGGCGTTGTCGAACACCAGCAGCCACCGCCGGGCGAACTCCCCCTGGCCCAGCGCCTGCCTGACCGCGGGAACGACCTCGGCGGTGGTCGGCGCGAGACCGTCCGCGGCGGGGCCGCGCATCCGGGCGACCAGGTCGGCCAGCGACGCGTCGACGAACTGGGGCTGCTCACAGTCCACCCACCACACCAGGTCGTACGCCCCGGCGAAGCGGTGGGCGTACTCCATCGCGATCTGGGTCTTGCCCATGCCGCCGCTGCCCAGGATCGTGAGCGGGCGCATCACGGCGGTGCCGTTCTCGCGGAGTTCGTCGCGGATGTGGCGGAGGATGTCCTCCCGCCCGGTGAACAGCTTGTTCTTGGCGGGGGCCTCGAAGATCCGCGGTGAGGTGCCGGGGTAACGGGCGCCGAGCGTCCGGGCGGGTGGCGGGGCGCCCATGTCCACCATCTCGAGAAGCTGTGCGACCGCCTCGCTTTCCGGCAGGTCGGCGAGGAAGGCCGCGGTGGCGGACGACAGCGGGGCCACGGGCCGTGCGCTCGCGGTGTACACGGCGTACGCGGGCTGCCGGGGGGACAGGATGCCGCGGACCTTCTTGATGTACGCCGGAGTGACGACGGCGAGGACGGATGCCAGGCTTTCGCTCCACTGGTCGTTGTCGGCCTCGTCCAGCGGGTCGCGGACCGTGAGGCCGGCCGCGGTGAGGACACCGCCGATCCACTCCGCCCACGCCTGGTCCTCGGGGAGGTAGTCCAGCAGGATCTCGTTGGGAGGCTTGCGGATGAACCGCTGCCGGGTGCGCAGGCGCACCGCCTCGTCCAGGTAGGGCATCGCGGATACCGCACCGTCGGTGAGCCTGGCCGTGAGCCGCTCGTACGCCGACCGCAGGGATCCGGGTTTGCCCGGAGGGTCGCCGAAGACGGCCAGGATCTCCTCGTAGGCGTAGAACGCCTGGTAGGGCACCTCGACGGCGGACCAGTACTCCTGCCGGCCGGCGTCGTTCAGACCGGCGGGCAGGCCGCGGAAGGCGTGGAAGGCGAACGCGCGGCCGACCTCCATCTTGTCCATCTCCGCCTGGTCCACCCGCATGGGGACGGGCAGGATCCGGATGTCCCTGGACAGCATGCGCTCCTGGACGGTCCTGGCGACCTGGGCGCCTCCCAGGATGCCCTGGTTGCTCAGCGTGAAGCAGTCGACGAGCACGTCCGGCAGGTGCATGGTGCAGATGTCGGCGACGTCGCTCAGCCCCGTGCGGCTGTCGATGAGGACGTAGTCGTAGTCGCGCCTCATGTCCGCGCGGAGCTCGTCGAAGAAGTCGGCGCCGTGCAGCACGTCGAAGAACAGGTCCCAGTCCATGGCGCTGACCGTGCGGGTGTAGTCCAGGTTCTGCCGTCCGCGGGGCAGGTAGTCCAGGACGCCGCCGTCGGGGAAGGACCAGTCGAGGGAGAAGACGTACGGCCGCACCTGGGCCTGCTCCTGGATCACCCTGCGGAGGCGGGCCCGGGCGTCGGCCGGCTTCCCCTCGGCCGGCAGGGCGCGCCGCGCCGCCCACTCGTAGCTGCGGATCAGGTCCACGATGCCGGGCTCGCCCGCGACGGAGATGTCGATGAACGGCTGGTAGAACCGGTAGAGGCCGGGGGAGTCGAGGTCCCAGTCGGCGACGAGGACGCGCTTGCCGTTGGACGCGAGGATCCACGCGACGTTGGCCAGCGCCATCGTGCGCCCGGTGCCGCCCTTGTACGAATAGAAAGTGACGATCTGGCCGTCGCGGGTGCGCGGCTGCCTGCTGTCGTCCATGTCAGCCATGTGTCTCCTCGCCGAGGGTGTCCGGTGGCGGAGTGAGGGTGCTCGGCCCGGGCCCGCCCGCCAGCCGGTGCCGCGGCGACGCGACATCGTCCGGGTCGGGCTTGGGACCGTGCCGGAAGTACTGCCGCTCGGCCTCCACCACCAGGCGCGGCATGATCGAGGCGAAATGTTTCAGGGAGCGGACGCCGGCGACGGCCTCGCGGGCCGACTCCGTACGGAGCGCTCCGGCCTGTTCGAGAAGCCCCCTGGTCCGCTCCGCGAGCCGGTCCGCACGCTCACCCCCACGGGGATCGGGCACCAGGAGAGGAACCACCCAGGGCGGTAGACCCCGGACGAAGGCGTCCAGCCGGCCCGCGGCGTCTTCGTCCGCGACGAACCAGGGATCGATGAGCGCCACCCCGGGCAGCCGCTCCGCATCGGGCCTCAGGACGTCCCTGACCACGGCCGCGAACTCCAGCCGCTCGGCGACGCCGGCCGCGTACTCGGCCAGGGAGAGCTCCTGCTCGTCCAGGAACGGCCGCCAGAGCCACGGGCTGGTCCCGTACCGGTGGGGATCGGCGCCCGCCGGGAGGGCGGCGAGGGCCGGCGCGGCCACGGTCACCTCGAAGACCGGGTGGGCCTCGGCGGAGGGAAACGGGCTGTCGGCCGTCGTGATGTCCGCGATCTCCGAGGGTCCGACGGGCGATCCCTCGGCGAGCTCGACGATCCGCCGGGCCAGCCGGTCGAGCACCGCGTGGTAGGAACCGCGCATCGGAGCGATCTTGAGTAGCGCGCGCAGGCCGTGCTCCGCGTAGCCGGGCACGGAGCCGGCGTCGATCTGGAGCAGCTCCGGCCGGTCCGCGCCGTCGGGCAGCGGCGCCCACAGCACGGGGACGATCCGGGTGAGCGGATCCGCCACCCCGGCGTCGACCATCCGCTGCCGGTAGCAGGCCCACTCACGTCCGGGCCAGGACCTGGCGAAGTACCCGGGGGAGTACAGCGCGACGAAGACCTCCGCGGAGCCGAGGGCGCGGGAGAGCCACGCCTTCCAGTCCGTGCCGGCGCGGACGTCCTGGTCGAAGGAGCCCGGGGAGACGCCGAGGTCGCGGCGGGCGAGTGCCCGCACGGCCGTGTTGAGGTCGCGGAAGAACGGCCGGACCCATTGGTCGGGATCGGCGCCGGAACTGCCCGGCAGGGGAGGCGAGTGGGCGTAGCTGAGGAAGAAGTAGCCGCCATGCCGTTCCCAGGGGGCGTTCCGGGTGGTGTCGGTCATCGCGGCTCCTCGAAGCTGGTGCCGAGTGTCCTCACGTCGAGCGCGAGCGGCTCGACGCGATGGTGCATGAGGATCTTCTGGATGCGCTGCGCCAGGAGCCAGACCACGGTGTGGTACTCGTTCGACCTGCCGAGGCGGCGCAGTCCGAAAATGCCGTGGGCCTCGTACAGAGCGATCTCCTCGGCGAAGATGTGCAGGTTCTCTCCCGCGAACCGCTCGACCGACCCGACGATCTCGGGAAAGCCGTCCGGCGCCGGCGCCCAGATGACCGGCAGGATGCAGGTCTGGTGAACCGAGGCGGAGTCGTCCAGCCGCACGACGCGCCGGCGGGAGAAGCCGTGCCACTCCATCGCGCACCACTTGCTCCGCATGTACGGCGCCATCAGCAGGGGGATGAACACCTGGCAGGTTCCGAGCGCGTCGAGCAGCTCGCCCTCCCAGCGTTCGCCGCCGCCCATGGACCTGTCGATGAAGCCGTACGGCGCGCCCGGGATGCGGGGCACCAATACCGCCAGGTCCACGCACAAATCATTGAAGAATCGCATGGCGAGCTCGTTGGGGCCCGGCGGTGTGTTCTTCTCCGTGTGCGCGTAACTCATAAAGAACAGCGGCGCCCGCGGATCAAGATCGGCGAAAGCCCGATCGCCCAACCCGCACACCCCGCTTTCTTATATCGCTTTGATGGTAACCATTTCTCACGGAGAACTTCCGGGGTTCGCGAGGTCAGTCCCCGGCCCACGCGCCGACGGTCGCCCGCATGCCCGCGACGAACCGGACGCCGTGCGGTGTCAGGGATCCGGAGGCGGTCAGGACGTCGATCGCCTCGTGGATCCGCGCGCTGAGCCTGCCGAACCTGTCTCGGGCGTCCGCGCCGGGCGTGACCCGCCACAGCTCCGCCTGCGCCAGCCGCGCGTAGGCCTCCCGGAGGATTCGGCCGGGGGCCTGGGGGGTGACCTCGACGAGGCCGTGCAGGGTCGTCAGCGCGTCCAGCTTGGCGATCTGGAACTCGCGGAGCAGTGCGACCTCGAGATCGCCGGAGCCCGGCGGCGGCAGCCCGACCGCACCCAGCGGATGCCGGAGGCCGCCCGCGCGGTGCCCGCGGGGCGGCCCGGGGCGCAGCGGCACCACGGCCCGCAGTCCCGCCCCGAGCGCGCGGGCGTAGGCGGGAGCGTCCTGTTCCAGGCGCTTGCCCGCGCCGTCCAGGCAGGTCCTCCAGCCCTCCCAGCGGCTGCCTGTGAGACGGCCCGCCGGACGCCATCCGGACCGGCCGCGGAAGGCGTCGAGGTCGTCCACGAGAACCGTGCGATCACCGAACCTGGCCGACCGTACGGGCAGCCAGCGCGGGTCCTGCCCGGTGACCCGCCGTCCGGCCGCATACAGCCCCCGGGAGGAGACCGAGACGCGGATCGTACGGCCCGCCTGCCGCCCCAGCCGGAGCACGCCCAGAGCCGGCAGGTGCAGGGAGCCGTCGCGGACGGGGAGCGGCAGCTCGGCCTCCATTCCGGCGTGCAGCGCGGCCGAGGCGGCGATCCCCGCCAGGTGGGCGAGGTCCAGCGTGGCGCAGGCCGCGCGCGGCGGACGCAGGCAGCGTGACGCCCACACGGCCGTACACGGATGGGCGAGGACCTCCGCCACGGCCGCCGGCCGTTCGAGGTCCACCCGGGAGAGCAGGGCCAGCCCCTCCCGGGCCGCCTGCTCCAGTTCGCCTGCTCCGTCCGGCAGGCCGGAGGCGACGCGGGCGACCAGCGCCCGGGTCAGCGACAGCCCGGCCTGCGCGAGCGCCGCCACCGCCGCGGGATCGCCCGGGCCCCGCGCGAGCGAGTCGAAGGCGGCCGGGGACAGCGTGTGAGCGGCTGTCCCCGTGGAGCCGGCGTCCGGGGTGGGGGCGGCTTTCGCGGCCGGGACGACGAGACCGGCGAGCGCCTTGAGGTCCGGGCAGTAGACGGAGGGATTGGAGAAGCCGCTCCCCGTGCGGTAACGGTGCGCGTACAGGCCGCCGCCGCACACGCGGACCACCTCGCACGATCGGCATGTCTCGCACAGCGCGGCCAGGCCGCCGCGGCGGGCCGCCGGGCCGGGAAGGGCCGCCACCGCGTCGACCGCGTGCGTGCGGACGTTCAGCCCGGTTTCAGGGGCTCCGTCGAAGGCGGTCTTCAGCGAGTCGGCCTGCTCCCAGCCGCCGTCGGTCTCGATGACCAGCAGGTTCACCGGGTCGAGGCCCACGGACTCGCCCAGGCTGGGCCCTCCGGACGCGGCGGACAGCATCGAGTCGAACAGGCGGATGGCGACCGGACGGCCGTCGGAGGTCCACCGGGCGTGGACGCGGCCCAGCCAGTCCGCGTACGGCGTGCCCCCATCGGGCCGGGGCGGCGGGTGGTCCCAGGTCGCGTGGGGGAGGAGCAGGTCGAGGCTGGGCGGCGACTCGGCGAGCAGTGCCTCGTAGACCGCGATCGGGTCGTTGGCCGGATCGACCGTGCACAGCAGCCCGGCGTAGAGGTGCCGGTACTCCGGCCGCCTCAGCAGCTCGAGGGCACGGCGGACGTGGGGATGACTGCTCCGCCCGTCGGCGAACCGGCGATGCCGGTCGTTGGCCGCGCGGTCGCCGTCGAGGGACACCCCCACGCGCACCGCGTACTCGTCGAAGAGCGCGCACAGCGTCTCGTCGAGCAGCACGCCGTTGGTGTGCAGGCGTAGATCCAGCCGGCACACGGGATCGACGCGGGAGCGGAGCACGGCCAGGACCTCGCGCAGCCCCGCGGCCCCGAGCAGCAGGGGCTCGCCGCCGTGCAACACCACGCGTATCTCGCCGAGACCGTGCGCGGCCGCGTGCTCGGCGATCCGCCGGGCCGCCCACCGTACCGTCGCCCCGCCGATCGCCCGCGGCTTGCGGCGCCAGCTCTGGTCCGCGTGCTCATAGACGTAGCAGTGATCGCAGGCCAGGTCGCACCGGTTGTGAATCTTGAGGACGTATTCGGTGACCAAAGGCGGCGCGGCGCCGTCAGATGGCCGAATTGAACACCGCCGTCCCGGTCGTTTCCGTCTCCCCGAGCACATGCGTCACCAGGCGGTTCACGGCGCCGTCCGCGTCCGCGGTCAATTCCGCGAGCGACACGTCCCGCAAATCGGGGATTCCTATTCGACCGTCATTCACGACCGTTTCCTCCTGGGTATCGGGCGGACGCCGGAGGGGTACCGGAGAGGAGCTTTTTCAGCGTAGGTCACGGCACCGGCGTTGTCATCAGGGTGCGCGGGCCTGCCGCGTCGCGTGCTCTCGGGAAACGGCGGTTCCGCGCGTTCACGGAATCGGCCGCCGCGGACGGGGCGGGGCCGTTCGCGGGGCGGCCGTCCGGTGGCGATTCCCCGGGAAGGTCCCGCCGCCGCTACCGTTGCTCGGGTGGAGGAGATCGATCGCCGAATCGTCACTCTGCTGGCGACTGACGGCCGGATGAGCTTCACCGATCTGGCCAAGGAGACCGGACTGTCGGTCTCCGCGGTTCACCAGCGGGTACGCAGGCTGGAGAAGCGTGGTGTCATCCGCGGATACGCCGCTCTCGTGGACTACGACGAGATCGGCCTTCCGCTGACCGCGTTCGTCTCGATCAAGCCGATCGACCCCTCCGCGCCGGACGACGCGCCGGAACGGCTGAGCCATCTGACCGCCATCGAGGCGTGCCACAGCGTCGCGGGCGATGAAAGTTACATCCTCAAGGTCCGCGTCGCCTCTCCGCTCGCCCTGGAGGAGCTCCTCCAGCAGATCCGCGCGTCGGCCAACGTGAGCACGCGCACGACCGTCGTCCTCAGCACGCCGTACGACTACCGGTCCCCGGTGATCGAGAAGGAGCTGGACGGCGACGTGACCGGCTGAGCGCCGTCCCCCTCCTGGGCGAAGTGCGCCCGCAGCCGGGCGTACGCCTCGGGGGGCGCGCCGAGGCGGTCGAGGCCGAGCAGCGCGGCGCCCACGATCGGCGGCACGCCGGCCACGACGAGCCGGGCGAGCGGCGCTCGCTCGGCGTAGTGCCGCTCGACCAGCGACGTCAGCAGGGCGTGGCGGGCGGTCAGCACGCCGCCGCCTAGCACGATCTCGCAGGGCGCGGCGAGCAGGCCGAGCCGCCGCATGGCGACGACGCCGAGCAGCGCGATCTCCTCGGCCTGTCGTTCCACCAGCGACCCGGCGACCGCGTCGCCGTCCGCGGCGGCGGCCAGCAGGGGCGGCACGAGCGCGTGTAGCCGGTCGCCCGGCAGGTCCCCGAAGTGCAGCCCGACGACGGCCTCCTCGACCGTGGCGGTGCCGAAACAGGCACGCACGGCCTCGGTCAGCGCGGTCGCGGGGCCGCGGCCGTCCTCGGCGCGTACGGCGTGCCAGAGGGCCTCCTCGCCCAGGTGGTGCCCGCCGCCCCAGTCGCCGCTGAGGCGGCCGAGCGCCGGGAACCTGGCGACCCGCCCAGTGGGGGAGACCCCCACGGCGTTGATGCCGGCGCCGCAGACGACGGCGACGCCCCATCCGGTGGACGACCCGGCCCGCAGCAGGGCGAAGGTGTCGTTGCCGACGACCACGCTCGCGGCGTACCCGCGCGCCAGCAGCTCGGCCCGCAGCCGCTCCTCCTCGACCGGCAGGTCCGCCCCCGCGACGTACGCCGCGACGTGGTCGGCGTACGGCGGCGCGGCGGTCTCGCCGGCGAGGGCGCGCCGTACGGTCCGGCCGATCACTTCGACGGCGGCGCCGGTCCCGGCGCTCTGCGGCAGGAACGCGGGCCCGCGCGCGGCGGCCAGCACCGTGCCGTCCTCGCGGACGAGGGCGACGTCGGTCTTGCTGTTGCCGCCGTCCACCGCCAGCACGGTGCGCGGCAGGGTCACCTCGACACCGCCCAAGGCAGGAAGGCGCGGTTGGCCTCCACCAGGCGCGCGGCGAGGCCGTCCGCGAGGGACGCCTGGCCGACCAGCGGATGGGCCAGCAGGGCGTCCCTGACGCGGTCCGCGCCGCCGTGCAGCGCCGCCTCCAGGGCGAGCGACTCGTACGCCGACACGTGGGCGATCAGGCCCCGGTGGAGCGGCTCCACGGGATCGGCGGGCAGCGGGACGGCGCCCGCGGCCGTGACGGCGGCCGGGACCTCGATCACCGCGTCGTCGTCGAGGAACGGCAGCGTGCCGTTGTTGCGGGTGTTGACGACCTGGACGTCCCCGCGGTCGCCGGCGAGCGAGGCGACCAGGGCCACGGCGGCCTCGGAGTAGAACGCGCCGCCGCGCCTGTCCAGCAGGCCGGGCTTGGTGTCCACCGCCGGGTCCGCGTACATCTCCAGCAGTTCCGCCTCCATCGCGGCCACCTCGGCCGCGCGCGACGGCGAGGTCCGCTGCTCGGCCACCACGCGGTCGTGCTCGTAGAAGTACCGCAGGTAGTACGACGGCACGGCGCGCAGGTGGCGGACCAGCTCCACCGGCAGGCCGACGGACTCGGCGATCTCCTCTCCGTGGTCGTCCAGCAGGCGGGGCAGGACGTCGACGCCGTCGAGCAGGACGGACCGTTCCCAGGTGAGGTGGTTGAGCCCGACGTGGCCGAGCGTGATCCGCCCGGGGGCCACGCCGAGAAGGGCGGCGAAGCGGCGCTGGAACCCGATGGCCACGTTGCACAGCCCGATCGCCCGGTGGCCGGCGTCGAGCAGCGCCCGGGTGACGACGCCGACGGGGTTGGTGAAATCGACGATCCACGCGCCGGGCGCGAGGGCGCGCACCTTCTCGGCGATGTCGAGCACCACCGGCACGGTCCGCAGGGCCTTGGCGAGGCCCCCGGCCCCGGTGGTCTCCTGCCCGACGCAGCCGCACTCCAGCGGCAGGGTCTCGTCGACGTTCCTGGCGGTCTGGCCGCCGACGCGCAACTGCAGCAGCACCGCCCCGGCCCCGGCGACGCCGTCCTCCACGCGGGTGGCTGTGGTCAGCGCGGCCGGGTGCCCGGCGCGGGCGAGCATCCGCCGGGCCATCCCGGCGACCGTCGCGAGCCGGTGCTCGTCGGGGTCGACGAGCGCGATCTCCGACAGCGGCAGTTCGCCGCGCAGGCGGGCGAAACCGTCGATCAGCTCCGGCGTGTACGTGGAACCGCCCCCGACAACGGCCAGTTTCATTTGACTCCCGTCAGCTTGACGCCCTCGATGAAGACCTTCTGGGCGAAGAAGAACACGACGATCACCGGGGCCATGGCCAGCAGCGTGGCGGCCATCGTGAGGTTCCACTGCACGCGGTGCACCGACCGGAACGCCGCCAGCCCCAGCGACAGCGTCCAGTTGTCCAGGTCGGTCCCCGCGTACAGCAGGGGCCCGTAGTAGTCGTTCCAGCAGTAGAAGAACTGGAAGAGCGCCACGGCGGCGATGGCCGGGCGGGCCATCGGCAGGATCACCCGCACGAGCGTGCGGAACTCGCCGCAGCCGTCGACCTTCGCCGCGTCGGAGTAGTCGCGCGGGATCGTGACGAGGAACTGGCGCAGCAGGAAGATCGAGAACGCGTCGCCGAGCAGCATCGGCAGGATCAGCGGCCACAGCGTGCCGGTCAGGTGGAAGCGGGCCCAGATCAGGTAGATCGGCACCGCCACGACCTGCGGCGGCAGCATCATCGTGGTGATCACCAGCAGGAACGCCAGCCGCCGCCCGCGGAAGCGGAACCGCGCCAGCGCGTACGCCACGGGGATCGACGACACCAGCATGAACGCGGTGGCGAGCAGCGAGTAGAGCAGCGTGTTGCGGATCCAGGTCAGCAGCGGCGCCTTCGCGAAAATCTCGGCGAAGTTGCCCCAGTTCCAGGTGTGCGGCCACAGGTCGGAGGTGAGCGCCTGCCGGTCGCTCATCAGGGCCGTGAGCGCGATGAACACCAGCGGGCCGAGGAACACCAGCGCGAGCGCGATGGCCAGCGCGTGCCGGGCGACCCACAGCAGCGCGGTCCGGGTCACGACTCCTCCTCCGTGAAGCGGAACTGCCGCAGCAGGATGAGCGTGAACGCCATCGCCACCGCGAACAGCACCAGCGCGAGCACGCAGGCGTAGCCCATCGCGTAGTCGCGGAAGCCCTGCTGGAACAGCCACTGCGGGAACGTCAGCGTGGACTGGTCGGGGTAGCCGGGGGTGAAGACCGACCCGGCCGAGTCGGTCGCCCCGGACGCCACCCGCGCGGCCACCTCGGCCTGGGTGAAGTACTGCAGCGTCTGGATCACCCCGGTGACGAGGGCGAACATCAGCACCGGCCGGATCACCGGCAGCGTGATCGACGTGAACTGCCGCCAGCCGTTCGCGCCGTCGATGGCGGCGGCCTCGTAGAGCTGTTTGGGCACGTCGAGCAGGGCGGCCATGAAGATGACCATCAGGTCGCCGACCGACCACAGGCCGAGCAGGGTCAGCCCCCACTTCGACCACGCAGGGTCGCCGAACCAGTCCGGCGCGGGCAGCCCGACGGCCGACAGGATCGCCTGCACCGGCCCGGTGCCGGGGTTGAGCAGGAACACGAACCCGAGCGTCCCGGCCACCAGCGGCACCAGGGCGGGCAGGTAGAAGATCGTGCGGTAGACCCCCACGCCGGCCTTCAGCCGGGTCACCAGCTGGGCGACGCCGAGGCCGAACAGCACCCGCAGCGGGACCATCACCACGACGAGCCACAGGGTGTTGCGGATCGCCGTCCAGGCCGCCTGGTCCTTGAGGAAGTACTCCCAGTTGAGCAGCCCGACCGGTTCCAGCGTGAACAGGTCGTACCGCTGGAAGGAGAAGTAGACCGTGGACAGCAGCGGGTAGACGAAGAAGATCGCGAACCCGGCGAGCCAGGGGGACAGGTAGAGCAGGGCGCGCAGGTTCCCACGCATCGGCTCAGCCGCCCGCCGTCAGCTTGAGCTTCTCGTCGATCTTCTTGTCGACCTCGGCGAGCAGCGCGTCCAGGTCGGAGGCGCGGCCCGACTCCCACTTGATCTGCGCCTCCTGCAGCGTCTGCTGGTTGAAGACGGAGTTGACGTGGGCCGGCAGCGTGGTGCTGTTCGGGTTGGCGAAGACGTCGAGGAAGGTCTGGAAGTTCGGGTCCTTCTTGAGATCGGGCGACTGGAGCGCGGGCAGCGTGCTCGGCACGTTCCTGATCGCGTTCGACAGCGTGACGAGTGTGCCGGTGTCGGTGGTGAGGTATCTCACCAGCTCCCAGGCGGCCTCCGGGTGCCCGGCGCCGCGCGGGATGCCGATGACGGTGCCGGTGATGAAGCCCGCGCCGTACCGCTGGGGCTGGTCGTCGGCCACCGGCAGCGGCGCGGTGCCGTAGCCGAGGTCCGGGGCGTCGGCGGCGAGCATGGCCGTGCGCCACTCGCCGTCGACGGCCATGGCGACCTTGCCCGTGGTGAACGGGTTCTCGGCCGACCACTCGTCGCCGAAGCTCTTGCGGAACTTCTCGAGCCTGTCGTAGCCGTACCAGTCGGTGAGGTCCTTCTGCCAGGTCATCAGCTTCTTCCACTGGGGGTCGGAGCCGATGGCCGAGGTGCCGTCGGGGTTGGTCCACTTCGCGCCGACCATCACACCGGTGTGGATCGGCGCGTTCTCGTACATCTGGCTGGTCGGGACGAACCCGGCGACCTTGATGTCGCCCTTGTCGTCCTTGACCGTCAGCTTCTTGGCGAGGTCGGCCAGCTCGCTCATCGTCTTCGGGGGCTCGTGGCCCTTCATGAGCGCCTTGTTGTAGTAGAGGCCGTACGCGTCGGCGAGCATGGGCATCACGCAGCGCTTGCCCTGATACCGCGTGTATTCGGCGATCACCTTCGGGAACAGCGCCGCCGGGTCGATGCCGCTCGCCTTCAGGTACGGGTTGAGGTCCTGGAAGATCCCGGCCTTGCAGAACTCGGCGACGCTGTCGGTGGTGAACGACAGGGCCACGTCGGGCGGGTTGCCGCCGCGCACGGACTGGAGGATCTGGGAGTCCTGGACGGCCTTGGTCGGCTTGACCGTGATCCAGGGGAACTTCTTCCGAAAGCCGGCGAGGGTCTCGTCGAAGGCCTTGAGCTCGTTGTCGGCGCTGAAGCCGTGCCAGAACTCGATGGTGACCGGGTCGTGGCTCGCCCTGCTCTGGGCCACCTTGGGCGGCCCGCTCTCGGTGCCGGCCGTACAGGCGGTGAGCGCGGCCAGCCCGGTCACAGCGGAGACGAGGAGAAGGCGTTTCATGGGGGGTGCCTCCCTAGCGCATAGAAGGGGATGTGTTCACCGCGCCGAACAGCTCCTCGTGTACGGCGCCGAGCGCGAGGTCGAGGGCCCCGGCGAGGACGGGGTTGCCCTCCAGGGTGGACAGCAGCACGCGGGGCCGGGGGATGGTCAGCGCGTGCAGTTCGCGCTCGACCGTCTCCCGCAGGACCTCGCCGCCCGCCAGCAGCACGCCGCCGGACAGCACGACGATCTCGGGGTCGACCACGGCGGTGATCGCGGCCAGCCCCAGCGCGAGACGGCCGGCGAGGTCGCGCAGGGCCTCGCGCGCGCTCTCGCCGGCCGGGCCGCCGCGCCCCGCGGCGGCGACCGCGTTGCGTACGGCGCGCGCCGGGGTGGAGCCGCGCACGCCGTGCGCGCGCAGGAGGGCGAGCACGGCCGGGCCGCCCGACAGCGCCTGGAACCCGTGGTTGGCCCGCCTGCCGACGTCCCGCGCGGTGGGGGCGCCGACCACGGGCATGTAGCCGACCTCGCCCGCGCCGCCCGTCGCCCCGCGGTGCAGGCGGCCGCCGATGACGAGGGCGGCGCCGATGCCCTCGTCGGCCCACAGCAGCACGTAGTCCTGGTGGCCGCGGGCGCTGCCCCGGGACCGTTCGGCCTGCGCGACGAGGTTGACGTCGTTCTCCACGTCGATCGGCACGCCGATCCCGTCGCGGAGGGTCCCGATCAGGTCGGGGATGTGCCAGCCGGGGATGTGGGCGGCGTAGCCGAGCCTGCCGGTCGAGGGGTCGACGGCGCCGCCGATGCCGACGACCACCCGGCTCAGCTCCGTCGGGTCGAGGCCGGCCGGGCCGCACGCCCCCGTGAGCGCGGCTCTGACCCGCTCCACCACGTCGCCGCCGGTGCGCCCGGGCGTGGCCAGGCGGTGCTCGGCGACGACCGCGCCGGTGACGTCCGCGACCGCGACCGCGATGCGCGCCGGGGTGACGTCCAGCGCCGCCACGTGCGCCGCGCGGGGGTTGATCCGGTAGAGCTCCGCCGTACGGCCCGGCAGGCCCTCGCGGATGCCGTCCAGGACGACCAGGCCGGCCTCCTGGAGCCGGGCCAGCAGCTGGGAGGCGGTCGGTTTGGACAGGCCGGTCAGCGCCCCCAGCTCGGGCCGGGTCAGCGGACCGCGTTCCAGCAGCACCATCAGCGCGGCGCGGTCGTTGATCGCGCGCAGCAGGCTCGGCGTCCCCGCGATGGGCCGGGTCATGCGTTCTCCTACCGCCATGCGTTAGGAAAGTTTCCTAACTATGGACGCGACCGTACGAACGGGCCCGGACGCCGTCAAGAGCGCGCTGGACGCCGAGATCCACCTGTGACCCCCTCGTGCCCGATGCGGGCAAAGAGCGGGACGGCACGTAGAATCTGGCGGCCTATGCCACAGTCTTCGACGGGCGAGCTGGCCCGGGAGCAGAAGTACGTCGCCGCGCTGTACGAGCGCCTCGACGTGCTGCGGGAGCGCACGCGCGGGCAGCTCGACGCCGTGCTGGCCCAGGGGGCCTTCGGCACCCACCAGAACCGCTCGGAGCGCGACAGCTTCGCCGTCATGTACACCCAGCGGCTGGCCCGCCTGTGGGCGGTGGAGAACGGCCTGTGCTTCGGCCGGCTGGATCACGCCGACGCGAGCCGGCTGTACATCGGCCGCATCGGCCTGTCGGACGACGACCAGCACCGGCTGCTGATCGACTGGCGGGCCCCGGTGGCGCAGCCGTTCTACCGGGCCACCCCGGCCGCCCCGATGGGCGTCACCCGGCGGCGGCACCTGCACACGCGGGGCCGCAGGGTCACCGCGATCGACGACGACCTGCTCGACCTCGACGGCCTCACCGACGCCGACCGGGCCTCGCTCAACGGCGAGGCTGCCCTGCTGGCCGCGCTCGGCGAGAAGCGCACCGGCCGCATGCGCGACATCGTGGCGACCATCCAGGCCGAGCAGGACAAGATCATCAGAAGCGACCTGAACGGCGTGCTCGTCGTCCAGGGCGGGCCGGGCACCGGCAAGACCGTGGTGGCCCTGCACCGCGCCGCCTACCTCCTGTACACCTACCGCGAGCGGCTGGAACGCCGGGGCGTGCTGATCCTCGGGCCCAACCCGACGTTCATGCGCTACATCGAGCAGGTGCTGCCGTCCCTCGGCGAGACCGACGTGCTGCTGTCCACCGTGGGCGAGCTGTACCCCGGTCTGACCGCGACCCGGGAGGATCCGCCCGAGGCCGCCGCGGTCAAGGGCCGGATCGGGATGGCCGACGTGATCGCGCGGGCCGTACGGGAGCGCCAGCGGATGCCGCGCACGCCCGTGGAGATCCGGCTCGACAAGTTCACGCTGAAGCTCGACCGGCAGACGCTGGAGTCGGCCAGGTCGAAGGCCCACCGCTCGCGCCGGCCGCACAACCAGGCCAGGGCCGTGTTCGTACGGCACCTGCTGACCGCGCTCACCCGGCAGGCGGCCAGGCACCTGGGGCGCGGCGCGCTCGACGACGCCGACTTCGCCGACCTGCGCGAGGACCTGCGCACCGAGGAGCCGGTGCGGGTGGCGCTCAACCGGCTGTGGCCGTACCTGACCCCACAGCAGCTGCTGATCGGGCTGTTCACCGACCGCGAGCGGATGGCGGCGGCCGGGCTGGGCGCGCGGGAGTGCGACCTGCTGCTGCGCGAGCCGCCCAAAGCGGGGGAGAAGCCGGGCGAGAACTGGTGGAGCGTGGCCGACGTGCCGCTGCTCGACGAGGCCGCCGAGCTGCTGGGGGACATCGACGAGGGCGTGCTGCGGGCGGCCCGCCGGGCCGAGCAGGAGCGTGAGGAGCGCATCGCCTACGCCCGTGAGGTGCTGGAACTGACCGGCCTGGCCGACATCATGGACGCCGAGCGCTTCGCCGAACGGCAGCAGGCCGAGGAGACATATCTCACCACGGCCGAGCGGGCCGCCAGAGACCGCACGTGGGCCTTCGGTCACGTGATCGTGGACGAGGCCCAGGAGCTGTCGGAGATGGCCTGGCGGGTGATCATGCGCCGCGTCCCGAGCCGCTCCATGACGATCGTCGGCGACATCGCCCAGACCGGGTCGGCCGCCGGCGCGGCGAGCTGGGCGCGGGTCCTCGACCCGTACGTCGCGGGCCGCTGGCGCGAGGAGCGGCTCAGCGTCAACTACCGCACCCCCGCCGAGCTGATGGAGGTCGCCGCCCGCGTGCTCGAACTGGTCGGCCCCGACCTGAAGGCGCCGGAGTCGGTGCGGGAGACCGGCGAGCGGCCGTGGGCCCTGCGGGTCGCGTCCCTGGTGGAGGCGGGTCCCGCGGTCGCGGCCGAGGTCGTCGAGGGGGGCCGCCTCGTGGTCATCGCCCCTGCGGGGATGGTCGGGGAGACCGGGCGGATGGTCCGGGCCGTCGTGCCCGATGCCGCCACCGGGCCCGGCCCGGCCGCGCTGGACGCGCCCGTGGCGGTGCTGTCGGTGACCGAGGCCAAGGGGCTGGAGTTCGACTCGGTGATCGTGGTCGAGCCCGGCCGGATCCTGCGCGAGTCGCCGCGCGGCCCGAGCGACCTCTACGTGGCCCTCACCCGGGCCACGAGCCGCCTCGGGGTCGTCCACACCGGCGATCTGCCGGGGGCTCTGACCGGCCTGGAACGGCGCTGAACCGACACCGCTCCCACCTGCGGAAACGTGGTGTTTCCGCTGATCGGGACGCGGTTGACATCTGCGCTGAGGTCGGTAGTTTGCTGCAAAGTCCAGCACGGGACTGACCGGTTGGCCGTTCTATGGCGCCGCTGGCCTCTGCGTCGATGACGGAGCGTGATCCCGTCAGCACACCAGGCGCAGGGCGGCGTTCCGCCGAGGCGGGGCACCCCAGCCGGCCGGGGGGTTGGACCCAGGAGGGGCCCGGGCACCCAGTAGACAACGGAGCTCCGCGCCCGCCGCCGACGGGACGGAACCGGTCCGAAGGGCCGCCCGGGCCCCCTTCACTTCCTCGTAGAGTTGCCGAGGGCCGGTTTGGCGGCTCCCGCCGCCGTCTGCGACCCTGACCTGGGGTGATTTTCCGCACCAGGACGCGGGCCCATCGACACGCGAGGAGAAACTGTCCCGTGGCACTGAAGACGGCACAGGACACGGAGCCGGCCGCCGCCGCGGCGCCCCGGGCGCGAGTGCCGGGCGCGCTGATCCGCCTCGTCGCGTCCGTCGCGGGCGGCCTGGTGCTCTACCTCGCCTTCCCGCCCCTCGGGTGGTGGTTCTGCGCGCCCGTGGGCCTGGCGCTGCTCGCCCTCGCCGTCCGCGGCACCAGGCCGCGCCGGGCCGCCTGGATCGGATACGCCGGGGGGCTGGCGTTCCTCCTGCCGACGCTGGCCTGGGTCCGCCCCATCGGGGACGACGCCTGGCTGGCCCTGACGGGCATCGAGAGCCTGTTCTGGGCGGCGCTGGCCTGTCTCGCCGCCCTCGTCATGCGGCTGCGCCTGTGGCCGCTCTGGGTGGCCTGCCTGTGGGTGGCACAGGAGTGGGCCCGGGGACTGTTCCCCGTCGGGGGCTTTCCCTGGGCGCGGCTGGCCTTCAGCCAGGGCGAGTCGCCGTACACCGGCTTCGCCGCGCTGGGCGGCGCCCCACTTGTAAGTTTCACGGTCGCACTCACGGGGATGCTGCTCGCCGCGCTGGTCACACGGCGTCCGCCGAGGTGGCGGGCCGACCGGGTGGTTGCCGGAACGCTCCTCGCCGCGATAGCCGTACCGGTGCTGGGGCTGGTCGTGCCCCGGCCCGGCGACGAGGGCAGGACAGTGCGGATCGGTGTCATCCAGGGCAACGTCCCTGGGCGGGGGATGTACTTCCTCGGCGACGAGCCCGCCGTCGTGCTGCGCAACCACGCCGACGAGACGCACCGGATGGCCGAGGCCGTACGCGCCGGGAAGCTCCCGCGGCCCGACATCGTGGTGTGGCCGGAGAACTCGACCGACATCGACCCCTACAGCAGCGAGTTCGCCCGGCAGGTGATCGACTCCGCCGTGAAGGACATCGGCGTGCCGGTCCTCGTCGGCGCGGTGGTCAAGATCGGCACCGAGGAGCGGGCCACCCGCGGCGTGGTCTGGGACCCCGTCACCGGCCCCGGCGCGTACTACGACAAGCAGCGGCTCGTGCCATTCGGCGAGTACACCCCCATGAAGGACCTGTTCCTCGCGCTGTCGTCGCGGGCCAACCTGGTCGGCCGCCAGTCGGTTCCGGGAAACAGGCCGGGGGCGCTGCGGATGGGCCCGGTGACCATCGGGACCGTCGAGTGCTACGAGGTGGCGTTCGACAGCACGGTGCGTGAAACCGTGCTGGCGGGCGGCACCCCGCTGGTCGTGCAGACCAACAACGCCAGCTACGCGCTCACCAACCTGCCGCCGCAGCAGCTCGCGATGTCGCAGCTGCGCGCGGTGGAGTTCAACCGCGCGGTGGTCACCGCGGCGACCACCGGCATCTCCGCGTACGTCGGCCCGGACGGGCGGGTCGGCTGGCGTACGGGCGAGCTGGTGGCGGGGATGAACGTCCTGGACGTCCCCGTCAGGACGAAGAACACGGTGGCGGCAGGGGTAGGTGCGCTGCCGGAGTGGGTTTTGATACTCATGGGAGCCGGAGCGACGGTGGCGGCCATCTCTGGGCGGAGGAAAAGCTGATGGAGCGGACCCCAGGGCGGGTGCTCGTGATCGTCCCCACGTACAACGAGCGGGAGAACCTCCCGATGATCACGCGGCGGCTGCGTGAGGCGCTGCCCGACGTTCACCTGCTCGTGGCCGACGACAACAGCCCCGACGGCACCGGCCGGATCGCCGACGAACTGGCCGAGGCCGACGACCAAGTCCACGTCCTGCACCGGACGAGCAAGCAGGGGCTGGGCGCCGCCTACATCGCCGGGTTCCGGTGGGGCCTGGCCGAGGGCTACGACGTGCTGGTGGAGATGGACGCCGACGGGTCCCACCAGCCCGAGGAACTGCACAAGCTGCTCGACGCGGTGACCGACGGCGCCGACCTGGCCATCGGGTCCCGGTGGGTGCCCGGCGGCAAGACCGTCAACTGGCCGTTCTCGCGTGAGCTGCTGTCCCGGGGCGCCAACACCTACGTCCGGCTGGTGCTCGGCATCCCGGTCCGCGACGCCACCGCCGGCTTCCGTGCCTACCGGGCGGCCACGCTGGAGAAGATCGGGCTGGACGACGTCGAGTCGCAGGGCTACTGCTTCCAGGTGGACCTCACGCTCCGCACCGTACGGCAGGGCCTGCGGGTCAGGGAGATGCCGATCACGTTCGTCGAGCGCACCGTGGGCAGCAGCAAGATGAGCCGGAGGAT
The DNA here is from genome assembly GCF_012999525.1 of Microbispora sp. H10836. Classification (NCBI taxonomy): domain Bacteria; kingdom Bacillati; phylum Actinomycetota; class Actinomycetes; order Streptosporangiales; family Streptosporangiaceae; genus Microbispora; species Microbispora sp. H10836. Next base: position 118,098 of record NZ_JABBWU010000006.1, read on the forward strand.
CATCATCGAGGCCTTCTGGCGCGTGGCCGTCTGGGGGGTCACGGGGTTCGCCGACCGGTTTCGCCCGCGGCGATAGGCGCGATCCACAGGAACCCCAGCGGCCGCGGGGACGTTGACGCAGACGTACGAGTGCCGGGGTGAGTGGGGCAAGACATGCGGATCGGGCTGTTCCTCGGGTTCCTCCTGGTTCCCGTCCTGGAGATCTGGTTTCTGATCCGGGTGGGGTCCGTGATCGGCGGGTGGGAGACGGTCGCTCTGCTCATCGCCGACAGCATCCTCGGCGCCTGGCTGGTGCGCCGGGAGGGACGGCGGGCCTGGGCGGCGCTGCGCACGACCATCGAATCGGGGCGCATGCCGGACAGGGAACTCGCCGACGGCGCGTTGATCGTCGCCGGTGGCGCCCTCCTGATGACCCCCGGCTTCCTGAGCGATGTGTTCGGATTCTTCATGATCCTGCCGTTGACCCGGCCGATCGCCCGCCGCTGGCTGTCGTGGTTCCTCGGCCGCCGGGTGCGCTCACTCGCCGCCCGCTCGCCGTACGCGCCGCTCTTCGACCGGACCGCGGGATTCGGCGGGGCGGGCTTCGACGGGGCGGAGGGCTTCGGTGGGCCCGCCGGGGCGAGCCGTGGCCGCGTGGTGCACGGCGAGATCGTCGACGACGACTGATAGCGGCCGGGCACGCCGTTGCCCCGGCGGCGGAGGCGCACCGGGGCAACGGGGCTGGTGAAGGACGAAGCGCGGTCTACAGGCGCGGCTCGTCCTCGCCGGGGACGTCCCGGCGGCGGATGTCCCGGTCACGGGCGTCCGGGTCGGTGACGAACCGGTCGCCGGACCGCGTCAACGGGTCGCCGGTGCCGAACCGCTCCTGCGACCGGGCCGCCGGATCCTCGGTGCCGTACCGCTCGCTCGACGTGATCGAGGGATCGCCGCCGCCGAACAGCTCACCGGACCGGGTCGCGGGGTCGCGAGGCGCCAGAGGCTCACCCGGATGCGTACCGGGAATCTCGGCGTCCAGCCGGTCCCCGGAGCCGAGCGCGGGATCGTCGGTGCCGTACCGCTCCCCGCCGCGGGTCACGGCGTAGTCCCTGTAGTCCGCGGGGTCTCTGTAGTCCGCAGGGTCCTCGGGGCCGGCCCCCAGGCGTTCGCGCTCGCGCCGCCCGCCGCTGTCGGCCCAGCCGGTGATGTTGTCGGACCGGTTCGCGCGTTCCCAGGCGGCGTCCCAGCTCATGTCGTAGTGACGGTAGAGCTCACGCTCCTGCTCCGCGGACAGGTGCCCGTCGGCGTCCAGCTTCACGTCGGGAGCGTTCTTGACGTGCTCCTTGGCGTACGGGACCTCGACATGACCGGCCGTCAGGTTCGCGTCGTGCAGCGGGATGAAGGTCTCCTTGGTGTGGAGGAGTCCCGTCTTGACGCAGACCCACTTCGGCCGTCCCGTCGCGTCGTCCAGGAAGACCTGCGCGACCTCGCCGATCTTGTCGCCGTTGAGGTCGTGGACCGGGTTGTCGAGCATCATGGGGATCTGCTCGTGAGTGATCACGTGCTTCTCCTTGTCTCTCGCTTGGTCGGTCCCTTTCTGGGCTACCGCCGATGGGAGAACGAAAACCACCTCTCCGGAAAATCGCCGCTGCCGCGGTGGGTGCGATGGCACCGCTGCCTCGGCATCGCCGCAGGTGGGCACCGTGAGCGCGGCGCCAGCCGCCGTCGCGAAAATCGTCGTCACGATCGGCCGGGCCGAGGGCGCTCCGGTGGTCTGCGGCGTTCTGGCGGGCTGCGGGGGTTCCGGCGGGAGGGGCGGCCACCTGCCGGCGGAACCGCCCGGCCTCGGGCCGCCGGGCAGCGGAAACGTGGAGCGAGCCGATAAGAATCGTTTTTGGCTGATATTGGCCGGAATTATCCGGCTGCCTGTGACCCCATCTAATTCGGCTTCGCGCTTGTAGCGGGCGAGAACCGCGTGAAAGAATTCATACAAGTATTCGAATGAGCTGGAGGGAGTGTCATGGCGTCGTCACTTATCGACCCTGACCGCTTCGGCCGTTCGAACATGCCGGATGAGACCTGGTGGGAGCGACTCACTGCCTGCTCGCCTCTCTGGTCATCGGAAGGCGCGCGAACCGGCGATGGGCGAATCTGGGGAATAAGCCAAACAAATATCCCTGGCGACCCGGCCCGTGATCCTCGTGTCGCGCGAAGGTGGAAATTCCTCCTTGGGCAAATGCCCCCGCGTCCAAGTGCGGCTGCTGACAGTGCCACCGCTGGCAGTGCCACTGGTGCGTCTGGTGCTGCCGATGATGCGGGGGCGGGTTCTGCCGGGGCGGATGGGGCCGGCGCGGGTGATCGCCGGGGTCGGTCGTCGTGGGTGCTGGTGGGTTCTGTTCGTGAGTCGGCGCGGGCGTTGGCGTTGGCGCCGGTTCCGGATGATGTGGATGTTTGTCTGGCTGAGGCTGAGGAGTTGGTGTTCGCGCGGGATCGGATCACGTGTGCTCTGGCGGATCGGGTGGGGCGGGTGCATCGGGCGGGGCAGGCTCGGCGGCATGGGCATGCCTCCACCCGCAGTTGGCTGCGCACCGCCGGAGGAATGAGCGTCGCCGGAGCAAGCCGGCTGCTGACCCTGGGGATCGAGTTGGCGCGCCTGCCGCGGGTGCGGGAGAAGTTCGCGGTGGGTGGGTTGGCGGCGGGGGTGGTGGAGGCCATCTGCACCGCCGTTGCCGGCCTGTCCGATGAGCACGCTGCGGTGGCTGAGCCGATTCTGCTGGAGTTGGCGGGGAGGGCGGGGGCGGCGGAGGTGGCCAGGGCGGGCCGTTATCTGCGGGCGGTGCTGGACCCCGATGGTGAGGACCGCGATGAGCGGGCCGATTACGGGCGGCGGTTCCTGCGGGTGCGCCCCGGTAAGGGCGGCGGTTTGGAGGGGGAGTTCTATCTCCCGCGTGAGCATGCCGCCCGGTTGCAGGCGTTGCTGGATGCGTATGCCAGGCCGAAGGCGGAGGGTGATGACCGGCCGCTGAGGGTGCGTCAGGCGGATGCGTTCATGGCGCTGCTGGAGGAGAAGATCGCCGCAGAGCTCCTGGTGCTGGTCAACGTCGAATCCCTCCCTGCCGACCCCACCCCCGACCCGGGCCCTGCCACCGACCACTCCGAGAGCGCCGAGTCCTCCGAAGGCCCGGAAGGCCCTGAGGACACCGAAGAGCCCGAGAACACTCAGGACGCCGAGGCGGCCGAGGAAGCCGTTTCCGGAGTAGGCGCCGCTGCCGATGTAGCCGCAGAGGCCGCCGTTGAGAGCACCGCCGAGAGCGCCATCAACAGCGCCGACCTGCCTGCGGGGGACTGCCGCGATGCGCAGGCCACGCGTGAGGGCGACGGCCACGAGCGCCAGCGGCATGGCGAGGGCGCGTGCGGGTGCGGGTGCGGGTGCGGCAGTAGGGCGCGGTGCTCGTCCGCAGCGCCGAGGACGTCCGGCACGTCCGGAACGGAGCCGGGGCCACCACCGGGACCAGAGCCGGGGCCGCCGCAGGGCGTGCTGGGGCCAGAGCCTGGACCAGAGCAGGGGACGCCGCAGGGCGTGCTGGGACCAGAACCGGAGAGGCCACCGGGAGGAGAGCCGGGGTCGCCACCGGGAGCGTCGGCCGGAGGGCTGGCGGGGGCGGTGTTGGGGACGGCGCCGGGGTTGTTGCCGGCGACCGGGCAGGTGCTGCCCGTCTCCGGCGTGCACCGGCTGGCCCGCACCTCCACCCTGGTGCGCCTGGTGATGGACGCCGACGGGCAGGTTCTGGACATGGGCCGCAAGGTCAGATTGGCCACCCCGGCCCAGCGGCGGGCGATCTACGCCCGCTACGCCACCTGCTGGATCGACGGCTGCCCCCTGCCCGCCACCCGGTGCCAGATCGACCACGCCGACAACTGGAGCAGCGGCGGCCTGACCGACCTCAAACTGCTGGGCCCGGCCTGCCAGTTCCACAACCGCGACCGCTACCAGCACCCCGACCGCTACACCCGCCGGAGGGTCGGCGAAGACCGCTGGGTCTTCACCTACCACCCCAGAGCCCGGCGAGCGCAGACATGATCACACCCCGCAGGGCCGATCAGGCGCCCTCCCAGGGGCCGGCGTCGTCATCCTTCCACTCCAGGCGGTCGACGACCCCGATCACGCCGTTGGTCCGCTCGACCATCCGCGTGAGCACGCGTGCCTGGGAGCGGCGCTCCAGTGCGCCGGTGAGCGTCACGACGCCTTCCGACACCGACACCTCGACGCCCGACAGGTCGGCCCACAGGCAGTTGCCGATGACGTCCTCGCGTATCTCCCTCGCGATGTCGGCGTCCGCGCGGGCGAGGACCTTGAGCAGGTCGTGGCGGCTGATGATGCCCACGAGCACGCCCTCGTCGTCCACCACGGGCAGGCGTTTGACCCCGTGCCGGCTCATCTGGCGCGCGGCGCTGACCACGCTGGTGTAGGGCCAGGTGGTGACCGCGGGGGCGGACATGAGTTCGGCGGCGGTCACACCGTGGGCCCGCTCCTGGGTCCTGGAGGCCCCGTGCCCCACGGCCTCACGCAGGCGGGCCCGCAGCGGCGGCCGGTAGCCCTCGCGGTAGAACTGCTCGCGGAACTCCTCCTTCCGCAGCAGGTCGGCCTCGGATACCACGCCGATGACATGGCCCTCGCCGTCGACCACGGGCACCGCGCTGACCTCGTGCGCGATGAGCACCTCGGCTACGTCCCTGAACGGCGTACTGCCGTTGACGGAGGCGACCTCGCTGGTCATGACGTCTCGCACCTTCATGTGCATGATCGGCTCCTTTCCGGGCCGTGGCCTTCGCTTCCATCGCACCGCCGATCGGGCGGCCTGCGAAGGGACTGAGGGCCCTGTTGACCGGGTCCTTCGCCACGGGAGGAACGCAGACGCGACGGGTGGCCGAAAGTCCCAGGTGGTCAGGACCTTCACCGCTGACCCGGAAGGACGCGGCGAGGCACGCTGGCAATGAGGAGATGGGAGGCGTCGTCATGACGACGAAGGTGAAGGATGTCATGGGCAAGGTCGCCATCGCGGTGCCGATGGACGCGTCGTTCGCGGACCTTGTCGCCACCATGCAGCGGTTCAAGGTGGGCGCGGTCACAGTGATCGACGCCGACCGGCGCCCGGTGGGTGTGGTGTCGGAGGACGACATCCTCCTGAAGGAGTTCGTCCTGGACGAGAGCGTGTTCGACGGTCCCCGCAGGCGTGAGGAGCACCGTAAGGCGGTGGGCACGAAGGCCGGCCAGATCATGTCGCGCCCCGCGATCACGGTGACCGGTGGCACGTCGGTGCGGGACGCGGCCCGGCTGATGCACCGCAACCGCATCAAGCAGCTGCCCGTGATCGACGCCATGACCGGCCGCATCATGGGCACGGTGCACCAGGGAGACCTGCTGCGCGTGTTCGTCCGCCCGGCGGAGGACATCCTGGCCGAGATCGAGGAAATCGCCGCCCGGCTGAACCTCGGCCCCGACGACCTGCGGATCACCGTCTCCGGCGGCGTGGTCGGGATCAGCGGACAGGTGCCCCGCAGGTCGGACGTCAAGCCGCTGCTGCACGCCGTACGCCGGGTCGAGGGGGTCGTCGAGGTGGAAGCCGACGTCGCCTTCCTCGTGGACGACCTGCTCATCGCCCCGCCGTTGCTGTAGCCGAGCCAGGGGAGGAGATCGTGAACACTCGTACTTCCGAGGGGATCGCGCAGGCCGCACAGGCCGCGGTGGAGGCGGCTCTGTGGGCGCCCTCGATCCACAACACCCAGCCCTGGTCGTTCGGCGTCTCCGGCGACGAGATCTGCCTGCGCGCCGACCCCGACAGGAAGCTGCGGGTCTCCGATCCCACCGGCCGGCAGATGACGATAAGTTGCGGCGCCGCGCTGTTCAATGTGCGTATCACCCTGCTGGCGCTCGGCTACGAGCCCGAGGTCCGCCGTTTCCCGGACCCGGAGCGTCCGCTGCTGCTGGCCAGGATACGGGTGCGGCCCGGGCGTGAGCCGGGCGAGCACATCCGCCTGCTGCACGCCGAGATCGAGCGCCGCCGCACCCACCGGTCCGGGTTCACGGCTCTGCCGGTGCCGGACCGTCTGGTCGACGCCCTCGTATCGGAAGCGGCGCCCGAGGGCGGCCACATGATGCCCATCACGTCGGACGCCGCCGCCCGGGTGCTCGCCGCGCTCACCGGCGCGGCCCAGGACGTGCAGTCACAGGACCGGTTGTTCGTCCTGGAACTCATGCGCTGGGCCCGGCCGCCCGGCAGCTCGCGCCGGGACGGGGTACCGGCGGCCGGCTATCCGACCGATCCCCGGCGTATGCACCCCCAGCACTTCGCGCAGCGGGACTACGCCCGGGGGCACGAGTGGGGGATGGCGCCGGACGAGCGGGTGTCCGCGTCGACGGGTCTCGTGGCGCTGCTGAGCACCGACGGCGACGGCCGCGAGGACTGGCTGCGCGCGGGCGAGGCGCTGCAGCGGATGCTGCTGCACGCCTCCGCGTACGGAGTGAGCGTCGCCTTCCACACACAGGCACTTGAGATGCCCGAGTTGCGCGAGTTCATCCGCACGCATCTGTGCTCGGGAGAGCCGCCGCAGATGATCATGCGGCTGGGGTTCGTCATCGACGAGAGCGAGAGCATGCGACGCGCCCCCTCCGAGGTCATGGAGTGAGGTAGGCCGATCTCGGGCAGCCGGAACGCGCGTGGACGGGCGCGCCGGGGGAAGTGGGATCTCCTGTGGTCGTCAGGAGGTGTGCCCATGAGATCGGTCGCCCGCTGGGTCGTGTCGTGGCTACGCCGCTACCGGCCTGATCGCAACCCGCTGCGCCGCCGTTCCGACCGGATCGAGGCGGCGCTCGTGGTGGCGGCGCTGGCCGTCGTCCTGCTCGCCGCGTGGCCCGCCTCGCTGATCGCTCGTACGGTGTACGACGGCGGCGTCAGGGCCGAGCGGATGGGGCCGGGAGCGCGGCAGCTGGTCGAGGCCACCCTGATCCAGGACACGTCGGCTGTCGCGGTTGACGGCCGCGGGCTGCTGGGGGCGAGTCCGGTGCGGTGGACGCTGCCGGGCGGCGAGGTCCGGGAGGGCATGGTCCCGGTGGCTCTCCTCCTGCGGGACGGCCCGGCGAACGCGCGGTTGTGGGTCGACGCCGAGGGCAGGCCGGCCGTGGCGCCGCAGCAGCGGGCTGAGACGGTGACCAGGGCGTGGCTGGCCGCCTTCGGCGTCGTGTCGGCGGCCGCCGTCCTGGCCTGGGCCAGCTTCGTTCTGGGGCGTCATCGACTGGACCGCAGGCGCTACCGCGAGTGGGAGGCGGCCTGGGCGGCGGCCGACCGGAGGTGGCGCCGCCATCACATCTGACCGCCATCCGCGCTGATCACCTCATGTTCTGGGAGATGTTGCAGGAGGGACTGCCGGGGGCGCAGTACGCGCCCTGACTGGTGATTTTCCCGGCGGACGTGACGGTGGTCGACTGCGGGCCGCTCAGGAGCGAGGGTGTGCTGACGCCGTTGAGGTTCTGGACGTCCCGGCCGTTGCCCGAACTGTACTGCGTGGCACTGGTCCGCGAGTCCCGGGCGATCTGGTAACTCTGCGGGCCGGGCCTGGGCTTGGCCCTCGCTCTCGCCTTCGCAGCCTTCGCCGCCTTCGCCGCCTTGGCCTTTGCTTTGGCCGCCGCGGCCGCGTGAGGCTTGCGGCGCAGCGGCGCGGAGGCCGCGTCCGCCGCATCCGGAACGGCGAGGCTCGCCAGCGAGACGACGAGCGCGGCCACCGCGAGCCGCCGCACCGTCGTGACGAGACCCCTCCCGGGAACGTCCGCGCAGTGACGAGACACCTGGCACCCACCTGCCCGTTCAGCTGTGGATATAAGCGACATAGGGCATATGCCCGTATCGCTGTGGCCGGGCCTGCGTCCTGGGGGATTCCGGCACGGATGATTACCCTGCCTGGTGCGGGCCGAAGGTCCCGGCGGCCGATGGCTTTCGCCCGGCGCAGCCGCCGGAGGCCGGATGATCTGCTGGTGACATGACATCCGCTGTGCGCACGCTGCGTGGACTGCCCGAGGAGGAGGCCGCGCGCCTGCTCGCCGAGCACGGGCCCAACGAGATCCCCCAGCCCCGGCCGCCGGCCCTGCCGGTCCGGGCCGCGCGTCAGCTGGCGGATCCGCTGTCGGTCCTGCTGCTGGTGGCCGGCCTGGTCACGCTCGTCGTCCTCGCCGAGGTGCCCGAGGGCATCGCGATCCTGGCCATCCTGCTGGTGAACGTGCTGATCGGGACCGGCCAGGAGGCCAGGGCCGACAAGGCCGTGCGTGCGCTGCGGGCGCTCACCGCGCCGATGGCCACGGTCGTGCGGGGCGACGCCGTACGACGGGTGCCCGCGGCCGAGGTGGTCCCCGGCGACCTCGTCGTCGTCGCGGCCGGGGACCGGGTGCCCGCCGACGCCCGGCTGGTCGAGGCCGAGGCGCTGGCGGTGGACGAGGCGCCGCTGACGGGGGAGTCGCTGTCCGCGGCCAAACGGGCGGGTGGCCCCGGCGGGCCGGACGTGCCGCTGGGCGACCGCGCGGGGGAGATCTTCTCCGGCACGCTCGTCGTGCACGGCCGCGGAACGGCCGAAGTGCTGCGTACCGGCGCCGCGACCGAGGTCGGCCGCATCGCCTCGGCCCTGCGCGGCGGCGGCAGGGGACCGCTGGAGGCCGAGCTCGCCCAGGTGTCGCGGCGGATCGGCCTGCTCGCTGTCGCGGCGGGCGCCCTGATGATCCTCATCGGCCTCACCCGGGTCAGCCGGGGCGAGGCGTCGCTGGTCGACATCATCCTCGCGGGGGTGGCGCTCGCCATCGCCGCGGTGCCCGAGAGCATGGCCGCGGCCGTCACCACCGCGCTGGCGCTGTGCGCCCAGCGCATGGCCCGGCTCGGGGTGATCGTACGCCGGCTGCCCGCCATCGAGGCCTTGGGCGCCACGACCGTCATCGCGGCCGACAAGACCGGCACGCTGACCACCGGCCACCTCACCGTGGCCGACCATCTCGCCGTCTCCGGCACCGATCTGTGGCGGGCCGCGCTGCGCTGCAACGACGCCAAAGACGGGCTGGGCGACGCGGTGGACGTCGCGCTGGCCGCGGCCGCCGCCCGCGAGGACGCACGGCTGCCGGCCGGGGAGACCCGGATCGGCACGCGTCCCTTCGACGCCGAGACCCGCTCGATGGCGGTGGTCACCGCCGTGGACGGCGCGCGCCCGCTGCTGACGGTCAAGGGCGCCCCCGAGGCGGTGCTGGCCCGCTGTGCGCCCGATGAGCGGACCGACCGGCTCGCGGAGGCCGTGTCCGGGCTGGCCCAGCGGGGGCTGCGGGTGCTCGCGCTCGCCGAGGGGGAGACCGACGATCTGGACGCCTCCGGGCTGCGCCCGCTCGGCCTGGTCGCGCTGCAGGACGAGATCCGGCCCTCCGCGCGCCGCGCCGTGGGCGACTGCCGGGCCGCGGGCATCCGGGTCGTGATGGTGACCGGCGACCACGCGGAGACCGCGCGCTCGGTCGCCGCGGAGGTCGGCATCGACGCCGACGCCGTGGTGGCCCGGGTGGATCCCGCCACCAAGCTCGGCCTCGTACGTGAGCTGAAGGAGCGCGGCGAGGTGGTGGCGATGACCGGCGACGGCGTGAACGACGCCCCGGCCCTGCGGCACGCGGACGTCGGCGTCGCCATGGCCGGTGACGAGGGCACCGACGTGGCCCGCGAGGCCGCCGCCGTCGTCGTGACGAACGGCGAACTCGGCACGATCGTGACCGGCGTGCGGGAGGGCCGGCGGCTGCGCCACAACGTCGCCTCCATGATCGGCTACCTGCTCGCCGGCAACCTCGCGGAGATCCTCATCGTTCTGGCCGGGCTGATCGTCTGGCCGGACCTGGTCGTGCCGCTGCTCCCGGTGCACCTGCTCTGGATCAACCTGGCCCTGGACGGGATCCCCGCGATCGCGCTCGGTGTCGACCGCCCGGCGGGTGACCCCCTCACGCTGCGGCGGCGCGAGAGGCTGATGGCGTGGACGGCGCTGACCCGCATCGGGCTGCGTGCGGTGGTCGTCGCGGTGCTCGTCTTCGCCGCCGTGGAGACGGCGCGGCGGCTCGGCTGGAGCGACGAACAGGTCCGCGCCCAGGCCGTGCTCGCCCTGGTCTTCGCCCGGCTGACCCTGGCGTACGTGACCCGGGCGCGCCGGATGACCTTCGAGCGCGGCTGGTGGCGGGGCCGCTCGGTGCTCGTGGCGGTGGCGGCCACGCTGGTCCTGCAGACCCTCGTCACCGCCGTGCCCTTCCTGGGCGCGCCGCTGGCCCTCGTGCCGCTGCCGCCGCTCGGCTGGGCGATGGCCCTCGGCGCGGCCGTGCTCACCGTGACGCTGTGCGACGCGCTGCGCCGCGCCACACCGGGACGTGAGTGAGATGAGGCAGGAGATCGTGGTCGCCTACGACGGCACGCGGCAGAGCCGCGCCGCCGTCGAGTGGGCCGCGGCGGAGTGCCGGGTCCGGCGCCGCGCGGGCGTCACGGTCTGCGAGGTGTGGGACGGCCCCTACCCGGAGCGCGCCGAGGCCGTCGCCGCCGAGGAACGCCGCCTGGCGGCGCTGCGGCTGTTCGAGGGGGTACGGCTGGCCGAACGCCTGCTGCCCGGCCGGGAGGTCCGTCCCGTGCTCGTGCGGGGAGATCCCAAGGACACGCTGGTCGCCCTCAGCCGGGAGGCCGCGATGCTGGTCGTGGGGCATCGGAGGCACGGGCGGCTGACCGGGCTGCTGCTCGGCTCGGTCAGCGCGTACGCCGCGGCGCACGCCGCCTGCCCGGTCGTCGTGGTCGGCGCGCCGGCGCCCGCGCCGCCCGCCGGCGGGGTGGTGGTGGGGATCGATGTGGCGCGGCCGGACGGACCGGAGGCGGAGTGCGCCATGCGCTTCGCCGTGGAGGTCGCGCGCAACCGGTCGCTGCCGCTGACCGCGGTCTACGCGACGCGGGGGGGCGAGCCGGAGGGCGAGCGGGCGCTGACGCGGATCGTCGAGCCGTGGCGGCTGCGCTGCCGGGCGGGGGTCACGATCGAGACCAGGGTCGTCGAGGCGCCGCCGCTGCCCGCCCTGCTGTCATGCGCAGGGAACGCCCCGCTGCTGGTCGTCGGGGCTCGCGGGGCGGGCGGCCGGGCCCGGCTGCTCGGCTCGGTCGGGCAGGGCCTGCTGTGGCGCGCCGCCTGCCCGGTCGCGGTCGTCCACCCGGCTCCCGTCTGGCCGATACCATTCGGTGTCCCGACGATCTGATCCTTGGAGTGACAATGCCCCGTCCCGGTCTGGTGATCGGCGGATACACCCCGGACACGGAGGGATCGGGCCCCGGCCTGACGGTCGCCCGGGCGCAGGCGGACGGGCGGCTGGAGGCGGTGGCAGAGGCGGCCGGGTCAGGGCCGTCGTTCGTCGTCGCCCACCCGCGGCTGCCGCTGCTGTACGCCGTGCTCGAACGCGCCGGGGACGGCGGTCTCGCGGTCTTCGCCGACGAGCCCGCTCCGCGGCCGCTGGCCGAGCACCCGAGCGGCGGGTCGCTACCGTGCCACCTGGCGCTCGACGCGGAGGCGCGGTGGCTGGCGATCGCCAACTACGGCGACGGGACCGTCACGGCCTACCGGCTGGGTGAGGACGGGATGCCCGAGCCCGGCCCGCTGACGTTCCCCCACGAGGGGCGCGGCCCCCACCCCGACCGGCAGGAGGGCCCGCACGCGCACCAGGCGGTCTTCGGGCCCGACGGCGTGCTGTACGTGACCGACCTCGGCACCGACGAGGTGCGCCGCTTCCTGCCCGGCATGCGCCCGCACCCCGGCGGTCCCGTACGGCTGGCCTCCGGCAGCGGCCCCCGGCACTTCCTGCACCACGAGGGGCACTGGTACGTCACCGGCGAGCTGGACGGGACCGTGCGCGTCTACGACGGCGAGTGGCGGGAGGCGGGCGTGGTGCGGGCGAGCGGCGCCGAGGGCGATAATCTGCCCTCCCACATCGCGCTGTCCGCCGACGGCCGCCACCTGTACGTCGCCAACCGCGGGCCGGACACCATCAGCGCGTTCGAGGTCGACGGGCCCCGGCTCACGATGGCGGCCGAGGCGCCGGCGGGCGGAAGCTGGCCACGCCATTTCGCCGTCGACGGCGACCGCCTCTACGTCGCCAACCAGCGCTCGGACGCGGTCGCGGTGCTGGCGCTGAAGGACGGGCTGCCCGGGCCCGCCGAACAGGCGCTGGCGGTGGGCACTCCGTCCTGCGTGCTCATCCGGTGACCCGGCCGACGCCCCCGACGATCCACACCCGCTGCGCCTGGCCGGCGCTCTGCGGGGCCTCCGGCCGCCACTGGCGGATGTAGACGAGGCCGGGGTCGACGAGTTCGGTGCCGTCGAAGAAGCGCATCACCTTCTCCCGGCTCCGCGGCACGTCGTCGGCCTGCGGCACGATCTGCCGGAACAGCTCGACGATCCGCGCGGCCAGCTCGGGACGGCTGTCGAAGACGGCGTGGCCGATGGCCAGGTAGCTGCCCGGGGCGAGGTGGTCGCGCACATGGGCCACGCACTTGTACGGCTCGGCGCCGTCGGGGAGGTACTGCAGCCGGGCCGGGATCAGCACCCCCACCGGCTGCTCGAAGTCGATGAGCCGCAGCATCTCGGGGTGGGCCAGCATCTCCGCCGGGCGCAGGATGGAGCCGTCCACCACTCCGGTGCCGCGGTCGCGGGCGAGCATGGCCCGCGCGTGCGTGAGCACCACCGGGTCGTCGTCGACGTACACCACCCGGGCGTCGGGCGCGAGCTCCTGGGCGACCTCGTGCGTGTTGCGCCGGGTCGGCAGCCCGGACGCCACGTTGAGGAACTGCCGCACGCCCTGCCCGACGAGGAAGCGCACGACCCGCTCGAGGAACTCGCGGGTGTCCACGGCCATCGTCTTGACCTCGGGCGCGATGGTCATCAGCCGCTCGGCGAACGCCCGGTCGGCGGCGAAGTTGTCCTTGCCTCCCAGCAGGTAGTCGCTCATCCTGGCGATGTTCGCGGTGCCGGTGCTGAGGCCCGCCACCTTGGCGGGCCGCTCGCCCCCGTCCAGCTCCGTGCCGCCCAAGCCGTCTCCCTCGCTCACAATTGTCCGCCGGTTATTATCGCCCTAATCCCACCAGAACGACCAGGCATTCTGACCAACGATCTGCTCGGCGTAGTCAACCAGCGTGCCCGGGCCCTGGAGGATGCTGTCGGGGCAGAACGTCCAGTGCTCGGCCGCGACGTGCAGCGCGTGCGCGGGCGTGGCGGGCGGCGCGGCGACGCTGAGCTCCAGGGTGTTGAATCCCATGCCGACCACCCGCGCCCCGAACCGCTCCTCCCAGCTGCGCACGACGGCCGCCAGGGGCACGGTCCACTCGTTGTGGTGCAGCGCCCCCTGCCAGCCCATGGCCACCATCGCGTCGGCGCCGCGGTTCACCGCGGCGAGCCCGAGCGGCGTCATCCGCTCGGCCACCACGTCGGCGTACCAGTCGGCGACCACATCGGGGTCGGCCACGAGCGCGGCGGGCGGTGCGATCCCCGGGCACTCGGCCCCGAAAGGCGCGAGGTACGCGTCGTGGCCCAGCAGCAGGTCCTGCCACGCCTCGGCCATGAACCCGGCGGCGCTGTAGTAGTCGACATGGTCGGGCGAGTCCGGCGCGATCTGCCCGGCGGACCAGGGCTGCACACCGTCCTCCAGCAGCACCGGCCACAGGCCCGACCGGGGGTGCTCGGCGCGCAGCCGGGCCCACAGGCCGGCCGGCACCGGCTCGTCGCTCAGCCAGAACGAGGGACGGTGATGGGTGCGCAGTTTGTCGTAGTCGGGGTCCGGCCACACGAGGGACCCGGACGGCAGGTCGACGGACAGCACCCGCCCGTCGCCGCCGTCACCGAACAGCAGCTCCAGACCCGTGGGGAGCCGCCGACGCTCGTGAACCGACATGCGCCAATAATGTCGGAACCGGCCTCGGCACGTCCCGCGAGGGCGATCATTACGGGAATCACGGAATGTCGAGCCGGCACAGTCCCTCGGCGAGGACCTTCGTCGTCAGGCGCGTCCGGCTGTCGCAGCCCAGCTTGGCGAAGATGTGCTCCAGGTGAGTGGTCACGGTGCGCACGCTCAGGACGAGCGCGGCCGCGATCTGCGGGTTGGAGTCGCCCTGCGCGACCCGGGTGAGCACCTCGATCTCCCGCGCGGTCAGATCGTACGGCAGGGCGCATGGACGCTCGGCGATGACGGCGCCCTGGATGGAGCCGTGGAAGCCCACGCCGGCCCGGTGGAGGCGCAGCTCGCGCCACTGGCCGGCGCCGTCCAGCCACAGCCCCCGCCGCGACAGCTCGCGGGAGTCGATGAACGCCCTGGCCAGCTCGGCCATCGCCGGTTCGGCCGCGAGCGCCTCCGACGGGGGCCATCCGGCCACGTCCCTGCGCCGCCCGCCCCGTTCGTACGCGACGGCGTGGAAACCGGGCGGCAGGCCGAGCGGGTCGATGACGCAGCGGGTCACGTCGGTGAGATGGGCCAGGGCGGGGGAGACCGCGCTGATCACCGCGGGCGCCTCCGGCGGCAGCTCCGCGCGGGAGCCGACGTGCAGCAGCCCGGTGTAGCGCCCGCCGGTCAGGAACAGCGGCGTGGTGATCCCGGCGCGCCAGCCGTACGGCTCCAGGTGGCGGCGGAAGTAGCGCTCGGTGCCGGGGGAGCCCATGACGACGGGCGTGCGCCGGGACATGGCCCGGCGGTAGGCGTCGAGCCGGGCGTACTCCTCAGCGGCGTCGTCGTCCACCCGGGTGTAGCCGGCGGAGACCAGCGAGCGGTGGCGGCCGGTCGCCGGGTCGAACGCGACGAACTCGTAGGCCTCCACGGGGATGACCTCGCCCAATGCGGTCATCGCCCCGTGCGCCCCCTGCCGGGCCACCTGGAAGCCGAGTTCGGCGACGGCGTGCAGGCTCCGCGCGCTGAGGCTGATTGCGTCCATGGATCCTCCATGCTCAGCCTGCCCGGTAAAGGTTCCGCAAGGAATACGTAAAGTCTCCGATGCAGACGGCGGCCCTGTTACCTACCCTCACCCGCAACACGACGGAGAGGCGGAGGACCAGTGAGGGTCACGAGAAGCCGGGCGGCCGCCCTCGCTGTGGCGGCCATCATGCTGAGCGGCGCATGCGGGGGAGGATCGTCGTCCGACGGCGGCGGCGGCAAGGGCGCGAACGCGTTCTCGGTCGCGCTGACCGAACCCGACCATCTCACTCCAGGCAACACCTCGAGCAGCTACTCGCTCACCGTGCTCGACGCGCTGTTCGACACACCGGTCGCGATCGATCCCGCCACCGGCAAGCCGCAGATGCGGGCGGCGGAGTCGGTCACCAGCACCGACCAGAAGGTCTGGACGATCAAGATCAAGCCGGGGCGCAAGTTCAGCAACGGCGAGCCGGTGACCGCGCAGAGCTTCGCCGACGCGTGGAACGCGGCCGCGTACGGGCCGAACGCGTGGACCAACAACTACTACTTCGACAAGATCGAGGGCTACGACAAGCTCAACCCCGAGAGCGGGGAGCCCTCCACCGACAAGCTGAGCGGTCTCAAGGTCGTCGACGACACCACCCTCGAGGTCACGCTCACCGCGCCGTTCAGCCAGTTCCCGATCACGCTGGCGTGGATCGCGTTCGCGCCGATGCCGAAGGCCGCCTTCGGCGACCTCAAGGCGTACGACCAGGCGCCGATCGGCAACGGGCCGTTCGTCCTCGACGGCGCCTGGGAGCACAACAAGCAGATCAAGGTGAAGCGGTCGCCCGCCTACAGCGGCGAGCGCGCGGCCAAGGCCGACGCGGTGACCTTCAAGATCTACGCCAGCCGCGACACCGCGTACACCGACCTGCGGGCCGGCCGGGTGGACCTGCAGCTCACGATTCCCCCGGCGAGCGCGCCCGAGGCCAAGAAGCTGCTCGGCGACCGGTTCGTGGCGACGGCCGGCGGCACGATGGACTACCTCGGCCTCCCGGTCTTCGACAAGCGGTTCGCCAGCGCCGACCTGCGCAAGGCCATCTCCATGGCGATCGACCGGCAGGCCATCGTGGACGCGGTCTACAACGGCACGTTCAAGCCGATGGGGTCGCTGCTGGCGCCGCTGGTGCCCGGCTACCGCGAGAACGCCTGCGGCGAGGCGTGCACGTACGACCCGGCCAAGGCCAAGGCGCTGTTCGACCAGGCCGGCGGCTTCAGCGGCACGCTGAACCTGTGGTTCTCCAACGCCGACCCCAGCTACGAGCAGTGGATGACGGCCGTCGCCAACCAGCTCAAGCAGAACCTCGGCATCTCCGACATCAAGTTCCGCAAGATCCCGGCGTCCGACTACCTGTCGACGCTTCGCGCCCACAAGCAGGACGGGCCGTACCGCAACAACTGGGTCATGGACTACCCGAGCCCGCAGAACTACCTGGAGTCCATGTGGGGCGAGGGCAACCGGATGGGCTGGGAGAACAAGGAGTTCCTCGACCTCATCGGCCAGGCCAACTCCGCCCCGACCTTCGACGACAGCCTCCCGCTCTACCAGAAGGCCGAGGACATCGCGCTCGCCGAGATGCCGATGATCCCGCTGTGGAACTGGCAGGACCAGATCGGCTACTCCAACCGGCTCAGCGGCGTGAACGTCACGCCGTACAGCGCCAACCTCGACGCGATCAGCGTCAAGCAGGGGTGACCCGAGGGTGAGGTACGCCGCGCAGCGCCTGGCCCAGGCGATCCCGGTGTTCTTCGCGACCACCTTCCTGATCTACACGATGGTGTTCGCGCTGCCGGGCGACCCGATCCTGGCGCTCGCGGGCGACAAGCCGGTGCCCGAGCAGGTGCTCGCCGTGATGCGGGCGCGCTACCACCTCGACGAGCCGCTGCTCGTGCAGTACGGCCGCTACATGCTCGGGGTGTTCCAGGGCGACCTGGGGGAGACCTTCACCGGCCAGCCGGTGAGCGAGCTCCTCCAGGACCGGTGGGCGGTCACCGCGCAGCTCGCCCTGACCGCCTGGGTCTTCGAACTCGCCGTCGGCGTCGGGCTCGGCGTCCTGGCCGGGCTGCGCCGCGGCGGGGCCGCCGACACGGCGGTCCTCGCCGGCACCACGTTCGTCATCGCGGTCCCGGTGTTCGTGGTCGGATACACGGCCCAGATCGTGCTGGGCCTCAATCTGGGGCTGTTCCCGACCGCCGGGACCGACGAGGGCTGGCCGGGCAGCTACCTGCTGCCCGGGATGGTCCTCGGCTCGTTCGGGCTGGCGTACGTGGCCCGGCTCACCCGTACCTCCCTCGTGGAGAACCTGCGCGCCGACTACGTCCGTACGGCGACCGCGAAGGGCCTCGCCCGGCGGCGGGTCATCGGGTTGCACGCGCTGCGCAACTCGCTCATCCCGGTCGTGACCTACCTCGGCGTCGACTTCGGCAACCTCATGGCCGGGGCGGTCGTCACCGAGGGCATCTTCAACCTGCCCGGCATCGGCCAGCAGGTGTTCCAGTCCATCCAGCTCCAGGAGGGTCCGGTCGTCGTCGGCGTCGTCACCCTGCTCGTCATGATCTTCATTCTCGCCAACCTGGCCGTCGACCTGCTGTACGGCGTGCTCGACCCGAGGATCCGCCGTGCTCGCGCGTGACGCATGGGCGGAACTGCGCGGCCGCGCGGTCTTCTGGTTCTCCACCGCCGTCCTGCTGGTGGCCCTGGCGATGGCGGCCTTCCCCGGGCTGTTCGCCCGACTCGGCCCCAACGAGGCCTGCGACCTGCGCATGTCCAAACGCGGCCCGGCCGACGGCGCGCTGTTCGGGTACGACCTGCAGGGCTGCGACTACTGGTCGCAGATCGTGCACGGCACCCGGGCGTCCATCGTGGTCGGCGTCGCGGTCACCGTCTTCGCCCTGCTGATCTCCATCGTGCTCGGGCTGATCGGCGGCTATTACGGGGGCGTCGCCGACGCGCTCATCTCCCGGATCACCGACGTGTTCTTCGGCATCCCGTTCGTGCTGGGCGCGACCGTCGTGCTGGTGGCCTTCCCCGACCACGGGATATGGGCGATGACGCTCGTGCTCGTGCTGCTCGGCTGGACGACCATGACCCGGCTGATGCGCGGCCAGGTCATCGCCGTCAAGGACATGGACTTCGTCGCCGCCGCCCGCATGCTGGGCGCGAGCGATCGCAGGCTGATGTTCCGGCACATCCTGCCCAACGCGATCGCACCGGTCATCGTGGTGGCCATGCTGAACGTCGGGAACGTCATCGCGGGCGAGGCCACCCTCGACTATCTCGGCGTCGGCCTGCAGTACCCCGACGTGTCGTGGGGCCTGCAGCTGAACATCGCCCAGACGTTCTTCGCCGAGCACCCGCACCTGCTGGTCTTCCCCGCGCTGTTCCTCACCGCGACCGTGCTGAGCTTCCTCATGCTCGGCGACGTGGTGCGCGACGCCCTCGACCCCCGCCTGCGCTGAGACCCCAGCTTTGTCACGAGAAGTGACGAAGATGGGACGGAGGGCGAGCTAACGTGCGCGCACGTCACGACCGGGTACAGCGTGGTCTCCGACTCGGCCGGGCTGACCAGGCTGAGCCGTCGGCTCGCCGTCTCCGGCGTCGACATGACCTTCTACCAGGGCTGAGCGTTCCTACGCGGCCGCGACGAGCAGCCGGTCGAGGACGCGTACGCCGAACTCCAGGCCCTCGACGGGCACCCGCTCGTCGAGGCCGTGGAACATGCCGAAGTAGTCGAGGTCCGGCGGCAGGAGCAGCGGCGCGAAACCGTAGCCCCTGATGCCGATCCTGGCGAACCACTTGGCGTCGGTGCCGCCGGTCATGACGTACGGCACGGGCCTGCCGGCGGGGTCCTCGGCGAGCAGGGCGGCGGTCAGCTCGTCGAACAGCCCTTCGGCGGGGGAGGAGACGGCCTCCTCGAAGCTGACGAACTCGCGGGTGACCTTCGGGCCGAGCAGCCGGTCGACGGTCTCCAGGAACTCCTCGCGCTGCCCGGGCAGGAACCGGCCGTCCACGTGGGCCTCGGCCGTGCCGGGGATGACGTTGACCTTGTATCCCGCGTCGAGCATGGTCGGGTTCGCCGAGTTGCGCAGCACGCCCTTGAACAGCGCGGCCGCGCGCGGGATCCGCTCGATCTCCTCCTCCAGCCGGTCGGCGTCGATCGGCCGGCCGAGCGCCCGCGACAGCTCCTCGATCAGCCGGGCCACCTCGGGCGTCAGCTGTACCGGCCAGGTGTGGTCGGCGAGGCGGGCGAGGGCCCGGGCGAGCTCGGCGACGGGGTTGTCCACGGCGGGCTTGGACCCGTGACCGGGCACGCCGCGGGCGGTCAGGCGCATCCAGGCGGTGCCGCGCTCCCCGACGGCCACCGGGTAGATGCGAACGTCGCCCTCGTACCAGGAGAAGCCGCCGGACTCGCTGATCGCCTCCGTGCAGCCCTCGAACAGGTCGCGGTGCCGCTCGACCGCGTGGCCCGCGCCGTACTCGCCGGTGGACTCCTCGTCGGCGAGGAACGCCAGCACGAGGTCGCGCCGGGGGCGCACGCCCCTGCGCGCGTTCTCGCGGGCCCATGCGAGGGTCATGGCGAGCGTGCCCTTCATGTCGACCGCGCCCCGGCCGTGTACGCAGCCGTCCTCGATCTCCCCGGAGAACGGGTGCGTACGCCATTCGGCGGGGTCGGCGGGCACGACGTCGAGGTGCCCGTGCAGGAGCAGCGCGTCGGGGCTGTCGCCGGGGATGCGCGCCACCACGCTGGTGCGGCGCGGCGCCGACTCGAACACCACCGGCTCGATGCCGACCTCGGCGAGCAGGGACGCCACGTATTCGGCGGCCCGCCGCTCGCCCGGCCCGTCGCCGGACCCGTCGTTGGTGGTGTCGATCCGCAGCAGTTCCGAGCAGATCGCCGCGACCTCACTCACAACATCCCACCTTCCAGCTTCAGGGGCGGGACCTCGGGCGTCGGAAAGCCGAAGACGATCCCGTAGAAGGCCAGCTCGGCCTCCAGGGCCCGGACGATGGTCTCCTCACGCCGCCACCCGTGCTGTTCCCCCTCGAAGGTGAGGTACGCCCACCGGTGCCCGTGGCGGGCCAGCGCGGCGGCGAAGCGCTCCGACTGCGCCGGATCGACCACCTTGTCCTCCAGACCGTGCAGGAGCAATGCCGGGCCGGACGCCCGTCCGGCGTGCAGCTCGGGCGACCTGTCCAGGTAGCGCTGCCGGGTCTCGGGCAGCGGGCCGATCAGCCCGTCGAGGTAGCGCGACTCGAAGTCGTGCGTCTCGGCCGCCCAGTGCTCGGGGTCGGAGATGCCGTAGTGGGACACCGCGCCGCAGAAGACGTCGCTGTGGACGAGCGCGGCCATCGACGTCCAGCCGCCCGCGCTGCCGCCCCTGATCGCCACCTTCTCCGCCCGCCCGGTGTCCAGCAGCCACCGCGCCACCGTCTCGCAGTCGCGGACGTCGACCACGCCCCAGTTGTGCCGCAGCCGCTCGCGGTAGGCCCGGCCGTAGCCGGTGGAGCCGCCGTAGTTGACCTCGGCGACGCCGATCCCCCTGCTGGTGAAGTACGCGATCTCCAGGTCGAGCACCGGCGCGGCCGAACTGGTCGGCCCGCCGTGCACGAACACCACGTACGGCGCGGGCTCGCCGCCGGCCGGGGCGTACAGGTGCGCGTGCACTCCCTCGACGGCCACGGCCTCGGGTGTGGGCAGCTCGGCGTCCCCGGGCACCGGCTTGCCGGGGGACAGCACCTCGTGCGCCCCGGTGTCCAGGTCGACCCGCACCACCTCGTACGGCCGGTGGGGCGAGGCCGCCACGCCCACGACGTGGGAGCCTCGGGCCGACAGGGCGGGCACCCAGTGGGTGTAGTCGCCGCCCACGTCCCGGATGGGATTGGCTCCGGCGGGGTCGTCGACGACCCCGAGCCGCCGCTCGTCGGCCGTGCCGTACACGGCGGCGATGCGGCCGCCGGCGACGGCGAAGAACGTCCCGCCGATCTTCCAGGTGGCGTCGCCGAACTCCAGCGGCACCGGGGTCAGGTCGCGTGCCGTGCCGTCCAGTCCGACGAGGTGGATGTTCCACCAGCCGGTGGGGTCGGCGACGGCGTACAGGCTGTCGTCGTCGCGCCACTCGGCCTGGCAGGTGGACGCGCCGGACAGCAGGACGCGGTGGGGGCCGCCCTCCACCGGCCCGACGCAGAGCTCGGTGGCGTCCCAGGGCATGTCCGGGTGGTTCCAGCCGATCCAGGCGAGCGACCGCCCGTCCGGCGAGACGCGCGGGTTCATCAGGAAATGATGGGTCTTCACCACGCTGCGCAGGGGGGAGCCGTCGAGCGGCACCGCGACGATGTCGCGCTCGCCGCTGCGCGCGTCGCCCCGCTCCCGCACGCACCACACCTCGCCGCCGTGGACGACCAGGTCGGCGTAGCGGGCGGAGCCGCCGGGCGTGAGCGGGACCGGCTCCCCGCCGGGGGAGCACAGGTAGATCCGCCCGTCCGCCCAGTTGGTGAACACCAGACGGCCCTCGTGCGCGCGCCAGGAGCGCCCGCCGTACTCCATGACCCGGTTCCTGGCGTTCCAGCCCTGCGGGAGCACGTCCTCGATCACACGGTCGGCCCTGCACCGCACCACGCAACGCCGGCCGCCCTCCCGCGGGCGCGGCTCGTCCCACCAGACCTCGTCTCCCGAGATCTCCACCCACAGCGGGCGGTCGTCCACCCGTGCGACGTCGACGGCCCGAATGGTCACCAGTTCCCCCCGGAGTCTGGAAGCGGAGTGCCGGGGGGATGCACGATGTGCGCGATCCCCCCGCTGCTCGTGGCGCGCAGCCAGACGCTCTCGAACGCCGCGCGCGGGTACACCCGCCGCACGTCGTCGTCGTCCGGCGCGGCCGGGTCGTTCGCGATCACGTCACCGCCGGCCGTGAATCCCGTGACGACCATGATGTGCCCGCTGGTGGAGTATCCGGCACCCGGCAGCTCGTGCTCGCGGAACGCCTGCGAGGTGATCACCGGGATCCCGGCGGCGATGAACCGCTCCAGCTCGGTCAGCGAGCGCAGCCGCGTGACGAAGCCGTCCAGCCCGTACCGCCCGGCGTACGCGACGCCGAAGGGCCAGTTGCCGGTCCCCTGGTAACTGTGGTCGTACATATCGCGCGCGGCGTGGTCGACCGCCGGGCACGGGTCGCCGGGAGCGACCCAGGCGAGGTCCGCCGGGGCGGGCCCGCACCCCCAGTAGTCCAGCACCATCGTGAACGACGCGGGGCTGCACCAGGACTCCCCGCCGCCGTCCCACTGCGGATAGTGCCCCGCGTGGGCCTTCTGCGAACGGCGCGGCACGTCGAGCTCGACCGCCCGCGGCCCCGGCCGGCCGCCTCTGCCGGCCTGCCCCACCGCCGAGGCCATCACGGTCAGCGAGCGCACGCCGCCGCCGCTGCCGTACAGGGTGGCGCGCACGCGGTACGACGTGACGGGGCGGGCGGCGAGGAAGGTGTCCACGGCGACGTCCCCGTCGGCGTCCCCCTGGCCGGGCAGCGACGTGCGGTGGATGTCGGCGTCGGTCTCGGCCCACCGGCCCATGACGTACCACTTCGTCAGGGCGCCGGTGACGGTGCGCGCCTGGATCTCGATCTCCAGCCAGGCGCCGGGCGGCGCGGCGGCCGTCCACGAGGGCACCAGCTCGGTGGCCGCGAAGCCGATCTCCCGCTCCGGGGACGTCCAGCGCGTGTAGGGCCACTCCCGCTCGCCGCCGGGCGCGAACGGGTCCAGGTATTTCGCCGTCCCCGTCTCCCGGGCCTCGACGGACCACCGGTGGAGGACGACGGGGCTAGCCTGGGGGCTCGGTCCGGCCGACAGCAGGGTGACCACCTCGCCGATTGTTGTTACCGCCCCGACCTGGCACATCGGATGGTTTACGTATCCGACACAGGGGACAGTACGGCATCGGCCGCCGTGGTCCGGTCAGAGATAGAGGCCGATCGCGGGGGTGGGTTCTGCGGCGGTGGCCGGGCGGCCGTCGCGCTGGGCGAACAGCTCGGCGAGCGTCATCCCGCCGGGGCTCACGCCGTCCGCCCGGCCCAGCCAGCGGGCCGCCTGGTCCGCCTCGAAGCGGCCGACCTCGACCTGGGCCAGGCACCGCCCGGGCCGTACGACGGCCGGGTGGAGCCGGCTGAGGTCCTCGTTCGTCGTGATCGCGACGAGCACGTCCCTGCCCTGGCCGAGGAGACCGTCGGTCAGGTTGAGCAGGCGCGACAGGCCCTGGCCCGTGGACTGCTTGGCCTCGGCGCGGATCAGTTCGTCGCAGTCCTCCAGGACCAGCAGCCGCCAGCGCGGCTCGTCGTCCTCGCCCGGGCCGTCCCAGCCGACGGCGACGTCCATGAGATAGCCGGGGTCGTTGAACAGCAGCTCGGGGTCGAGCACGCAGTCGACCTGGCACCAGGACGCCCACTCGCGGGCGAGCGTGCGCAGCAGCGTCGTCTTGCCGGTCCCGGGCGGGCCGTGCAGGAGGACCAGCCGGCCCGTCACGTCGGCCGCGGTGGTCGCCATGAGGGCGTCCAGGCGGCCGGCGGCGGCCAGGGGGTAGTTCCGCCTGATCTCCTGCCAGGACGAGGTGGTGATGGGCTTGGCGGAGCGGTGGGGGCCGTGGCTCGACCGCCACCAGAAGCCCATCCGCACGTGGTCGGAGTCGGGGGCCGCCTCCTCCGCGTCCCTGGTCGCCTGCTCAAGGACCGATCCGGCCAGCTCCTCGCTGACGGCCGTGGCGGTCAGCGTCGCCGACCGGTTGGAGTTGCGCACCACCCGCAGTGTCCATCCCTCGCCCGCCATGAGCCGTGTCTCGTACCCGTCGGTGTGCTGCGCGACGCGCAGCAGCCGGCCGCCCTCGGGGGCCAGCGGGGCGCCGGCGCGGACCCGCGTGAGGTTGGCCGTGCGCGACCAGGGCTGCTCCCCGGTGGCGAACGGCGACAGAGCCATGGCGTCGATCACGTCGGCCGGGCTGTCGGAGTCGTCGAGCCAGATCCGCATCGGCACCGACGGCGTGGGCGTGGAGTGAGGAGTGAAATCGACCTCCTTGACAACGGACATATAGCCATGATCTCGACGAACATCTCGCTCTGTCGAATGGATTTATGTGCTATTCGGGTTGCTTGCCGTTTAACCGGTTTCATATGGGCAAAAGGCAGTACCTGCTGGGGCGTTACCGCTACGCTCGGTGTCCAGTCATACGGTTTGCAACGGAGAGCACTGTGGCCATCGATCTCGTGTCCCGCGCTGACTGGGGCGCGCGTCCTCCCAGGGGCTCGTACTCGTCGCTGGCATCCACGCGCGGCGTGAAGGTCCACTACACCGGCGGCCGCGTGGATGCGGGCATCGTCGGCGACCACGCCAAGTGCGTGGCCATGGTGAAGTCGATTCAGGACTTCCACATCGACGGCAATGGCTGGATCGATATCGGATACTCCATGGTGGCTTGTCCGCATCGGAAGGTTTTCGTCGGTCGTGGGCCGGGGCACCTGCCGGCCGCCAACGGCCCCGGCCTGAACTCCGGCCACTACGCCGTGCTCGGTCTCGTCGGAAACGCCGGGCTGGTCCAGCCGACCGACGGCATCCTGCACGCGATTCTGGACGCGGTGGAATACCTGCGCGCCAAGGGCGGCGCGGGCAAGGAGATCAAGGGCCACCGCGACGGCTACTCCACCGACTGCCCGGGCGACCCCCTTTACGCCTGGATCAAGAAGGGCGCGCCGCGCCCCGGCGCCACCCAGCCGGAGCCCCAGCCCGAGCCGGGGCCCGCCACGAAGTGGCCCGGCCGCCTGCTGAGGTATCCGCCCGTCATGCGCGGCGACGACGTGCGCACGTGGCAGGCCCGGATGAAGGAGCTCGGCTACGACATCGCCGTCGACGGCGCGTACGGGCCGGACTCCCAGGAGGTGTGCCGCAGGTTCCAGAAGGACCGGCACCTCGACGTGGACGGCGTCGTCGGCCCCGACACCTGGAACGCCGCCTTCGCGCGCGAGTAGTCACTCGGTCCGCGTTGTCCACAGACCGGGACCCCGGGAGCCCTGAGCCGCTCCGGTGCATCTAGCATCCGGTGCATGACGGTGCCGCCTGTTGAACTCGACGATCTCGCCGATCCCGCAGCGGGGTTCCCGCAGGCCACACGCGAGCAGTGGCGGGCGCTCGCGGCCGACGTGCTGCGCAGATCCGGCTGGGACGGCCCGCCGGACGCGGTCGAGGACGCCCTGTCCACCACGACCTACGACGCCGTCGCCGTGGCGCCGCTGTACGACGCCGCCGACCTGCCGCGGACGCCCCGCGTGGTGCGCGGCCCCGGCCCCTGGGACGTGCGGCAGCGGCACGCCGACCCCGATCCGGCCGCGACCCGGGAGGCGATCCACGCCGACCTGGAGAACGGCGTCACGTCCCTGTGGCTCGACCTGAAAGCGATCGACCCGGCCGCGTTGCCGGCCGTGCTGGACGGCGTCCTGCTCGACCTCGCCCCGGTCGTCCTCGACGCCGGCCCGCGTACGGCGGAGGCGGCGGAGGCGTTCCTGCGCCATGTCGAGAAGACCGCCGGGGGAGTCGCGCTGCCCGGGGGCAACCTGGGCGCCGACCCGATAGGGCTGGCCGCCCGCACCGGTGCCGGCGTGGACGCGGGTGCCGCGGCCGCGCTCGCCGGCCGCTGCGCCGCGGATCACCCCGGCCTGCGGGCGATCATCGTCGACGCCCTGCCGTACCACGACGCGGGCGGCGCCGACGCCGAGGAGCTGGGCTGTTCGATCGCGACCGGCGTCGCCTATCTGCGGGCGCTGACCGGCGCGGGCCTGACGGCCGAGCAGGCGTTCGGGCAGCTCGAGTTCCGGTACGCCGCGACCGCCGACCAGTTCCTCACCATCGCCAAGCTCCGGGCCGCCCGGCGGATGTGGGCGCGGGTCGCCGAGGTGGTCGGCGGACCGGGAGCCCAACTCCAGCACGCGGTCACCTCGTCGGCGATGATGACGGTCCGCGATCCGTGGGTGAACATGCTCCGCACGACCCTCGCCTGCTTCGCGGCCGGGGTGGGCGGGGCGGACGCGGTGACCGTCCAGCCGTTCGACGCCGGCCTCGGCCTGCCCGACGCGTTCGCGCGGCGCATCGCGCGCAACACCCAGTCGCTGCTGGTGGAGGAGGCCAACGTCGCCCGGGTGGCCGACCCGGCCGGCGGCTCGTGGTACGTGGAGCGGCTCACCGACGACCTCGCCGCCCGGGCCTGGGAGTGGTTCCAGGAGATCGAGCGGGCCGGTGGCATGGCGGCCGCGCTCGAGCGGCTGGTCCCCGAGCGGCTGGCGGCGACCAGGGCCAGGCGCGCGGACAACCTCGCCCACCGGCGCGACCCGGTCACCGGGGTCAGCGAGTTCCCCGACCTGAAGGAGAGGCCGGTGTCCCGGCGGCCCGGCCCCGGGCTCGCCGTCACCTCCGGTGAGGGGCTGCCGGTGATGCGCTACGCCGAGGAGTTCGAGGCGCTGCGCGACCTCGCCGACGCCCGGCCGGACCGGCCCACGGTGTTCCTCGCCACGATCGGGCCGGTCGCCGCGCACACTGCGAGGGCGGCGTTCGCCGCCAACCTGTTCGCGGCGGGCGGCGTCGCGACCGTCGCCGGCGGCCCGGGCACCGACCCGGCCGCGATCGCGGCCGCCTTCCGCGACTGCGGCACCCCCGTGGCCTGCCTGTGCTCCAGCGACCGGCTGTACGGCGAGCACGCGGCGCCCGTCGCCGCGGCGCTGCGGGAGGCCGGGGCGCGCACGGTCTGGCTGGCCGGCAAGGGAGAGTATGAGGGGGTGGACGCCACCTTGTACGCCGGATGCGACGCGATCGAGGTGCTGCGCACGACGTTCGACGACCTGGGAGTGAACCGATGATTCCGGATTTCTCGGAAATTGACCTGGGGTCGAGCGTCGCGGCGCCGGACGTCCACTCCGGTGACGAGGTGTGGGAGACCCCCGAGGGCATCGCGGTCAAGCCGTTCTACACGGCCGCCGACCTCGCGGACGGTCCGTCCCTCGGGACGTACCCGGGCATCGCGCCCTTCCTGCGCGGCCCCTACCCGACGATGTACGTCACCCAGCCGTGGACCATCAGGCAGTACGCCGGGTTCTCCACGGCGGAGGAGTCCAACGCGTTCTACCGGCGGAACCTGGCGGCCGGCCAGAAGGGCCTGTCGGTGGCCTTCGACCTCGCGACCCACCGGGGCTACGACTCCGATCATCCCCGCGTCGCCGGCGACGTCGGCATGGCGGGCGTGGCGATCGACTCGATCTACGACATGCGGCAGCTGTTCGACGGGATCCCGCTCGACCGGATGAGCGTGTCGATGACCATGAACGGCGCGGTGCTGCCGATCCTGGCGCTCTACATCGTCGCGGCCGAGGAGCAGGGCGTCACGCCCGACAAACTGGCGGGGACCATCCAGAACGACATCCTCAAGGAGTTCATGGTCCGCAACACCTACATCTACCCGCCGGGCCCGTCGATGCGGATCATCTCCGACATCTTCGAGTACACCTCCAGGAGGATGCCGAAGTTCAACTCCATCTCGATCTCGGGCTACCACATCCAGGAGGCCGGGGCGACCTGTGACCTGGAGCTCGCCTACACGCTGGCCGACGGGCTGGAGTACCTGCGCGCGGGCGTCCAGGCGGGGCTGGGCATCGACGAGTTCGCGCCGCGGCTGTCGTTCTTCTGGTGCATCGGCATGAACTTCTTCATGGAGGTCGCCAAGCTCCGCGCCGCCCGGCTGCTGTGGGCCCGCCTGGTCAAGGGCTTCGGCCCGGCCAACCCCAAATCGCTGTCGCTGCGCACGCACAGCCAGACCTCCGGATGGTCGCTGACCGCGCAGGACGTGTTCAACAACGTCGTACGGACCTGCGTCGAGGCGATGGCGGCCACCCAGGGCCACACGCAGTCGCTGCACACCAACGCCCTGGACGAGGCGCTCGCGCTGCCGACCGACTTCTCGGCGCGGATCGCCCGCAACACCCAGCTGTTGCTCCAGCAGGAGTCGGGAACGACGCGGGTGATCGACCCGTGGGGCGGCTCCTACTACGTCGAGCGGCTGACCCGCGAGCTGGCGCGGGCGGCCTGGGGTCACATCCAGGAGGTCGAGCGGGCCGGCGGCATGGCGCGGGCCATCGACCAGGGGCTGCCCAAGATGCGCATCGAGGAGGCGGCGGCCCGCACCCAGGCCCGCATCGACTCCGGCAGGCAGCCGGTGATCGGCGTCAACAAGTACCGCCCCGAGGCGGACGAGCCGATCGAGGTGCTCAAGGTCGACAACACAGCCGTCCGCGACCAGCAGATCGACAAGCTCCGCAGGCTGCGCGAGGAGCGTTCGGCCGATGCCGTGGCCGGGGCGCTGGAGGCGCTGACGAAGGGCGCGGCCGGCGGGGAGAACCTGCTGGACCTCGCCGTGAACGCGGCCCGGGCCAAGGCGACGGTCGGGGAGATCTCCGCCGCGCTGGAGAAGGTCTTCGGACGGCACTCCGCGCAGATCCGTACGATATCGGGCGTGTACCGCGCGGAGGTGGGCGACGCCGCGGACCGGGTCCGCGATGCGTGCGCGCAGTTCGAGAAGGCCGAGGGCCGCCGGCCCCGGATCCTTGTCGCGAAGATGGGCCAGGACGGTCACGACCGGGGCCAGAAGGTGATCGCGAGCGGCTTCGCCGACCTCGGCTTCGACGTCGACGTCGGCCCGCTGTTCCAGACGCCCGAGGAGGTCGCGCGGCAGGCCGTCGAGGCAGACGTGCACGTGGTGGGGGTCTCCTCGCTGGCGGCCGGGCACCTGACGCTGGTGCCCGCGCTGCGGCGGGCGCTCGCCTGCCTCGGCGCGGACGACATCATGATCGTGGTCGGTGGCGTGATCCCGCCGGGCGACGTCGAGGAGCTGCGGGACGCGGGCGCCTCGGCGATCTTCCTGCCCGGCACGGTGATCGCCGACGCGGCCCTGGAGCTGCTGCGCGAGCTGTCCGCCCGGCTGGGCCAGCAGTGACCGCACCGGCGATCGAGGACTACGTCAAGGGCGTGCTGTCGGGCGACCGGCGGTGGACCGCCCGGGCGATCACGCTGGTGGAGTCGACAAGGGCCGATCATCGGGAGATGGCGCAGCGGCTGCTGGTCGAGCTCACCCCGCACTCCGGCAAGGCCCGCAGGGTGGGCGTGTCCGGGGTGCCCGGAGTCGGCAAGTCGACCTTCATCGAGGCGCTCGGCACCTACCTCACCGGGCAGGGCCACCGGGTGGCCGTGCTGGCCGTCGATCCCTCGTCGCGGCGCTCGGGCGGCAGCATCCTGGGGGACAAGACCCGGATGGCCGGGCTGTCGGCCGATCCGAACGCCTTCATCCGGCCGTCCCCCACGGCCGGGACGCTCGGCGGCGTGGCGAAGGCCACCCGGGAGGCCATCGTCGTCGTGGAGGCGGCGGGCTACGACATCGTGCTCGTCGAGACGGTCGGGGTCGGCCAGTCGGAGACCGCGGTCGCCGACATGGTGGACACGTTCCTCCTGCTCACCCTCGCCCGCACCGGAGACCAGCTCCAGGGGATCAAGAAGGGCGTGCTGGAGCTGGCCGACGTCATCGCGGTCAACAAGGCCGACGGCGAGCACGAGATGGCCGCGCGCAAGGCGGCGCGCGAGCTGTCCGGGGCGCTGCGGCTGCTGCGCGCGGCCACGCCCGTGCTCACCTGCAGCGGCCTCACCGGCGCCGGGCTGGAGGACCTGTGGCGGCACGTCGTGCGCCACCAGGAGGGCGCCGACCTCGCCGCCAGGCGCAGCCGTCAGCAGGTCGAGTGGACGTGGGCGCTGGTGCGCGACCGGCTGCTGGCCATGCTCCGCGCCACGACCGCGGGGATCGCCCCCGAGATCGAGCGGCAGGTCCTGGACGGCACCCTCACCCCGGCGCTGGCGGCCGACCGGATCCTGGCGGCCTTCCTGTCCGCCGGCGGCGCGATTGACACTCGGGAGATCACCTTTCCTCCCGAGTGAGAAAGATCGCTACCCCTGTAACCGGGAATGCACTGTTGCGTGTTTTCCCCGGCCGAAACCGTGCCACGATGTGCGCGCTTTCGATTACGGGGAGGTGCGATGAACCACGATCCGATGATGCCGCCGCAGGTGGAGCGCGCTCTGCGGGAGTACCGGGCGTTGCTGTCCGCGCACGGCATGACCTGGGGAGAGCCGCCGCTGGGATACGTCCGGATGATGCCGTTCCTCCGATTTCCCGAGGAGGCCGACCGGATGAGCATCCGGCCCGACCTCGACGCGGAGTTCCGCGACGCCCTGGACGGCGAGGTCCCCCGGGGTCTGGTGGCGCTGCGGCTGACCACGGACGGCCACCGCCCGGAGCACCGCCTGGAGCACCGCTTGGAGCACGGCCCGGCCAGGCCGCTGCTGTCGCCGGGGCCGGTGCCCGTGACGCTGCTGGTCGACTCCGCGCTGCCGCACCCGGTGGAGGTGACCGCCGACGGCGTGCCGTACGGGATCGCGGCGGGCGGGGCCAGACTCCTCGACGTGACGACCGCGACCGTCCTCACCGTGGACGGCGCGGCGGTGGACCTGTCGGGGCTGGCCCGGCCCGCGCCGGCCGCGAGGCTGCGGTTGCGCGCCGGCTTCCCGTGCCGGTGGAGCGTCACCTCCCCGGGCGGCCATGGGTGGTATCCGGAGGGAGTGCCGGAACGGCGCGACAACGACGACGTGCCGTTCTTCCACGGCGACGACGTCGTGCTGACCGTGCCCGCCGAGCCGGTGACGATCCGGGTCACGCGCGGCATGGAGTACGGCGTCGCGCAGACGACGGTCGTGCCCAGGACGGGGGAGGAGACCCTGGTCGGGCTCGCGCCGCAGCGGCTGTACGACGCGGCCGCCCTCGGCTGGTACGGCGCCGACCTGCACGTCCACATGAACTGGGCGGGGGACCTGGTCGCCGCCCCGGCGGCGGCGGCCGCCGCGCAGCTCGGCGAGGACCTGCACGTGCTCAACCTCGTCGCGGGCAACATCGCGGGAGAGCGCGTCTACGACCGGGAGGCGCTCCAGCACTGGGCCGGGCGCGACCTGCCGTGGTCGGACGCCGGACACGTGGCCCGGATGGGCGTGGAGTATCGCAACGACCTGTTCGGGCACGTCCACGTCTTCGGGGTGGCCGTACCGCCCGCCGTCTACCACACGGGCTTCGGCGCCGACGCCGACTGGCCGCCCAACGCCGCGATCTGCGGCGACCTGCGGGAGCCGCGGGCCGTGCTCGGGTACGCGCATCCCTTCCACGGCCCGATCTCCTCCCCTGAGGACGTCGTGGGTGAGGGAACCAGGAACTGCACCGGCCGCGCCCTGGTCGTGGACGCCGCGCTCGGTCTGGTCGACGGAGTGGAGGTGCTCCATTTCAGCGACCTGTCGCCGGTGCCGGGCACCGCCGAGGTCTACCGGAGGCTGGTCGGCGCGGGCAACCGGCTCGCCGCCCTCGCGGGGACCGACACCATGCTGTCGTTCACCCGCCAGGACACGGTTTCCAGCCCGCCGGGCTGGGAGCGCGTCTACGCCCGGGTGGCCGGGCCGCTCGGCGCCGAGTCGTTCGCCGAGGCCGTACGGCGGGGGCGTACGTTCGCCACCACCGGCCCCTGGCTGGAGCTCACGGTGAACGGCCTGGGGCCGGGGGAGACGCTCGACCTCGACGGAGGCGAGACGGTGGCGGTCCGGGCGCGGGCCGTCGGGACCGAAGTGGAGCACATCGAGATCAGGACCGCCGCCGGCGTGCTCGCCGAGGGGCCGGGCCCCGAGATCACCGCGTCTCTGCCCGTGGACGACGCCGACTACGTGGTCGCGGTGGTCCGCGGCGGCCCCCATCCGCGGTCCCCGCGCGGGCGGGCGTACGCCCACACCAGCCCGGTCTACCTCGACGTGCGCGGACGGCACGTGGCCAGGGAGGAGGACGTGCGCTGGTGCCTGCGGTGGCTGGACCTGCTCGACGAACTGGTCAGGGCCAGGGCCCGCCTGCGGACCCGCGCCCAGCTCCGCGACCACCTCGACCTGGTCGAGAAGGCCAGGGCCGTGTACGAGTCCCGCGTGTGACTACAGGTCGAGTGACGACCCGCCGAAGCGATCCCGCAGGAACCGGCCCTGGTCTCTGAGGGCCTGCTCGTCGCCCTGGTAGACGGCTTCGGCGATCGCCGACAGCCCCGACTCCAGCAGGCCGAGCTGGGCCATCAGCTCCTCGTGCGCGCTGCGCTCGCGGGGCCCTCGCCGCGTCAGCGCGTACGACCTGGGCAGGTTGGCGTACGCCTCCAAACTCGTGGGCAGGTAGTCGCGGACTGCCTGCGAGACGACGTGCAGGTGGTCGGGGGCGGAGGTGAGCGCCTCCGCCCTCGCCAGCACGTCGCGCAGGATCGCGGCGAGGATCCCGACCTTGGCCACGACGTCCTCGGGGAAGCGGGGCGGCGACACGTTGGCCACCAGGGTGTCCAGATCGGTTCGCAGCGCCCGTGCCTCGACCTCGGCGTGGGAGATCGTCAGTCGCACCCGGTCGGGCGGGGTGAGCAGAGAGCCCACGCCGTACAACCCGGCGACGACCACGGGCCAGAACGACCCGGCGAGGCCGAGGAAGTGCAGCCCGAGGCCGCCGAGCGCGAGGGCCGAGCCGACGATGTTCTTCAGCGAGCCGAGGTAGGCGAGGATCCGCTCACTGGTAGCCACGGATCTCCTTGACAGGTTGTTCTTGCGGACCAGGTCGAGCGCGAGGTAGCCCTGGGCCGACACGGCGAGCTGGGTCAGCAGGTCCTGGTGCTTCTGGCGCACCCCGAACAACGCGTCTGACCGCAGCGCGTTCGCCTTGTCCGGGTCCGTGAGCTCGACCAGGTCGATCCGCGCCTGCAGCTCCGCGTCCAGCGCCGCCGCCAGCGTGGCGTACTCCTGGAGCTTCGTCATCGACTCCCAGAGGTTCGCCTTCTTGCCCTCGATGGCGGCGTTGTCCTTGCGCAGTTCGTCCTGCCCGGACTTCAACGCCCGGATGATGTCGTCGATGTGCTTCTGCGCGCTGCGGTACTTGGCGAAGTAGTCGCGCAGCCGGTCGCCGAACGGGATGATCCCGAGCAGCCGCCGGGTGCCCGCGGCCGCCTGCTTGGGGTCGAGGTCGACGATCGCGCGGCGCAGCGCCACGAGCTGACCGGCGACCGGGCCTGGCCGTCGGCGCCCTCGCCCTTGGCCGAGGCCAGCGCCGCGACCGGGCGCTTGAGCATTCGGTTGGCCACCCGGGAGGAGGCGCGGATCTCCGAGTCGCCCATCGAGGTGATGTCGTGCACCTTCCTGGTGAAGTCCGGCGACCGGTGGTCGAGCGTGGCGAGCTGTTCGGCGAAGCCGGACGCCTTGCGGGCGAGCTCGGCGCCGCGCTCGCCGGGGAGCGGCAGCATGCCGGCCGCCTTCTCCACCGGCACCGCCGCCACCGGGGTGGGCGGAGTCAGCACCAGGTCAGGACTCCGAGTAGCCCTGGTCGAGGAACAGCGGGGCGACCGTCCGCGCCACCTCGGCGACCTGCGCCCGCGAGGTCACGACGTCGTCGCCGTTGGCCACGTAGCTGGTCGCCGCCAGGTACATGGCGGCCGGCACCCGAGTCGTGGACCACGCCGGCCTTCGCGAGCACGTCCGCGATCGGCTGGAACGTCGCGACCGCCATCGGCGAGTAGGACGGCGAGTACGTCCGGGCGATCCTGTGTGCCTGCCGTATCTTCTCCGCGGCGGGGACGCTGGAGGGGAAGGCGAAGTCGTACGGGCGCAGGTCCACCGTGGTCGCGATTTCGCGGGACCCCGCGGTGTCGACCTCGACC
Organism: Microbispora sp. H10836; assembly: GCF_012999525.1. Taxonomy (NCBI): domain Bacteria; kingdom Bacillati; phylum Actinomycetota; class Actinomycetes; order Streptosporangiales; family Streptosporangiaceae; genus Microbispora; species Microbispora sp. H10836. Next base: position 151,912 of record NZ_JABBWU010000006.1, read on the forward strand.
CGCAGTCCGTGTCTGGCGAACGCCGCCTTCACCGCGGGATCGTCGAAGAAGGGCTTCTTCTCAGAGCCGATCACACCCCGGATCGCGGTGACCGCCGGCCGTTCACCGCCGCCGCCGCCCCCGCCGTTGCCCAGCACGAGCGCGAGGACGACGGCGGCGCCCAGTGCCAGCGAAGCCGCGCGCGAAATGCGCGAACGGTCAGGCGAACAGCGTGCGGCCCCAGTAGTCGCCGCCGTCGACCACGCCCGGCGGGCAGGCGAACAGGCCGCTGGAGACGTGCTTGATGTACTCGTTCAGCAAGTCCTTCTGGGACAGCATCCGCTGGATGGGGACGAACTGCTTGCGGGGGTCGCGCTGGTAGGCGATGAAGAACAGGCCGGCGTCGAGCCGCCCGAGGCCGTCGGAGCCGTCCACGAAGTTGTATCCGCGCCGCAGCAGCCGCGCGCCGCCGTGAGCGTCGGGGTGCGCGAGCCGTACGTGGGCGTCGCCGGCGATCACGGGCTGCCCGTCCGGGCCCTTCTTGGCGAAGTCCGGCGTGTCGAACTCCTTGTGCCCGGTGAGCGGCGCGCCTTCGCCCTTGTCGCGGCCGAAGATGGCCTCCTGCTCCGACAGCGGGGCGCGGTCCCAGGTCTCGATGTGCATCCGGATCTTGCGGGTGACCAGGTAGGTGCCGCCGTCCATCCAGGCCGGGCCGTCGCCCGGCGCGGCCCACAGGTGGTCGCGCAGCATGGCGGTGTCCTCGAGCTTCAGGTTGTTGGTGCCGTCCTTGAAGCCCATCAGGTTGCGCGGCGTCGCCTGGGAGCGTGAGGTGGACGAGGTGCGCCCGAAACCGAGCTGCGAGTAGCGGACGGAGACCTTGCCGAAGCCGATCCTGGCGAGGTTGCGGATGGCGTGCACCGCCACCTGCGGGTCGTGGGCGCAGGCCTGCACGCAGATGTCCCCGCCGGAGATCTCGGGCTGCAGGTCCTCGCCGGGGAAGGCGGGCAGGTCGGCCAGCGCGGGCGGCCTGCGGTCGGCGAGGCCGAACCGCTCGTCGAACAGCGACGGGCCGAAGCCGATGGTCAGCGTCAGCCCGGAGGCGGGCAGGCCGAGCGCCTCGCCGGTGTCGTCCGGCGGCGCCTCGGGCGACCCGCCCACGGCCCCGAAGGTGCCGGCGTCCTCGCCCCGGGTCATCCGGACCGCGGCGGCGGTCCACTCCTGGAGCAGCTCCACCAGCTCGGCCTTCTTCTTCGTGATGACGTCGAACGCCACGAAGTGCAGCCGGTCCTGGGCGGGAGTGGTGATGCCCGCCTGGTGCGGGCCGTAGAAGGCCACGGGGTCGGAGGAGGAGGCGGCATGGGCGACCGGCTCCTGCGTCAGGGACCGGCCGGCGACCGCCCCGGCCCCGACGGCGGCCACACCGGCCGCGCCGAGGCCGAACAGGCGTCTGCGGCTGATGCCTCCGCTCGCTGTGCTCTTCCGAGTCACCGGGCCACCACCGAGGCCACCTTGCTGATCGGCTCGGCCAGGGCGTTGATCGCGTCCGACAGCGCCTTCAGGTCGTCCTTGGACAGCTCGGTGTGGAGCTTCCACCCGTCGCCGCTGCGGTGCGCGCCGAGCGTGGTCTCGGCGTCGGAGAACTTCGCGTCGAGCGTCTTCACGAGGTCGGGGTCGCGCTCCTCGAGCACCGGGCGCAGCGCCTGGACGGCGGCCTTCGAGCCCTGCAGGTTGGCGTCGAAGTCCCACAGGTCGGTGTGCGAGTAGCGGTCCTCCTCACCGGTGATCTTGCCGGTGGCGACCTCGTCGAGCAGACCCTTGGCGCCGTTGGCGAGCTGCACGGGAGACAGCTCCAGCGCCGCGGACTTCTCCACGATCGTGGTCACGTCGGTCATGAGCTTGTCGGCGATCGGGCCGTCGCCCTTGACGTCCTTCTTGACCCACAGGTCCTTCTCGAGGCGGTGGAAGCCGGTCCACTCCTCGCCGTCCGCCACGTCGTTCTCACGGGCGTCGATGGCCGGGTCCAGGTCGCCGAAGACCTCGGCCACCGGCTCGATGCGCTCCCAGTACGTACGCGCGACCGGGTAGAGCTCCTTGGCCTTGTCCACCTCGCCGGCCTTGACCGCCTCGGTGAACTCCCTGGTCTTGCCGAGCAGCGTGTCCGACTGGCTCTTGATGTAGCGCTTGTAGCTGGCCACGGCCTCGGCGAGCTTCGCGTCGCTGGTCAGCGGCTTGCTCTCGCCGCTGACCTTGAGGGCGCCGCGGATGCCCTTGCCGGTCATGCCGGGCTTGCAGGCGGTCTCGTACATGCCCGCCGGCAGCTCCATCACGACGTCGCGGGTCAGCCCGGGGACGATGTTCTCGACCTCGCCCATGATGCGGTCGCCCGCCGCGTACACGTAGAACTCGGTCACCTTCGAGCCGTTGTTGGTGATCGAGAAGGTCGAGGTGCCGGCGGCCAGATCGGACTTCGCCACCTTGCACTCGGTGTCGGTGGCGGCCACGGCGATCTTCCCGTCTCCGGCCGCGGTCGCCTCGGTCGTGCCGCCGGAACCCGACTCCGTGGACGAGCAGGCGGTGAGGCCGGCGAGGGCCAGTGCCGCGGTGGCCAGGACGATGGGGGTGCGCATTGGGTCGACTCCGGTCAGGAAGCGGGCTGGGCGGACTTGGGGGCGGGGCTGGCGGGCGCCTTCGCCGAGGGCCGCCGCAGGAACAGGACCAGGACGGGAACCAGGTAGACGAGCCAGGCGACGGCCTCCAGCACGCTGGGCTGCGGGGTGATGTTGAACATCCCGCTCAGCAGCGTGGAGTACCAGGCGCTGGGGTCGAGCACGCCGCTGATGTCGAAGGCGTGGGTGTTCAGGCCGGGCACCAGCCCCGACTCCTGCAGGTCGTGCACGCCGTACTTGAAGATCCCGGCCGCGACCAGGATCAGCAGCAGGCCCGTCCAGGTGAAGAACTTCGTGAGGTTGATCCGCAGGGCGCTGCGGTACAGCCCCCAGCCCAGCGCCACCGAGGTGAGAAGTCCGAGCGTGATGCCGATCAGCGGGCTCGCGCTGCTGGTCGCGCCCTGGACGGCGGCGAACCACAGCAGCGCCGTCTCCAGCCCCTCCCGCGCGACCGCCAGGAACGCCACCACGACGACGGCGGTGGCGCCGAGCTCCAGGGCATCGCCCATCTTCTGGCGCAGCTCACCCGACATCTTCCGGGCGGCCGTGCGCATCCAGAAGATCATGAAGGTGACGAAGACGGTCGCGGCGAGGGACGTGACGGCGTCGAAGAGCTCCTGCTGCTGCGTGCCGAGGTGGGCCGCGGTGAAGGTCAGCAGCGCCCCGAACCCCACGGAGAGCGCGACGGCGACGCCGACGCCGGCCCAGACCAGGGGCAGCCGCTCGCGGCGGTCGCTCTTGACGAGAAAGGCCACCAGGATGGAGACGACGAGGCTCGCCTCCAGACCCTCTCGAAGGCCGATGAGATAACTTGCGAACACATCGCCCTCCGGGCGGACGGTAAGCCTTACCTAAGTTAGGACAGGTTCACCTTAGCGACAAGACGCGCGACACGTGGAGCGGGGTAGGCCCTTTGTCACCTTCGGGGACGCCTGGGACTACGGCCCCGCCCGAGCCCCCGGCGGATTAATTCGGTGGCGTCCGTCCCCGGCCTCCGGTTACCGTGTCGGACGTCCTGCCGCCGCACCCCCGGAGGGTCACTTGGAGCTCTGAGGTCTCGACACCGCGCCCACGGCCGCCATCGGTGGTCCGGCGCAGCGACCTCGGCGGAGCTCTCTCCGGTGTCCTCTCGCGGCCCGTGCCCGCGGTGTCCCACGCGTACGTTCTCATCTCGCCCTTGGGATACCCGGAGCCGCCTCATGTCTTATTCCATCGTCTGCACGGATCTGTCGTTCTCCTGGCCCGACGGGACGCCCGTCTTCGAGGAGCTCGACTTCACGTTCGGCGCCGGCCGGACCGGGCTCGTCGGCGTCAACGGCAGCGGAAAGTCGACCCTGCTCAAGCTGATCGCCGGAGAGCTGACCCCGGCGAGCGGCTCGGTGTCGGTCACCGGCCGGCTGGGCTACCTGCCGCAGAACCTCCCGCTCGGCGCGAGCCGTACGGTGTCCGACCTGCTGGGGATCACCCCCGCGCGCGAGGCGCTGCACGCGATCGAGCGGGGCGACCTGAGCGAGGCGAACTACGACGCGGTGGTCTGGGACGTCGAGGAGCGCGCCCGGGCCGAGCTCGCCCGTCTCGGGCTCGCGGGAGTCGACCTCGACCGGACCGTCGCGACGCTCTCGGGCGGCGAGACCGTCATGGTCGGGCTCGCCGCGCGGTTCCTCGCCGAGCCCGACGTGCTGCTGCTCGACGAGCCGACCAACAACCTCGACCTCGACGCGCGGCGGCGCCTGTACGACGCCGTCTCCTCGTGGACGAGGACGATGGTCGTCGTCAGCCACGACCGTACGCTGCTCGACCTGGTGGACCAGATCGCCGACCTGCCCGCCCGCCGTACCTTCGGCGGCACGCTCAGCGAGTACGAGGAGGTGCTCGCGGTCGAGCGGGAGGCCGCCGAGCGGATGGTCCGCGCGGCCGAGGGCGACCTGCGCCGTCAGCGGCGCGAGCTGGCCGAGGCGCAGACCAAGCTGGCCCGGCGGGTGCGCTACGGCAACAAGATGTACGAGCAGAAGCGCGAGCCGAAGATCATCATGCAGGAGCGCAAGCGCCAGGCCCAGGTGTCGGCGGGCAAGCACCGGCTCATGCACGAGGACAGGGTGGCCGCGGCCCGCGAGCGGCTGTCCGAGGCGGAGGAGGCGGTGCGCGACGACGCCGAGATCCGGGTGGAGCTGCCCGCGACCGAGGTGCCGGCCGGGCGCACCGTGCTCGAAGTGGACGGCCTGCGCACGGCCGCCGGGCCGATCGGCGACCTGGTCGTGCGCGGCCCGGAGCGCGTCGCCCTGCTGGGGGCGAACGGCTCGGGCAAGACGACGCTGCTGCGCACGATCCTCGGGGACCTCGCACCGGACGAGGGCTCGGTCCGGCTGAACGCTCCGGTGCGGTACCTGCCGCAGCGGCTCGACGTGCTCGACGACGCGCTCAGCCTCGTGGACAACGTGCGGGCGGTCGCGCCCGCCGCGTCGGTGAACGCCGTCAGGGCCGGGCTCGCCCGGTTCCTGTTCCGGGGCGGGCGGGCCGAGCGGCCGGCGGGGACGCTGTCGGGCGGCGAGCGGTTCCGCGCCGTGCTGGCCTCGCTGCTGCTGGCCGAGCCCGCGCCGCGGCTCCTGCTGCTGGACGAGCCGACCAACAACCTCGACCTGGCCAGCGTCCGCCAGCTCGCGCAGGCGCTGTCGGCCTACCGGGGAGCGCTCGTGGTGGTCTCCCACGACCTGCCGTTCCTGGAGTCGATCGGGATCACCAGGTGGCTCACGCTGGGCCCGGAGGGTCTGGAACCCGCGCGCTGAGCACGCGGGAGGCCGCGGCCCGATCCGGGCCGCGGCCTCCGCGGAAAGGCTTTCAGCTGGAGAACAGCATGCCGACCCAGCTGTTGCGGCGGTGGCCGTAGTGGCCGCCGCCGTGGTGGCCGCCCCAGGCGGGCCCACCGTGCGCGGGCGGCGGGGGAGCGTAGTGCTGCTGGGCCCACTGGGACTCCATCCGGGTCAGCGTCTCCAGCTCGCCGTAGTCGAGGAAGATGCCGCGGCAGTTGTCGCACTGCTCGATGTGAACGCCGTTGCGGTCGAACGTCCGCATGTTGCCACGGCACTTGGGGCACTGCATCCGACAACTCTCCCTATGTCAGGTCTCGGCCTTCGCGGCCGCGACGATCCTCCCGCAGGCGGACACCAGGGCCATGGCGGCGTCGTCGGGCGGGTCCCCCGCTCTCGCCGCCGTGGCCACCGCCGTCGCGGCCAGTTGGACGGTCAACGCCCGGGCGGGCGCGTCGAGTTCCCGCCACGGATCGTCGGCGGACACGGCCGTCCCGCCCGCGGCGAGATAGGCGGTCAGGAGCCGCTCCCAGTCCCGGGGATCGAGCAGGCCGGCGGCGTACCACGCGGCCGGGCGGGCCAGGTCCCAGGCGGGGTCCCCGCCGCCCAGGTCGTCGGGGTCGATCAGCAGCCACGCGCCGTCGTGCCGGACGATCTGGCCGAGGTGCCAGTCGCCGTGCGTCAGCGTGCCGCCGTCCCGGGCGGGCGGCAGCGTCGCGTACGCCGCCAGGACGGGGGCGGCGACGGCGTCCGGAACGCCGGCGGCCCTCAGATCGGCCATGGCGCGCGGCAGCCGCGACGGCCCGCCGGCGGGCGGGAGGCCGGGAGGCGCCGGCCGGGCGTGTAACAGGGCGAGCAGCCGGCCGCCCTCCTCCCACGGGGTGGTCCCCGCGTCCACGTCGGCGATGGTCAGCGCCTCGCCCGCCGGCCAGATCGTGACGAGCCTGCCGTCGAGCCGTTCGAGGCCGAGAGGGGCCAGCATGACGCCGGGCAGGTTTCCCGCCGCCTCCAGGCGGGCGCGCAGGGCGTGCTCGTCGGTGTCCGGGGGGTGGGCCTTGACGACGACGTCCCCGGCCCTGACCACGAGCACGCGGCCCTGCTTGAGCACCGTCACCGGCCCGTCGCGGCGCGCCAGCCGCGCCAGTTCCTCGATCACGGGGGACACCCTAGGGTGTGCCCCGCCGATCTCGCCGTAGCGAGGATCGACCTGGGTGACCGCAGTAGGCGGAAGATCGAAGGGGGGCACCCTTAGGGTGCGGCTATGAGGATTGGGTTTTCCGTACCGGTGTCGGGTTCGTGGGCGACGCCGGAGAACATGAAGCGGATCGCGCGCCGCGCCGACGAACTCGGCTATCACGGCGTCTGGGCGTTCCAACGGCTGCTCTACCCCGTCGGCAACCCGATGGGGCCGGTCTACCGGAGCGTGCACGACCCCGTCGTCGCGCTCGCGTACGTGGCGGCCGTCACCGAGCGGGTACGCCTCGGGGTGGCCGTGCTCAACCTGCCGTTCGTCTCCCCGGTCCTGATGGCCAAGCAGCTCGCCTCCCTGCAGGAGGTGTCCGGCGGCAGGCTCGACGTGGGCCTGGGGCTCGGCTGGCTGCCCGAGGAGTTCGCCGCCTCCGGCGTGCCGATGGAGCGGCGCGGCAGACGCGCGGAGGAGTACGTCGGCCTGCTGCGGCGGCTCTGGACCGAGGACGTCGTCGAGCACAAGGGCGAGTTCTACGAGGTGCCGCCATCCCATCAGGCCCCCAGACCGGCCACGCCGCCGAGCGTCATGCTGGGCGGCACCGCCCGGGTGGCGCTGGAGCGCGCCGGGCGGATCGCCGACGGCTGGATCAGCTCCAGCCGCGCCGACCTGGGCACGATCGACCAGCAGATCGCCATCGTGAAGGAGGCGGCCAGGCAGGCTGGCCGCGATCCGGACGCGCTGCGGTTCGTCGTCCGCGGCGTCACCCGCGTCCGCGCGCGGGACGAGGGCCCGCTGACCGGGTCCTACGACAAGATCCGGAGGGACGTGGAGGACCTCGCGGCCAAGGGCGTCACCGAGGTCTTCCACGACCTCAACTTCGACCCGGAGATCGGCAACCCCGAGGCCGACCCCCGCGACTCCATGCGCCGCGCGGAGGAGGCTTTGGAGGCACTGGGGCCTGTATCGAAGTCCGCTGCGGCGGTCCCGCCGCTCTGACGCTCGTGTGCGCGTAGGAGATCGGCAACTGGCCACCTTGGCGGTGACGAGGCGGTTCCACCTGCCCGATGCGCAGTGGGTGGTGCTGGAACCGCCGCCACCTGCGCCGAAACGCTCTATGCCGCTCGTGGCGGGCCGACGAGGATGACCTCGCCGGCCCGCCACCTGCCGGCTACCGCACCGTCAAGTTCTGGTAGTTGGCGGCGTAGGGCTGGTAGGTCGGGTTGCCGGAGTAGGCAACGTGGACCGTGTAGTTCCCGCGCTGCAGATCGGCAGTCTGCAGTGTGACGACGGCCTCGCCGTCCGCCAGTGGCACGACCTGCTCGGTGCCGCCGAAGGTGACGGTGACCTCGCCGGTCGGGGTCGGAGCGTTCTTCTTCTGCCCGCCCGCCGGCCCAACAGTCACGTTCAGCTCGAACGTGTCCCCGCGGACAACCGACGCCGGCGCGGTCTTCGCATGGACCTTGACGGCGTCCGGGCCGGAGGGCACCTCGAACGACGCCGTACCTTCCGACGCCTTCAGGTAGTCGAAGCCGAGGTACTCGGCCTTGACGGTCCGGGTCCCCGCGGGCAGATCCGCCGGCAGCGTGACCGTGGCCGCGCCGTCCTTCACGTGGGCGAGCTTCGACCACGAGCCGATGCTGAACCGCACCTGACCGCCGGTCTCGAACCCGTCGGCTGCCTCGACTGTGGCGGTGGCCGTGGTCGTCTGGGCCCCGCTCGCGTACGGCTCGACAGCCACCTCAGTGGTGGTCGCGACGTCGCTGTTCGGGATCTTGCGGATGTCGTTCCACTCGCGGAGGGTGAGCGGGATCACGGTGCCGTGACGCGGACGGACGACGCCCGCGTTGGTCATCGTGATCGCCTTGGCGTTCCAGGTCGGAGCCTCGATGTTCTCGTGGCACGCGGCCTGGTATCCACCACCGTTCGTGTACCGGTCACCCCAGAGGTAGAACTGGCCGGGGCAGGAGGTGTCACCAGGGTTGGCCTTGAAGATGACCGGCCCCTCGTACCCCTGGTTGGCGACCCACGTCGTGCGCCCCAGAGCCGGAGCCAGCAACGTCCAGTTGTTGATGTTGCTGTCCAGGAAGTCGGTGTGCTTCTCCGAGAAGATGTCCGAGCCCTGGTTGCCGGCCTCGTTCTTGGTCACGCGGTAGTAGTGGTCACCGACCCGGATCGCGGTCGTGTCGATCCGCGACAGCGGGGCCGGGTTCTGCCAGACCTTGGGAGCGGAGAACGTCTGGAAGTCGCGCGTCGTGGTGTACCACATCTGCGCGTTCCCCTGACCGGTGCGGTTCACGGGGTCGTTCCACATCGACTGCGCCCAGAACACGGCGTAGGCGCCGATCTCCTCGACCCACAGCGACTCGGGCGCGAAGGCGTTGCCCGCGTTGTCGGGCGCGACCTTCACGTGCCGCTGAGGAGTCCAGTTCACCAGGTCGTGCGACTCGAACACCTCGATGTACTGGGTGTCGTTGATGGCGTATCCGCCCTGGTCGTACCAGTTCAGGTCGGTGGCGATCATGTAGAACGTGTCGCCGTCGGGTGAGCGGACGATGTGCGGGTCACGAAGGCCCTGGTCGCCCAGCTGGGAGATGAGCGACGGCCGGCCTCCGGTCAGACCGGTCCAGTCCAGAGCGGTGTTTCCGTTGGACGTGGCGAACATGATCTGCTCGCCGTCGGCGAGGTTCTCGCCCTTGAAGTACCCCATGAAGTACCGCTCGTGCTTCTCGGAACGGGGCTTGGCGGTGATGGTCACCGGGAACGACTTCGTCTTCGAGGCCGAACCCTTGGTGATGGTCGCCGTCAGGGTGGCGGTGACATCCGCATGGCCGAAGGCCGGGCGGGTCACCTCACCCGTCGGGGTGACGAGGTCGCTGGTCGACTTCCAGGTGATCGTGGATCCGAACTCGCCGGTGGCAGGAAGGTTGATGTTTCCGCGCACGTCGTCGGTGGCGTACAGGGTCAGGTCGAACGTGTCACGGTCGACCGCCTGCGCGTCGTCGAACTTGGCCTTCACCACAATGGGGATCTCCCGTGTGGTGACCTCTTGGGCGCCCTTGCGGACAGTCGCCGTGAGCGTGGCTGTCGCGTCGGGCTGCCCCTGCGCGGGGCGGGTGATCTTGCCGGTCACCGCGACCTTGCGTGCGCTGGCGACGGCTGGCGGGGTGTAGACCTCGACGACCGACGGGTCCGAACTCGTCCACGTGATGGTCGAGCCCGCCACGGAGCCCACCTTGGGCAGAACGATGTCACGTACGATCGCACTGGTCAGGCCGAGGTCGATGGCGGCGGCGTCGGCGTGAACGCCATTGGAGACGGTCTTTTCCGCCAGGGCGAGTGTCTCGTCGAGGCTCACTGCCCGGTCGTAGACCCGGAAGTCCCGGATCGTTCCGCGGAATGAGTAGTGGCCCGACGTCTGCGAGCGAGCGAGGAAGTTGCAGTTGGTCCCCGCGGCGTTCACCGACGGCGGCGTGGTCAGGTTCGTTGACGTCGCGTGCAGCACGCCGTCGAGGTAAAGCCTGCCGGTCCAGCTCGTACCGTTCGGGTTCTGCGACTGGGTGTAGGTGACGTGCGTCCACGCTCCCTCGGGCATGCGGACCCGGTTCTGCTGGAGGTTCGCCGAACCCACCGCGACGCGGAACCGCTGGGTGTTCGAGGCGAAGATGGAGCCCTGGGCGCCGGTGTCGACGTCGCACGAGCCGGACTTCGCGCCGAAGCCCCACATCTGGTGCTCGCCGACGTTCGCCGGGTCGATCCACACGTCGTAGTCGACGGTGAGGTTCGACATGCCGGCGGTGATGTTCTTCGGCAGCGCCACGTACGCACCGTCGAGGGCGCTCTCGTAGGAGTCGGGGTTGAACCTGACTCCATCGCCGGTCAAGGTCGCCTTCCCCGGATTCACGAGCGTGGCGTTCGCCGCCGAGCCCGCGCTACCCGTGTTGACCAGCGTCGTCCCACCGGTCTCGTCGAGGGCGAAGTGATGCACCAGACCCTCGTTGAGATTCTCCTCGGCAGCGTGCGAGGGCGTCGCTGCTAACGAGACCGAGAGAAGCGCACCCAGGGCCAGGCCCGCGACACCTCTACCCTTGCGACTCAGCCTGTGACGTGACCCTTGCTGTCGCAATCTCAATTGATCCTCCTTGATCCGGTCGCTGTGGGCACGTGGGGCACGGCCCCGTTCGGGGCGGGGCCGACCGCACGCGCGGGTGAGGCGAAGCCCGAAAGGGTGGTCAGCGTGCCGGCGAGGCCCGGCGTGATCAGGCCTCGCTGAGCGCTCGGACGAGACGAGGGCAGCACAGACAAAGGTTCACCTCGCTGTGAGATGTGGGGGGCGGCGTGAACTGGGGGATGGGGCTATATGTCGCAGGTGTCCGGGTCTTGGATGCAGACACTAACCTCCAGCCCCACCGAAAGATAGCGCTAACATGAGTAAACTTTGTCAGTGGACCGATGAAAGCTACGCAGGGCCTGGATAAAGGCCTCTTGTCAGTACTCAGCAGGCACCTCGCGTCCGGACCGCGAAGTACGCCTGGCCCGGGGGGCCTGGGGATGGGATCGCCGGCAACGAGTGGGGCGCTTACCTGCTCGTACGCCAGGTCACCTTGGCCTGGCCGTCCGCTGGGCACGTTTTTGTCAACGACGCTCGGAAACGGCTCTGGCACTGATTCCGTGCGTTGACCCGCCTCAGCGGGCGAGGAGGACGCGTTCGCGCAGGAGGTCGGGGTTGCCCCGGGCGCCAAGGCCGGGGCGATCGTCTGCGGCAGCGTGCGGAGCGGGACGTGTAGCGGCCGTAGCGGACGGTCAGCCCGGGCACCTGCTCGGCGAAAGTCTCCGCGGCGCAGGCGTCGTTGCCGCACCGAAACCGCCGTACCTGCAGGTGGAGCACCGTCTCCTGGTCGCCGGCCGCGCTGTCGCACACCCGCCGCTCACAGCTGCTGTGCACGCGCTGGGAATCGGCCAGGCCTCCGATCCGTCCGTGTCCGGAGGCGCTCAGGTGAGCCGGGCCCACCGCCTGAGGGTGTCCGTGGCCTCGGCGAAGTCGCGAGAGGACAGGCGGCTGATGCTCGCGCCGTGGTTCGCGTGCGGGGCGACGAACACATGGCAGTCCGTCCCCTTCGGCGTGAACCGCTCGGCACTCCAGGGATCCCGCCCGCCGTAGACGAACATCATCCGGCTCGCCTGCCGGGTCACCCAGGCGTCCACGTCCCGCATGGCCCTGCCGTCGAAGCCGGAGCGGAGGGACGCGGGCAGCACCGAGTTCGGCTGGTAGAGCCCCGGATACCGGGTCAGGCCCTTGAGGTGGGCGAAGCTCAGGGACGCCCAGCCGAGCTGGGTGGCCGCCTGGTAGTAGTAGGGCAGGTACGGCTCTAGACCCTGGTCGGTGTACAGCTCCCAGGTCTGGATCTTGTCCACCCATCGGAAGATGGCGGCGTCGGAAGCCTTCTCACCGGGGATGTCCTTGCAGTCCTGCTGCCGGAAGTACTGCCAGAACGTCCAGGCGGAGTCGAGCACGCTCAGCTCGAAGGAGCGGTCGGCCGTGCCGATGGTGCGGCGGAAGGTGAGGCCCTCGCGCCTGGCCATGGCCGTAAGCCGGGGGACCAGGCTCTTGCGACGCTTGAGCGCCTCCCGCTGCACGGTACGCAGGGCGGCCCGGCACGACGACGTGCCCACGGTCGTGAAGAACCGCTCGTAGACGCGGTCGTCGGCGTTGACCGCGTCGTTGGGCGCGACATAGGCCACGACTCCGTCGAGGTCGCCCGGATAGAACCGGTGGTGGTAGACGGCGGTCATGCCGCCCTTGCTGGCCCCGGTGCCGATCCAGGCGCCGCCGTAGACCTGCTTGAGCGCCTCGACGATCGCGTGTTCGTCGCTCGCCTCCTGCCAGATGTCGAGCTTCGCCCAGTCCTTCCGCTTCGGAAGTGAGGCGCCGAAGAAACGGTGCTCGACGGAGAGCTGGTTGGCGTCGAGCGCGTAGGCGGGCTCCTGGAGCCACACCTTCTCCGGCATGAAGTATCCGCTGGTGTAGAGGACCACGGGCCGGTCCACCGACCGGTGCGAAAGGGTGAGCCGTTGCTGGAACGTGCCGCCGCGCGGGTTCCGGTGGTCCACCGGCTGGGTGAAGGTGAGGGTGTAGTCCTTGTAGCCCTTCGCCCGCCCCTTCTTCACCGACACCACCCGGAGACCGGGGACGGCCCTGAGCCGCGCCAGGAGGTCGTCCTCGGCGATCCCGGCCGTGGAAGCCGCGGACTTCGCCAGGACCGTCCCGGCACCGGTCGCCGGGGCGGCCGCCGCGGGGACCGCGACGATGAGGGACGACGCCAGCGCCGCCGAGAACAGCGCCAGGGGTCCCCGCGTCCGCCGGACCGGACTCTTCAGCCGCGCGTACGGGCGACCCGCCATCCCGTTTCCTCCCGTGTCGACGTAGATCCACAACAGTGATCGGGAAGACTCTGGCGTATCGGCATATGTCGGCACAACCGCAAAAGGATCCGGCTCATGGCCGCACCTGGCGGCGCTGTACGTGCTCACGGAGACCGCGACGGAGGAGTTCAACGGTTCGAGGCGGCCGGCAGTGAGATCGAGACTTCCGCACGAGAGGCGATCGCCGAAGACTTCTGATTCGTGGCGTCGGCATACGGGTTGCCGGAGGCGGACGCGGAGGAGTTGACCGGCCTCCCCAAGTAGAAATAAGTGACGACCGGGCACGCTTCGGCGCCTTCAGGTCAAACTCCAACCGGTAGTCATCGGTTCGCCTCACGAGGCGGCTGGCGAATCGGCGCCCCCCTCTAATGGTGGCGGCGAGCCATTCGCACGTTGATGGAGATGGGCGGCTGCTGCATGTAGGCGGAGGTCCTCCCGTTCAGCCGGAAGCATGATAACCGGGAGCAATTGGTTGGCAACTCGCCGTAGGAAAAGGCGCGGGGGCTCGATGAGCCCCCGCGTTCTTGACGTGCAGGGGTGTCAGCAGGCAACCGGGTAGGCGACAGCGCGGCGATGACCGTACCGGAGCGGACCTCCCGCTTCAGCTGACCGATCTCCGTCTGCTTGAGCGACGTGTCTTCACAGCAGATCAGGGCCTGGATCAACGCACGCTGAGGGCATGACCGGCAGGATCGACTAGATCATTCCGTACGCCTGGGCGATCAGCTCGTAGGAGCGCAGGCGTGTCGCGCCGCCGTGGACCTGCGTGGTGATCATCAGCTCGTCGGCCCCGGTGCGCTTGCGCAGCTCCTCCAGCCCGGCCCGCACGGTCTGCGGATCGCCGTGCACCACGGTCGACAGCCGTTCGCGGACGAACTCCCGCTCCATAGGGGTGTACGGGTACGCCTCCGCCTCCTCCGGGGTGGGGGTGCGGCCGGGCCTGCCGTGCCGCAGGCGCAGCCACGACAGCGCGCCCGGCATGGTCTGGCGCAGCGCCTCCTCCTCGGTGTCGGCCGCGACGGCCGCCACGCCGATCAGCGCGTACGGCCGGTCGAGCACCGCCGAGGGCCGGAACGAGGAGCGGTAGAGGTCGAGCGCGGGCTCGGTGTTGGCGGCGCTGAAGTGGTGGGCGAAGGCGAACGGCAGCCCGAGCAGCCCGGCCAGCCTGGCGCTGAACCCGCTGGAGCCGAGCAGCCAGATCGGCGGCCGGTCGTCACCGCGCGGCACCGCCCGGATCTTCTCGTACGGGTGGCCGGGCGGGAAGGCGCCGTCGAGGAAGCCGGTCAGCTCGGCCACCTGCTGGGGAAACTCGTCCGGGTCCACCTCGGCCGAGCGGCGCAGGGCGTTCGCCGTCGCCATGTCGGTGCCGGGGGCGCGGCCGAGGCCGAGGTCGATCCGGCCGGGGTGCAGGGCGTGCAGCGTGCCGAACTGCTCGGCGATCACCAGCGGGGCGTGGTTGGGCAGCATCACGCCGCCGGAACCGATCCGGATCGACCGGGTCGCCGCCGCGAGGTGCGCGATGAGCACGGCCGGGGAGGAGCTGGCCACTCCGGGCATGCCGTGGTGCTCGGCGACCCAGATGCGGTGGTAGCCCCACTCTTCGGCCCGCCGGGCCAGTCCGGTGGCGTCGCGCAGCGCCTCGCCGGGGGTCGAGCCCTCCCCGACGGTCGCGAGCTCCAGGATCGACAGTGGCACCTCGGCCGTCCCGCGCGGCACCCCACGGATGTTGTCATCGCTCATGCTCGGCCCAACCTGAGGTCGGATCCGGATATTTCCGGATGCGGCGCGTGATGTGCTTCACCCCTCCGCCACCTGCCATGCTTGGACGCATGAGCGAGCGTAAGCCCATCGAGTCGTGGTTGTCCGATATGGACGGGGTGCTGGTCCACGAGGGCCAGCCGGTGCCGGGTGCCGACGAGTTCATCAGGCGGCTGAAGGAGTCGGGGAAGCGGTTCCTCGTCCTCACCAACAACTCGATCTACACCGCCCGTGACCTGTCCGTACGGCTGCGCGCGGCCGGGCTGGACGTGCCGCCCGAGTCGATCTGGACCTCGGCGCTGGCCACGGCCAAGTTCCTCGCCGACCAGCGGCCCGAGGGCTCGGCGTACGTGATCGGCGAGGCGGGGCTGACCACGGCCCTGCACGAGGTCGGCTACGTGCTGACCGACCTCGACCCTGACTACGTCGTGCTGGGCGAGACCCGCACCTACAGCTTCACGTCGATAACGCGGGCGATCCGGCTGATCGACAACGGTGCCCGATTCATCGCGACCAACCCCGACCCCATCGGCCCCTCGACGGAGGGCTCGCTGCCGGCCTGCGGCGCGGTGGCCGCGATGATCACCAAGGCGACCGGGGTGGAGCCGTACTTCGTCGGGAAGCCGAACCCGATGATGATGCGCAGCGCGCTCAACCAGATCGACGCGCACAGCGAGACCACCGCCATGATCGGCGACCGCATGGACACCGACGTGGTCTGCGGCATCGAGGCCGGCCTGCACACGATCCTCGTGCTCACCGGCGTCACCCAGAAGGACCAGATCGACCGGTATCCGTTCCGGCCCACCCAGGTGGTCAACTCCGTGGCCGACCTCATCGACCTGGTCTGAACCTGCCGGAGCCTGTCAGGTATGGCTGCCAGTCTGGTGGAATGAACCACCGCGTCTATTTCGAAATCGGGGCCAAGAAGGTCTTCGCCTGCTCGGTCGACTGGCCCGGCTGGTGCAGGAGCGCCAAGACCGAGGAGGCCGCGCTCGACGCCCTCGCGGAATACGCGCCGCGCTACCGGGTGATCGCCGAGCGGGCCGGGCTGGACTTCGCGCCGGGGGACCCGGCCGTCGTCGAGCGCGTGAAGGGCGACAGCACGACGGACTTCGGCGCGATCTCCGCCGTCCCGGACTTCGACCGGGAGCCGGTGGACGCGCCGGAGGCCGCGCGTACGGCCGCCCTCGCCCGCGCGGCGTGGGCGGTGTTCGCCGAGGTGGCCGCCGCGTCCCCCGAGGAATTGCGCAAGGGCCCGAGGGGCGGGGGCAGGGACCGGGACAAGATGGTCGCCCACGTCGTGGAGGCCGAGCGCGCGTACGCCCGGAAGATCGGCGTGCGGCACAAGCGCTTCACGGACGAGGCCGGCCTGGCCGCCCTGCGCGCGGACATCACGCGGGTGCTCTCGCAGCCTTCGGACGCATTTCCTCCCGGCGGCGAGGGATGGCCGGTCCGGTACGCCGCCCGCCGTGTCATCTGGCACGTGGCCGACCACATCTGGGAGATGGAGGACCGGCGAATGTGAATATTGGTAACTTGGTAACATGGTAACAGTCGAGCGTTCGCAGACCGGTCTGCGCATCGAGCGCAACACGTTGAAGGTGCTCAAGGGCCTGGCCGAATACCTGGACATGTCCCTCGGCGACCTGGTCGAGGGGATCGTCCTGCACGCCTTCGAGGGCAAGGCGCCGTTCGGGCCGGAGACCCTCGCGAAGATCGGGCAGCTCAAGGAGGTCTACGGCCTGACGCTCACCGCGGCAGACGCGCACCGGCTGGAGGAGAGGTGAGCGCCGGGCCGCGGCGTCGCCGCCTGACCGGCCGGCTGCGGGTCGCGCTCCCGCCCGCCGAGGCGTTCCGGCTGTTCACCCCGTACGGCGAACGGGACTGGGTGGAGGGATGGGAGCCGCTGTTCCCCGAGGCGGCTGAGGACGACACCGCGCCCGGGACGGTGTTCCAGACCCATGCGGACGGTGCGAACACCACGTGGATCGTCCTGCGCCGCGAGCCCGGCCGGTCGGTCTCCTACGCCCGCGTTCGCGAGGGGGCCCACGCGGGGACCGTCGGCGTGACGCTCGCGCCCGTCCCGCAGGGCCACAGCGACGTGACGGTCACCTACGACCTCACCCCGCTGACCGCCGCGGCGGAGGCCGAACTGGCCGGATTCGCGGCCGGGTACCCCGCGTTCCTGCGCTCCTGGGAGGACGCCATCGCCGCCCATCTCGCGCGGGCGGCGGGCGCTCTCCCCGGAGACGGAGCCTCCGGGGAGAGCGGCCGCCGTCGCGACTAGCCGCGCCGGCCTACGGGATCCAGGGATTGACTCCGTACAACACCCGGTTCTTCACCCCTTCCCCTTCGGTGATCGACCACAGGATCGGAGGCTGGGCCGGACCCCCGGATCGGTGCCAGTAGAGCTCCTGCACCCCCCTGGCCGCGAAGTGCGCCACCGGCTGCCCGCCCGGGACGGCTTCGTACCGCCGGCCCAGGGTGGCCGTCCTGTTGTTGCTCATCGTGAACTGGTAGAGGCCGTTCCACGAGATGCCGCCCTGCGTCCAGGGGGTCGGCTGCGTGTACGCCGCGGTCGCGCGTGCCCTGTTGTCCGTGCCGTACGCGAGGCAACCGCGGTCACATGCGCTGGTGTCGGGCGCCATCCTGTACCGCGCGACGCGGCCTGTCGGGGCCGCCGCCTGCGGCGTGGCCGGCCTGCAGGTGGGCGTGGGCTGACGGGGGTCGCACCATTCACCGGTGAGCACGCTCGGCGGACTCGTGCTGCGGTCGAGACCGAGATATCCGAAGCACGGCGGGCTGCTCATCGATGCGCACCGCACGCCGGTGACCTGCGGCCGCCATATGCCTCGCAGGGGCAGGATGTACCGGTATCCCTGCGAATAGTAGGTGCCGTTGTGAAGGCCGATGGGCCTTCCGGTGTTGGTGATGTCGCTGACGGCGCTCAATCCCAGATCGAAGAGGTCGCGCAGGTCGAAGACGAGAATCCCGTTGTTCTCCGGATGTTCCCTGTTGTCGTCGGCGATGAGCAGATATTGGTGATACCAGACCACTCCGCCGGCGTGGATCCGCATGGGATCGAAGGAGACGGGGCCGCTCGCGTCCTTGAACGGATTCACCAGAAGGACGTGCTGGTAGTGGTTGAACGGCCCGACACCCACTTCGTTCAGGAAGGTCACACGCGACGCGTTGTTGGCGGGCCCGTGCCATGAGAAGACGAACGCCTGCGCGGTGTCCTCATAGGCCGTTCCCTGCGCGGTCGAGTCCCAGGTGCCGCTGATCCCCTGCGGCGTCCACATGCCTGTGGCGTCGTCGGGGGCCAGGCAGAACCAGTCGACGACGTTGCGGACCCGCTCACCCTGGGGAGTGACCAGTGCCCCGCTGTCCTGCATCGGGGCAGGGCATCTCCGGTTGGCGAAGGGGCCGCCCGGCAGGGAGCCGGCCAGCAGTTCCGACACCTTCGTGTAGCTGTAGCCAGGCGGCGAAAACTGGAGATCCTGGCGAAGTTGCCGGATGAGGTCGCCGTACGTGTTCCCCTGCGCGTTGCGGTCGTTCCAGCTCAGGGTGTAGTCGCCGGTGCCCGTGGTGCGCATCGGGACCGGGGTCGGGACCGGTTGAGCCCCCACCACCGGGTCCGCGGGCGGGTTCGCGGGCGGGTCCACGGCCGGATCCGTGGCGGAGTCCGCCGCCGGGCCCGCCGCCGCGTCCGTGGCGGTCCCCGCCGCCGGGTCGCGGACGACCTGCGTGTCCCGTGACCTGTTGTCCACGCTGTGAACGCCGTTCAGGCTGGTCCACGGAGCCGTCTTCGCGTCCGCGGCCTGCCAGTTGTAGGGCAGCGCCCGGGTGTCCGTGCCGGCCTTCTGGAGCGGTGCCAGGATCTGCGTGAGATCGCGCAGCGCGTGTTGCCGCTGCGCGTTCTTCTGGTGCGAATACTGCCGCTGCCTCTTCTTGTTCTTGTTCCTGTTCCCCCCGCCATGCGAAGTGCCGCCGGGCCCGCCGTACGGCGGCGCGGGAGAGAAAGCGGCGGTGCCGCCGGAATCCACTGCCACGGCGGCCGTGGCGGCGCCGTCGAGCAGGGGGGAGATGACGGTCAACGCGGCACCTATCGCGAAGGCTCTGACGAAGTCGCTGACTGTGGGCAATTGCACCCCTTTAATCAATTCTCGCCAGACTGCCCGAGTTCTTCCTGGTGGCGAGAATGTCCGCTCTGCAATCCGTGGACGGATCGATGTACGCCGAATTTCCTCGGCGGCCGGAGCGGCAAACGAACCTCGGCGAGCTCTTATCCCACCGATTGTCGCTTCATTGATGACGCCGTTTGATATGGCCGTTTTCGCCGCCAGGAGCGGTACTCCAGGGCCGGGCTCAGCCCTCGGTGCGGCGCAGGCGCTTGAGGTCGGACCGGTGCTTCTTGGCCGCCAGGCGGCGCTCGACCGCGCCCTTGGACGGCTTGGTCGGGCGGCGCCGCTTCGGCGGCGGCGCGACCGCGTCGCGGAGCAGGGCGGCGAGCCGTTCCCGCGCCGCCTCACGGTTGCGCAGCTGCGAGCGATGTTCCGAGGCCGTAACCGTGATCACGCCGTCCACGAGGCGGGCGGCGAGCCGTTCGGCCGCACGGGCCTTCAACGCCGGACCGAGGGCGGTCGTGCGCGCGAGGTCGAAGCTCAGCTCGACCCGGCTGTCGGTGGTGTTGACGCCCTGGCCGCCGGGGCCCGAGGACCGGGAGAAACGCCAGGCGAGCTCAGCCTCGGGCACGACGACCGAGCCGCGCACGTGCAAGGGGCCTGTCATGACGTTCCTTCCTCGATCGGGATGACCAACCTATCTCCGTGAATATCACCACCGCTCGCCATTTATCACCGTGAACATCGCCTGCGCTTGTCGCGGTCCATCGGGTCGTGCACAGTGACCCACGGTATTCCGGCGAAGGGATGGCGGGAGCATGACCTCGATCGTGGGCGTCCACGGCATCGGCAAGTACCACTACTACGAGGAGGCGGGCCGGTCGGCGGGCGGCGCCGCCGAGGCCATGCGGGCCAAGTGGAACGCCTATCTGCACCAGGGCCTCACGGGGCGCGAGGACGGCACCGGAGAGTACTTCGCCGAGATCGCCTACTACGCCCATCATCTGCACAGCGGGCCGCCGAAGCCGCCCCGGCAGATGGAGGCGCCGGCCAAGCTGGTGCTCGCCGACTGGGCGGCCCAGCTCGGCGGGCCCTTCCGGGACCTGGCGGGGGAGTCTCTCACGGGTATCGCCCACCGGCTGGCCGAGTGGCTGCTGACGAGAATGGGCCCGCAGGCGGTGCGTTTCGCGCAGGACTTCTGCCCGGAGGTGGCCGCCTACCTGGGCGGCGGCGACCCGCGCGTGCGGGCCCGCGACGCGGTGGCCGGCGTCGTGCGCAGGCGCCGTCCCCGGGTGGTCGTCGCCCATTCTCTCGGCAGCGTCGTGGCGTACGAGGCGCTGTGGGCGCATCCCGATCTCTCGGTCGACCTGCTCGTGACGCTGGGCAGCCCGCTCGGCATGCGCGACGTGGTCTTCGAGCGGCTCGCGCCGGTCCCGGTGCGGGGCAGGGGGGCGCGTCCGCCGGGGGTGCGCCGCTGGGTCAACATCGCCGACAAGGACGACATCGCCGCCATCCCGGCCGTGCTGGCGTCGTGCTTCGACGGCGTCGACCGGGACGTCTCCTGCGACATCGACTGGCTCGACTTCCACACCGTGCGCAACTACCTGCGCTGCGGAAGCGCCAACGAGTACCTCAAGACCTACGTGGCCTGACTTCCGAACACCGGTTATGATCGTACGACCATGAAGACTGTGCTTTTCGACTACGGCAACGTCGTGTCGCTTCCCCAGGCCCCCGAGGACGTCGCGCGCATGGCGGGAGGTGATCCGGGGTTCGAGGACCGCTACTGGGAGGTGCGGCTCGACTTCGACCGGGGTTCGCTCGACCCGGCCGCGTACTGGTCCCACGTGTACGGCAGGCCGATGGCCGGTGCCGACCTGGACGCGGTCGTCGCCCTCGACGTGGCGAGCTGGTCGCGGCCCAACGAGGAGACCGTGGCGATCGTCGACGAGCTGGCCGGGGTCGGCGTGCCCATGGCGCTGCTGTCCAACATGCCGGTCTGCGTCGCCGAGGGGATCGACGGGCTGCCGTTCATGCGGCCGATCGGCCCGCGTTTCTACAGCGGCAGGATGGGCCTGGTGAAGCCGGAGCCGGAGATCTTCCACGAGACCGTGGCCTGGCTCGGGGTCGCCCCCGGAGACCTCGTCTTCGTGGACGACCGGCTGGAGAACGTCGCGGCGGCCGAGCGGGCCGGGCTCGCCGCCGTCCACTTCCGCGACGCCGCCGCCCTGCGCGAGGACCTGAAGCCGCTGCTGGGCTGAGCTGTTCGTCAATGCTGTTCATCGGCGGTTCCCGGCGGGGTCACCGGCCTGGGGCCTCGGCGTCGACCAGGGCGATTGCACTGGTCACGTGCAGACGAACGCGTCATCCGTGTCCCGGCGAGTGTTCCTGTCCGCTCTCGCGGCCGGAGCCGGTGGCCTGGCCCTCACCGGCTCCGCGCTGCCCGTCCGCGCGCCCTCGCGTGCTCTCCTGCGGGGGCTCGGCGGCATGCCGTCGCGCCCGGTCGAGGTGAGCTGGCAACTGGCCGCCGACGAACGCTTCGCCACCGTCGTGAAGGCGGGAACGGCGGACGCCCGCCCCGAGGCGGCGCACAGCGTGCACGTCGAGGTGGAAGGGCTGGAACCGGGCCGGGAGTACTTCTACCGCTTCAGGACCGGCGGGCACGTGTCCGCCGCCGGACGCACCACCCACTGGGAGCCCGGGGCCCGCCTCCAGCTCGCAGGCCCCCGAGTTCCGAGATGCGGGTGCGGTTCCGCACGCTCGAGTACATCAGCCGCCGGGGCGCCCCCGCCAGGGTCTCGGCGGAGTTCACGATCCCGTCCGGGCACGCGGCGCTTCAGCCGTAGCCCGGCCGGGCCCGCCGGTGGCGTGCTCGGCCGGGTGGATGGCCGCGGCCGCATCGGACAGGGCGGCGATCGCTTCCTCGGCGGATCCACCAAGGCGGGCCACCTCGGCGAGGTAGGCGCGGGCGTGGCCCCTGATCAGCTCCGCGCGCGCCGTCCGAGGGTCGGATTGCGGCAGGACTCGGGTGCCGCCACCGCGCTTACCGCTCACATATCCGGCCTGCTCCAGCTCCTTGTACGCTCGCGCCACCGTGCCCGCCGCCAGGCCGAGGTCGGCGGCGAGCTGGCGAACCGGAGGGAGCCGGCTGCCGACGGCCAGCACTCCGCACCTGATCAGCTCTGCGAGCTGTGCCCGGATCTGCTCGTACGGCGGTGAGGGGCTGGTGACGTCGACCTCGATCATGATGCCCTGATCGTCGGCCGCGAGAGCAGCTCGGCCAGGTACCAGGTGGCCGAGCCCGCGGCGAAGACCGCGATCCCCAGGAGGCCGAACGCCGCGGGCGCGCTCCAGCCCGCGAAATCGCGCTGCCGGAAGAGAGCTTCCGCGGCGACGACCGCCACACCGGCCAGCGGCAGGGCCACGCAGAGGCCGTAGGCCGCGGTGACCACGCGAGCGGTATGGGCGCGCTGCACGTCGTCCACGGCTCGCGCCGCCGCGTCGAGGCCCGGACGTCCACGCTGCACGACGCGGTGCATCACCAACGCGGAGAGCAGGAACGCGGCCGCGAGCACGGCCAGCATGGGCCACGCGTAGAACCAGCCGGGCCACGGAGTGGTCGCGCTGCGCACCGTGCCGTCGGGGCTGGTCATAGCCAGCGCCCGCCCTGCACGCCCCAGGTCGTCGGCGCTCGCGGTGACGGATGTGACGGACAGCAGCAGGACGGTCACCAGCGTGAGAGCGCCGGCCAGCCGGGTCGAGAATCCGGGCAGGTAGTCACGCGCCCTTCTGATCTCCAGTGACGCACCTCGGATCGGCCCGTGAGGGCGCGGCGCGGAGAGCTCTCCCGCCAACGTGCCCAGAAGCAGGCCGATGCCCAGGACGGGGGCGGCCAGCATCGGCCCCCGGCCGAGGCCGTCCCAGCTCGACACGGACCAGGAGGCCGCGAGGCCCGCCAGCAGCCCGGCAAGCCGCGCCCGGAGGAGCCGTGTCGTGGTCACGCGCAGCACGGACAGGTCGCCGCCGGCCGGCACCGAGACCACGCGACTCAGCGATATCAGTACAGCGAGAAGTCCGGCGACCAGCACCAGCAGCGCCGCGAAGGTAAGGGGGATCACCGGGCCCACACCGACTCCTTTGTATCAACCGCGTGATACAAATCATGCCTCGGTCCGGCCGCTTGTGGCAACTGCTTGATACAAATATCGGACGATGCGCTCTTCTCCGGAGGGCCGGCCTTCCGGTCTCAGCCAAGCGTGTAGCCGAACAGGTCGCTCCGGCCGCCCCTGACGACGGTGCGGGCGGCGCCGGGGACGACCCCGGGGTACGACCCCTTGCGCACCCTGCCCGCGACCAGGGTCAGCTCGCCCGCTCCCGGCGCGCCGACCGGGAGCCGGTCGCCCGTGACCATGACCGACGCGCCGAAGCCGGAGCCCTTGAGCCCCTTGAGCAGCGTGTCGTGACGGCGGGTCAGCCCGCCCTTCCGGGTGCCGGCGATGACCTGGTCGGCGTCCTCCCCGGGCACGCCGATCGTGAGGTCGTCGCGCCCGTCGGCGTCGAAGTCCCCGGCGGCGGGCGCGGCGCCGAAGGCGTCCCACTTCTCGCCGGCGCCCTTCACATCCGGGCTCTCCTGCGTGTACATCCCGGCGTGCCGCCGGAGCGGGTCGAGGATCGTCACCACGCCCGAGCCGTACCGCAGGCCGCCGTCGCCGGGGGCGCCCACGGCGATCTCGCCCCGGCCGTCGCCGTCACCGTCGAGGTCGCCGGCGGCCAGTGCCGCGCCGAACCGGTCGGTGCCGCGCTCGCGGCCGAGGTTCGTGACGTGCCCCCGCACGGCCGCGTACGGCGCGGCCACGGCCAGGAACGAGGGACAGGTCCGTGCGGAGACCGGTGAGGCCGCCATGGCGGGCGGTACGGCGAGCGCGGCCGCCACCAGGGTGGACATGCGTGTGACCCTCATGGCGGGATCGTCTCCGCCCACCCGGACACGCTGCTCATGTGCGTGTGAACCGTCTGCGTCGGGTGCCTGAACTCGCCCCGCCATCAGCGGCGATTACACAATTACGATCGCTCACAGCGAACTGGCGCAGAACAGGGAACAGGATCGGACTCCTGTTAGTTGAGCCGACATAACTCAACCTACTGGAGTGCTGATGTCCCAGATCCTTCCCGTCCTCCCGCTCGACGACGAGGTCGTCCTGCCCGGCATGGTCGTGCCCCTCGATCTGTCGGACTCCGAGGTTCGCGCGGCCATCGACGCGGCGCGCGCGAACGGCGAGAGCACGGTCCTGCTGGTGCCCCGCATAGACGGCCGCTACGGACCCGTGGGGGTGAGCGCGGTCGTGGAACAGGTCGGCAGGCTGCCGGGCGGGGAGCCCGCGGCCGTCGTCCGTGGCGTCGACCGCATGCGCGTCGGCACCGGCACCACCGGCCCCGGCGCAGCCCTGTGGGTCGAGGCGACCGTGCTGGAGCCGGTCGCGGCCGGGCCCAGGGCCGAGGAGCTCGCCAAGGAGTACAAGGCCCTGACCACCACGATCCTGCAGAAGCGGGGCGCGTGGCAGGTCGTCGACGCCGTCAACCAGATCAAGGACCCCGCGGACCTCGCCGACAGCTCGGGGTACGCGCCCTGGCTGACCATCCAGCAGAAGCTGCTGCTGCTGGAGATCGACGACCCGGCCGAGCGTCTCGACAAGCTGGTCGGCTGGGCCCGTGACCACCTCGCGGAGATGGACGTCGCCGAGACCATCCGCAAGGACGTCCAGGAGGGCATGGAGAAGCAGCAGCGCGAGTTCCTGCTCCGCCAGCAGCTCGCGGCCGTCCGCAAGGAGCTCTCCGAGCTCAACGGCGACCCCACGGACGAGGAGGAGGACTACCGCGCCCGCATCGAGGCCGCCGACCTGCCGGAGAAGGTCAGGGAGGCCGCGCTCAAGGAGGTCGGCAAGCTGGAGCGGGCCTCGGACCAGTCGCCCGAGAGCGGCTGGATCCGCACCTGGCTCGACACCGTGCTCGACATGCCGTGGAACGTCCACACGACCGACTCCTACGACATCGCCGGTGCCCGCGCGGTGCTCGACGCCGACCACACCGGCCTGGACGACGTGAAGGACCGCATCGTGGAGTACCTCGCGGTCCGCAAGCGCAGGGCCGACCAGGGCCTCGGCGTGGTCGGCGGCCGCCGCAGCGGCGCGGTCCTCGCGCTGGCCGGGCCTCCCGGAGTCGGCAAGACCTCGCTCGGCGAGTCGGTCGCCCGCGCCATGGGCCGCAAGTTCGTCCGGGTCGCCCTCGGCGGCGTCCGCGACGAGGCGGAGATCCGCGGCCACCGGCGCACGTACGTGGGCGCGCTGCCCGGCCGCGTCGTCCGGGCGATCCGCGAGGCGGGCTCGATGAACCCGGTCGTGCTGCTCGACGAGATCGACAAGGTCGGCGCCGACTACCGGGGCGACCCGACGGCGGCGCTGCTCGAGGTGCTCGACCCGGCGCAGAACCACACGTTCCGCGACCACTACCTGGAGGTCGAGCTCGACCTGAGCGACGTGCTGTTCCTCGCCACGGCCAACGTGCTCGAGCAGGTGCCCGGGCCGCTGCTGGACCGCATGGAGATCGTCACGCTCGACGGCTACACCGAGGACGAGAAGGTCGCCATCGCCCGCGACCACCTGCTCCCGCGCAACCTGGAGAAGGCCGGTCTCACCGCCGACGAGGTGACGGTGGAGGAGGCGGCGCTGCGCCGCCTGGCGGGCGAGTACACCCGCGAGGCCGGCGTCCGCTCCCTGGAGCGCTCGATCGCCCGCATCCTGCGCAAGGTGACGGCGAACGTCGCCCTCGGCGAGGCCGGGCTCCCGGTGACGGTGTCGGCCGACGATCTCGTCTCCTACCTGGGCCGGCCGCGTCACGTGCCCGAGTCGTCCCTGCCGGAGGCGCGCCAGCGTACGGCGGTGCCGGGCGTGGCGACCGGCCTCGCGGTGACCGGCGCGGGGGGTGACGTCCTCTACGTCGAGGCGTCGCTGGCCGACCCGGAGACCGGCGCGACCGGCGTGACCCTGACCGGCCAGCTGGGCGACGTGATGAAGGAGTCGGCGCAGATCGCGCTGTCCTTCCTCCGGTCGCGGGGCGCGGAGCTGGAGCTTCCGGTCGGCTCGCTCAAGGACAGGTCGGTGCACATCCACGTCCCCGCGGGGGCGGTGCCCAAGGACGGCCCGTCGGCCGGTGTCACGATGACCACGGCCCTGGCCTCGCTGCTGTCGGGCCGGCCGGTCCGCGCCGACGTGGCGATGACCGGGGAGGTCTCCCTCACCGGGCGGGTGCTGCCGATCGGCGGGGTGAAGCAGAAGCTGCTCGCCGCCCACCGGGCGGGGATCACGACCGTGCTCATCCCGGCCCGCAACGAGCCCGACCTGGACGACGTGCCGGCCGAGGTGCTGGCCGACCTCACCGTCCACGCGGTGAGCGACGTCCGCGAGGTCCTCGACCTGGCCCTCACCCCGGCGACGGTCGCCCGGCAGGCGGTCGCCTGACCTTTCTCGCACCCGGCCCGCGTCTCCGTCCCGGAGGCGCGGGCCTCTGTGATTGAGGACACATTACCGGTAGGGAATAAGGGATAGCTTTCCCCCGTTGCAGCCGTTCGTGAGCGTATCGAACCTGGTCAACCCGCCAAAGCGAGGGTGTCCCGGGGCCTGAAGGCCCGTCCTCCCACACCCCTCCCACGAAGGCACTCGACGATGACGCTCTCCCCGCTGCCCGATCTGATCCTGCGCCGGATCACGTCTTCGAAGGACAGCAAGTGATCACGGTTACCGGCCTGCGCAAGGCCTACGGCGAGGTCGTCGCGCTTGACGGCGTCGACCTCCACGTCGGCAAGGGCGAGGTCTTCGGCGTGCTCGGACGCAGCGGCGCAGGCAAGAGCACGCTGCTGCGCTGCGTCAACCTGCTCGAACGCCCCGACGAGGGCACGGTGACCGTCGACGGGCGCGAGCTGACCGCCCTCGGCGCGGCCGACCTGCGCCGCGCCCGGCAGCGCATCGGCATGATCCACCAGCACTTCGCGCTGCTGTCGTCGCGCACGGTGGCGGGCAACGTGGCCTTCCCGCTGGAGGTCATGGGCGTCGGCCGGGCCGCCCGGGCCCGGCGCGTCGCGGAGATGCTCGACCTCGTGGGCCTGGCCGACCGCGCCGGGGCCTACCCCGCGCAGCTGTCCGGCGGCCAGAAGCAGCGGGTCGGCATCGCGCGGGCCCTGGCCGCCGAGCCGTCGGTGCTGCTGTCGGACGAGGCCACCTCCGCGCTCGACCCCGCCACGACCCAGTCGATCCTGGCGCTGCTCCGGCGGCTCAACCGGGAGCTGGGGCTGACCATCCTGCTCATCACCCACGAGATGGACGTCATCAAGGCCGTCTGCGACTCGGCGGCGATCATGAGCGATGGGCGGATCGCCGAGGCGGGCCGCATCCCCGACCTGCTCGCCACGCCCGGATCACGCCTGGTCGCCGAGCTGTTCCCGCTGCCGCCCGCCGAGCCCGGCACCGTGACGGTCGCCGTGGCCGCGGACCAGACCCTGCTGTCGCGTCTTACGCGGGCGTACGACGTGGACGTCGCCGTGGTGGGCGGCGCGGTCGAGCAGGTCGCGGGGGCCCCGGCGGGCCGGCTGCGGCTGCGGATCACCGGGGCCGGGGCGGCGGACGCCCTCACCCACCTGCGCGAGCGCGGCCTGCTGCCGGAGGAGGACCGATGACCTGGTCGGAGATGAGCCCCCTGCTGTGGGAGGCGACCGGGCAGACCGCGGTGATGGTGGGCTGGTCCACGCTGTTCACCGTGCTGTTCGGGCTCCCGCTCGGTGTCTGCCTCGCCGGGACGGACCGGGCCGGGCTGTTCCCGGCGCCCGTCGTGCGGCGCGTGCTCGGGCTGGTCGTCAACGTCGGGCGGTCATTGCCCTTCATCGTCCTCATGATCGCGGTCATCCCGGTGACCCGCGTGCTCACCGGCACCACGATCGGAACCGCCGCCGCGGTGGTCCCTCTCACGATCGGCGCGGTGCCCTTCTTCGCCCGGCTGGTCGAGACCGCGCTGCGCGAGGTGGGCCGCGACGTCGTGCAGGCGGCCGAGGCGATGGGGGCGGGCCGGGTGACGATCGTGACACGCGTCCTGCTGCCCGAGGCGCTGCCCGGCCTGGTCGCCGGGCTGACCGTCACCGTGGTCACGCTCATCTCCTACTCCGCGATGGCCGGCGTGATCGGCGGCGGCGGCCTCGGCGACCTCGCCGTCCGCTACGGCTACCAGCGGTTCGAGACCACGCTCATGGTCGTCACCGTGGTCGTCCTGGTCGTCGTGGTGCAGCTCGCGCAGACCGCGGGCGACGCCGTCGCCCGTCGTATCTCCCACCGTTAACCCATGAAGGAGTCCTGTCTCATGCGTAGAACGCTCGGCCTCGTCATCGCCGCCGTGGCCGCGCTCGTGTTGTCCGCCTGCGGGTCCTCGTCCCCGGACACCGCGGCCACTTCCACCTCCGGCACGGCGGCGGCGCAGGCCCCGCTCAAGGTGGGAGTGAGCCCGGTGCCGCACGCGCAGATCCTCAAGTACGTGGCCGACAACCTGGCCGCCGCGAAGGGCCTGAAGCTGGAGATCGTCGAGTTCAGCGACTACGTGCAGCCCAACCTACAGCTCCAGGACGGCCAGCTCGACGCCAACTACTTCCAGCACAAGCCCTACCTGGACGACTTCAACGCCTCCAAGGGCACCAAGCTGAGCTTCGTCGCCCCGGTGCACCTCGAGCCGCTCGGCCTGTACTCCAAGAAGGTCAAGGACCTCGCGTCGCTGCCGCAGGACGGCGCGGTCGCCGTGCCCAACGACGCCACCAACCTCGGCCGGGCGCTCAAGCTGCTCGCCGACAACGGCGTGGTCACGCTGAAGGACGGCGTGGGCACCGCCGCGACCGAGCGCGACGTGACCGGCAACCCGAAGAACCTGACCTTCCGCCCTCTGGAGGCCGCGCAGCTGCCGCGCTCGCTCGACGACGTGGACGCCGCCGTGATCAACGGCAACTACGCGCTGGAGGCGAACCTCAACCCGTCTTCGGACGCGCTGGTGCTGGAGAAGGCCGAGGGCAACCCGTACGCCAACGGCCTGGTGGTCGCCCAGGGACGCGAGAGCGACCCGCGGGTGAAGACGCTGATCGAGCTGCTGACCGGCGCCGACGTGAAGAAGTACATCGAGGACACGTTCAAGGGCTCGGTCATCCCCGCCTCCTGACGCGCCTCCTGAGCGCACATATATGGACGAATCATCCGGTCGCTTGAGCGGATGATTCGTTCGTGCTGTCATGACCCCATGTTGTACGGCACGCCTGCCCTGGAGGCCGCGGACGAGAAGGTCCTCGGCGAGATCGAGGAGATGCGGCGGGACCTGAAATACCGGCTGGCCGAGGCCCACCGCCGGGACGGCCTGCTGCGACGGCAGTTGCAGGCCAGGGCGATCCAGGGGTCGAACTCGATCGAGGGCTACCACGCCAGCGTCGAGGACATCGAGTCGATCATGTCGGGTGAGGATCCGCTGGAGACGTCGGCGGCCGTGGCCCGCGAGATCGCCGGCTACCGGCAGGCGCTCACCTACATCGGCACATTGTCGCGGGCCCGGGTCTTCCGGTACGACGCGGGCCTGCTGCACGCGCTGAACTTCATGATGATCGGCCACCACGTGGACAAGACGCCGGGCACGGTGCGGCCCGGCGGGATCTACGTCCGCAACTCCGCCACGGGCGAGGTGGTCTACGAGGGCCCGGACCACGAGCAGGTCCCCGGCCTGCTGGCGGAACTGGTCGAATGGCTCAACGAGGGCGACCTCGACGCGCCCAGCTACGTCCGCGCCGCCATGGCGCACTTCAATCTGGTGGCGATCCACCCGTGGCGCGACGGGAACGGGCGCATGTCGCGGGCGCTGCATACGCTCGTGCTCGGCCGCGACCAGATCACCACGCCGGAGTTTTCCTCCATCGAGGAGTGGCTCGGCACCGGGGAGACCACTCTCGAGTACTACCAAGCGCTTCGGAGGGTGCAGAACGGCCGGTGGAGCCCGCACGGGGACACCCTCTCGTGGGTGCGGTTCGTCCTGGGCTGCCACCACATGCAGGCGCAGCGGGTGGGGCGCCGGCTCGCCGAGGCGGGCGAGGTGTGGACGCTGCTGGAGGAGCGGACCGAGGCGCAGGGCCTGCACCCGCGCACGGTCTCCGCGCTCTATCAGGTGTTCGTCTCCCGGCGGCTGCGCCGGGGCATGTACCAGGCCGACGAGGGGCTGAGCCAGGGCCAGGCCGCCCGCGACCTGCGCGAGCTCGCCTCCACCGGGTGGCTCCAGCCGTACGGCGAGACGAAGGGCCGTTTCTACGCGCCGGGGCCGAAGATGACGGAGATCAAGGCGGCGTTCGCCGAGCGGGCCAGGTCGTTGCGCGACCCCTACCGGGCGCTGGAGAGCTGAACGGGCGCATCCGGAATTCGCTTCTACCACATCGGAAGCAAACCGAGTACCGTTCGGTCATGCACCCTGGGGCGATCGCGGCGGTGACGCCGGACAAGCCGGCGGTGATCATGGCGGGCTCCGGCCGCGTGGTCACCTTCCGTGAGCTCGACGAGGAGTCCAACCGGCTCGCCCATCTGCTGCGGGCCGCGGGCCTGAAGCCCGGCGACCACATCGCGTTCATGCTGGAGAACCATCCGCTCTTCCTGGTGATCGCGTGGGCGGCCCACCGCTCGGGCCTGTACTACACGGCGATCAGCTCCCGTCTGCAGCCCGACGAGCTCGCGTACATCGTGGACAACTGCGGGGCGCGCGTCTTCATCTCCTCGGCCAAGCTCGCCGGCGTGGCGGGCGCCGTCACCGAGGCCACGCCCGGGGTCGAGCTGCGGCTCATGGTCGACGGCGTCGCCCCGGGGTTCACGTCGTACGAGGAGGCCGTGGCGGGGCAGCCCGCGACGCCGGTCGACGACGAGTGCCAGGGCGCCGACATGCTCTACTCCTCGGGCACCACGGGACGTCCCAAGGGGGTCAAGCCGCCGCTCGGCCGGGCGCCGCTGGAGACCCCCGGCGCCCTCGTGCAGCTCATCCAGTTCCTGTTCGCGCCGTCGGCCGACAGCGTGTACCTGTCGCCCGCGCCGCTCTACCACGCCGCTCCGCTGCGCTACAGCATGTCCTTCCAGCGCCTGGGCGCCACCGTGGTGGTGATGGAGCGGTTCGATCCCGAGGAGGCGCTGGCGCTCGTCGAGCGATACCGGGTCACCCACGCGCAGTGGGTCCCCACGATGTTCATCAAGATGCTCAAGCTGCCCGAGGAGGTGCGCGGGCGGTACGACCTGTCGTCGCTGCGCTGCGCCGTCCACGCCGCCGCGCCCTGCCCCGTGGAGGTCAAGGAGCGGATGATGGCGTGGTGGGGGCCGATCGTGCACGAGTACTACGCGGGCACGGAGGGCAACTGCTTCCTGTACGCCGGGCCGGAGGACTGGCTCGCCCACAAGGGCACGGTGGGCAGGCCGCTGCTCGGGGTGGCCCACGTGTGCGACGAGGAGGGCGACGAGCTGCCGCCTGGCGAGCACGGCACGGTCTACTTCTCCGGCGGGCCGACGTTCGAGTATCACGGCGACCCCGGCAAGACCGCGTCGGTCCAGGACCCCAAGGGCCGCGGCTGGACCACGCTGGGGGACATCGGCTACGTGGACGAGGACGGCTTCCTCTACCTCACCGACCGGCGCTCCTACATGATCATTTCCGGCGGCGTGAACATCTACCCGCAGGAGGCCGAGAACGTGCTGGCGATGCATCCCAAGGTGGCCGACGTGGCCGTCTTCGGGGTGCCCGACCCCGAGATGGGCGAGCAGGTGAAGGCCGTCGTGCAGCCGGCCGACCCGGCCGACGCCGGTCCCGCCCTGGAGGCCGAGCTGATCGCCTACTGCCGGGACCGCCTGGCCCACTACAAGTGCCCGAAATCGGTGGACTTCCGCGACGAGCTGCCCCGCCACCCCACGGGAAAGCTGTACAAGCGCCTACTCAGGGACGAGTACTGGCCACGGACGGCCTGACATAAAGTACGCGTAGGGCGCTCGGGGGACCCCGCCGCTGATCGCTTAGCGTGACCTTATCGCCGATGCGCCATCGTATTACCTGTACCGGCGGAGAGCCGGGATCACCGGCGAATCCATTGAGGGGGATGGCGATGAGCTCACCTGAGCACGTTCCCGGCAACGAGAACACCGAGGTACTCCCCGGTCACGGCTGGAGCCAGTTCGGCAGCACCCCGCCGAGGCACGGGCAGTACACGGGGGCCTACCAGTCGTACGGCGCCTATGGCAACAGTGCTTATGACACGGCGCAGTTTCCGCCGCCTCCGGCGCGGAAGGGCACGCTGACCGCTCGCCAGAAGGCGGGCGCGGGCCTCGCCCTCGTGGCCGTGGCGCTGGGCGGCGGGGTCACCGGGGCCCTCGTCGCGAACAGCGTGAACGGCGGGCAGACGGTGATCGCGAGCCCGGTGGTCAGGGGGGTGTCCAACTCCTCGGGCACCACGATCGCCGCGGTGGCCAAGGCGATCATGCCGTCGGTGGTGTCGATCGAGGTGAAGTCCGCCACGGCCGGCGGCGAGGGGTCCGGTGTCATCCTGTCGGCCGACGGTCTGATCCTGACGAACAACCACGTGGTGAGCATGGGCGGCGGGGGCGGCGGCACGGTCACCGTGAAGTTCAGCGACGGCAGGACCGCCAGCGCCGTCGTCAAGGGCACCGACCCCACCACGGACCTCGCGGTCATCCAGGCGCAGGGCGTGTCCGGCCTGACCCCCGCCTCGCTCGGTGACAGCGACAAGCTCCAGGTCGGCGACGCGGTCCTCGCCATCGGCAGCCCGCTCGGCCTGGCGGGATCGGTCACCTCCGGCATCGTGAGCGCCCTCGACCGCACGCTGACCGAGAGCCCCGAAGAGCAGCAGCCCCAGTTCCCCTGGGGGATGGAGCAGCAGCAGCCGCAGCAGAGCCAGGCCGTCACGATCGGAGGCGTGATCCAGACCGACGCCGCGATCAACCCCGGCAACTCCGGCGGCGCGCTGGTCAACGCCTCCGGGCAGGTCGTCGGCATCAACACCGCGATCGCCACCGCCGGCTCCGGCTCCGGCAACATCGGCGTCGGCTTCGCGATCCCCATCAACACCGCGAAACTCGTCGCCGACCAGCTCATCAAGACGGGCAAGGCGACCCACGCGTTCTTCGGCGTGAGCGTGGCCGACGCGGTCGGCGGCGCGTCCGGCGCGGTGGTCAGGTCGCTCACGGCCGGAAGCCCGGCCGAGAAGGCCGGCCTCAAGGAGGGCGACCTGATCACCAGGATCAACGACAAGCTGGTGGACAGCGCGGAGACGCTGGTCGGCACCATCCGCAGCGCCCGCCCGGGCGACAAGGTGACCGTCACCTTCACCCGCGACGGCAAGGAGAGCACCATCACCGCCGCGCTCGCGGAGCAGTCGTCCACGGGCTGACGGCCCACGATCGTCGCCGGCGGGCCTCCGGGGGGACGGCCCGCCGGCGATCGCTTTTCTCCGGAAGAGTGGCTACTTGCGCCGGCGGCTGCTTATCGCGCGGAAGGTGTCCTCCAGGGCGGTGAGGGTCTCGTCGTACGTGAGCCGGGCGGCCACCCCGACGGAGAGGCAGTCGACGACGGTGAGCTGGGCGATCCTGCTACCCATCGCGCCGAAGCGGAACGGGGTCTCGCGGGCCGCGGTCTTCAGCACGATGTCGGCGAGCTCCGTGATCGGTGAGGGGTCGAAGTTCGTGATCGCGATCGTGGTCGCCTGCCGGTCGGCGGCGAGCCGCAGCGCGTCCAGGACGTCGACGGTGGTGCCGGTGTGCGAGATGCCGATCGCGACGTCGCCCCTGCGAAGCAGCGCGGCCGAGGTGAGCGCGCTGTGGAAGTCCTGCCAGGCGAAGGCCATCAGGCCGATCCGGTGCAGCTTCTGGTGCAGATCGGCCGCGACGAAGCCGCTCGCCCCGGCGCCGTAGAGGTCCACGCGGCGGGCCTCGGCGATCGCGGTGACCGCACGCTCCAGGGCGGCGGTGTCGAGGTGCTCGGCGGTTTCCGCGACCGCGCGGGAGTCGCTGTAGCCGATCTTGGCGACGATCTCGTGCAGCGGATCGTCGGCGCTGATGTCGCCGTCGAGCGGGCGGGAGTCCCCGGCACGCGACGCCTCCAGCGTCGCCTCGCGGGCGAGCGCGATCCGCAGTTCGGGGTAGCCGCGCAGCCCGATGGCCCGGCAGAAGCGCAGCACCGTGGCCTCCGAGGTGCCGCACTCGCGGGCGAGCGCCCCGATCGGCCGGTCCGCGACGCCCTGGGGGTCGGCCAGCACCGCGTGCGCGACCCGTTGCTCCGCGGGCCGCAGAGACCGGATCGCGCCGCGCAGCCGCACGAGAATCCCGTTCGAGTAGTCTCCGCCGGGGCCCATGCCGCCCTGCCTCTACTTGCTCATGCCGGCGGTCAGCCCGGCGATGATCTGCTTGGTCGCGAGGATGAACAGCACGAAGAGCGGCGCCGTGGCGAGGACCAGCCCGGCGAACAGCGCCGACCAGTCGGTCGTGTACTCGCCGAAGAACTGCGACAGCCCGCGCGGGATCGTGAACTTCTCGTCGGAGCGCAGCAGCACCAGCGGGTAGAGGAACTCATGCCACAGCGGCACGAACTGGAACAGCGTCACCGAGGCCAGCGCGGGCCGCACCAGCGGCAGCATGATCTGCCCGAAGATCCGGAATTCGCCGGCGCCGTCGAGCCGTGCCGCCTCGTCCAGCTCCCCGGGCAGGGAACGGTAGAACGCCGACAGCACGAACATGCAGAACGGCACCCCCGACGCGGCGTACAGCAGCGTGAGCCCGAGCAGCGAGTCGATCAGCCCCATGGAGTCCATGAGGTAGAAGATCGGCACCAGGCCCAGCCGGATCGGCAGCATCAGCCCCGCCAGGAAGTACGCCCCGAGCACCCGGTTTCCGAAGAAGTCGTAGCGGGCCAGCGGGTAGGCCGCCAGCGCGGAGACCGCCGTGCCGAGCAGCACGGCGCCGCAGGTGACGGTCAGCGAGTTCAGCAGGTAGGTGCTGAACGACGCCTCCGTCCACACCCGGGCGTAACTGCGCAGCGTGGGGGACGCCGGCAGCCCCAGCGGCGCGGTGAAGATCTCGCTGGTGGGCCGCAGCGAGTTGAGCAGCATGACGACCAACGGCAGCAGCGCGACGACCGCGTACCCCCACAGCAGCAGGTGGACGGCGACGCGCCCCGGAGCCCGGTGCCGGGCCGTCACAGCAGCCTCCTCTCCCGACGGCGGAAGTACGAGCTGGCCAGCAGTGAGACGCCGAAGATGAACACGAACATCAGCACGGCGAGCGCCGACGACCGCCCGATCGCGTTCACGCCGCCTTCCACGAACGCGACCCGGTAGAACAGCAGGCCGAGCACGTCGGTCGAGCCCGCCGGGGACCCGGTCGACCCGGCCATCGCGTAAACCAGCCCGAAGGCGTTGAAGTTGCCGATGAACGTCAGCACGCTCACCACGCCGATCGCCGGGGTGAGCAGCGGCAGCGTCACCCGCCGGAACGCCTGCCAGGCCGAGGCCCCGTCGACCCGGGCGGCCTCGTGATACTCGGCCGGGATTCCGGCGAGCGCGGCGGAGAACAACAGCATGGGGAAGCCCACCCACTGCCACGCGTTGACCAGAATGACGACCGGCAGCGCCGTACGCGTGTCGCCCAGCCAGGGCAGCGCCCACGAGTCCAGCCCGGCCGCCTCGAGCAGCGAGTTGACCGGGCCGAACGTCGGGTTGAGCAGCAGGCTCCACAGGTAGCCGACGACCAGCGGATCCACCAGGTAGGGCGTGGTGAACGCGGCCTGCAGGAACCGCTTGCCGCGGCCGTGACGGAACAGCAGGAGGGCGAACAGCAGCCCGACCGTGTTCTGGATCAGCATCGTCCCGGCGAAGAACAGCGCGTTGTGCGCCAGCGCCCGCCACAGCTGCTGGTCGTAGGGGTAGACGCTGAACAGGTCCCGGTAGTTGCCGAGCCCGGCGAACCCCGTCTGCCGGATCCCGCGCCACTCGAAGAAGCTGTAGTCGAGCGCGGTGACCAGCGGATAGACGATGAAGACCGAGTAGAGCAGGAACGCGGGCAGCAGGAAGACGGCCAGCACCCGCCACCGCGGCACGTACCGGCGACCGGCGCCGGTACGTGCCGGGCGACGTCCGGAGAAGCGTCCGGAGAAGCGTCCGGGAGGTCGCTCGGGAGAGCGTCGGGGCGTGCTCAGTTCCCCGGCTTGAACCACTGCCCGACGCCCTTCTGCACGCTCTCGGCGACCGCCTTGGGATCGGTCTGGCCCACCAGCATCTTCTGCACCTCGTCCCGGAAGACCGCGTCACCGTTCGGCTGGCCGTACCGGAAGTCGACGAGCAGCGTGTACGGCGCGCCGTTGGCGGCGTAGTTCTTCGCCATCTCGGCCAGCAGCGGGTCCGACGGCGTGACCCCGGGGACCGCGGACAACTGCTTCAGCTCGCTCGCGTAGAGCTGCCCGAACTCCGGCGTCGCCATCCACTTGACCAGTTCGAGCGCCTCGGCCTGGTGGGCTGACTTGGCGTTGACGCCGAACGAGCCGTCGGCCCAGCCCGGCGTGACGGGGGTGGTCACCGGGGAGCCGGGCGGCGGCGGCACCTGGAAGGCGCCGATCTCCAGGCTCGGGTTGGCCGCGAGCACGGGCGCCAGGTCGAAGCTGCCCGTGGGGTACATCGCGGCCTTTCCGGTGGCGAACAGCGCCTGGACGTCGGGGATCTTGACCGCCACCACGTCCTTGGGGAAGTACGGCTCAAGGTCCTTGATCATCTTGATCGAGGCCGTGAAGTCGGGGTCGGTGAACTTCTTCTCGCCGGTCAGCAGCGCGTCCCGGAACTTGGTGCTGCCGTAGCGGGCGTTGCCGAAGATCTCGTGGACGATCGGCAGTGTCCAGGTCGCGTCGGGCCCGGCCGCGACGGCGAACGGCGTGATCCCGGCCGCCTTCAGCTTCCTGGCCGTCGCGATCATGTCGTCCCAGGTGGCGGGGGTCTGGACGCCGTTGTCGCCGAACAGCTTCTTGTTGTAGAGCACCTGGAGCGTCTGGTAGGCGAACGGCACGCCGTAGATCTTGCCGTCCTTGTGGCCCTTGGCGCCTTCCAGCAGCTTGGCGTCGAAGCCGGACAGCGCCTCCACCTTGCCGTCCAGCGGCGCCAGCTGGCCCGCCTCTACCAGCGGCTGGAGCCCGCCGTACGCCCGCAGCTGGGCGACGTCGGGCCCGGCGGTGCCGGACAGGCCCGTGGCCAGGATGTTGTTGTACTCGGTGGCCTGGAACGGCTTGAACTCGACATGGATCTTCGGATGCGACTCCTCGAACTTGGCGAGGATCTTCTCGTACGCCTTGACGTCCTCCACCCGCCACGACCACAGACTCAGCGTGACCTTGTCACCGCCCGCATTGTCGCCCTGTGCTGCGCCGCCCTGCTCGGACGCGCCGCCCCCCGGCGCGCACGCCGCCAGCGCCACCGCGAGCATCCCGATCGCCCCCGCGATCCACCTTCTCCTCATGAGACTTCCTTTCGGCTCGTAGCCAGTTCGGCAAGCGCCGCGCGGACCCTGCCGCCGGCGGCCTGTAGTGCCGTTCGCGCCTCTCCCACGGGGGCATCGGCGAGGAGGCAGACCAGGGCGACCTTCAGGTCCCCCTCTGCCGCGGTGAGTGTTTCGGCGCACTGCGCCTCGGCGCGGCCGGTGGCCTCTTCGAGGATCGTGACCAGGCGGCCGCGGAGTTTGGCGTTGGTGGCGGTCACGTCGATCATGAGGTTCGAGTATGTCCTGCCGAGCCGGATCATGACCGCAGTGGAGAACGAGTTCAGCACGAGCTTCTGCGCGGTTCCGGCCTTCATCCTCGTCGATCCCGCGATGACCTCGGGGCCGGTGTCGACCGCGACGTGGACGTCGACCTCGCCGCCGAGCGGGGCCGGTGGGTTCGACGACACCAGGACGGTCGCCGCCCCGGCCGCGCTCGCCGCGCGCAGCGCCCCCGCGACGTACGGCGTGCGCCCGCTGGCCGACAGCCCGATCGCCAGGTCGCCCTCGCCCAGGCCGAGCGCCTCGGCGGCGCCCGTCGCCTCGTCGTCCTCCACGTTCTCCATCGCCTGCTCGAAGGCGGCGATGCCGCCGGCGTGGTGCGCGACGACCTGCCGCGGGTCGATCGTGTACGTCGGCACGAGCTCGGCCGCGTCGAGCACCGCGATGCGGCCGGAGCTGCCCGCGCCGAAGTAGTGGATCGACCGGCCCGCCAGCAGTGCGCTCACCCCGAGGTCGACGGCCTTGGCCAGCTCGGGGAGGACGGCGCGGACCGCCGGGGCGACCAGGCAGTCCTCGTGGTTGATGAGCTTCAGCGTGTCGAGGGTGGAACGGAGGTCGATGTCGGCCGTACGCGGGTTGGCACGTTCGGTGGGGGCCGTCACCTTGACTGCCTCGAGCTCATCATCCCTCACGGATCTCTCCCCCTCGTAGAAGAACGCGTTACACAATCGATTCCGGTCTGAGCCGGACGTCAATACATGGATCGGGTCCAGCCGTCGGCGACGAACAGGTCCGCGTCGTGCGGGTTCTGGTCCTCGAAGTGAACCCCCGGCCCGCTGATCCGCACCGTGTCCACGTACACGCCGCGGCCCTGGTAGAGCGGGTCGTTCACGTAGCGCCACCGCAGCCCTGTGGTCCCGGCGGGGAGGCCGGCCTCCGCGCGCAGCCACCGGCGGCCCTCGAAACCCGAGAACGTGCCGTCCGACGACCAGCGGTGCGGGCCGGCGCTCAGCTCCATCGGCACCGGGCTCCAGGTGGCCCCGCCATCCGTGCTGGCCTCGAGGGACCCGATGTCGGAGTCCGCCTCCGTGTCGTACCACAGGGCGAAGGAGAGCCGCCCGCCCTGCGGCGCGCCGACCGGCAGTGTGAGCGTCGCCGTCCGGGCGTCCCCGACTCCGGAGAACCACGCCTCCTGCCCCGTGTCCGGCCGTACCGGAATGGCCAGCGCCAGGTCGCGGGCGACCGCCCGACGGGCCGGGTTGTTGGAGCCCCAGTCCCGGCTGGGGTGCACCCGGTTGGTCAGCAGGATCACGAACGAGCCGGACAGCGGGTCGATGACGAACGACGTCCCCGTGTAACCGGTGTGCCCGCCGGTCACCGGCGAGGAGAGCCCCTCCATGTACCACATCTGGTCGAGCTCGAAGCCGAGGCCGTGCGAGTCGCCGGGGAAGCCGGTGTTGAAGTTCGTCAGCAGCAGCCGTACCGAGTCCTCCGACAGGATGCGCGCCCGGCCGTAGTGACCGCCGTTGAGCAGCGTCTGGGCCAGGATCGCCATGTCGTAGGCCGTGGAGAAGACCCCGGCGTGGCCGGCGACCCCGCCGAGCGACCAGGCGTTCTCGTCGTGCACTTGGCCCCAGACCATGCCGCGGTCAGGTTCCGTCGTGGTCTGGTACTCGGTGGCGGCGATCCGCGGCTTGAGCGCCGGGTCGGGGTTGTAGCCGGTGTCGCGCATCCCGAGCGGCCCGGTCAGGCTCTCCGCGACGACCGCGTCGAGCCGCTTGCCGGTCACCCGCTCCACGATCACTCCGAGCGTGATCAGGTTGAGGTCGGAGTAGAGGTAGACCCTGTCCGGCGGGTTCGCCGGGGCGACGTTCCAGACCGCGGCGTACCGTTCCTCCACGGTCGGGTAGTTGTACAGCGGTATCCACGCCGGCAGCCCTGACGTGTGGGTGAGCAGGTTCCGGACCGTGATCGCACCCTTGCCCTTCGCCGCGAACTCGGGGACGTACGCGGTCACCGGGGTGTCGAGCCCGATCCGGCCCTGCTCGATCTGGTGCACAGCCACGATCGAGGTGAACAGCTTGGACACCGACGCCATATCGAAGATCGTGTCCTTGCGCATCGGCATCTGCTGGTCCGGCGGCAGCTCGGTGGGCTTGGAATCGGCGTAGCGCACCGCCTTCCCCATCGCCTCGTGGGTCGCGATCACGCCGTCGCGGCCCGCGATCACGACCGCGCCCGCGTAGAGCGGCCGCGTCGGCGACGGCGCCATGAACCTCGCGGCATCGGGCGTGATCCGGTCCACGTACTCGGAGACCAGGCCCGCCATGCCGGCGTCGCCGTACCGCAGCTCCTTGTCGGCGAAGTGCACGTCGCCGATGGTGACGGTCGGCGGGCCCTCGACGGCCGCCGCCGCGGACAGGGGGGTCGTCGCGGTGAGCGCCACCGCGAGCAGGAGAACAGGCAGAGCACGCACCGCTAGTTCCCTCCGCGGTAGATCAGGTACTTCTCGCGGGTCGTGGCGAAAGCCCCGAGCGTGCCGGCCCAGCCGGCCTCGACCTCGTCGGGGCCCTTCCCGGCGTCGATGTCGGTCCGGACCTGGGTCGAGCCGGTCATCTTGTCGATCCAGTACGGGCGGGCCGGGTCGGAGGTGTCGTACCGCCAGGCGAAGCCGTTCGGGTAGAGCCGCTTCGCCGTGACGATCATCGCCATGCCCGTCTTGACCGGGTCGAAAGCCTTCCGGTCGGTGACGTACAGCTGCACCCCGCCGCACAGTGTGTTCACGTGCTTGGAGAACGTGGGCGTGAAGTAGGCCGGCCGGAACCCGGCGCCGGGCAGGCCCAGCGCGTTGAGCGCGTCCGCCCACCGGTGGTCGACGTACGGGGCGCCGATGAGCTCGAAGGGCCGGGTGGTACCGCGTCCCTCCGACAGGTTGGTGCCCTCGAACATGCCGGTGCCCGGGTAGACGAACGCCGTGTCCACGGTCGGCATGTTCGGCGACGGCAGGACCCAGGGCATGCCGGTGTCCTCGTACGCCAGGTCCCGCTTCCAGCCGCGCATCTCCACGACCGTGAGATCCACCGGCTGGTCCAGGAATTCGGCGTTGAACAGCTTCGCCAGCTCGCCGACACTCATGCCGTGCGCCTGGGAGATCGCCTCCCGGCCGATGAACGTGGAGAACTGCGGCGTCATGACGGGCCCGTAGGCCCGGCGGCCGGTGATCGGGTTAGGCCGGTCGAGGACGACGAACCGCTTGCCGGCCAGCGCCGCGGCCTGCATGGAGTCGAACATCGTCCATATGTAGGTGTAGAAGCGGGCGCCCGCGTCCTGGATGTCGAACATGATCGTGTCCACACCCGACCTGGTGAAGATGCCGGCCAGCGCCTGACCGCTCTTCAGGTACGTGTCGTAGACCGGCAGCCCGGTCTGCTCGTCCACGTAGAAACCTTCGGAGCCGCCGGCCTGAGCCGTGCCGCGGAACCCGTGCTCGGGGCCGAACACCGCGACGAGATCGATCTTGTGGCTGGCGGCCATCACGTCGACCTCGTGGCGGAGGTCGGGCAGGATGCCGGTCGGGTTGGTCACGATGCCGACCTTCTGGCCCCGCACGTGCGTGTAGTCGCCGGCCATCAGGACCTGGACGCCGGTCTGGAAGTTGCGGGGCAGTGGGTGGTCGCCGAGCCGGGGGACGCCGGCGCCTGTGCCGGCCATGGCGGCGGGCACGGCTACGGCGGCGGTCGACAGCAGGGCGCGCCGGGAGAAGAGCTGACCCATCGGGTGGTGCTCCGTTCTGGGGAGGGGGTGCTCCGTTTTGGGGAGGGTCAGGAGCTTCAGTAGCTCAGGCCGTGGCCGTAGGGGTAGAGCACGGAGCCGTCGGCGGACGGTATCGTCACCGGCAGCTTGCCCTTGGGGTCGGTCTCGCCGAACAGCACGCGTGCGGTGGCCTCCATCGCCGGCTTCTCCCAGGAGTACGTCGCGAGGTACGCCGGAGCGTTGGGGAAGTTCGCGATGTCGTACGGATTCCGGGCGGCGACGATGACGACGGGCTTGCCTGTGGCGAGCAGCGCGTTGACCAGGTTGCGCTGGGAGGCCGAGCTCTGGGAGTTCACCGTGGTGACCACGACGACGTCGCCGGCCTTGGCTTTGGCCACCGCGGCGTTGACGGTGGCCTGGTTGGGGGCCGCCCCCGTCTCGAACATCTCGGTGGTGACCCCGAGAGCGCCGATAGCCTTGGCCAGCCGCTCGGTCGGCGGGATCTTGACGGACGGCGGCGTGACGTTGCGGTAGCCCGTCACCAGCACGCGCTGCCCGGTGTTCTTCAGCGGAAGCACGCCGGCGCTGTTCCGCACGAGCGTCACGCTGTGGTTGGCGACCGCGCGAGCGAGCGCCTTGTTCGCCGGTGTGCCGAGGCGGTCGAGCACCTTGCCCTCGTCGACCTGCCGGTCGCCGTCGAAGAGGCCGCGATTCTTCTTGAGGCGCAGGACCCGGTAGACGGACTCGTCGACACGCTCCTCGGTCAGCTCGCCCGAGCGGACCGCGCTCAGCACCGCGTTGTAGGCGACATCGAGGGACAGCGTGCTGCTCGGGTCATCGACGATCATGAGCATGTCGACCCCGGCCTTGAGCGCGAGCACCGGGATGCGGTCGTCGCCGTACTTGTCGCGCACCCCCTGCATGCCCAGCGAGTCCGTGACCACGACGCCGTCGTAGCCGAGCTCGCCGCGCAGCAGCCCGGTCATGATCTCCGGGTCGACCGTCGCGGGGTCGCAGCCCTGCTGGGTCACCACGTCGCAGTCGCTCTGCAGATACGGCATCACGACGTGTGCCGTCATGATCATGTCGACGCCCGCGGTGATGCCGGCCCGGAAGGGCGGCGCGTCGATCCGCTCCCACTGCTCCTTCGTATGGAAGATCCACGGCACGCTGTTGTGGCTGTCGTTGATCGTGTCGCCGTGGCCCGGGAAGTGCTTCAGGGTCGCCGAGACTCCGCCCTGCTGCAGGCCGTGGACGGAGGCTCGCGTCAGGTCCGACACGAGTTCGGTGTTCTCCCCGAACGAGCGGACGCCGATCACCGGGTTGCCCGGGTTGACGTTGACGTCGGCGACGGGCGCGTAGTCCTGGTTGATGCCGAGCGCGCTCAG
The DNA here is from genome assembly GCF_012999525.1 of Microbispora sp. H10836. Lineage (NCBI taxonomy): Bacteria > Bacillati > Actinomycetota > Actinomycetes > Streptosporangiales > Streptosporangiaceae > Microbispora > Microbispora sp. H10836. Next base: position 194,826 of record NZ_JABBWU010000006.1, read on the forward strand.
CTCCCGGCCGGTGACCTTCCCGGCGGTGAGTGCGTCACCCGGGCTGCGGGTCGCCCCGAGCGCCATCTGCCCGGGGAACGCCGTGAACGGCTCGTCCAGCCGGTAGACGGCGCCGTGCTCCTGGTCTGTGGCGATCAGCAGCGGAATCTTCGCGGGCTGTGCCAGCGCCGCCCGCTGCAGGTCGTTGGAGAGCCCCGCAGTCTTGACGGGGTCGTTCAGGTTGTTCGCCCACCGGAAGTACAGGATCGCGCCGAGCTTGTACTTGGCGACGAGGTCGTCGCCGTTCTCGACGTCCGGCCCGTACATCGCCCGGTTCGCGGCCACGTCGGCCGGGCTGGTCGTGTCGCCGCTCTCGCCGTAGACGTCCGCCACGAAGAGCTGCCCGACTTTCTCCTCGAGACTCATGTTCGCGATCTTGCCGAGGATCCAGGGATCCTTCCCGCCGTCGGCGTGGACGGCCGGTGCCGCCCCCGCCCCGAGAACCACTGCCGTCGCCAGAGCCAGTAACCGCCGGTAACGCATACGTCCTCCAACCCCTCGCATGAAGGTAAATGCCATGCAAGGTCATTGCGTTGCCTGAAAATTACTTACATTTGACTTGATCCGCAATGCCTTGTTCACGGAAACCTTCCGTGCGACGGTGTCCGGGCGCGCGATCATTTCGAGGGCGCGGGCTCGGAAGCGACGATCGTGCGCGTGGTCGAACAGGCAGCGGGACGCCAGGTGTTCAGGAGCGGCGGGTGAGCTCCTCCGACTCCCACAGGTCCCGGTAGTAACCCGGCACGGCGACGAGGCCGGCATGGGTACCCCGCTGGGTGACCCTGCCCCCCTCCAGCACGACGATTTCGTCGACCTGCTCCAGGCCGTGCAGCCGATGGGTGACCAGCAGCGTCGTGCGGCCCCGGGTGGCGTCCAGCAGGTCGGCCATCAGCAGGTCGGCCGTCTCCTCGTCGAGGGCCTCGGCAGGCTCGTCCAGCAGGAGGACGGGAGGGTCGTACAGCAGGGCCCGGGCCAGCGCGAGCCGCTGGAGCTGGCCGCCGGAGACCGTCCGGCCGTCCTCGCCGAGCACCGTGTCCCAGCCGGTGCGCTCGGTCCACGCGTCCAGCCGTGCCCGCCGTACGGCCGCCTCGACGTCCTCGGCGGACGCCTCCGGTCCGGCCAGGCGCAGGTTGTCCCGGACCGTGGCCTGGAAGACGTACGGGTCCTGGGTGAGGCCCGTGACGAGCGCCCGCACGTCGTCGGAGGACAGGCGCCGCACGTCGGCGCCGTTCAGCCGGATCGCGCCCGACTCGAACTCCACGGTCCGCATCAGCGCCGACAGCAGCGTGCTCTTCCCGGCGCCGCTCGGGCCCACCACCGCGACCCGCCTGCCCGGGGTCAGCGTCAGGCTCACGCCGTCCAGCGCGGGCTCGCGGTCGCCGTGACGCACCACGAGGTCCTCGACCTCGACCGTCAGCGGCGGCTCGGGCACGGGCGCCGGATCCGCGGGCTCCCGCACCGCCGGGGGAGTGGCGGCGATCTCCCTGAGCCTGCGCAGCGCCGCGACCACCCCCGCGAACCGCTCGCCCGCCGCCGCCAGGGGCAGCGCGGGCTCGAAGGCGACCAGCGAGGTCAGGGCGGCCACGGCCGTCGCGACCCGGCCGAGATCGGCGGCCTGGGCCACCAGGACCACGGAGACGACGGTCAGCCCCTGCGTCAGCATGCCGACGCCGAGCGCGGCGGCGTTGATCCGCGCCTGTCCCCGTTCCAGCCGGGACAGCCGCCCGTCGGCGTCCATCGCCGCCGACAGCGCCCGGTCCCGCGCGCCGTACGCCGCGAGGTCGGCCGCGCCGTGGACCAGGTCGGCCACCCGGGCCGCCAGGTCGGCGCGGGCCGGGGCGATCCGCGCGGACCAGCGCCGGGCGGCCACGGCCGTGCCTGCGGGCAGCAGTACCCCGGCGGCGAGCAGTCCGGCGGCGAGCACGAACGCGGCGGCGGGCAGCAGGAAGCCCGCGATGACGACGGCCGTGACGCCGGTGACCAGGGCGGCGGCGGCCGGCAGCAGACAGCGGACGAGCAGGTCCTGCACGGCGTCGGTGTCGTCCACCATCCGGCTGAGCAGGTCGGCCCCGCGCTGCGGCAGCGGCCCGGCCGGGATCAGCGCCCGGTAGAGGCGCTCGCGGGTGCCCGCCTGGGCACGCAGCGCGACGTCGTGCCCGGCCAGGCGCTCGCCGTACCGGAACACGCCGCGGGTGGTGGCGAACGCCCGCACGGCCACGATCGCGACCGACAGCGCCGCCAGCGGCGGCTGCTCGGCGGCACGCGTGATCAGCCAGGCGGCCGACGCGATGAGCGCGACCCCCGCGAGGTCGGCCGCCGATCCGGCGAGCGCGGCGAGCACGAGCCGCCGGCCCATCCCGGCGACAACTGACAGCGGCGACCCCGTGGCCGTCCCCGTGGCCGTCTCCATGGCCGTCCCCGTGGCCGTCCCCGTGCTCGTTCCCGTGCGGCTCATCGGGCCTCACCGTCCCGTGCGGAGATCGGGGGGACCGGAACCGCGGGGACGAGGGCGCCGCCGTCGAGGCGGACGACCCGGTCGGCCAGGTCGATCATCGCGGGCCGGTGGGCGACGATGATCGCCGTACGGCCCTCCGCCAGCCTGCGCGTGGCCGCCACGATCGCCGCCTCGCTCCTGCCGTCCAGCCGTGCGGTGGGCTCGTCCAGCAGCAGCACCTGGGCGGCCGGGCGGCAGAACGCCCTGGCCAGGGCGACCCGCTGCCGCTGGCCCGCCGACAGGTTCGCCCCGCGCTCGCCCAGCGGGGTGTCATACCCCCGTGGCAGGGCGCCGGCGAACTCCGCCACCTGCGCCGCCTCGGCGGCGGCTCTGATCTCCTCCGGCGTGGCCGCCGAGCCGAGCGCGATGTTGTCGGCCACCGAGGTCGCGAACAGGTGCGGGCGCTGCGGCACGAAGGCCAGCCGCCGCCGCCACTCGTCGAGGTCGAGGCCGGCCAGATCCGTCCCGTCCGCCAGCACCCGCCCCTCGGACGGGGTCACGAACCCGAGCAGCAGGTGCAGCAGCGTGCTCTTCCCCGCGCCGCTCGGGCCCACGATCGCGACCCGCTCGCCCGGTTCGATGACCAGCGACACACGGTCGAGCGCGGCCTCCTCCCGGCCCGGGTAGCGCACGGTGACGTCCTCCAGCCGGATTCGCGGAGGTCCGCCGCCCGTCACGGCCGGAGCGAACCGGGGCTGCCGCTCCTGCGGCTCCTTCGACCCCTCGGGGGGCGTGATCACCGCGAACGCCTCGTCGGCGGCGGCGACGCCCTCCATGGCGGCGTGGAAGCGCGTGCCCATCGCGCGCAGCGGCAGGTACGCCTCCGGGGCCAGCAGCAGCACGAGCAGCGCCGTGCCCAGGTCGAGCGAGCCCGACAGCAGCCGCAGCCCCACCGGCACCGCCACCAGCGCCAGCGACAGCGACGCCACGAGTTCGAGCACCAGCGACGACAGGAACGCCACCCGCAGCGTGCGCATGGTCGCGGCGCGGTGGGCCTCGGCCACCTCGCGGATCACCGATGCCTGGTAGCGGGCCCGGCCGAAGGCCCGCAGCGTCGGCAGGCCGCGCACCACGTCGAGGAAGTGGCCGCCGAGGCGGGACAGGGCCCGCCACTGCCGTTCGGTCACCGCCTTGGTGGTCCACCCGACCAGCGCCCCGAAGATCGGGATCAGCGGCAGCGTGAGCACCACGATCACGGCGGTGGCCAGGTCGGCCACGAAGAGCCGGACGACGACCGCGAGCGGCACGACCCCGGCCACGGCGACCGACGGGAGATATCCGGTCAGGTACGGGTCGAGCGCGTCGAGTCCCCGGCCCGCGAGCGTCACCAGCTCACCCGAGCGGTACGCCGGCCCGAGGCCCTCCACCCGACCCAGGAGCAGCCGCCGCAGGGCCGACTTCAGCGCGGTGGCCCCGCGGCCCGCGAGCACGCCCTGCGCCCAGCCGAGCAGCCCGCGGGAGGCCACGACGAGCGCGAGGGGGAACAGCGCGGCGACCGCGAAGCGGCCGGAGAGCACCCCGGCCAGCAGCTCCGCCTGCACGAGCACGAGCAGCCCGGCCGCCACCGCCGCCGCCAGGCAGCAGGCGAGGTGGAGGCGGACGCTCCGCTCGGCGCGGGCCAGCCGGAGGAGATCCTTGTGCAACGGTCCCCAATCAGAAGAACGTCGGCAGCGCGCCCCTGGAGAAGGTGCGCCACACCCATACTTGCGCGCCCACGAGGATCGGGGCGAACGGGACCACCATGACACTGAGCACAGTCAGTGTCTGATCCGGGGCGGTGTTGCCGACCATGTGCGCGGCCGTGGCCGCCATGACCAGGACCGCGGGAGATGCGGCGGCACAGGCCGACAGCAGCAGCGCCCGCCCGCCCGTGCGCGGGCCGTCCTGCAGGCGCCAGGCCGCGAAGGCGCGCCCGTGCCAGGCGAGCAACGCGAGCAGGGCGACGCCTCCCGCGACGCCCGGCACGTCGAAGGGCGAGGCGGGCAGACCGCGCACGACGGCCACCAGGATCGCGCCCCAGGCGAGGGCCAGCCCCGCCGAGCCCGCGCACAGCGCGCCGTCCCACACCAGCCGCCAGGCGGCGCCACCGGCCCTGCGGCGGAACCACAGCCCCGCGTCGCGCACGATCCACGCCAGCAGCAGGGCCACGACGAGGGGATACAGGCGGCTCAGCGTCACGCCCTCCAGCACCGGAAAAGCCCCGAACAGCACGCCGGCGAGCGCCACGAGCCACACCTCGTTGGCGAGCACGAACGGGGCCATCGCGCCGACGAGACGGTCCCGGGCGGCGGGGGAGCGGCCAAGCACGGGCAGCAGCACGCCGAGCCCGATGTCGAAGCCCTCCAGGGCGAAGTAGCCGGCGAGCAGGACGGCGAACGTCAGAAACCAGAAGATGTCCATGAAACGCGTGTCCTCACAGCGAGCGGGCGGGGACGGGCGGCGTGGTGACGGGGAGATCGGCGGCGCCGAGCGCGATCCGCTCCGGGCCGCGCCGTACGGCACGGGCGATGAGCACGTAGTCGACGACGGCGAGCAGCCCGAGCACGCCGACGAATCCGGCGAAGGAGACGGTGATGTCCCCCCGGGTCAGCCCGGGGGTGAGGGCGTCGGCCACCGAGAGCTTGCCGTACACCAGCCAGGGCTGGCGCCCCACCTCGCGGACGAGCCAGCCGGCGATCGCCGCGACGAACGGCAGCGGGGTCATGGCGATGAGGAGCGGATGCAGCCAGCGCCAGCGGGCCAGCAGGTCGCGGATCAGCAGCGGCGCCAGCACGAACATCACGGCGAACTGGACGAGCTGCCCGATCATGATCATCAGTCCGAGCGCCAGGCCGGGGGCCGCCCCGTGGAACTTGTCCGGCTGGACGTCGCTGACCGGCCCGAACTGGGCGTAGCCGAACCCGACCGTGAACAGCGACCCGATGAGGGCGGTCAGCACGCCGATGCGCAGGGAGCGGGTGAAGAACTCCCGCTCGGGGGTGCGCCGGAACAGGTGGTAGGCGCTGGCGCCCATGACGACGAACCCGCCGGCCCACAGCCCGGCGCCCAGCACGTGGGGGAGCGCGAAGACGAGCGAGGGGTTGGTGAACAGCGCGCCGAAGTCGCGCAGCACGAGCCGCCCGCCCTCCTCGGCCGCGCCCGCCGGATGCTGCAGGAAGGAGTTGGCGACCAGGATGAACAGCGCCGAGGCGTACGCCGTCAGGGTCACCAGCCAGATGCACGCCACGTGCAGTCCGCGCGGCAGCCGGTGCCAGCCGAAGATCCACAGGCCGAGGAACGTGGACTCCAGGAAGAAGGCGAGCAGCGTCTCCAGGGCCAGCGGCGCGCCGAACACGTCGCCCGCGTAGTGCGAAAGCCCGCTCCAGCTCAGCCCGAACTGGAACTCCATCACGAGCCCGGTGACGATGCCGAGCGCGTAGTTGATCACGTAGATCTGCCCCCAGAAGCGGGTCATCCGCTCGTACAGGGGATTCCCGCCGATGGCGAACCGGGTGTGCATGATCGCCACCAGCGGGGCCAGCCCGAGCGTGAGCACGACGAACAGGAAGTGGAGGTTTCCGGTCACGGCGAACTGCAGCCGGGCGAGGCCGACGACGTCCATTGATCTCTCCATGCGTAGCCTGTCTACATATAGACAGCCTACATATAGACTTGGACGCATGAGGAACCGGGATAGGCTGCGGGCGTGAACGCCGACGCGCTCCGGGGCCATATGGACGCCCTGCTGCTCTCCGTGCTGGAACGGGAGCCGCTGCACGGATACGCGATCATCGAGGCGCTGCGCGAACGCAGCGGCGGCGCCCTGGACGTGCCGACGGGCACGGTCTACCCCGCGCTGCGACGGCTGGAGAGGGCCGGGCTGCTCGCCGGCGAGTGGGCCTCCGACGGCGGACGCAAACGGCGGACCTACCGCCTCACCGACGCCGGGCGTAAGGCGCTGGCGGGGGAGCGGTCGGCCTGGCGGTCGTTCACGACCGCGATAGGGAGGGTTCTCGATCCGCTGCGCTGAGCGCGGAGATCGCCCTGGTGCAGCGCAGGCAGTGCGCCGCGTTGTACAGCTGCCAGACGGAGAACGCGTCGCTGACCAGGGCCACGGCCAGCCCGGGAAGATAGTCGGTGAAGCCCGCCGGGCCCTGCGCGGCCGCCGCCAGCATCAGGCCCATCGCCCCGACCAGCGGCGTCTGGATCCAGACGAACAGGCCCAGCCACCGGGTGAGCCGCGCGGGATGCCGGACGCGCCGGATCCCCCGGCCGAGCGCGAGCAGCGCGAGGCCGCCCACCACCCCCACGCCGAGCTGGAGCAGGTCCACCGTCCTGGCCAGCAGCCCGAACCAGTCCGGCTTGACCTGCTCGACTCGCATGGTCTCGGGGAAGACCCGCCAGATCACCGACCACAGGAACGCGGTGAGCGGCACGCTGAGGAACAGCAGCGCGGCCGTCCGCCTGCCCTGGCTCACCGCCAGTTCCCCCTGGAAACCCGGCGCGATCTCGGGCACGGTCCCGAAGTCGGCGACCGCCAGCCGCTCGGCCTCGGCCCGGGGCAGGCCCTCGCTCTCGTACGCCTCGGCGGCGTCGAGCAGGCTGTCGCGCGCCTCGGCCAGCAGGTCGCGCTTGGCGCCGCGAGGACCCCGCAGCGCATGGCGCATCGACGCGACGTACTCGTCGACCGGACCCGCGTTCCCCATCGTCCCTCCCCGTTCCGCCGCCAGCGTACGGCCGGGAGGTCCGGGGCGCATCAGGGTGATCCCTGAGCCGGCACCGCGAAGCCCGGGCCCGAAGCTCCCGCGCGATGCCGGCCACGATCGGGAGTGTCACCGTGACCGGCCTGGGCGAGGTGCACCGGCCGGCCGGCCGGGGAGCGGGATGGTGTAGAGGGCCCTCTCGTCGCCCAGCCATTCATCGTCGATGAATCGGCCGCTCATGCGCCCGGCGAGGAGAAGATAGGTCTCCAGGCAGATCCGCGAGTGGCCCTCCGGCTCGGTGTTCCAGGACCGGCGCACGACCTCCGGGATGACCGAGGGCGGGCCGACTTCCCGGAGATAAGGCTCGAGCATGGATCCGGGCTCGGCGTAGACCTCCCCGTACCACCGCTGGCTCACCCAGCCGGTCCTGACGCCGTCACCGTACAGGAGATCGTCGACCTGCTGGTTCAAGGTGCGGATCTGGAGAAAACGCAGTCCCGCCTCCGTCAGGCCCGCGGTCACCGGTGGTGGGCCACTGATGGTCAGGGCATGGGTCCAGCCGGCGGAGTGAGGGCCGGCCCAGACGCGTTCGGTGAAGGCCATCGGCCGGTAGCAGGCCATGGCGGTTGCGAGGCCGCAATCCTCGCGGGAGGCGAGATCCGCACCGAGCAGGGCGGCCACGGCCTCGGCGTCGCCCGACTCGACCCAGGTGCCGGCGAATCCGCGTCCCAGTCCCGCGCCGAGCAGGAACCCCCACTGGTCACTCACGGGGCCAGGCCCCGTCGGGGATGCGGCAGAGCAGCCCCGGCGTGGTGAACCAGGTGTCGTCGATGAACCTGCCGGTCGTGTACCCGATGACGGCGAGGAACAGGTTCATCTCCTGGGCGATGTCCGAGGAGCCGACGAGATGCGCGCCCTCCTCCATGGGACGGTCGAAGAAGTCCGGGGTCATGTCCTGCCAGCGGCCCTGGTTGACATAGACCGGTTCGCTGACTTCGCCGAGCAACTCGTCATAGGACAGGTAGAAGGCCCGGCCGCCCTGCTGCGGGAGCGCGTCGAGGGCCCACCACATGGACGATCCGGACAAGGTGAAGATCTTTACCCAGCCGGGGCTCTGCTCGGCCACCCACACAACGTCCTCCTGTGAGTAGGGGTTGTGCCATCGCCGCGCATGGTTCAGGTCGCAGGCGAGCGTCTCCTCCTCCGCCCGCAGCGCGGTGACTACCGTGCGGTAGTCAGGCGCCTCGACCCACGAGCACGTGAACTTGCTTGCCAGACCTCGCTCCTCGAAATACGACCACTGGTCGAACTCGCCATGGCTTGCCACAAGGCTCCCGTTTTGATGTATCGAATGGCAGAGGTGGCCGCCGACCGGAGCCGGCGGCCACCAACTACTGCTGGATATCTACGGAACGATCTCGTACCAGAAGCTGTCGCCGGGTATCACCCGATTCTGGTCGTACCACGCCCCGAGGGTGCCGCCGTGGGAACCGTTGTGGGCCGTCGATATGGCCCTGATGGAGAAGTGCCCCTTTGCGTTCGCGGCGCCCTGCGTTGTCGAGGCCCAGGGGAACTCGTCACACTGGACCAGCTTCGAAGGATTGGGGCTGGCGTCGTAGACGCTCTTCCAGTAGTACTTGCACCAACTGTAGCTGTACCACTGGCCCTCCGCCTGGAAGTGGCCCTTGTGGACTGGATAATCCTTCGGAGCCAGGCTGAACACCTTCCGGTTTTCCTTTTCCTGGTCCTTCGTCGCTTTGATGAAGGGCTTTGCCGCTTCGGTCCCAGCAGTGGCCAGCCAGTCTCCCCGCATCACACCCTTCGGCTTCTCATTGCCGAGCGGCCCCTTGAGCGGAGGGCTCTCCGGGTTTCCGTAGTTCTCCCCATCGCGCAGCGGCGGGAACGTCCACTTGTTCGTCGCCTGGTTCCGCGCATCCTTGATGTGGCTGATGACCTCGCTGAAACCAGTGTCCCGGGACTCCTTCATCGTGAAGATGCGCTTGGCCAGCTCATGGACGCACCCGCCTTTGTGGCCGGTCGGTTCGTCCGGTGCGGCCATGGCCCTCGCGCTCTCCGCCGACGTTTCTTCGTCCAGGTGCAGCCAGTCGCAGCGCACGTGCGGGATGTACGGCAGTTCCTGCGGGTCGTTGTCCGACGGTTCGCCGCCGCCGATCCATTTGCCCTTGACCTGGCCCGAGCTGTTGTCGTACGCGATCTGGTTCCAGAGCCTGAGGGGCTTCAGGCTCCACTCCTGGTGAACGTCGGTCAACGTGGGGCGGAGCGTACAGACGTCAACCTTGTCACCATCGGTGTCCCCCATGACGAACCGGAAGTAGTCATCTCCGTCCGCCCTCCATGTGGCGATGGTGTCGTCCCGGTCCACGTCGGTGCCGGCAGTGGGCGTACACGTGGAGCCGCCGGATCCGCTCGGCGCAACCTCCAGCTCGAGAACCCGGGCGTTCTCCTCGTTGGTGGCCATGTTGTCGTCATAGGCGGTGAGTTCGCTGATGCGGGTCCATACCGAGATCTCCTGCGGCCGGTAGCCGCCGCCTCCCACCACACCGGTGCCGTCGGCTGTGCCGAGGTAGGTGTTGATCACCCAGGTGGCGCGGAACTCGATCGCGTCGGCCTTCCCGCCGTTCTTGAGCGCCTTCCGGACCCAGCTGCCCTTGCTGGCCGCCCACATGAAGTCCATCACGTAGTACCAACTGCTCCAGCACATGCTGTACGGCCGGACCAGCAGACTGGCGCTCGCCGGCTTGCCGTCGGCAGGCTGCTGACCGGTGGCGTTGTGGGCCGCGATGCACTCTTCGAGTGAGGCGTGGTTGTAGGTGAACCCGCCGCTCGATGACTGCGCGGTGGCCCGCGTCGACGGCGCCCGCTCTTTGGTCACCGTCCCCGCCTGGTCGCGGTCGTGCAGCGAGGGCGTTTCCCCGCGGCGCGCGGGCTGAGGAGTCCGCTGCCTGAGGGTCTGCGCCGCCGCTGCTTCGGTCACCGGGGTCAGCGTGAGCTCGTCCATGAAGATCGTGGTGCCGACACCGACATAGATGATCGCGTTCGCGGTCCCGGCGGGAGCGGTGACGATGCCGGACACCTGCTGCCATTGCCCGACCGTCGGCGTGCCGGTGAGGTTGTCGCCGGAGAGCAGGTTCCAGTCGGCGTCATACCATTCCACCCCGTAGTCGAACCCGTACTCGAACGGGTCCGGCACCGAGGGATAGAACCAGCCGGACAGCCGGTAGTTTCCACCACCACCGGAAAGCGGGAATTCCTGGGTCGCCCAGCCCCATGTGTCCAGCATGGGCACGAACTTCGCGGACGCCACGCCCTGGTGGGCCCGGGTGGTCGAGCGGGACAGCACGTCCTCTTCGTACCAGGAGGTCCACGGGGCGATGGCGGTTTCGAAGAACGGATTGGGGTTGACCGGCTGCGCGGGGGGCGCGACCGTGGTGAACGTCCACGCCGATGGGATCATGACGTTGCCTGCCGCGTCACGGGCGCCGCTGACCTCCACGGTGTGGAGGACACCGACGGCCAGCGGTTGCGCCGGAGTGAAGGTGAGGGTGGTCGCCGGGCCGTCCATGGCGGCCGTGCCGGCGATCGTGGCCCCCGCGGCACCCTTGAGAGTGAGCACGGCCGAGTTCACCGGCTCACCGAACGTCACGGCGACCGTGGTCCCGACGGCCACACCGGTGGCCCCGGAGGACGGGCTGGCACTGACCACGGCCGGTGGAGTCGTGTCGGCGGGAACGGTCGGTGTGGGGCTCGGTGAGGGATCGGGCTCCGACGCGGTGGTGAAGGTCCAGGTCGCCGGCGCCATCACGTTGCCCGCGCCGTCCTTGGCGCCGGTCACTTCGACGTGATGGACCGTGTTCACGGCCAGCGGGTCAGCCGGGGTGAAGGTGGCGAGCGTCCCGGCCACCGTGACACCTCCCGAGATGACGTTGCCGTCCGCGTTCTCGACGACGATCTGAGCGTCGGTCACCGGCTCACTGAAGGTCGCGGAGACCGTGGTGCCGACCGGCACATCAGTCGCGTCGTCGGCCGGGTTCGTGGCGATGACCGCGGGCGGCGTCGTGTCCGGGCCGCTGGTGGTGAAGAACCAGGTGAAGTCGTCGGCCACGTTGTCCCAGATGTCCTGCGCGTCCGACGCCGTCGCCGAGTACGTCGTCCCCGGCGTCAGCGGCTGTGCCGGAGTGAACGTCACCACTGTGCCGGTGCCGTCCAGGGTGGTCGCCCCCTCGACCGGGGTACCGTCGGGTGCCCTCAGCACGATCTGGGCGCCGGCGACGTCCTCGGAGTAGGTGGCCGTGACCGTGGTCTCGACGGGCACGCCGGTGGCATCGGGGTCCGGGGTGACCCCGATCAGGCTCGGTGGCCGGGTGTCCTCGCCTCCCGAACTTCCCCCTTCGGGGACGTCGAGCTGGTCCGTGCCCACCTTGTACGCCTCGACGGCGTCGTTCGGGCCGCGAGCGCCCTGGATGACCGAGGCGAAGGCCTCGGTGACCGGCCCGGTCTCGTTCACAGTGGACTGGTAGTCCTGAAGAGCGACCGCCTGCTCGTAGGTCGGCAGCGTGTCGAACTTCTTCAGCGTCGAGAACGCGACCGCGGCGCGCGGCGCGGGGGTGTACTCGACGAAGAGGATCGGCTCGTGGTCGGGGAATTCACGGTCGTGGGTGCCGGTCTCCTTCGAGCGGTACTGCCGCCAGTTGAGCACCGCGGACTCCGAGGGGGCCATCATCACCAGACCGTAGTCAGGTGTGCCGTTCGCCCACGCCCGCACGATCGTCTCGATCGAGTAGACCAGCTCGCCCGGCCCGGAGCAGCCCGTGGTGTCGCTGTAACCGTACTTCACGCCGACCTGGCCGGTCGTGGTGTAGCTGGGCTGGCCTCTGTTCCACGTCATCGTGGAAATGTCCATCGGTGAGGTGACCATACGGGTGACGATGCCGCTCCCGATCTCCCCGCAGTTGGTGCCGGCCGTGCCCGCGCCGCCCGAGCGGTAGTTCCACACCATGTAGTCGGCGTTGTGGATCGTGGCGTAGTCCAGATCGGTGCCGTTGACGATGAACCTGGTGTAGACCCGGGCGATATCCGCGCTGGTCGACGTGGTGCCGACCCGCAGATATCCGTCCGACCAGTTGGAGGTCGGGTTGTTCTTGTTGACCCAGGTGTCACCGGCCAGGCCGGCGCCTACGTAGGTGCCGGCGATCGACATCGTCACCGGGTAGGTAGCGCTGGACAGGAAGGACGCGTCCGTGGTGAGCACCAGGTTGGTGCCCGCGGAGGTGTTCTGGACGGTTACCGGGACCTCGGCGGTCCGCCCGGCTTCGAAGGACTCGGCGGCGACCGCGTCGACCGCCTGGAACTTCAGCGGAGTGCTCTCCGCCTTGCCCTGAGCGGAAAGCAGTTGCGGGGTCCTACCATCGGTAGCGGTGCCGTACGACTTGCCCTTCGGCAGCGTCACCGGCATGTTGACGGTCAGCGGGGCCTTGGGGCGCTCCCGCAACACGACTTCCTGGTTGAAGCCGTCAGGCAGGGCGGTGACGACCAGGTCCGCACCGGCTGCGACCGCATCACGATAGATGATTGTGTTGCCGTCGAGGGTCGGCTTCGGGAGCTTCTTCCCCCAGCCGACGACCGCCTTGCCTTCCGCCCCGGATGCGGTGACGACGGTCTTGGAGTTCTCGCCGCCGAACTTGAGCGGCGTCTTGACGAACTTGGGCGAGTACGAGCCGTCCGCCTGCTCGACGATCGTCGTGTCGATCGCCTTCCAGGTCTTCTTGCCGTCCTTCCCCTCGACCTCAAGGTGGATCGGCGAGGTGTGCAGCTCGGCATGGAGGGTCTCGCCGTCCTCGTTCGCCCACACCTTCATGTTCTCGCTGAACCGCGAGGGTACCTCGACGCGTTTGCCGGACTCCTTGGCCTTCTTCTGTGCCGCCTCCAGTGCCTTGTCCACGAACCGCGTACGGTCTCCGGCGGCGGGAGACGAAGCGTTCGCGGTGGGGACCTGTTCAGAGGCGGGAGCCGCCACGGCGGGTGAAGTGGGAAGAGCCGTGAGGAGCGACGCCGTCAGGGCTACGACACTCAGCACTACTGTTCCCCGGCGTGCGACGCCTTGCCCGTATAAGGACATTCGGCATTTAATTGGCACTAAGTACCCTATCTGGGGAGAAAGTGATATAAAAAGACCCGCTTGATCATAAGTTCGCTAGACGATCTTCGTCAATCTCGGACGAAGAAGCTCCGTCTCTCTCGCCGGCGCGGCGGCGGGGGTGGCGCGCACCAGGGTGATCCTGAGCCGGGACCGGGAAGGCCGGGCCGAAGGTCCCGCGCGGTGCGAGCCGTACGGCACTGCCGCCGCGGGCCGTCGTGCGGTGTCCTTGTGGCGTGGCAATGAACGGGCCTGTGGTCGTCCCCGGATCGGCAAAGCGGCGTACCGGCACGGTCGAGGTTCGCGGATACGCTGTTCTCGGGTGCGGCCCAGCCCCCCAAAAACATGGGCCTGTCCCTGCTGGGGCCGGAGGTACAGGCGGGTTTCCTGGGTACAGGGATGCTCGTGGGCGGTGTCTTCTGACCGTTTCGCCGCGGCAACATCCTGTTAACCCTGGTCGGCGAGACTGAGAGCGGAGAGCGAGGCGGAACGTGAACCAGCCGAAGATCGTGGTGGGCATCAACGGGTCGATGGCGTCGCAGGCCGCACTGCGGTGGGCCGCCGCCGAGGGGGCGCTGCGCGGCGCGCGGGTCGAGGCGGTGTACGCCTGGGAGTGGACTGGCGGGCTGCACGCCCACTACGCGCCGATCGCGAGCCGCACCTCACGGGAGGACGAGCGCAGGAGAGCGCTCGACGTCGCCGACCGAGCCGTCGCCGAACTCGGCGACCGCCACGTCGAGCCGGTGGTCGTCGAGGGGCCTCCGGCCCAGGTCCTGCTGCGTGCGACCGAGGGCGCGGACCTGCTGGTGCTGGGGGCGCACGAGGCCGAGTCCGAGCCCTACCCCGTGCTCAACCCGGTCGTCTCCGCCTGCCTGCTGCGGGCCAGGTGCCCGGTCGTCGTCGTGCTGCCCGGCATGGAGCACGACCGCCGTCCCGGGGTGCTCGCCGGCAGCAGATCCTGATCCTCCCCGGGGCCGGACGTCCCGCCGGTCTCGGGACTTTCCGCCCTGCCGGGCCGTGCGGCCCGCGGCGGAGCATGAGGATATGGAACCCAACAGCCCCGCCGGCGGCCCGGACGCCAACCCCGGGATCGTCGTCGGGTACGACGGCTCCGACTTCGCGATGCAGGCGCTGGACTGGGCGATGGACGAGGCGGAGTACCGGGACACGCCCATCACGGTCTGCCACGCGTGGCAGACGCCGTACGGCGCGGGCGATGAGGAGGCGCGCAAGTCGCTGCAGCACGCGGCCGAGCACGTGCTGTGGCACGGCGCCGAGTGCGCCCGGCAGTGCACGAGCGGCGTCCGCGTGCGGGAGGACCTGTTCGAGGGGCCGGCCTCCGACCGGCTCGTCGCGCTGTCGGAGACGGCCGACCTCATCGTCGTGGGATCGCGCGGACTGAGCGGCGCGGCGCGCCGTGTGATGGGCTCGGTCGCGGGACACGTGGCGACGCACGCGCTCTGCCCGGTGATCGTGGTCCGCGGCGCGGGGTCGCTCCCACACCGCAGGCACCCTGGTCCGATCGTCGTGGGAGTCGGCGGCGGCGACGACCACGTCCTCGCCTTCGCCTACCGCGAGGCCGTCCTGCGCGCGCTGCCGCTGATCGCGGTGCACGCCTGGCGCTACCCGGCGGCGGCGTGGAGCGCGGGCATGGCGCCCATGGTGATGTCCGACGTCCCGGGCCGGGAGGCCGTCGAGGCGCTGGAGGCCGCCGTGGAGCCCTGGCGCGCGCGGTACCCGGACGTGCACACGCTGCTCCAGCCGGTCGAGGGTCCCGTGCTCGACGTGCTGGCCGACACCTCTCCAGGCGCGACCATGCTGGTCGTCGGCGCGACCCGCGCCAGGGGCGTGCTCGGCAGGCTCGGGTCGGTCACCCGGCCGCTGATCGACGCGGTCACCTGTCCGGTGGCCGTCGTCCGGTCCTGACCGGCCGGGACCGATCCATGCCGAAGCGGGACGCGCAAGGGCAGCGCGCGTACGTTAGCGACGTCAGGTAATCGGCAAATTCATACAAGTTTGTGATAAAGACACTTATTGGTCCTGGTGTCGCGGTGGTCTACCCCTAAAGTCCGGGACATGCGTGCTCTATCCCGGGCCTGTCCCGATGACCGCTCCGGCGCCCGCGCGATCGCCGTGCTCGCGGCCGCCGGTCTCCTGGCCGCCGGCGTCGCGGTCATGTCGCCGTCGCCCGCCTCGGCCGAGCCGGGCGACGCGGTGATCAGCCAGGTGTACGGAGGCGGCGGCAACTCCGGCGCCCCGTACACCAACGACTACGTCGAGCTCTTCAACCGCGGCACCGCCGCCATCTCGCTGGACGGCTGGTCCCTCCAGTACACGAGTGCCACCGGGACCGGCCTGTTCGGCTCCCAGAAGCAGAACCTGTCGGGCTCGCTCGCCCCGGGCCAGTACCACCTCGTCCAGCTGTCCGCCGGATCGACGCCGAGCGGCGCGCTCCCGGCCGCCGACACCGTCGGCACCCTCAGCCTGAGCGGCACGGCCGGCAAGGTCGCCCTGGTCCGCTCGGCCACGGGCCTGGCCTGCAACGGCGGCTCCTCGCCCTGCACACCGGAGCAGACCGCGCAGATCGCCGACCTCGTCGGGTACGGCACGGCCAACTACTTCGAGGGCACGGCGGCGGCCCCGGGCCTGAGCAACGCCACGGCCGCGGTGCGCGCCGGCGGCGGCTGCGCGGACACCGACGACAACGCCGCCGACTTCGCCGCGGGCACGCCCGCGCCGCGCAACACGGCGACGCCCCCGGCTCCCTGCGGCGCCGTCTCCCCGTCGCCGTCCGCGACCCCCTCTGCCTCGTCGCCGTCGCCGACGCCAACCGTCGACCCCTGCGAGGTGCCGGCGAACCGGCAGATCGCCGAGGTCCAGGGCAGCGGAGACGCCTCCCCGCTCGTGGGGCAGACCGTCCGGGTCGAGGGAATCGTGACCGGCGACTTCCAGGAGAGCGGCCAGCAGAGCGGCTTCTACTTCCAGGACGCGACGCCCGACGCCGACCCGGCGACCTCCGACGGCCTGTTCGCGTTCGCCCGGGCGACCGTGAAGGACGTCAAGGCGGGCGACCGCGTGCTCGTCACCGGCCGGGTCACCGAGTTCAACGGGCTCACCGAGCTGTCCCCGGTCACAGCGGTGGACGTGTGCGGCACCGGCACGATCACGCCCAAGGTCTACGACCTGCCGCGGGCCGCCGGCGCCACCTTCGAGCCGTACGAGAACGTGCTCGTGACCTTCCCCGAGCCGCTGACCGTGACCGACCACTACAACCTCGGCCGGTTCGGCGAGGTGACGGTCGCCGCCGGCGGCAGGCGCTTCCAGCCGACCGACCGGCCCGGCGTGGACCCCGCGCTGGACGCCCGCAGGTCGCTGCTGATCGACGACGGTTCGAACACCGAGAACCCGGCCACGATCCCGTACACGAGTCCGGAGGTCGTGCGGCTCGGGGACACCGCGAAGAACGTCACCGGCGTGCTGAGCTACGGCTTCGGGGCCTACCGGCTGGAGCCGACCAAGCCGATCACGTTCACGCGCACCAACCCGAGAAAGCCGGCGCCCGCGCCGGTGGGCGGCAACGTCCGCGTGGCGAGCCTCAACACGCTCAACTGGTTCACCACGCTCGACTCGCGCGGCGCCGACACGGCCGAGGAGCAGCAGCGGCAGCTCAGGAAGATCGTCGCCACGCTGAAGGGCCTCGACGCCGACGTCGTCGGGCTCATGGAGGTCGAGAACAACGGGCAGACCGCGCTCAACGCGCTGGTCGCCGCCCTGAACGCCGAGGTGGGCGCGGGCACGTACGCCGCCCTGACCCACCCCCACCCGGGCACCGACCTGATCCACGTCGCGGCGATCTACAAGCCGGCGCGGGTGCGCCCGGTGGGCGAGACGCTGTCGTCCACCGACCCCGTCTTCCGGCGTCCGCCGCTGATCCAGACCTTCCGCCGGACGGGCGGCGGGCAGCCGTTCACGCTGCTCGTCAACCACTTCAAGTCGAAGGGCTGCGACGAGGAGGCGACCGGCGGCGACACCGACCAGGGCAACGGCCAGGGCTGCTACAACGCCGAGCGCGTACGGCAGGCCAAGGCGGTGCTCGGCCTCATCGGCTCGATGGACCTGCCGAACCCGCTGGTGATCGGCGACCTCAACGCGTACGGCGAGGAGGACCCGATCGACACGCTGGAGGAGGGCGGCCTCACCAGCCTGTCCAAGCGGTTCGTCCCCGCGGCCCAGCGCTACAGCTACCTGTTCGACGGGCTGTCCGGCGAGCTCGACCACGCCATGGCCGGCAAGCAGCTGGTCAAGCGGGTGACCGGGGCGACGATCTGGCACGTCAACGCCGACGAGCCGCGCATCCTCGACTACAACCTGGAGTACAACCCGCCGAGCCTGTACCGGCCCGACGCGTTCCGCTCCTCCGACCACGACCCGCTGCTGATCGGGCTCGACCTGCCCGGTGGCAAGCACTGACGACCCGCACGCGAAGGGCCCCCGGCGACGGGGGCCCTTCCCTATTTCGCGTCGGGATCGACGAAGTCCCGCTTGGTCTCCGGCGGCTCACCCGGCGTGCCGCCCAGACGCGGATAACGCAGGTCGAAGGCGGGCCGCTCGGAGCGGATCGGCGGGATCGACACGAAGTTGTGGCGCGGTGGCGGGCACGACGTCGCCCACTCCAGCGAGTTGGCGGTCCCCCACGGGTCGTTCACCGTCACCTTCTCCCCGTGCCGCGGGGTCCACCAGAGGTTGTAGAGGAAGGGCAGGGTGGACAGCCCGAGCAGCAGGGCGCCCACGCTCGACAACTGGTGCATCCAGGTGAAGCCGTCGTGGGGCGAGTAGTCGCCGTACCGCCGCGGCATGCCCTGCGTGCCCAGCCAGTGCTGGATGAGGAACGTCATGTGGAACCCGATGAACAGCATCCAGAAGTGGATCTTCCCGAGCCGCTCGTTCAGCATCCTCCCGGTGAACTTCGGCCACCAGAAGTAGAAGCCGGCGAACATCGCGAAGACGACGGTCCCGAACACCACGTAGTGGAAGTGGGCGACCACGAAGTAGGTGTCGGTCACGTGGAAGTCCAGCGGCGGCGATGCCAGGATCACCCCGGTGAGCCCGCCGAGCAGGAACGTCACGAGGAAGCCGACCGACCACAGCATCGGCGTCTCGAACGTGAGCTGGCCCCGCCACATCGTGCCGGTCCAGTTGAAGAACTTGACCCCGGTCGGCACGGCGATCAGGAACGTCATCAGCGAGAAGAACGGCAGCAGCACCTGCCCGGTGGCGAACATGTGATGCGCCCAGACGGTCATCGACAGCCCGGCGATCGCGGCCGTCGCGCCGACCATGCCGACGTACCCGAACAGCGGCTTGCGGCTGAAGACCGGGATCACCTCGGTGACGATGCCGAAGAACGGCAGCGCGATGATGTAGACCTCGGGATGGCCGAAGAACCAGAACAGGTGCTGCCAGATGAGCGGCCCGCCGGTCGCCGGGTCGTAGATGCGGGCGTGGAACTTGCGGTCGATCTCCAGGGCCAGCAGCGCGGCGGCGAGCACCGGGAAGGCCAGCAGCACGAGGATCGAGGTGAAGAACACGTTCCACGTGAAGATCGGCATCCGGAACATCGTCATGCCGGGAGCCCGCATGCACATGATCGTCGTGATGAAGTTGACCGCGCCCAGGATCGTCCCGACGCCGGACAGGGCCAGGCCCATCACCCACAGGTCCCCGCCGAGCTGCGGCGTGTACGGCGCGGCCGACAGCGGTGTGTAGGCCGTCCAGCCGAACGTCGGCGCCCCGCCCGCCCAGTACGACCCGAGGACCATCAGGCCGCCGAAGAGGAACAGCCAGAAGCTCGCCATGTTCAGCCGGGGGAAGGCCACGTCGGGTGCGCCGATCTGCAGCGGCATGATCGCGTTGGCGAACCCGGCGAACAACGGCGTCGCGAAGAACAGCAGCATGATGGTGCCGTGCAGCGTGAACAGCTGGTTGTACTGCTGCAGCGTGACGAACTGCATGCCGGGCTCGAAGAGCTCCGCCCGGATGACCAGCGCCTGCACGCCGCCGATGAGGAAGAAGACGAACGTGGCGATCAGGTAGAGGTTGCCGATCACCTTGTGGTCCGTGCTCGACAGCCATGAGGCGATCCGGGCGCCGGGACCCTTCGGGGCCGTCAGATCGGACGGCCGTACGGCATGAGTCGTCATCCGGGTGCTCCTTCTACGTCAAGAAGGTCTCCTGCCCAACCACGCGATACGCATCGCGAAATGGAATGCTTGGATTGTCCGGCTGGTTATGCCCGCTGAAGACCGAGCGAAAGGAGTCGCCCATGGCGACCATCGAGGTAACCGAGAAGAACTTCAACGACATCGCCGACAACGGCATCGTACTGCTCGATTTCTGGGCATCCTGGTGCGGCCCCTGCCGGTCCTTCGCTCCGATCTTCGAGAAGGCGTCCGAGGAGCACGCGGACATCACCTTCGGCAAGATCGACACTGAGGCTCAGCCGGCCCTGTCGGAGGGCTTCGAGATCACCGCGATTCCGACGATCATGGCGATTCGTGACGGCATCGTGGTCTTCGCCCAGCCGGGCGCGTTGCCCGCGCCGGCGCTCGAGGACCTGATCCGGCAGCTGCGCGCGCTCGACATGGACGCCATCCGCGCCCAGATCGAGGCGGAGGCCAAGAACAGCTGAGGGGCCGCCCGGCAGACGAAACCGCCGTCACCCGGTCCGAGTGATCGGAGGGCGACGGCGGTATCAGACGGCCGGAGGTACGGAACGGGTTCCGGTCAGCTCGAGCGGTACAGCTCCGCGACGCGGAAGGCGAGGTCGAGCGACTGGCCGCGGTTGAGGCGGGGGTCGCAGGCGGTCTCGTAGCGCAGCGCCAGGTCCTCCTCCACGATCGCGTGCCCGCCGCCCACGCACTCGGTGACGTCGTCGCCGGTGAACTCGATGTGGATGCCGCCGGGGTGGGTGCCGAGCGCGTGGTGGACCTCGAAGAACCCCGCGACCTCGTCCAGCACGTCGTCCAGGCGGCGGGTCTTGTGCCCGCTCGGCGCCTCGAAGGTGTTGCCGTGCATCGGGTCGCACACCCAGGCCACGGTCGCGCCGCTGGCGGTGACCTTCTCCACCAGCGTCGGCAGCGCGTCGCGGACCCTGCCCGCGCCCATCCGCGTGATGAAGGTGAGCCGCCCGGGCTCGTTGTCCGGGTTCAGCTTGTCGATCAGCGCGATGGCCTCTTCCGGCGTGGTCGTCGGGCCGAGCTTCACGCCGATCGGGTTGCGGATGCGGCTGAAGAACTCGACGTGGGCCCCGTCGAGCTGCCGGGTGCGCTCGCCGATCCACACCATGTGCGCCGACACGTCGTACGGCTGACCCGTACGGGAGTCGATCCGGGTGAGCGCCCGGTCGTAGTCGAGGATCAGGGCCTCGTGGGAGGAGTAGAACTCGACGGTGTGGAACTCCTCGGGGTGGGCCCCGCAGGCCCGCATGAACGCCAGCGCCTGGTCGATCTCCCGCGCCAGCTGCTCGTAGCGCCGCCCCGCCGGGGACTCCGCGACGAAGTCCTGGTTCCACGCGTGGACCTGGCGCAGGTCGGCGTAGCCGCCCTTGGTGAAGGCCCGCGCGAGGTTCAGCGTGCTCGCCGACGAGTGGTAGGCCCGCAGCAGCCGGTTCGGGTCGGGACGACGGGCCTCGGCGGTGAAGTCGAACCCGTTGACCATGTCGCCCCGGTAGGCCGGCAGCTCGACGCCGTCGCGGACCTCGTTGGGCTTGGACCGCGGCTTGGCGAACTGCCCGGCGAGCCGGCCGATCTTGACGACCGGGACGCGGCCCGCGTAGGTCAGCACGATCGCCATCTGCAGCAGCGTCTTGAGCTTGTTGCGCACGTTCTCGGCCGTCGCGCCCGCGAAGGTCTCGGCGCAGTCGCCGCCCTGCAGGACGAACGCCTCGCCGCGCGCCACGGCGGCCATGCCCTCCTTGAGCTGGTCGCATTCGCCGGCGAACACCAGCGGGGGCAGGGACGCCAGCTCCGCGACGACCTTGTCCAGTTCGCCGCGGTCGGGCCAGTCCGGCTGCTGGGCCGCGGGCAGGTCACGCCAGGTGTCCAGGGCACGCGAGGTGTCGGGGTTCGATGCGCTCACGGTCACCAAGGTTATTGCACCGCGTCCTGTGCGGCTCCCTCCCTGTCCACTTGCTGAGATCTTTTTTCTTGCGCAGTAAGCCGCACGTGCTCGGGCAGCACACCGAGCCCGATGAACCGGGGCAGCAGCGAGCGCACCACCGGCACGCGGGTGAGGTCGGGGATCCGCGCCACCGGACCGGCGAGGGCCGGCCGGATGATCCGTTCCTGCACCACCCGCTGCGCGGCCTGGACGATGGCCGTGGGCGCCTTCCTGCGCCGCTCCACCTTCGCGAGCAGCCAGGCGGGGGCCCGGCCGCGCAGCAGGGCCGGCCCCACGATGTTGGCGGTCGCGACGGCGTCCTGCACCGCGAGGTTGATCCCGACGCCGAAGACCGGCGACATCGCGTGGGCCGCGTCGCCGATCAGCAGCAGCCCGGGCAGGTGCCAGCGCGTGAGCCGGTTCAGCTCGACGCTCAGCACGCCCACCTCGTCGAAGCCGTGCAGCTCGGACGTCCTGCCGCCGAGGAAGGGCAGCAGCCGTTCCACCTCGCGGCGCAGCCCGTCGACGCCCCCCGCCTCCAGCGCGGCGAAGCCGCCCTTCGGGATGACGTAGGCGAGCTGCCAGTACGTCTCCCTGTTGATCGCGACCATGAGCCGCCCGGCCGACGCCCGCAGGAACGGCTGCCCGGGGTCGCCCGCCGCCCGCGGCAGCCGGAACCAGACGACGTCCATCGGCGCGCCGAACCGCTTCGGCGCGAGGCCGGCCGCCCGCCGCACGTCGGAGTGCCGGCCGTCCGCGGCGACCGTGAGGACCGCCCTGATCTCGTGCTCCTCGCCCCGCTCGTCGCGGTAGCGCACGCCCCGGATCGCGCCGTCGTGCCGTACGAGATCGGTGACCCTGGCGTTCATCAGGAGATGGAAGCCGGGGTAGGCGCGCGCCTCGCGGGTGAGGAGGTCGAGGAAATCCCACTGCGGGACGAAGGCGATGTACCGATACCTCCCCGGCAGGCGCCGCAGGTCGGAGATGGGCACCTCGCCGTCGTCGGTCCGCATCGACATGACGTACGCCTTGCGATGCGGCAGCCGGTGGAACGCCTCGGCCAGCCCGATCTCGTCCAGCACCTGGAGGGTCGAGGGATGGATGGTGTCACCGCGGAAGTCCCGCAGGAAGTCCGCGTGCTTCTCCAGCAGTGTGACGTCGACGCCCGCGCGGGCCAGGAGCAGCGCGAGCATGGCCCCCGCGGGCCCGCCGCCCGCGATCACGCATGTCGTCTCCATAATTCATCACCCGCTGAAATCATCTCACGCGGAGGGCCGGGCCGCCAGGGCCGGGCCGAAGTGGGCCTACCGGAGCGCATGCGGGACCGCTATTTTGTGATCAAAGGAGTCGGCCTTCGGGAGTTCGCTGTGAGTGCTCGTGTCAGCCACCTGCCGCGTGTCGCGGCCGGGGCGATGGTCCTGTCCCTCGTGGCGTCGCTGACCGTCGGAGCGCCCGCGGCACTCGCCGCGACCGCCGACTCCGAGCCGCACACCGGCAACGGGTGCGGCTCGCAGTCCCTCACACTGGAGGCGTGACCTCAGACGTGGGCGTGTTTCCGGGACCCCGCGCGCAGCAGGTCCAGGCACGCGGCCAGTGACCGCGTGGTGACGTCCCGGGTGGGGGCGTAGGCCTCCTCCGGATACTGCCGGGGGCCGTCCTCCACCAGCATGATCAGGTAGAGGTAGACCCGGTAGAGGGCGATCCGGACGCGGGCGGCGTGGTCCAGCCTCACCGGGCCGGCCTCCTCCCGGTAGCCCGCGAGCATCGGATCGTCCTCGCGCAGTTCGCCGAAGATGGTGGGGGTGACGAAGTCGGCGAGCGGGTCGCCCCAGAACGCCCTCTCGTGGTCGATGAGCGCCTGGACGCGCTTGTCGCCGTCCAGGAAGACGTTGCCCGGCCACAAATCGAAGTGCACCAGCGACGGGGTGGTGACCTGGTCGAGGACGTGCGCGTTCATGTGGACGAGCCCGACGATCTCCACGATGGTCGCCGGGAGCCGGGTGTTGTAGTGGACGGCGTCGTCGAGCAGGGCGCCGATCATGACGAGGAAGGCCTCCCGCCACGTGCGGCCGGTCAGCCCGGCGTACGGGTAGCCGAAGGCGCCCGTGCCCGGGATCGCGTGCAGGCGGGCGAGGTGGCGGCCGAGTTCGAACCGCAGCGCGCCCTCCTCCGCGGGGCTGACCGTCGTCCGGTTCCACGGCACCCCGTCGAGTGCGGACAGGACGAGGTAGTCGCCGCCCAGCACCGGATCGTCGAACGACGCCCGGAGCAGGGCGGGCATCGGCAGCCCCACGGGCTGGGCGAGGTGGTAGACCATCGCCTCGGTGCGCAGCAGGTGCCGTTCGTAGGTCAGCAACCGCAGGTCGGGCGGCGGCCCGAGCTTGAGCACCACCTCACGTCCGTCGTCGAGGCCGAGCCGCCAGACGGCGTTCGCGTAGCCGTCGGCGAGCTCTTCCGACGAGGCCAGCCCGCAGCCCAGGGCGTCGCGGGCGACCTCGTCGAGTTGTGCGGGGGACAACCGCCTCTTCGTCCTGCTGTCCATTCGGTCTTCTCAGTCTTCCCGGGTAGGAGTGGGGACCGCGATGGTCCACGTGGCCTCGTGCTTGTCCCCCGGCTGCAAAACGATCAGGTCGGTGCCCGAGTTGAACGCGTCGGGCGGGCAGGTCATGGGCTCAACGGCCAGTCCCCTGTGGCCGAGCCCCGTGCCCGTGCAGATCTGGACCCACGGCATCACCGCCGGGTCCCAGGTGAGCTCCACCCCGCCCTCGGGCCCGAGCACGCGCACGCGCCCCTCCGTCACGCCGGCGAAGGCGTGGTCGACGGCGGTGTCCCCGATCACCCGCGGCGTCCGGAAGTCGTAGGGCGTTTCCGCGACCTCCACCAGGTCGGTGGGGGCGAGCAGGTCGTCGGTGAGCAGCACGCGCCCGGCCGGCAGGCCGAGCTCGTAGGCGGTGACGTCCGGCCCGGCCAGCAGCCACGGGTGCGGCCCGCAGCCGTACGGCGCCGCCGTCTCGCCCACGTTCTGCGCCGTCAGCGTGGTCGACAGGCCCTCCTCGGACACCGAGTGCCGCACCTCCAGGGCGACCCTGTGCGGGTAGCCCTCGGTGGGCTCCACGACGTGCGTCAGCCGTACGTGGCCGTGGTGGTCCTCCACCGACAGCAGCTCCGCGCACTTCCAGTCGAGGCCGGCGACGAGACCGTGCAGGGCGTGGCCGCGGTCGGGCTCGTTGACCGGCAGATGACGGCGCTGCCCGTCGAAGACGTACGTGCCGCCGACGACGCGGTTCGGCCAGGGAGCGAGGATGGTGCCGCTGTAGTACGGCACCGGCCCGCCCTCCGGCCAGCTCGTCACCAGATCACGGCCGTCGTGGCGCAACACCCGGAGGGCGCCGCCCCGCTCGCTGATCGTGGCCTGGTAACCGCCGCCGGCAATCGTGTAATCGGGCACGGGGGAGTCCTCTCGCTGACGCGTCGTCAAGAAGCGGGTCATCTGACGGTATGCAGGGACCTTATCCCAGCTCATCGCCCTTGATCCAAGCGGGGTGCATCAGTTGTGGGAGCGCTCCCATAGACGGTAAAGCTAAGTCTTTTCGTCGGACGCGTCAACTTAATCTCAGGATTATCGTGTAGATCGGTATAACGGCACCGATTTGCCGCAGACCGGATCTCGCGTGCACGTGCATGGGCGAATGTCCACCGGTCCGTGCTGAAACTTTCAGCTCCTCCGCGCAGCCGCCACCCCCGTGATCTCGCAGTGCGAGATCACGGTAGGTGCCCGTGCGGGTCGCGTGGCGGGGGCGTCGAGATCGTGGGAGATCACGACAGGTATAGGTGCTGGTCAGCCCATGGCGGCGCGGCAAACTGCAAGATCACGCGGGGGCTGCGTGGTTGTCAGCGCAGCTCGCCGCTCTTCACGACGTCGCGGTACCAGAGCGCGCTGTCCTTGGGCGTGCGCTTCTGCGTCGTGTAGTCGACGTGCACGATGCCGAACCGCTGGCTGTATCCCTCGGCCCACTCGAAGTTGTCGAGCAGCGACCAGACGTGGTAGCCCTCGACCTGCGCGCCCGCCTCCATCGCGCGGTGCACGGCGCTCAGGTGGTCGCGCAGGTACGCGATCCGCCGATCGTCGCGGACGCGGCCGTCGGCGTCGACCCCGTCCACGACGGCCAGGCCGTTCTCGGTGATGACCATCGGCACGCCGGGGTAGTCCCGCTGCACCCGGACGAGGATGTCGTGCAGGCCCTCGGGGTAGATCTCCAGCCACTCGGCCTGGGCCCGCTCGTGCAGGAAGACCCGCTCGCCCTTGCCGTCGACGAAGACCGGGGTGTAGTACTGCACGCCCAGGACGTCGATGGGCTCGCTGATGATCCCGAGGTCCCCGTCCAGGATGTGGTCGGCCATCGGGCCGCGCTCGGAGATCCAGCGCAGCGTGTCCTCGGGGTAGCGGCCCTTGAAGACGGGATCGAGGTAGAGCCGGTTCTCCAGCCCGTCCTGGTGGCGGGCCGCCTCGCGCGCCTCCGGCGTGTCGTCGGCCGGGTAGGTGGGGTGCAGGTTGAGCGCGGGCCCGATGCGGCGGCCCGGGTGCCGCTCGTGCAGCACGCGGGAGGCGAGACCGTGCGCGAGCAGCAGGTGGTGGCAGGCGACGAACGCGCGCGCGTCGTCCTTGAAGCCCGGCGCGTGCTGGCCGAACCGGTAGCCGCAGTCCACCACCGTCTTGGGCTCGTTGATCGTCAGCCAGTCCCTGATCTCCAGGGCGTCGAAGCAGATCCCGGCGTACTCGGCGAAGCGCTCGGCCGTGTCCCGGTTCTCCCAGCCCCCCCGGTCCTGCAGCTCCTGCGGCAGGTCCCAGTGGAAGAGCGTGGCCATCGGCCGGATGCCGCGCTCGGCCAGCCCGTCGACGAGCCGGCGATAGAAGTCGATGCCCTTCTGGTTGGGCTTGCCCGATCCGGTCGGCTGGATCCGCGGCCAGGCGATGGAGAAGCGGTAGCTGCCCAGGCCCAGATCGGCGATCAGGTCCAGGTCCTCGTCGTAACGGTGGTAGTGGTCGGCGGCGTGCTCACCGCTGTCACCGTCGCGCACGTTGCCGGGGACCGCGCAGAACGTGTCCCACACCGAGGGCCCGCGGCCGTCCTCCGTGGTCGCGCCCTCGATCTGGTACGCCGCGGTGGACGCGCCCCAGACGAAGTCGGCCGGAAACCGTGCGGGTGAGTTCATGGCTTCATCCATTCTCGGTGAGGAAACGCGCGGGTGTTTCGAGCGCCGTGCGGAGCTCACGGAGGAACTCCGCGGCATCGCGACCGTTGATGTAACGGTGGTCGTATGCGAGGCCCAGTGTGGCGGTCTTGCGTACGGCGAAGCCCGAGCCGTCTTGCACGACCTCCGAGCGCGGCGCGGTCAGCGACAGCGCGCACGTCTGGCCGGGGAAGACGATCGGGACGGCGAACACGATGCCGTCGTGCGTGTGCAGGGTGAGCGTGATGGCGCCCCCCCGGAGATCGCGTTCCCGGAACGACCCGGTGAGCGCGGTCGTGCGGAAACCGGCCAGGTCGGCGGCGATCTCGGCGAGCGTCCGGTTGCCGGCGTCGCGGACGACCGGGATGAACAGCCCCTGGCCCACGTCGACCGTCACGCCCACATCCGCGGTGGCGGCTCTTCTCGCGCGTGGGCCGGGCCCGGGCTCCGCGAAGAACATCGGGAAGCGGTCGAGTAGCCCGCCGGCCGCCTTCACCACCATCTCGGGCAGGCCGACCAGGGCGCGCAGCCGGCGGGTGAGGTCGCGGGCGAGCGACACGACCTCGGTCACGTCGACGTTCATCGCCGTGAAGGCCGCCGGGATCTCGCGCCGGGACCGCTCGACGACCTCGGCCGTCCGCTGCTGCGCCCGCGACAGCGTGATCCACCGCGCGTCGTCGTCCCCTGCCGGGGCGTCGTCCGCGACGGCGGCGGGGGAGGGCGCCTGCTCGCCGAGCAGTTCCTCGACGTCGCTCCGCCTGATCACCTTCCGGCCGAGGGCGTACACCCGCTCCATGGCGATGCCGTGCGCCTCGATCAGGTCGCGCGCGGGCGCCGTGACGACCACCCCGGTGGCGTCGCCGGGCGGCGCAGGAGTGTCCGGCCCGTGCGGGTTTCCGTCCGCGATCTCCTCGGCGGCCTTCCGAACGGGCTCGTCCACGCTCCCGAGCAGGCGGGCGATCACCTGCCCCGGCTCGCACTCGGCCCCCTCGGCGACCAGTCGCCGCAGGACGCCGTCCGCCGGGGCCTCGACCTCCTCCGTCGCCTTGGACGTCTCCAGCAGCACGATCGGCTCGCCGTCCCGCACCGCCCGCCCGTCCTCGGCCAGCCACTCGACCAGGATGTACGACGTGTCGTTGTTGTTGAGCTTGGGTACGCGGAACTCGGTCACGACAGCGCCTCCTTCACCGCGGTCCGGATGCTGTCGGCCTGCACGAGCACCTCACGTTCCAGATGGGGGGCGGCGGGGATCACCCGGTCCGCCGAGTTGATCAGCGTGATCGGGCGGCGCAGGCGGTCCCACAGACGCGGGTAGAGCACCGTGGCCACCTCGGCCGCCCAGGTGCCGCCCTCGGTCCCGTCGTCGACGACGCAGACGTGCGGCGCGTCCTCCAGCCCCGGCAGCCGGGGTACGGGGTAGAGCTGGGCGGGCACCAGCAGTTCGCAGACCAGGTCGTCCTCCAGGAGCAGCGTCCGCATGGCGTCGAGCGTCCGGTGGACGAGCCCGCCGTGGGTGACCAGCGTGCAGTCGGGCCGGCCCGCGCCGTCGAGGTACACCCGCGCCACGTCGTCCACCAGCTCGTACCGGAACAGGTCGTCGACGCGGTGCATCTGCCGCGTGTACAGGACCTTGTCCTCGAAGAACAGGCAGGGCCGGCCGAGGCCGAACATCCGGGCGAACAGCCGGCCCGCGTCGTGGAACGGCGTCATCTCGAACAGGGACAGCCCCGGTACGCCGATGAAGTGCTTCTGCGGGTTCTGGCTGTGGGTCGGGCCGTAGCCGCGGTTGCCGCCCGTGGGGCAGCGCACCACGAGCGGCACCGGCACGGGCCTGCCGTACATCGAGGTGGACTTGGCGGCGAAGTTCGTGATCTGGTCGAACGCCAGTGCCACGAAGTCGGCGAACATGATCTCGACGATGGCCTTGTCGCCGGCCAGGGCCAGCCCGGCCCCGACCCCGGCGATCGCGCCCTCGCTGAGCGGCGTGGACCTCACCCGCGAGCCGAACCGGCCGGACAGTCCCCGGGTGACCTTGAACGCGCCGCCGTACGGGTCGCTGACGTCCTCGCCCAGCAGGTGGACCGAGGGGTCGGACTCCATGAGATCGTGCAGCGCCTGGTTGAGATGCTCGGAGACCCTGGTCACGCCGCTCCTCCCGGCCTTGTGTGAGGCCGGGCGGAGACCTCGGCGACCACCCGCTCGACGAGCTCTCGCTGCTCCCGGTCGATCCGGGCGAACCGCTCGGGATCGGCCGCGGCGTACCGGTCGTACCAGTCGGACTCCGCGGCCCGGCGGATCTCCTCCGGCGGCCGGGTGTCGTCGCCCTTGCTGTGGGGCCCGAGGCGGTGCGTGGCGAACTCGACCACCAGCGGGGACGGCTCGGCCCTCACGGCGTCGATCAGCGGGGCGAGGACCTCCCTGATCTCACCGGCGTCGGTGGACGAGACGTGGTGGTGGCGGACGCCGAAGGCCGCCGCCCGGGCGGCGATCGTGCCCGCCATCTGCGCGGACGTGGGGGTCGACTGGGCGATGCCGTTGTGCTCGACCACGACCAGCAGCGGCACCCTCCAGAGGGAGGCCATGTTCAGCGCCTCGTAGACGGCGCCCTCGCCCCAGGTGCCGTCCCCGATGTACGCGCAGGCCAGCGCACCCGTGCCGGCCAGTTTCAGGGCCACCCCGGTCGCCACGGGCAGGCTCTCGCCCTGGACGCCCGTGGACAGGAAACGCCGGTGGTAGATGTGCTGACTGCCGCCGACGCCTCCGCACAGCGCGCCCTCCCGCCCCATGATCTCGGCGAGCAGTCCGTGCGGGTCGGGATGGCGGGCGAGGAAGTGACCGTGCCCCCGGTGGTTGCTGAACACGAAGTCGTCGTCGCGGAGCAGGGCCGACAGCGCGACCGGGATGTACTCCTGTCCGAGGCAGGTGTGGGTCGTGCCGCTCAGCACGCCCTGCTCGAACAGGTGGAGCAGGGCGCGTTCGAAGTGCCGGATGAGGAGGAGTGAGCGGAGATCCCCGTCGTTGAGGGTATGCCGCGGGCTCCGGGCCGGTGCAGCGGTGACGATCACAGGTGGTCGGCTCCTGGTGCGTCTCTGGTCGAGGGCGCGCTCGACGCCGGGCTTCGCTGCCAGGGACAGGAGCACCCATGTTGGGAGCGCTCCCACGGAGCGTAGGTCCGGTAAGAGGCCTTGTCAATGCCTGGCGATACGGACGATTTGGGAGAGTGTGACCACATTGTTCGTGATCTGCGGCAATATACTCACATTCCCCGCCTTGGGGCTAATAACGGACAGAAACTTCCATGACACTTGACGAATGAAAGTCCTGATCCCTAGCCTCCACTGCCGTGGGAGCGTTCCCACTCATGCGTCCGAAATGGGGGTACCGGCGCGAGCGGCAATGGGTTCCGTGCCGCGCCAGGCACCAGGCAGGAAGCTCACCGGCGGTGATTCCGCCGCCGGGTCGTTGGCCGCCCGCGTCTTCGCATCGATTCGCCGGCGTACCGGGGCGCAGAGCGCACAAAGGAATGCCATGTTCTTAATGCAAATTTCAACCGAGGTGCCGGCCTCGTGACCCGGACCGGCCTCTCACCGGCCAAACAGGCGCTGCTGGCGCAGCGGCTCAGGGCCGGGAAAGCCGCGAGGGTCACCGTGCCGCCGCGGCCGGTCGGCACCCACCCGCCGCTTTCGCACGCGCAGGAGCGCCTGTGGTTCCTGGAGCAGTACGCCCCGGGCACCACCGCCTACACCGTCGCCTTCGCCGTCCGGCTGGACGGCGGCGAGATCGGCGACGCGGCCCTGGAGCGCGCCCTCGTCGAGGTGGCCAGACGCCACGAGAGCCTGCGCACCCGGTTCGTCACCACCGACGACGGGACGCCGGAGATCGTCCTGGACGACGAGCCCCTGGTGGAGCTGCGGCTGGTCGAGCTGCGGCTGTCCGACGACGCCGCCACCGCGCGGGAGGCCGTGCAGGAGGAGCTGGCCCGGCCGTTCGACCTGGCGACCGGCCCGCTGCTGCGGCTGCTCCTGGTCCGGCTCGGCGCCCGCGAGCACGTGCTGCTCCTGACCATGCACCACGCCGTCACCGACGGCTGGTCGTGCGACATCGTGATGGAGGAGCTGCTCGCCCTGCACGAGGCGTACCGGACCGGGACCGACTCCGGTCTCGCCGACCCGCCCGTGCAGTACGGCGACTACGCGCTGTGGGAGCGCGGACGGACCCACGAGGACGACATCCGCTACTGGCGGGAGCGGCTGGCCGGCCTGCCACCGCTGGAGCTGCCGACCGACCTGCCCCGCCCGCCGGAGCAGGGATCGGCGGGCGACGCCCACAACCTCGTGCTGGACCGCGAGCTGGTAGACGCGCTCACGGAGCTGGGCGGGGCGAACGGCGCGACGCTGTACATGACGCTGCTCGCCGCCTTCCAGGTGCTCCTCGGGCGCTACTCCGGTCAGGACGACTTCGCGGTCGGGTCGCCCGTCTCGGGGCGCGACCTGCCGGAGCTGGAGCGGGTGGTCGGGCTCTTCATCAACTCGCTGCCGATGCGGGCCGACCTGTCCGGCGACCCGACCTTCACCGAGCTGCTCGGCCGGGTGCGCGAGACGGCGCTGGACGCCTACACGCACCAGGAGCTGCCCTTCGACCGGCTGGTCGGCGAGCTCGGCGTCGAGCGCGACGTGAGCAGGTCGCCGGTGTTCCAGGTGATGTTCGCGCTGCAGAACTACCGGTCGGCCCCGCTGCGGACCCAGGGCCTGACCATGTCGGCGTACCCGTTCGACGTGACCGCCAGCCGGTTCGACCTCGCGCTGTACCTGATGGACCAGGGCGACGGCCTGGTGGGGAACATCACCTACCGCACCGAGCTGTTCCGGCCGGCCACGATCGCGCGCCTGGCGGAGTGCTTCGAGAACCTGCTCAGGTCGATCGCCGCCGACCCCCACGCGCGGGTGTCGGACCTCGAACTGCTCCCGGCGGCCGAGCGCGACCGCGTGCTCGGGTTCGCGGGAGCGGCGCCCGAGGCCGAGGCGCCCGCCGCGGACGCGTTCGGCGGGGCGTCGGCGCCGCACGAGGTCATCGCCGCGCAGGCGGCCCGCACCCCGTCCGCGACCGCCGTCGTCAGCGGGGACGACGCCCTCACGTACGCCGAGCTGGACGCCGCGGCCGACCGGCTCGCCCGGCGGCTGCGCGGGCTCGGCGTGCGGCGCGACGACCGCGTGGCGATCTGCCTGGAGCAGTCCACCGGGCTCGCGGTCGCGGTGCTCGGCGTGCTCAAGGCGGGCGCGGCCTACCTGCCGCTCGACCCGGAGCACCCGCGCGGCCGGCTCGAGTACGTGCTGGCCGACGCCGGGGCGTCGATCGTCGTGACCAGCCCGGACCTGCACGACCGGCTGCCGGACGAGATCACCGCCGTGCACCTTGACCACGACACGGACCACGCCACGGACGACGACGCGCCGGAGCCCGGCGACCCCTGGGAACCCGCGACGCCGGGCGACCTCGCGTACGTGATCTACACCTCCGGCACCACCGGGCGGCCCAAGGGCGTCGCGGTGCAGCACCACGAGGTGATGGTCTACCTCGCCGGGGTGCGCGAACGGCTCGGAGTGGAGCCGGGCTCGTCCTTCGCCCTGCTCCAGTCACTCGCCTTCGACTTCGGCGTCACGGTCTTCTACCTGTGCCTGATGACCGGCGGGACCCTGCACCTGGTGCCCTCGCGCACCGCCGGTCCCGAGCTGGCGGAGATCTTCCGGCGCACCGGGATCGACTACCTCAAGATCACGCCGTCGCACCTCGCCGCTCTGCTCGCGGACGCCGGACCCGACGACCTGCTGCCCAGGAAGCTGCTGCTGCTGGGCGGGGAGGCGGCCCCGCGCGGCTGGGCCGCCGAGCTCGCGGCGCTGGGCCGCTGCCGGGTCGTCAACCACTACGGGCCGACCGAGGCCACTGTGGGCGTGACCACCTACGACGTCGCGCGGCTGCCCGCCCCCGACGGCCCGGCCGAGGCGAGCGTGAGCCTGCCGATCGGCTCGCCGCTGCCCCGGGCGCGGGCGTACGTGCTGGACGAGCGGTTGCGGCCGGTGCCCGCCGGGGTGCCGGGGGAGATCTACCTCGGCGGCGAGCGGCTGGCCCGCGGCTACCTGAACCGTCCCGGCCTGACCGCCGACCGGTTCGTCCCCGACCCGTACGGCCCGCCCGGGTCGCGCATGTACCGCACGGGGGACCTCGGCCGGTGGTCCGGCTCCGGCGACCTGGAGTTCCTCGGCCGCCGCGACCTGCAGGTGAAGATCCGCGGCTACCGGGTCGAGCTCGGCGAGGTCGAGTCGGTGCTGGCCGACCATCCGGACGTCGCCCAGGCCGTGGTCGAGCCGCGCGGCGAGCAGCTCGTCGCCTACCTCGTCCCCGCCCCCGCCGCCGGGAACGCCGGGAACGCCGGGAACGCCGGGAACGCCGCGGACGGCGCACGACCGGAGACCGCGGAGGTCCGCGCGTGGCTGGCCGACCGGCTGCCCGCGTACATGGTCCCCTCGCGGTACGCCTGGCTCGACGAGCTGCCGCTCAAGTCGCACGGCAAGGTGGACCGCTCGCGGCTGCCCGAGCCGGAGGCCGACGTGGCGGCGGCCGAGTACGTCGCCCCGGCGCCCGGCGCCGAGGAGGACGTGGCACGCGTCTGGGCGGAGGTGCTGGAAGTCGAGCGCGTGGGGGCGCTCGACGACTTCTTCGCCCTGGGCGGCCACTCGCTGCTGGCGATGCGGGTCATCGCCCGGCTGCGCAAGGCGCATCCGGACCGGCAGATCACGGTGCTCGACGTCTTCAAGCACCGCACCGTCCGCGAGCTGGCCCGGCTGCTCACGGCCGAGGGGGACGTACCGCGCTCGCTGCTGCACCGGCTCACCCCCGCCGGGCCGGCCACCACCACCCTGGTGTGCGTGCCGTACGGCGGGGGCAGCGCGGTCGTCTACCAGCCGCTCGCGGACGCGCTGCCGGACGACTGGGCGCTCTACTCGGTCGCCGTGCCCGGTCACGAGCTGGGCGAACAGGCCCGGCCGTTCGACGAGGTCGTCGTCGACTGCGTGGCCGAGATCTCCGAGATCATGGACAGGAACGGCGGCTCGCTGGTGCTGTACGGCCACTGCGGCCTCGGCGTCATGCTGTCCGCCGAGATCGCCCGGAGGCTGGAGGCGGACGGCCGCACCGTGGACGCGCTGTACCTCGGCGGCGTGTTCCCCTTCGCCCGCCCGGGTCGCGGCCTGAACTGGCTCGGGACCTTCTTCGACCGCCTCACCAGCGACCAGCAGCGGGTCAACGCCCTGACCGCGGCCGGGCTCGACGTGGAGGACCTCGGCCGGGAGCAGGTCAAACTCATCGTGCGCAACCGCCGTGAAGGCACCCGCGCCGCCGAGCGGTACTTCACGCGGATCTTCGAGGAGGGCGGCGGTCCGGCGCTGCGCGCGCCGGTGATCTCCGTGGTCGGCGAACGCGACCCGGCGGCCGAGTTCTACCAGGAACGTTACAAGGAGTGGCACTGCCTGTCGGATGACGCGGCGTGCGTCGTCCTCGACGAGGCCGGGCACTTCTTCCTGCGGTACCGCAGGGACGAGCTGGCCGAGATCGTCACCGGCACCCACGCCGCCGTCGCCTCCGGGCGTACGGAGGGGATGGAACGGGACGAGGCCCGCACCTGGTGGCTGCAGGGCGTCTCGAGCCGGTCCGCCGAGACCGGAACCGAAACCGGAACCGGGGCGAGCACGGCCCAGGACGGGCAGGACGGCCAGGACGGCCCGGACGGCGCCGCGGGCACACAGGTGCGCGTCGGCCCGCCGCCCAGCATGCGGCGCTTCCTCCTCGTCGCGGCCGGCCAGCTCGTCTCGATCACCGGCTCCGCGCTGACCGAGTTCGCCATCCCGCTGTGGATCTACCTCACCACCGGCTCGCTCGCCCGGTTCGCGCTGTTCTCCGTGCTCGGGCTGCTGCCCGGCATGCTCGTCGCCCCGCTGGCCGGCGCCATCGTCGACCGGTTCGACCGGCGCAAGGTCATGATCGCCGGAGACGCGGCCGCCGGCGGCACCCAGCTCATGCTGGGACTGCTGCTGTGGACCGGAAACCTAGAGGTCTGGCACATCTATCCGCTGCTGGTCTGCCTGTCCGTCGCGCTCACCTTCCAACGGCTGGCGTACACCTCGGCGATCCCGCAGCTCGTGCCGAAACGGTTCCTCGGGCACGCCAACGGCGTCGTCCAGATGGCCACCGGCACCGCGCAGCTCATCGTGCCGCTGATCGCGGTCGGGCTGATGGCGACGATCGGGCTGGAGGGCATCCTCATCATCGACGTGGTCAGCTACGTCGTCGCCACGCTCACCATCGTGCTGATCCGCTTCCCGGCGACGATGGCCTGGAAGCGGCGGGAGAGCGTGCTCGCCGAGATGCTGGGCGGCATCCGCCACTCCTGGGGCAACCGGGGCTTCCGCGCGATGCTGTTCTACTTCGCGGTGCTGAACATCTTCCTGTCCCCGCTGTTCATGATGATCTCGCCGCTGGTGCTGTCGTTCGCGTCGCTGGCCGAGGTCGGCCGGGTGTCGTTCGCGGGCGGGCTCGGCGCCTTCCTCGGCGGTCTGGCGATGGCGGCCTGGGGCGGCCCGCGGCGCCGGCGGTTGTACGGCGTGCTGCTGTCCACGCTCGCCCTGTCGGTGTTCTGCCTGCTGACCGGGCTGTACCAGGACCTGTTCCTCATCGCCGTCGGCGCGTTCGGCATGTCGCTGTGCCTCACCCTGCTGAACGGCGTCTACGCCACGATCATCCAGGTCAAGGTGCCGCAGCGGTTCCACGGCCGCGTCATCGCGCTGAACACGCTGGTCGCCTGGTCCACGCTGCCCATCGGGTTCGGCCTGGTCGCGCCGTACGGCGCGCAGGTCTTCGAGCCGCTGCTCGCCCCGGACGGGCCGCTCGCCGGCACCGTGGGCGTGGTGCTCGGCACCGGCCCGGGCCGCGGGATCGGCTTCATGTACGCCTGCTTCGCGCTGGCGATCGCCGTCATCGCACTGGTCGGCATGCGGGTGCGGGTGCTGCGCCGGTTCGACGCCGACGTGCCCGACGCCCTGCCCGACGACGTCGTCGGCTATCAGGCCCTGACCGAACGCGTCGCGGCCGCCCGTAAGGACACACGGACAGGCACACGGGCAGGCACACGGGCGGACACACGGGCGGACACGGGGACGGGCACACGGGCGGACACAGGGATGGGCACACGGGCGGCTCGCGAACCCGAGAAGGAGCACGCATGACGGGGGCGACGAGGACGCGGGGCGTGCCCGCGCTCACCCTGCCGGAGCTGCTGCGGCTGCGCGCGGGGCAGGAGCCGGACGGCGTGGCGATGATCGTGGAGGGGCACGGGACGCTCACCTTCGCGGAGTGGGAGCGCAGGTCGGCGGTGCTCGCCGCCGGGCTGACGGGCCGCGGGGTCATCCCGGGCGACCGGGTGGCGCTGCACTTCGGCAGCCGCGACTGGATCGACTTCGCCGTGGCGTTCTTCGGGGTGCTGAAGGCGGGCGCGGTGGCCGTGCCGATGTCGGACCGGCTGGCGCCGGCCGAGCTGCGATACATGATCGAGCACTGCTCGGCGACGGCGGTGCTGCTCGGCCGGGACCTCGCGGCGCCGGCTGGAGAGCCGTGGACCGCGACCCCGGCGGAGCTGGAAGCCGGCCTCGGGCCGGACCCGGCGCCGGAAGGGCCGCGGGTGCGGCCCGGGGACCTGGCGCAGATCCTCTACACCTCCGGCACGACCGGGCGGCCCAAGGGGGTCGGTGCGAGCCACGCCAACCTGGCCTACGGGTGCGTCACGCAGCCCAAGCACCGCAGGTTCGCCCACTCGCGGCACCTGCTGCACGCCTTCCCGATCGGCACCAACGCCGGCCAGACCATGCTGGTCAACGCGCTGGACGCCCGCCCGGCCGTGCTGACCCCGGCGAGGTTCACGCCCGGCCGGTTCGCCCGGCTGATCGAGACCTACCGCCCCGGCACGGTGTTCCTGGTGCCCTCCATGGCGATCGAGCTGCTCGACGCCGGGCTGCACGAGCGGCACGACATGTCCAGCGTGGTGCTGCTGGGGTCGGCGGCGGCCGCGCTTCCTCCCGCCGTGTCGGAACGTCTGTCGGCGGCCTTCCCGAACGCGACCGTGACGAACTACTACACGTCCACCGAGGCCGCCCCCGCTCAGACGATCATGATTTACGACCGTACGCGGCCGGCCGCGCTGGGCCGGCCCGCGTTCGGCGGCTCGCTGCGCATCACCGACGAGGAGGGCACCCCGCTCCCGCCCGGGGAGACGGGCGAGGTGTGGATGCGCTCGCCCACCGCCACCCGGTCCTACTACGGCGACGCCGAGGCCAGCGCCAGGTCGTTCCGCGACGGCTGGGTGCGCATGGGCGACGTCGGATACGTGGACGCCGACGGCTACCTCTACCTGGTCGACCGGGAGAGCGACGTGGTCAAGACCGGGGCGTTCAAGGTGTCCACCCTCCAGGTGGAGGCCGCGCTGCACGAGCACCCGCTGGTCGCCGAGGCGGCCGTGTTCGGGCTCCCGCACCCGGTGCTGGGCTCCGTGCTGGGCGCCGCGGTGGTGCCCAGGTCGCCGGGGCTCGTCGCGAGTGAGGTGCGCTCCTTCCTGATGGACCGGCTGGCCTGGCACGAGCTCCCCGAACGGGTCCTCGTGGTCGACAGCCTGCCCAGGAACCAGTCAGGAAAGGTCATCAAGAAGGAGCTGCCCGCGCTGCTGGGCGACTCCGTGATCAGCACGGAAGGCGAATGAGATGTCACCGACGCTCGTAGACGAGGGGGAGCAGGCGTCCCTCGCTCAGCACGGCATGTGGATAACGGAGCAGATGGGCTGCGGGGGCCGCGTGTACCACATGCCGCTGGCCATCCGGGTCGACGGCCCCGTGGACGTGGACCGGCTGCTGGCCGCCTGCCACGACGTGATCCGCGCGCATCCCCAGCTGGGCGCGGCCCTGACCGAGCGGGACGGCGTGCTGCGCCGGGTGCCGGCCGCCGTGCCGCCGCCCGTCGGGTTCGAGGACGCCTCCGGCCGTGAGCCCCGCGAACTGGCCGAGCGCGAGGCGTCCCTCGCCCTGGACCTGCGGACCGGGCCGACGGCCCGGTTCACGGTCTTCCGGCTCGCGCCGGAGCGGCACCTGCTCGTCGTCGTCGCCCATCACGCCGTCTTCGATGGCATGTCGAAGGACATCCTGGTGCGGGGTCTGGCCCGCGCCTACGCCGGGCTGCCGACGCCGGCCCTTACTACGACCTACGGCGAGGCCGTCGAGCGGGAGAACGCCCGGGTGGCCGAGTTGCTCGGCGACGCCGCCGAGTTCTGGCGCGGCCGCTGGCGGGACCGGCAGGACCTGCGTCTCCCCGGGCTGTCCGGGGTCTCGACCCGCGCCGCGGCCGGCGAGGCCGTCGACTTCGCGCTTCCCGCCGACCTCGCCGTCGCCGCGGACAAGATGGGCGTCACCCGGTTCGAGCTGGTGCTCGCCGCGGTGCACACCCTGCTCGCGGCGTACGGCAACGAGGGCACGGCGGTGGCCGTCGACCTGTCGACCAGGACCGAGGAGACGCGGGGCCACATCGGCCCCTTCGTGAACGAGCTGCCGGTGGCGGCCCCGGCCCCGGGCGGGACGTTCGCCGATTTCGCCCGGTCCCTGCGTGAGGAGTTGCGGGCCGTCTACCGGTTCCGGCAGGTGCCGCTCGCGCGTGCCGTCGGCGGCGTGAGCCCCCGCACCGCGCTGACGCCGGTGTCGGTCAGCTACCGCAGGCGTGACGGAGGCGCGCCGGAGTTCCCCGGCCTGGAGGCGTCGGTGGACTGGATGTCCTTCAACGGCGCGGTGCGCGGCACGCTGCACCTCCAGGTGGTGGACGCGCCGGACGGCGCCGCCGCCCGGCTGCAGTTCAACCCGCTCGTCCTGAGCCGCTCCGGCTGCGAGACCGTCGCCGGGCACCTGCTCTCCCTGCTGCGTGCGGTGGCCGCCGCACCCGACGCCGACCTGGCCGGCCTGCCGCTGCCGTCCCCGGTGGCCGACGGCGCGGTCGAGCAGTCCTTCGCCCGGACCGGGGAGGAGCCGGCCTCGGCCGGAGCGACCGGCGAGGCGGACGCGGGGCCGTTCCTGGCGGAGGTGGGGGAGATCTGGCGCGAGGTGCTCGGCATGCCGGAGATCGGCCTGGACGAGGACCTTTTCGACCTCGGCGGGCACTCGCTGTCGATCACCCAGATCATCGCGAAGGTGCGCGAGCGGATGGACGTGGAGCTGTCCTTCGACGTGTTCTTCGACGAGCCGACGATCACCGGGATCGCGGCTGAGGTCGCCCGCCTGCGGGAGGAGGCATGCTGAGGGAGCGCGTGGCCGAGCTGGTGTCGAAGGCGAGCGGCGGCGACCTGGCCGCCGCCGACATCCTGGCGGCGGACTGCAGCCTGCCCGCGCTCGGCCTCACCTCGATCGCCTACCTCCGGCTGATCGACCTGCTGGAGACCGAGTTCGACTGCGACGTCGACCTGGACGGCGGCCACCTCAACACGCTCGACGGCCTGGTCGAGCACATCGCGGGGCAGCGGAAGTGACCGCGGGTCCGCCGGCGGTGGAGGCCCCCGGCCTCACGGCGCTGCCGCCGCGCACCGTGGAGTTCCGCGGCGCCCGGGACGGGCAGGCCGCGCTGACCTGGGGCCAGCAGGGGATCTGGCGCTCCACCCAGTGGCTGGACGACGGCGACCCCTACTTCAACCTGCCCTGGACCCTGCCGGTGACCGGCGCGGCCGACGTGGACGCCGTGCTGCGCGCCGTGGGCCGCCTCGTCGAGCGGCACGAGACGCTGCGCACGGCGTTCGTCCGGGACGGGGAGAGCACCAGCCAGCGGGTGAGCCGGGAGGGCCGGCTCACGGTCGGCGTGTACGAGGCGGCGGCCAAGCCGATGAGCGCGGCCAAGGCGCTGGCCGCCGAGCTGGCCGCGACCGGGTTCGACTACGCGGCCGAGCTGCCGATCCGGTGCGCGGTCGTCTGCCAGCGGGGCCGGCCGCGCGCGCTCGCGCTCGCGCTGTCCCATCTCGCGCTCGACGGCTGGTCGCTGAACACGGTGGCCGCGGAATGGCCGCGGCTGGTCGCCGGGGAGGACCTGCCCGGCCCGGACTGGCAGCCGCTCGACCAGGCGGCCTTCGAGCGGTCGGACCCGCCGCCCGGGGGCCAGGCGCTGCGGCACTGGCGGACCGGCCTGACATCCGCGCCGCGTTCGATGTTCGACTTTCCGGCGCGGGAACCCGAGGAGCCGCGCTTCGTCCGGCACGGGATGGACTCGCCGGCGGCGGCCGTCGCCGCCGAGGCGCTCGCCGCCCGGCACGGCGTGACGACCTCCAGCGTGCTCACGGTCGCCAGTGCCGCCCTGCTCGGCGCCGTGACCGGGCATCGTACGGCTGCGCTGCAGCTCATCGTGTCGAACCGGCACCACCCGGGGATGGAGGCGATGGCCGGGCCCGCCGCCCAGGACGGGCTGTGCGTCATCGACCTCGGGGACGGCACGTTCGCCGGCGCGCTGCGGCACGGACATCGCAGGACCATGGCGACGTACCGGAACGGGCACTACGACCCCGCGCTCGTGCTGGCCGCGTGGGAGGCCGAGGCGTGGCGGCGCGGCGCCGACATCGACCTGGACGCGTTCTTCAACGACGTCAGGCAGGCGGGCCGCTGGCAGGGCCTGCCGCAGGTCGATCCGGGAGACGCCGCGGCGCTCGCCACACTCCGGGGCAGGACCAGGACGTTCTTCGTCGGCGCCTACCCCGCGGTCAAGGCGAGGATCTTCTTCGCCACCGGTCCCGCCCCGTCCACCTGCGAGTTCTACGTGCTGGTGGACACGGCCTTCCTGCCCGGAGACGTCGCCGAGCGGATGCTCACCGGCCTGGAGGAGCTGCTGGTCCGGGCCGTCTCGGAGGAGGTGCTGCTGGACCAGGTCGCGAAGATCGCGGGCCTGGACCCGGTGCCGCGCCCCGCCGGATGGACGGCGATCGGCCACGACTGGGTGAGCCTGCCGGAGACCGAGGCGCTGCTGCGCCGGGTGTGCGGGACCGGCGTGGCCGCGGTCGCGCTGGAGGACGGCGACGACGGGGCGCCCCTGCTGACCGGGTACCTCGTCGCGCGCCCCGGGCTGGACACGCCCGAGGCCGTCCACACCGCCTTCATGCGCGCCGCGACCGGCCGGACCGACGTGCTCGCCCCTCACCACTACGTCCTGTGCGCGGCGCCCCCGGCCGATTCCACCGGCTGGCCCGGCTGTCCCCGCCTGGCCGAGGGCGGGGGCCGGGAGCCGTCCCCCTCAACGAACCCCTGGGAAAGATGACATGACCGATTCTCCGATGCTCGTGGTCGTCAACGACGAGGAGCAGTTCTCCGTATGGTGGAGCGACCGCGAGCCGCCCGCCGGGTGGCGGCCCACCGGCTTCGCGGGCACCCGCCAGGAATGCCTGGACCACATCGAGACGGTGTGGACCGACATGCGGCCGCTGAGCGTACGCGACCTGGGCAGATGACCGCCGCCGAGCGCCGCGCCGCGCTGATCGAGAAGCTGGCCGGCCTGCCCCCCGAGCGCCGGGCGGCGCTGCTGCGCTCCCTCGGGGGCGCGCCCCGGGACACCGGCGGGCAGGAGTGGCCGCTGTCGCCCGGGCAGGAGCGCCTGTGGTTCCTCAGCCGCTTCGACCCGGCCGACACCACCTACAACACGCCCTGGTGCATGCGGCTGCGCGGGCCGCTCGACGTGGGCGCGCTGTCCGCCGCGTTCACCCGGATCGTGGAGCGGCACGAGGTGCTGCGGACCCGCTTCCGGCTGCGCGGGGACGCCCCCGTGCAGGTCGTGCTGCCGCCCGGACCGGTGCCGCTGGAGAAGATCGTGTTCTCCGGGGAGGCGGACCTCGAACGGGCGTTGAAGGAGTTCGTCGACCGCCCGTTCGACCTGGAGAACGCGCCTCCCCTGCGGGCCGGCCTGGCCGGGCTGGGGGTGGGCGACGCGGTCGTGTGCATCGTCCTGCACCACATCGTGATGGACGGCTGGTCGCTCGACGTGCTCCTGCGTGAGCTCACGGAGTGCTACGCCGCCGCACGCGAGGGACGTGAGCCCGAACTGCCGGAGCTGCCCACGCAGTACCCCCGCTTCGCGGTGCAGGAGAGACAGCGGGACCACACTGAGGGCGTGGAGTTCTGGGCGCGCCGCCTGGCCGGCGCCCCGGCGCTGGACCTTCCGGCCGACCACCCCCGGCCGTCCCGGTGGTCCGGGCGCGGCGGACGCGAGCAGCTGCTGCTGCCGCCGGAGGTGATCACGCCGCTGGAGAAGGTGGCCAGGAAGCGGCGCTGCACGTCGTTCATGGCCCTGATCGCCGCCTACCAGGCGACCCTCGCCCTGGCGTCGGGCCAGACCGACTTCTGCGTC
The DNA here is from genome assembly GCF_012999525.1 of Microbispora sp. H10836. NCBI lineage: Bacteria > Bacillati > Actinomycetota > Actinomycetes > Streptosporangiales > Streptosporangiaceae > Microbispora > Microbispora sp. H10836. Next base: position 237,031 of record NZ_JABBWU010000006.1, read on the forward strand.
GGCGTGCCGGTGGCCGGCCGGAGCCGCAGCGAGCTCGCGCCGTTGATCGGCTACTTCGGCAACACGATGGTGGTGCGCGCCGACCTGTCCGGCGATCCGTCGTTCCACGAGCTGCTGGACCGCGTGCGGGAGACGACCTTGGCCGGGATGCGGCACGCGGAGGTGCCGTACGAGCACGTCCTGGCCGCGCTGCGCGTCCCCCGCGACATCAGCAGGCCGCCGCTGTGCCAGGTCATGTTCAACCTGCACAACCTGCCCAAGGAAGATCTGCTGGGGACCCGGTTCGCCGACCTCGACCGGGAGATCCACGTGGTCCCGCCCAGCCACACCAAGTCCGAGGTCTCGATGGACCTGTGGCGGGGACCGGAGGGGCTGGGCGGCGTCCTCGACTACAGCAGCGACCTGTTCACGCCCGCGACCGCGCGCCGCCTCATCGGCGGTTTCGCCGAGGTCGTACGGCGGGCCGGGGCCGACCCCGACATCCCGCTGTCCGCGCTGAGCGGCCCGTTCGCGAGCGTGTTCTCGAAGTGAAAGGTGCATGGAAGTGAGTGACGCGGTGAGCGGCCTGACGGCGCCTCCGGGTGCCGGGCGGCCGGGGACGGGAACGGACGCCGCGACGGCGCTCGCGCTGATCCGCCGGTGGCGTGACACGAGCCCCGACGCGGTCGCGGTGAGCGGCGCCGTGGGCCTGCTGACCTACCGGGAGCTGCACGACAGGGTCGACCGGCTCGCGGCACTGCTGCGCGCCCGCGGAGTCGGCCCGGAGGTTCCGGTGGGGCTGTGCCTGGAGCGCTGCCCCGGCATTGTCGTCGCCCTGCTCGCCGTGTGGCGGGCCGGCGGCGCCTACGTGCCGCTCGACCCGGGATTCCCGGAGGACCGGCTCCGGTTCATGCGCGAGGACGCGGGCATCCGGCTGGTCCTGGCTGGCCAGGGCGTCGAGTCCCGGCTGCTCGACGGCGTCGAGGACGTCGTCGAGCTGGCGTGGGACGGCGTTCCCGTCTCCGCCGGCGTTTCCGTCTCCGCCGGGGTGCCCGGCGACGTGCCGGCCGACGGCCCGGTGGGGGACCTGGCCTACCTCATGTACACCTCCGGTTCCACCGGCAGGCCCAAGGGGGTCGCCGTGCCGCACGGCGCGGTGGTCCACCTGCTGGAGTCCTTCGCCTCCCTGCTGGAGCTCACCCCGCGCGACGCCTGGCTGGCGGTCACCACGCTGTCGTTCGACATCTCGGTGCTCGAACTCCTCCTGCCGCTGGCCTGCGGGGCGCGGGTCGTGGTCGCCTCCGGGCACGAGACGGCGGACGGCCGGGCCCTGCGGTCGCGCGCAGTGACCGAGGCCGTCACGATCATGCAGGCGACCCCGGCGAGCTGGCGCATCCTGCTCGAATCCGGCGGCGTGCCCGAGAACGTCGCGACCCGGCTCTGCGGGGGCGAGGCACTGCCCCGCGACCTCGCCGACGCCCTCCTCGGCGGCGGCGCCCGGCTCTGGAACGTGTACGGCCCGACCGAGACGACGGTCTGGTCGACGGCCGGGCGGGTGGCCCCGTCTCCTGGCCCTGTGGACCTGGGCGAGCCCATCGGCGACACGACGGTGCACATCCTCGGCCCCGACGGGCGTCCGGTGCCGCCCGGCGAGGCCGGCGAGCTGCACATCGGCGGCTCCGGCCTGGCCAGGGGATACCGCGGCATGCCGGGCCAGACGGCCGCCAGGTTCCTGCCCGACCCGTTCTCCGTAACGCCGGGCGCCCGCCTGTACGCCACGGGCGACCTGGCCGCGATCGAGGACGGCAGGCTCCGCTACCTGGGCCGGGCCGACCAGCAGGTGAAGGTGCGCGGCTTCCGCATCGAGCTCGGTGAGATCGAGAGCGTGCTGCGCGCCGCGCCCGAGGTGGCCGACGCCGCCGTCGGCGTCTGCGACGGCCCCGACGGGCTGCCGCGCCTGGTCGCCTACGTCGTGCGCGCGGCCGGGGAGCCCGAGGGGGCCGACCTGTGGCCGTCCCTGCGGGACCGGCTGCGCCGCAGCGTGCCCGAGTACATGGTGCCCGCGCACCTCGTGGTGCTGGACGCCCTGCCGCTCACCCCCAACGGCAAGCTCGACCGCAAGGCCCTGCCCGTGCCCGAGTGGACCCGGGCCCGCAGCCGGCCGTACCGGCCTGCGGCCACGCCGCTGGAGGAGGACCTCGCGGCGATGTGGGGCGAGGTGCTGGGCATCGCGGAGCCGGTGGGCGTCGACGACGACTTCTTCGAGCTGGGCGGGCACTCGCTGACCGCCACCCAGATCATCGCCAGGATCCAGGCGCGCTTCGCGACCAACGTGCCGATCGTGGTGCTGTTCGAGAACCCGACCGTGGCCGGCCTGGCGGCGGCGATGGACCGGCTCGACGACGACGACCTGGATCTCGCCGACATCGCCGCGCTCCGCGACGAGCTCGACGGCCTCAGCGCCGAGGACCTGGCGGCCGTGCTCGACGAGATGGCGTCCGAATCATGAGGGCGCCCCTGTCGCCGGGCCAGGAACGGCTGTGGCTCCTGCAGAAGCTGAGCCCCCACGACGCCTCGTACACCATGTACCTCGTCCACCGGCTGCGCGGGCCCCTCGATCCGGACGCCCTCGATTGGGCGTTCGCCGACCTCGCGGCCCGGCACGAGGGCCTGCGCACCCGGTTCGAGGAGGAGGACGGCGTCCCCTGGGCGGTCGCCGAGCCGGCGGGGGCGCCGGGATCCCTCCCGCCGGTCGAACGGATCCAGGCCGATGACGAGGAGCACGCCCGGCGGCTCGTCGCCGAGCGGGTGAACGCGCCGTTCGACCTCGCGGAGGGCGTGCCACTGCGCGTCGCCCTCATCGCGATCGGGCCGCTGGACCACGTCCTGTGCGTCACGATGCACCACATCATCGGCGACGGCTGGTCGCTGGGGATCCTCCTGGACGACCTGGCGGAGTACTACACCGCGCGCCTGCACGGCCGCGCGCCGAACCTGGCGCCGCTGCCGGTGCAGCCGTCCGACTACGCCCGCTGGCAGCGCCGCCGCGCCGAGCGCGCGGTGCCGTACTGGCAGGAGCGGCTGGCCGATCCGCCGCCGCCCGACCTCCCGTGCGGCATCGGCAGCGAGAGCCCCGGGGGCGCCGGCGACGATGATCGCGTGGCGTACCAGTTCGTCCGAGCCGGCCGGAAGGTCGCCGACGAGCTGGACCGGCTCGCCCGTGAGCACAGGACCACGCTGTTCACCGTGCTCATGACGGCCTACCAGGTGCTCCTGCACCGGCACACCGGCCACACCGACGTCCTCGTCGGCACGGCCGTCGCCGGACGCGACCGGGTCGAGCTGGAGTCGATGATCGGCTACCTCTCGCAGACCGTCGTGCTGCGCGGCGACCTGGACGGGGACCCGTCGTTCGTCGAACTGCTGGGGCGTATCAGGCAGGAGGCGCTGACGGCGATGAGCCGCCCGTCGGTGCCGTTCGAGCGGATCGGGCATCCCGTCGAGGCGCTGATGCCGACCATGTTCATCCTGCACACGCAGGCCGGGGGACCCACCCGGCCGTTCGGCGACCTGTCCGTCGGTGCCTTCCCCCACGGATACCGCCAGGTCAAGCTCGGCCTGTACGTCGAGGCATGGCTGGAGGACGGCGAGCTCGCCATGTCGTTCGGCCACGACGGGTCCAGCGGCTCCCCGCACGAGGCGGAGGCCGTCCGCCGGCTCGCCGACCGCTTCGTGCTCCTGCTCGAGTCGGTCGCGGCCGAGTCGCGTCGCCGGATCTCCGAGCTGCGCGTGTGGACCGCCGACGACGAGGCCGACATGAGGTCCATGGCCGGGGACGGCGCCGGCACCCCCGGACCGGCGGTCCCCGAGATGATCGCGGAGACCGTCCGGCGCACGCCCGCCGCCGTCGCGGTGGCCTGCGGGGAGACCGAGGTCACCTACGCGGAACTGGACCGGCGGGCGGCACGGCTCGCCGCGGTGCTGCGGGAGCGGGGCGTGCGCCCCGGCGACGTGGTCGGCGTCTGCCTGCCCCGTTCGGTCGAGGCGATCACCGCCCTGCTCGCGGTCTGGCGGGCGGGCGCGGCCTACCTGCCGTTCGAGCCGGACGAGCCGGAGGAGAGGCTGGCCTTCGCGCTCGCGGACGCCGGGGCGACGCGTGTGATCACGAACCGGGCGCTGCCCGCCGGGTTCACCGCCGTCGACCCGCTGGCCGATGAGGACGGGGCGGCATCCGGCGAGCCGGGACGGACGCGCCCGGGCGACGTGGCCTACGTGATCTTCACCTCCGGCTCCACCGGCCGGCCCAAGGGCGTCGCCGTCGAGCACCGCGCCATCGCGGCCCGGATCCGGTGGATGCGCGAGGAGTACGGCCTGGCGCCCGGCGACCGCGTCGTCCAGTTCGCGTCGCTGAGCTTCGACACCCACCTCGAAGAGGTCTTTCCCGCGCTCGCCGCGGGGGCGACCCTGGTGCTGCTGCCCGGCGGGGCGGCGACGCTGCCCGACCTGCTGGCCGCCCCGGGCGGGGAACGGGTCACGGTGCTCGATCTGCCCACGGCGTACTGGCACCACCTGGTCGAGGAGATCGACCAGATCGCCTGGCCGCCCGCGCTCCGTCTGGTCGTCATCGGCGGCGAGCAGGCGTCCGGCGGCGCGGTGGCGCGCTGGCGCGGCCGGTTCGGCGACGGCGTCCGCCTGATGAACACCTACGGCCCGACCGAGGCCGCGGTCATCGCGACCGCGGCCGACCTCGGCGCGACGCCGTACGGCAGGCCGCCCATCGGCAGGCCGATCGGCGCGACGACGGTCCACCTGCTCGACGCCGCCGGGGCGCCGGTTCCGAAGGGCGCGATCGGCGAGCTGGTCATCGGCGGTGCCGGGGTGGCACGCGGCTACCTGCGCCGCCCGGCGCTCACGGCCGCCGCGTTCGTCCCCGACCCGCTGGGACAGCCCGGGTCGCGGAGATACCGCACCGGGGACCGGGCACGCTGGAACCAGGGCGGCGCGCTGGAGTTCCTCGGACGGATCGACGGGCAGCTCAAGGTCCGCGGCTTCCGGATCGAGCCGGGCGAGGTCGAGGCGCGGCTGCTCGACCATCCGGGCGTCGGCCAGGCGTTCGTGACGGTCCACGCCGAGGAACTGGTGGCGTACGTGACCGGAACCGCGACGGGGGAGGAGCTCGCCGCGCACCTCGCGCGGACCCTGCCGCGCCATCTCGTCCCGGCCGCGTGGGTCGTGCTCGACTCCCTGCCGCTGACCAGCCGTGGCAAGGTGGACCGTACGGCGTTGCCCGCGCCGGTCCGGGCGTCGTCGGCCGGGCACGTCCCGCCGGACTCGGACGCGGAGCTCCTGGTGGCCGAGATCTGGGCGGAACTGCTCGGCGTCGCCTCCATCGGCGTGAACGACGACTTCTTCACCCTGGGCGGGCACTCGCTGCTCGCGACGAGGATCGCGGCCAGGCTGCGCCGGGCGACCGGGGTGGAGGTCCCGGTGCGGACGATCTTCGAACGGCGCACCGTGGCCGAGCTGGCGGTCGCGCTGGAGGACCTGCTGGTGGCCGAGCTGGAGGACATGTCGGAGGAGGAGGCCGAGCGCCTGCTCTCGTCGGCCGGCGGCTGATCCCGTTCCGCCGAAACACGGGCCGCCGAAACACGGCCCGCCGCAACGCGAGACCGCCGCGCACCCTCGGGTGCGCGGCGGTCTCGTCGTATGCGTGGCCTCGTGTCAGGCGGAGGCGCGGATCACCAGATGGGTGTCGAGGATGACGACCGGCTGCTCCAGCGGCTCGCCGTTGATCCGGGCGATCAGGAGCTGGACCATCTGCCGGCCCATGGCCTCGGTCGGCTGGTGCACGCTCGTCAGCTGCGGATCGGTGTGCAGCGCCACTTTGGAATCCTCGAAGCCGATCACCGCGACGTCGTCGGGCACCACCATGCCCTGGTCCTTCAGCACGCGCAGCGCCCCGAGCGCCATCGGATCGGAGGCCGTGAACACGGCGTCCAGATCGGGATGGCGGGCGAGCAGTTCGCGCATGGCGGCCGAGCCGCTCTCCTCGGAGAAGTCGCCGTACGCCACGCGCTCGCTCATGCCGGTGGCGAGCAGCGCGTCGCGGTATCCGGCGAGACGGTCGACACCCACGCCCATGTCCTGCGGACCGGCGATGGTGGCGATCTTCGTCCGGCCCTTGGAGAGCAGGTACTTGACCGCCTGCCGGGCGCCGGCCCGGTTGTCCATGTCGACGAAGCTGTAGGGGTTGAGCCCGACGGGACGGCCACCGAGCACGGTCGGCACGCCCATCTCCTCCAGCCGCCCCGGCAGCGGGTCGGCGCCGTGCACCGAGGTGAGCAGCACGCCGTCGACGTGCTGTCCGGTCAGGTAGTGCTCCAGCCGGTCGTGCTCGGCACGGTTCTGCGCCATCGTGAGGATGAGCTGAAGGCCGGTCTCCGACAGCGCCGAGCCGATACCGCGGATCAGCCCGGCGAAGTACGGCTCGTCGAAGACGCGCTGCTCCGACTCCGACACCACCAGCGCGATGGTGTCGGTCCGGTTGGTCACGAGGGTGCGCGCCGCCCGGTTGGGCACGTAGCCGAGCTCCTGGATCGCCAGTAACACCGCGTCGCGGGCCCGGTCGCTCACCTTCGGCGAGCCGTTGATGACCCGCGACACGGTGCCGCGGCCGACTCCGGCGCGCGCGGCGACCGCTTCCAGAGTCGGCCGGCCTCCGGAACGGCGGTCCCCGTTCATTTATACTGCCCCCTTATCGCGTCTGCGCTTATTGTGCCCGACTCAGCAGTCCGCCGTGTCTGATGGTGTCGGCATACCACAAAGCGCTCGATTTCATGGTGCGGGCCTGGGTCTCGTAGTCGACGTAGACGAGGCCGAAACGCTTGCCGTACCCCCACGCCCACTCGAAGTTGTCCATGAGCGACCAGGCGAAGTAGCCCTGGAGCGGGATGCCCGACTCGATGGCCGTGTGGCAGATCCGCAGGTGGGCATCGATGTAGGACACCCGCTCGGGGTCGTGCACGGTGCCGTCCTCGCCGATCGCGTCGTCGTAGGCCGCGCCGTTCTCCGAGATGTAGAGCGGGACGCGCGGGTACTCGTCGGCGATACGCCGCAGCATCTCGTACAGGCCGCTGCCGTCGACCTCCCAGCCCATGGAGGTGACCGGGCGGCCGCCGTTGACGAAGCCGACGTGCTCGCTGCCGATCCACGGCGAGCCGCTGTCCGTCGGCGCGGCGGCGGCCGAGGCGGCGCCGCCCGGCGCGCCCGACACGGTGAAGCGGCTGTAGTAGTTGATCAGCAGCATGTCGAGCGGCGCGGCGATCGTGGCCAGGTCGCCGTCCCGGATGAACTCCATGTCGGACAGGTGGCTGAGGTCGGCCAGCACGTCCTCGGGGTAGGCGCCCTTGAGCAGCGCGTCCAGGAAGAACCGGTTCTGCAGCCCGTCGATGCGGCGGGCGGCGTCCTGGTCGGCCTCGCTGCCCGTGGCGGGCGTGACCGGGTAGACGTTGACGCACCCGCCGATCTGCGAGTCGGCGTTCTGCGCCCGCATCGCCTGGACCGCCAGGCCGTGCGCGAGGTTGAGGTGGTGCGCGGCGCGCAGCGCGGCGGCCGGCTCACGCCGCCCCGGGGCGTGCTCGCCGGAGGCGTAGCCGAGGAACGCCGAGCACCAGGGCTCGTTCACCGTGCTCCAGTGCCTGACCCGGTCGCCGAGCTCGGCGTGCACGGTAGCGGCGAAGTCGGCGAAGCGCTTCGACGTGTCGCGCGAAGGCCACCCGCCGGCTTCTTCCAGAGCCTGGGGGAGGTCCCAGTGGTAGAGCGTCAGCCACGGGTCGATGCCGTAGCTGAGCAGCTCGTCCACGAGCCTCTTGTAGAAGTCGAGGCCCTTGGCGTTGTACGCGCCCGAGCCGTCGGGCTGGATCCGCGGCCAGGAGACGGAGAACCGGTAGGCGGTGAGGCCGAGGTCCGCCATGAGCTTGACGTCGTCGCGGTACCGGTTGTAGTGGTCGATCGCGGTCTCGGCGTTGTCGCCGCCCACGATCCGCCCGTCCTGGCTGCAGAAGGTGTCCCAGATGGAGCGGCCCCGCCCGTCCGCGGTGAGCGCGCCCTCGATCTGGTACGCGGAGGTGGCGGCGCCCCAGACGAACCCGGTGGGGAACATCAGGCTGGGGGCTTCTGCCTCGGGTCGTGTGTCTTGCGTTGTCACGCCTTGACCGCACCTTCCATGAGTCCGCCGATGATCTGTCGGCCGAACGCGATGAAAACGACGATGAGCGGGAGGATCGACATGAGCGTGCCGCTGAAGATCAGCACGTAGTCCGTCCCGTACTTCGCGTTGAGCGAGTTGATGGCGACCTGGACCGTCGGGTTGTCCGGCGTCAGCACGATCAGCGGCCACATGAAGTCGTTCCAGATCAGCATGAACGTGTTGATGCCCAGCACTCCCATGCCCGGCCGTACGGCGGGCAGGACGACGTTCCACCAGATCCGCAGGGTGGAGGCGCCGTCGACGCGGGCGGCCTCGACCAGCTCGTTGGGCACCGCCTGCTGGGTGTACTGCGTCATGAGGAAGACGCCGAAGCCGTTGAGCAGGAAGGGCAGGATCACGGCCTTGATCGAGCCGACCCATTCGAGGCTGACCATGAGGCGGTAGAGGGGGACGATGCCCATCTGCTGCAGCGGGACCATCATCGTCAGCAGCACCAGCAGGAGCAGCACCTTGCCGCCCTTGAAGTGCAGCCGGGCGAACGCGAAGCCGGCGAACGTCGAGATCAGCACCACCGAGACCGTCACCGTGCAGGCGATGATCAGCGAGTTGGTGAGACCGGTCAGGTAGTGCGCGTCGGGGTTGGACAGCACGCGCTGGACGTTCTCGCCGAGGTTGCCGCCCGGCAGGAACGGCGGCGGCATGTCGGTCGCCTCGGTGTTGGTCCGCGAGGCGATGACGATCATGTAGTACAGCGGGAACGCCGAGATGATGATCGTGACCGCGAGGACGAGCCTCGTCATCGGCGTGGCGGTCCAGAGGCTGGTGGCACCACTCGGCGCCTTGGTGCGGCGCCGCGTGCCGGCGGGCGCGGAGATCGTGGTCACTTGTTGCCCCCGATCCGGCGGATGAGCAGGAAGTTGATGGCCGATCCGATGAGGATGAGCAGGAACAGCAGCCAGGCGGCCGCGGAGGCGTAGCCGTAGTCGAACTCGCGGAAGCCCTGCTCGAAGATGAACATCGAGACGGTCTGGAACTGGCTGGTCGTGCCGCCGTGGACGTTGCCGTTGTAGAACGTGGTCGGCTCGGCGAACAGCGTGAGGCCGCCGATGGTCGAGTTGAGCACGACGAAGATCATCGTCGGCCGGAGCATCGGAACGGTGATCTGCCAGAACTGGCGCCGCCGGGACGCGCCGTCGATCGAGGCCGCCTCGTAGAGGTCCTTGGGGATCGTCTGCATGCCGGCCAGGAAGATGATCGCGTTGTAGCCGGTCCAGCGCCAGTCGACCATGGTGGCGATGGCGAGCCAGGAGGGGAGACGCTCGGCCTTCCAGTCGATGGGGTCGGCCCCGAACCAGCCGAGCACCCAGTTGACCACGCCCCAGTCGCGGCCGTACAGCTGGGTGAAGACGACCGCCACCGCGACGACCGAGGTGACGAGGGGGAGCAGGACGCCCAGGCGGACGAACAGCTGGAACTTCATCCGCTTGTTCAGCGCGTTGGCCAGCAGCAGCGCCAGCAGGATCTGGGGGACCGTCGCGATGAGGAACATCGCGAGGGTGTTGACGACCGCCCTCCAGAAGGCGGCGTCGTCGAGCAGGGCGGTGAAGTTCCCAAGTCCCGTCCACTCGACCGTGCCCGTGAGGTCGTAGTCGAAGAACGAGTAGTAGAGGGTGAAGGCGAGCGGGAAGAGCCCGAAGATCAGAAAGAGGATGTAGTACGGGGAGACCAGGAGGTATGGCGCGGCCTTGAGGTCCAGCCAGGTCAGGAAGGACCGGCCCGGTCTCGGCCGGACGTGCCTCCGGTTGGGCGGCATCGGTGCCCGGGTGGGTTGCCCGGCGTCGACGTGCAGGCTCATGAGTTACCTTTCGGGTGAAAGCAGGCGACCGGCCCGCCGGCGGGGTGCCGCTGCGGCGGACCGGTGCTCACCTGGCGGGCAGGGTCAGCCCGCGGCCTTCACGGCGTCGTCGACGAGCTTCTTCCAGCCGTTCGCGTACGGCACCGAGCCGTCGTCGATGGCGGAGACGACCGACTCGATGGCGTTCTTGACCTGGGCGTGCTTCACGCCGAGGAAGACCGGCTGGAGGGCGGCGGCCGACTTGGCGAAGATCTCACCGACCGGAGCGTCGTTGAAGTACTCGTTCTTCGCGCCCTGGACGGCCGGGTCCTGCTGCGCCTGGACGTTGCTCGGCATGTTGCCGGCGAAGTTGAAGACGCTGACCTCGGCGTCCTTACCGGTCAGGTAGTCGAGGACCTGCGCCGCCTCCTTGGGGTGCTTCGACTGCTTCGGCACGGCGAGCCAGGAGCCGCCCCAGTTGCCGCCGTCGCCGGGCACCGCCGCGACGTCCCACTTGCCCTTGAAGTCCGGTCCGGCGCCGCCGTCGCCGCTGACCGCGCCGAGCATCCACGACGGGCAGCCGAGGGTGGCGAACTGCGACTTCTTCATGCCGGTGTTCCACTCGGGCGTGAAGTTGCGCAGCTTGGCCGTGAGGCCCTCCTGGCTGATCTTCTGGGCGAAGTCGTAGGCCGTCTTGACCGCCGGGTTCTTGTCGACGATCAGGTTGTTGTCCTTGTCGAAGTAGGAGACGTTGCCGTTCTTGGCGGCCTCCTGCACCAGGACCACGTTGTAGAGCGTGTTGGTGCCGTCGACGAACTTGGTGTCCTTGACCTTGTCCTGGAACTTCTTGCCCACGGCGACGAAGTCGTCCCAGGTGGGCCAGAGCTTGCTGACCTCGTCGCGGTCGCCGGGCAGGCCGGCCTTCTCGAACAGGTCACGGCGGTAGCACAGGCTCATGCCGCCGACGTCGGTGCCGAGGCCGAACAGCTTGCCGTCGGCGGTGACGCCGTTCTCCCACTTCCAGGCGGCGAAGTCGTTCTTGCGGTTCTGCAGACCGAACTCGCCCAGGTCGGCCCACCACTCGGGGTGCGCCTTGGCGAGGCCCATGCCGCCCTCGTCGATGCCGACGACGTCGCCGGCGCCCGCGCCGGACTGCAGCCACTGGATCATCTGGGGCCAGTAGACCTGCTCGAACTGGTCGGTCAGGTTGTCATACTTGATCTGGATGTCCTTGTGCTCGGCGTTCCACTTGTCGACGGCTTCCTTGTAGCCGAAGTTCTTGCCGCCGCCGAACGTCTGGAGCGTGACCGTGACGGGGCCGGCCGCCGCCGAGGACCCGCCACCGGACGCGGTGTCCGTCCCCTTGTCGTCGGTCTGGCAGGCGGTGGCGCCGAGAGCCAGCGCCGCCACCGCGGCGACCGCGAGCAGCCTGCCGCGGCGCGAGTTGCTAATCATTCCGGACCCCTCTCAGGTGATATCCCGAATCGTTCATGGGAGGTGCATCCCAGGCCGGTCCCCGATCTCACGGCCCGCGATCAGAGGTTGTGCTCGTGCTGAGCACCGTGTTGGTGAACACGTTGGGAGCGCTCCCACGAAGGGTCCTCTATGAGCAACGCGGGCGTCAATATGCCGAAACCTAACTGTTACTCCCTGGGTGGTTAGGGCCACTCAACCGGACATAGTAGGACATACTACGCTTGGGAGCGCTCCCATTCCGATATGGGCAGAAATGATTAGCGGGCACCCCGAATCCGCCGGGGTGCCCGTCCTATTGCCCTCCGTCACCTCATCCGGCGCCGCTCGAAGCCGCGCCCAGGGACACGCCGCCGCCCACGGACACCCCGGTGCCCGCGGCGTCCGCCAGCCGGCAGCCGGGCCCGGAGCACGCGCGCAGCAGCGCCAGCCGGGCCGAGAGAACGGCGGTCAGGCCGGGGCCGGCCGACGCCGCGAGGTTGCGCGTCTCCGCCGGGTCGTCCCACAGGTCGTAGAGCTGCCGCTCCCCGGTCTCGTACTCCACGTACGCGTACCGCCCGGTCCGCAGCACGGCGTACGTGGGAGGCGAGTGCGGGGAGTAGGAGGGGTGGTAGAACTCCACGAGGACGGCGTCGCGCCAGGCGACGTCGTGCCCCCGCAGGAGCGGGGCCAGCGAGCGGCCCTCGGCCGTGGGCGGCACCGCGGCCCCGCCCAGCTCGGCGAACGTGGGCGCGAGGTCGACCGTCGACGCGAGCGCGTCGGCGACGCCCCCGGCCGGCACGCCCGGCCCGCGCACCACCATCGGCACCCGGATGTCCTCCTCGAACGGCGTCGTCTTGCCCGGCCGCAACCGGTGCTGGCCGAGGTGGAAGCCGTTGTCGGAGGTGAAGAAGATGTAGGTGTCGTCCAGTTCGCCGGCCCGGGTCAGCGCGTCGACCAGGGCGCCGACCATGTCGTCCACCCCGAGCATCGCGCGTAGCCGGTCGCGGTGGACGCGGTCGATCCTGCGTGTGTCGGCGGCCGACAGCGGTGTGCGTTCGCTCAGCCAGCGGGGCTCGGCGGACAGGTCCGTCTGGTCGAACGACGGGGTTCGCGGCGCCGGCTCACCGGCGAAGGCGGCGGCGTGGCGCGGTGCGTGGTGCGCGGGCAGGTGCGGCGCGACCGGGGCGAGATAGAGGAAGAACGGGGCGTCCCCCCGGGCGGCGGAATCGGTGGCGAACGCCGCGGCCTTGGCGCTCAGCACGTCCTCCAGGTAGTCCTCCGGGGCGTCGCCGTACCGCCGGAGCACGCCGTTCTCGTTGAGCGTGTAGCCGTACTCCTGGTACAGGCGGGTGACGGGGACATGCCACTCGTCCCAGCCCGGCGGCACGTACGTGCGTGGCGCCCCCTCGGGATAGTTGTTGAGATACTTGCCCATGAGCGCGGTGCGGTAGCCCGCGTCGTGCATCCACGTCCCGAGGGTGGACGCCTCCAGCGGCCGGAACTTCGGGAACCCGCCGGTCGGCGACCGGTTGCTCTCCACCTGGTGGCTGTGCATGTACTGCGAGCGGAGGATGGACGAGCGGGAGGGGCAGCACCAGGGATTGGTCACGAAGAACCGGGACAGCGTGGTGCCCTGGCGCACCAGGAGATCGGTGATGTTGGGGAACCGGCTCAGATCCCCGGCGTCCAGGTCGTCGGTGAGGATCAGCACGATGTTGGGCCGATGGGCCGCGGGGGCGGGCTCGACGCGGGCGGCCCCGGTGAGCCCGAGACACAGCAGGAGTGCCGCGGCGAGCCCGGCCCACAGCTTTCTCGATCGTCGTGGTTGGGGCACGGCAGCAATCATTGCCACGCGTTCGCCAGGGGAAACGTACGCAGCGTGACCGCGTGACCGCGCGGCGCCGGTTATGTGCGGGGCTGTGGTGAATGCCGCCGCCCGCCTGCGCTGCGGTCCCCGTCCTCGGTCCTGCCGCGACCTTCGCCGCCGGTCAGCCGAAGACGACCGGGTCGGGCCCGAGCCGGCGGCCCTCGTCGAGACCGTTGATCGCCGCCATGTCCTCCGGGCTCAGCGCGAAGTCGAAGACCTCGATGTTCTCCTTGATGCGCGAGGGCGTCACCGACTTAGGGATCACGATGTTGCCGAGCTGGATGTGCCAGCGCAGCACCACCTGGGCGGCCGTCTTGCCATACTTCGCGCCGATCCCGGCCAGGACGGGCAGGTCGAGCAGCCCCTTGCCCTGCCCGAGCGGGCTCCAGGCCTCGGTGGCGATGCCGCGGTGCGCGTGGAAGCCGCGCAGTTCCCGCTGGGCGAGCTGCGGGTGCAGCTCGATCTGGTTCAGCGCCGGGATCACCTCGGTCTCGGCGAGCAGATGCTCCAGGTTGGCGACGGTGAAGTTCGACACGCCGATCGCCGCCACCCGCTTGTCGACGTACAGCATCTCCAGGGCCTTCCACGTCTCGACGTACTTGCCCTGCCGGGGAGCCGGCCAGTGGATCAGGTACAGGTCGAGGGTCTCCAGGCCGAGGCGCCGCATGCCGGCGTCGAAGGCGCGCATCGCCTTGTCGTAGCCGTGATCGTCGTTCCAGAGCTTGGTGGTGACGAACAGCTCCTCGCGGGGAATGCCGGAGGCGCGCAGGGCGAGGCCGACGCCCTTCTCGTTGCGGTACAGCTTCGCGGTGTCGATGCTGCGGTACCCGCACTCCAGGGCCGTCGTGACGGCCTTCTCGGCCTCGTCGTCGGCGACCTGCCAGACGCCGAAGCCGAGCTGGGGCATCCGCACGTTGTTGTTCAAAGTGATGACGTTCATGCCTTCCATGCTGCCGTAACGTCCCGCGAAGATCCCTTCCAGGTCTGTTCACCGGGCGTTCCCGCCGCCGTCGTGTTGGACGGTTAGGGTGAGCGCGTCGTGAACGTTTCATTACGGGGCGTGGAGAACGAGGGACGGCGCCACGCCGCCGGGCAGGGGCAGGCCGTCGCGTGGGTGGAGTCCCCCCTGCAGCTGCTGTGCGTCGTCGAGGCGCACCACGCGGGGCTCCTCGGTTCCGCCACCAGGGTGGTGCCGCGGGCCGGGCTGCCCGCGCTGCGGCTGACCCGTCGCGAGCTCGAGCGCCTCGGGCCGCCCGAGGGGCTGGAGTTCGCCGAGCCGTCCCAGCGGGCTCCCCGGCCGGGCCGGACGTGGGCGGTCGGCGACGCCTTCTCCGGGCGCGTCCAGCTCGCCCTCCTCACGGCCGTCCCCGGCCGTACGGTGCTCGTGGACGACGGGCTGGCCACGATCCGCCTGCTGGAGCTGCTGGTCGCGCGGCGCCCGCTGCTGCGCGCCCGGGGGACGCCCGGCGTCGGCCGCAAGGTGCTGGGCGCCGCCGCCGGGCTCCGTCTGCGCACCCGCGGGCCCATGGTGTTCACCGCGCTCCCGGTGCCCGCCGGCCTCGCCGAGGATGTGGAGGGCGCGGGCGTCCGGCTCGTCCGGCACGACTTCGCCTGGCTGCGCGCCCAGCCGGCCGATCCGCCGCCGCAGGAGGGCACGGTCGTGCTCGGCACCTCGCTCGTACGCAACGGGCTCATCCATCGCGACCGCTACCTGCGCTGGCTGGAGCGGCTCGACGAGCCGGTCGCCTACTTCCCGCACCGCCGGGAGGACCCCCGCGACCTCGATCGGGTGCGCCGGATCGCCGGGCTGACCGTGTACGACGCCGGGGCGCCCGCCGAGATGACGCTGCGCGACCTACGGCCGGACCAGCGGGTGCTGAGCCTGCCGTCCACCGCGGTGACCTCGCTGCGCGTCCTGCTGTCGGCGCGGGGCGTGCCGGTGGAGACCGTGGACGTGCCGGAGGACTGGTGGACGGCCTCAGCCGCCCCCTCGCTGCGCTCCCACCTCCAGCTGTTCGCCCATCAGCCCCACGAGCCCCTGCCTCACCAGCCCCACCCGCCCCACCAGCACGATCCCGGAAAGGTCGCTCCTTGACCCGCCTGCTCGCCGTGGCCGACTCCGACTCCTATCTGAAGTGGGCCGCGGGCCTGCTCGACGCGACCCCGCAGGACTGGGTCACGGAGCTGGCCGTCGTCCGTACGCCCATCGCCCCATCGGAGGCGCAGATCGCCGCCGCGGTGAGCGGCACCCGCGCGCGGGGGCTTCCCCAGGTGCTGCCGGCCCGGCAGGTGCGGCGGGCCGCCGAACGGTTCCGGCCGGACGTCGTGCTGCTGGCCTGCACCGGCCCCGTGGTGGACGCGCTGGCGGCGGAGACGCTGGCCGGGCTGCGCCCCCGGCCGGTGCTCGTGTCGGGCCTGCCCGGCATCTCGGTGCCCGCGACGGAGAAGGCGTGGCTGTTCCGCAGCGGCTGCGACCTGTTCGTCGTGCACAGCGGCCGGGAGGTCGCCGAGTTCTCCGAGATCGGCGCGCGTCTCGGCGGGGGAGGGGCGGTCGCGCTGGCCCGGCTGCCCTACCTCGACCTCCTGTCCCGCGAACCGGGCGCCCGCGACACCGGGGGCGTACGCGACCGGGTCGTGTTCGCCACCCAGGCCAAGGTGCCCCGCCGGCGCGAGGAGCGGGAGCGCATCCTGCTCGCCCTGGCCGAGCTCGGGCGGGCCAGGCCCGACCTGGACGTGGTGGTCAAGCTGCGGGCCCGCGACGACGAGCGGCAGACGCACAACGAACGTCACCACTACGAGCGGCTGTGGACCGCGCTGGAGGCCGAGGGCCGCGTGCACGCGGGCGCCGTGCGCTTCGCCGCCGGCCCGATGCACGAGCACCTGAGCCGCGCCGCCGGGTTCGTCACCGTCAGCTCCACGGCCGCGCTGGAGGCGATCGCCGCGAACGTGCCGCTGCTCGTGCTGTCCGACTTCGGGGTCAGCGCGGAGATGATCAACCTGGTGTTCGAGGGCAGCGGTTGCCTGGGCACGCTCGACGACCTCGCGAAGGCGGACTTCCGGGTTCCGGCCGAGGAGTGGTGCGGGGCCAACTACTTCCACGACCCCTCGGTAAGCGACTGGACCGGCCGGATCGCCGCACTGGTCGCCGCGGCTCGCGCGGGGGCGCTGGAGCCGGCGCGCTCGCTCCTCGACGGCCCCGAGCACGCGGCGGCCCGGCGCCGCGCCCGGCTGCGTCTGGAGGTGCCGCCCCGGATGCTGCGGTACGGCTACCGCGCCAAGCGCCGGATGCGCCGCTACCTCAAGGCGCTGTAGTCCCCGCCCGAGACGGCACGGTGCCCCCAGTTAGACACGATGCCCCCAGTTGGACACTGCCCTCAGTTAGGCACGGTGCCCTCAGTTCGGCGCATGCCCGGCCGCAGCCAGATTCCGGTGATCGCGTGGTGACATGCCGTAGGCGGCGCGGAAGGCACGGCTGAAGGTCGCGGCGTCGGTGAAGCCCCAGCGGGCGGCGATGGACTGGATGGGAAGGGAGCGCTGCCGGGGGTCGGCGAGATCGCGGTGGCACTGTTCCAGCCGGCTTCGGCGGATCCAGGCCGCCACGGTGAGGCCCTGCTCCTGGAAGAGCTTGTACAGGTGCCGTACGGAGATCTGGTGCGCCGCGGCGATCGTTTCGGGGGTCAGGTCCGGGTCGCCGAGCCGTTGCCGGACGAAGTCGTGGATCAGCGACAGCAGCGCCTGGCGTCGCGCTTCGGGTGTCAGCGAGTCACCGGCCCCGAGCTGGTCGGCGTAGGCGGCCGCGATCAGGTCGAGGGTGACGGTGGCCACCGCCCGCGCGCTGTGCGGGGTGAGGCTTTCGGCGTTGTCCGCCAGGTGCTTGAGATGCCCGGCCAGCACGCCGGTGATGCCGGGCCGGACGGGAAACGGCGCCGCGGCGAGCCGCCCGACCACGTCGGACCGCAGGCCGAGAGCATCCCGCGGGAACTGGACGAGCAGGGCTTCGGCCGGATCGCCGTCAGGTCCTCGCCACCCCTGGTACGGCCGGGAGGAATCGATGGTGAGGAACTGTCCGGCACGGACGGTCACCTCACGCCCGGCCTGCCTCAGGCCGCCGGCGCCACCGAGGAGGAGGTGCAGCTGGAAGACCTCGGGATCCGACCGCCGGATGAGCTTGGCGGGCCGGTTCACCCGCAGCGTGTGGTGGCTCATCATCGACAACTGCACCGTGCCGAGATCGAACACCCGCGCCGACGCGTGGAAACGGGCGGGGTCGTCGGTGGCCAGCCACGCGTGCAGGTGCGCCTGCGACATCGTGTCGTACCAGTAGGGAAATCGATCCCGAACGGCCAGGTTCCTGGTGCTCCACTCCAGAATCTTCATGACATGTCCTCGGCGAGTGGTCGTTACGGAAAAGGGTGTTCCTCCGCCGTGGATTACTCTCCGGTCAGGTGTTGTGAGCGCGCCGGGAGCGATGGGGGCAAGCCCCGCCTGCCCCGGGCGGGCGCGAGGCGTGAAGCCACGCCGGGGTGATCGCATCGGCTGCGTGCACGAATGGCCATCAACCGTGCAGATGGCGTCAAGACATCCGCGACGGATCCCGGCACCCTGATTCCAGGGAGCGATTCCGCGCCGCAACGACCCTGATCACGCCTCGGAGGAAGCCCTATGACCACACCGCGCGAGAGCACTCTCCCGCATCGAGCGCCGGTGGTCCCGTCCGGCGAAGCACGGCAGCAGCCACGGGCGCCGTGCCCCATGCTGGCCGGCGCCGACACGGGATCCCGGCCGCTTCCATGCCTGCTCATCGCCCCCGAGCCTTCCGTGGCCGGCCGCGGCGTCCGCACACCGCGGTGTGGCGGGACGGTGTCACCACCGCAGCCCTCGGCAGGGGATGTCCCGACCGTGGTCGCCATGTGCTGCTGATGGCCGCGGAAGATCGACTCAGCACGGGGCACAGCCTAGGACATCACGATCGATGTGTCCCATCCCGTTCTGTCATGTGCGGAGCGAGGGCTCAGCGGGACAGCAGGCGGCGTAGCCGCGACTGCGGGACGGCCGGAGAGGGGGCGGGCGGCTCGATCAGGCCCAGCGACTCCAGCCTGCGCTTCTTGAAGTAACGCGCCGGCCCGTGGGCGCGCACGTAGGCCGCGGCGGTCTCGCGCAGGCCGGGGTGGGCCGTGCTCTGCATGCAGTAGCCCACGGCCGCGACCAGGGCGGGCAGGTCGGCGGCGGGCGGTTCGGTGATCGTGCCGTCGGCCTCCAGCCGGGGCAGCGTCGCGTCTACGATCGTCGCCGGGATCCGGTTGCTGTTCTCGTACGGCGTGAGCCGTTCGAGCACCAGATCGGTGCCGGTGGCCGCGACGGGCAGGCCGAACAGCCGCCGCGCGGTCACCAGCGCCGTGGAGAAGCATCCGGCGACCAGTTCGGGGCGGTGCGCGGCGAAACACGCCTCGGCGGGCGTCTCCGCGGGGGCCACGAGGAGCTCGACGCCCAGCTCCGCGGCGACCGGCCGCAGCTCGCGGGCATGCCGCCGCCCGGCGGCGGGGTGCGGCTTGAACAGCACGGTCCGGTGGCCGAGCGCCGCCACGCCGCGCAGCACGCGCTCGTGCAGCGCGGCCTCCTCGGCCGCCGTGACCAGGCCGAGCGCGGACAGGTACTGGCCGAGGATGACCGCCTCGGCGCGCGGCGCCTCCTCGGCCGCCTCCGCGACCCGGCCCGTCACCGAGGTGAACGACGCGTCCGCCAGGGCCTCGGCCGGCACGCCGTGCTCGGCCAGGAGCAGGGGCGCCAGGCCCGGGGCGAGGTCGAGGTGGAGCAGCCGGGTGATCCGGCCGGCGATCTCCTGCGGGAGCGGGTCGCGGGTCGGCCCGTAGCTCATCAGGCCGTCGGAGTAGACGGTGATCGGGCAGTCCTTGACCAGGCCCGCGAGCGTACGCGACGGGGGCACCGCGACCGACTCCAGCACCAGCTCGCCCGGCTCGCCGGTCAGGTCGCCCAGCAGGCGGCCGAGCATGGGCGTCTCGATCGAGCGCGGCTTCCAGTCCGACGGGTGCAGCGGCGCGATGATCTCGTTCCAGGACAGGACGCGGTCGAACCTGTCACGCAGCGCGGCGAACCCCGGCGCCTCGTCCAGCGCCGGGGTGACCTCGGGGATCGCCGCGTTGTTCGACACGAGGAGGATTCGGCCGCCGTCGCGGAACCGCCCCTCGTCGATCGCCGCCGCGAGCGTCATCGCGCCGAACAGCGTGGAGGCGTAGAACAGCGTGGAGTCAGGCACGCGGCCCTCCCGGCAGATAGGGACCCAGCAGGGCGGCCCGCCCGGGCTCCAGGCCGCCGACGGCCTCGGCGCGCGTCTCGCGCGGCAGCCGGGCGAGCGCCGCCCGCGCCCGCTCGTCGAACCGGGCGCGTACGGCGGGAGTGAACCGGTCGGCCAGTTCGACGTGGTGGGCGAGCAGCGCGCACAGGTTGCGGGCGGCCTTGGGCAGGTAGCGCGGCTCGGCCTCGTCGAGCACGATGTCGTAGGCGTCGAAGAAGTGGAGCTGCCGTTCGTCGCCGATCCGGGTGAGCGAGGCCGCGAGCCCCCGCCGGTAGAACACCCCGGCGAGGGAGACCACGGCGTACGACCGGGCCAGGCGGTGCAGCCGCCAGATCCACGGGCGGTCCTCGGCGGTGTGCAGCCCGGCGGGGAAGGTCAGCAGGTCGTCCAGCTCGCGCCGGTAGATCCCGGCCCACGCGTAGGGGTAGTCGACCATGGTCTTGTGATCCGCCGGCAGGATGCCGTCGCGCGGGTCGAGCACGACGCCGCGGCGTGGCTGCGGCGCCCGGTGCGTCTCCCGTCTGCGGTCCTCGACCTGCACGTGGTCCACCCGGACGAAGTCGCACCCGAGCCCGTCGATGGCGGCGACGAGCCGGGGCAGGTAGCCGGGCGCGAGCCAGTCGTCGGCGTCGAGGAAGGTGACGTAGCGGCCCGCGGCCAGTTTCAGCCCGGTGTTGCGGGCGCCGGCCAGCCCCAGCGGCACCGGGTTGCGGACGACGCTGAGCCCCGGCAGGTCGCGCCGGAAGTCCTCGACGACCTCCGGCGTCGCGTCCGCGGACCCGTCGTCCACGACGACGACCTCGGTCTCGAACTCGCGCGTCCGGTTGCGCACGAGCGAGGTGAGCGCGTCGCCGAGGTACTCCTCGCCGTCCCGGACCGGCACCACCACCGAAAGTGTGATCATGCCGTGGCGCGGCGCAGGCGGGCCCGCGGGGCCTCCTCGCCCGGGTAGACGCGCTTCACGCCGTCGCCGAGGGCGGTCTCGATGATGCGGATGTCGCGGACCAGGTGCTCCAGACCGGTGGGCTCCAGCGAGGCGGCGTGGTCGGAGCCCCACATCGCCCGGTCGAGGGTGATGTGCCGCTCGACGGTCACCGCGCCCAGCGTCACGGCGGCCAGCGAGATCTGCAGCCCGCGCTCGTGTCCCGAGTAGCCGACCGGCACGCCGTACCGCTGCCGGAGGGTGGTGATCATGCGGAGGTTGGCCTCCTCGGGCGGGAGCGGATAGGTGGAGGTGGCGTGCATCATCACCAGGCGCTCGGTGCCGAGGATCTCCACCGCCGCGTCGATCTCCTCGATCGTCGACATGCCGGTGGACAGGATGACCGGCTTGCGGGTGGCGGCCAGCGCGCGCAGCAGCTCGTGGTCGGTCACCGACGCCGAGGCGACCTTGTGCGCGACGACGTCCATCCCCTCCAGGAACTCCACCGACGGCACGTCCCAGGGCGAGGCGAACCAGTCGATGCCGCGCTCCTCGCAGTACTTGGCGATGTGGGCGTACTCGTCCGCGCCGAACTCGGTCCGGATCTTGTACTCCATGTAGGTCATCTCGCCCCACGGCGTCTGCCGGATCTGGTCGCGCTGCTCCAGCGGCACGCAGATCTCCGGGGTGCGCTTCTGGAACTTGACCGCTTGGCAGCCGGCGTCGGCGGCCACGTCGATCAGCTTGCGGGCGATGTCGACGTCGCCGTTGTGGTTGATGCCGATCTCGCCGATGACGTACACGGGCTGCCCCGGACCGACCAGCGACCTGCCGATCCGCACCGGCCGCGGCTGCCCGAGGTGGCGGGCGGCGGTGACGGGCGCGGGGGCCGGCACCGTCTCCAGCGCGGTGGCCGGGCGGGCCGCGAGCACCCGGTCGGACAGCTCGCGCACGGCCCCGGCGCCTCCGGGGGCCGACAGCACGACGCGGGCGGCGGCCCGCACCCGGGGATGGGCGTCGGGCACCGCGACCGGCCAGCCGACGATCGCCATGCAGGACAGGTCGTTGACGTCGTTGCCCACGTACGCCACCCGCTCGGGGGTCAGGCCCTCGGCGGCCAGCCACTCGCGCAGCGCGGCGTCCTTGGCGGCGAGGCCCTGCACCACCGGCACGCCGAGCTTGGCGGCGCGGGCGGCGACGACGGGGTTGCGCTCGGTCGACAGCACGAGCACCCGCACGCCCGCCCGGCGCAGCAGCGAGATCCCCATCCCGTCGGAGCGGCTGACCGCGACCATCTCCCGGCCGTCGGAGTCGACGAACGCGCGGTCGTCGGTGTGCACGCCGTCGAAGTCGGTGACGACCGCGTCCACGTCGATCGGCAGCGGCTCGTCCACGAACGGGGCGAGCGCCCGGGCGATCTCCAGATCCTCGGGGGTGTCGATCTCGACCGCGTGCCGGGCGGGCACCGGCTGGACCGCGACCCTGCCGGAGAAACGGTGGCCGCGCTCGCGCAGGCCCTCCGTACGCATGACGTAGAACGCGCCGGTCTCACGGTAGTGGGGCTCGCGGTCCTGACGGCGCGGGCGCACGGCCGGGTCGTGGTTCACCCCGTGGCCGGCGCCGGTCCAGACGAATTCGTAGGTCTCGGTGGCGGAGAAGACCGAGTCGGCCTCGCCGTCCAGCACCTTCGCGACGGCGGCGTCGAGGTCGCGGGGGTCGAGGAACGCGCTGGTGCACTGGACGAGCACGACGATCTCCGGCTCCTCGCCGGACAGCTCGGACAGCTCGGACAGCTCGGACAGGGCGTGGAGCACGGCGCTCTCGCTGGAGGCGGTCGAACCGCTGAGCTCATCGGGCCGGCGTACGACGCGGGCGCCGGCGGCAGCGGCCGCCTCGGCGATCCGGTCGTGGTCGGTGCTGACGATCACCTCGTCCACCAGCTCGGCCCGCAGACAGGCGTCCACGGCACGGGCGACGAGCGGGACGCCGCCCACCTTCTCCAGGTTCTTCAGTGGGACGCCCACCGAGCCTCCACGGGCGGGGACGACGGCCAGCACTCGCACGAGTGACTCCTCTACCTGCGACATCGGGAACCCGTGTGGCCCATGGGGGCCGGGTGTCCCGAAAACTAGCCAGCAGGTCCTTTCGTTCGGGGTTACTCGGCTGAACGACCAGGGGCGCCGTTCTTAACTTTGGGTGTCGCCGCACGCCGGGGCGGGCTCCGCCGGGGCCAGCGGCAGCGTGATGACGAACCGCACGCCGGGCTCGCCGTCCGTGACGTCCTCGACGCGGATGGACCCGCCGTGGGCCTCCACGACCTCGCGGGCGATGGCCAGGCCCAGGCCCGTGCCGCCCCGGGCGCGGCTGCGCGCCGCGTCGGTGCGGTAGAACCGCTCGAAGATCCGCTCGCGGTCCCCTTCGGGGATCGGCCGGCCGTCGTTGCGCACGTACAGGACGGCCTCGTCCTCGGTGCGCTCGACGCGTACGCACACCAGCGTGAGCGCGTGCCGCTCGGCGTTGTCGAGCAGGTTCGCCACCACGCGGGTGAGGTGCCGGCGCAGGCCCCTGACGATCACGCCGGGGGTGTTGTGGAGGTGGGTCGGCAGCCCCTCCCGCCGCTGCTCGACCTCGCAGACGACCAGGTGGGACAGGTCGACCTCCTCCCGGGCGGTCTCGGGGACCGTGGGGATCCGGGCGAGCAGGAGCAGGTCGGCGACGATCGCCTCCAGCCGCTCGGTGTCGCGCAGCGCGGCGCAGACGGCCTCGTCGGTGTCCTCGGGATGCAGCCGCGCGCTCTCCAGCTGGGCGCGGATCCCGGCGATGGGGGTGAGCAGCTCGTGCGAGGCGTCGGCGGCGAACTGCCGCTGCCGCTGGATCGACATGTCCAGCCGGGACAGCGCGTCGTTGGCCGCCTGGGCCAGCCGGGAGAACTCGTCGTCGCCGGGCGGCTCGGGCACGCGGCCGCCGGGGTTCCTCTCGGTGATCTCGGCGAGCTCCGAGCGGATCGCCTCCACCGGCCGCAGCGCGCGGCCCGTGAACTTGTAGGCCGTCCAGCCCGCCAGCGCGGTGAGCAGCAGGGCCGCAAGGAGCAGCGCCGGCAGCGTGAAGGGGGTGTCGAGGATCGGCGGGGCCGCCCGGCCCGCGTAGACGATGTCCGATTCGGCGCCGGGAGACACCCGCAGCACGGTCACGTACAGGCAGTCGTGCCCGGTGGGCGAGCAGGCCGTCGTCTGGGTGATCTCGCGGCCGGGGGCCGTGCGTAACGGGCTCAGGCGCGGCAGCTTCCGGGCTCCGGCGCTCTCGGCGACGATCCGGCCGTCCGGCCTCGTCACCTCGATCAGGTCGATGCCGTTCTCGCCGGCCGGAATGGGGTCGCTCAGGTGCCCGTCGCGGATCTGCGCGGCGATGTGGGTGGCGGTGTCCAGGCTCCGGTCCCAGATGCGGTCCGCGACCGCGTCGCGGACGAGCACGTGCACCACGATCGCGAGCGGGATCAGCAGGATCGCCGCGGTCCCGGTGGCGATGAGTGCCAGCCGGGCTCGCAGCGACGGAGAGCGCCTGGGGAGGAGCATTACCCGAGGCTACTGATGGTCATCTTTAGGGAAACTCGCGACAGCGAAAAGCTCGTCCCAAAGTTGCTCAAAGTCTCCCATATTCCAGTCGCAGGTTATGCGGCCGGGCGAGTGCGGGCACTCGGCGAAGCGTACGCGTCCCTCACGGGCCGGGATGCGTCACCTACGCGACGTCGGGCCGTGTCATCAGCGGCGACCGCAGATGCAACGCCAGATCGGGGCCGGTCAGGGGCACGATGTTCCACGTCGCCACCGCTGTGCCCGCGTCGGCGTCGACCACCAGCCGGACCCGGTGCGGTGTGGTGATGACGTAGAGGTCGGCGACGAACGTGTCGCCCTGCCAGGCGCCGGCCGCGACGACGGGGCGGCCGAGCGGTGAGCTCTCCCGCCATTCGCCGTGGCCGGCCTCGACGTCCAGGGAGGACCCGAGTCGCAGGAGCCAGCCGCCCTCCACGGGGTCGACGGCCACCGTGGTTCCGCCGGGCAGAGCCGAATCCTCGGCGGAGGCGTCGAGTCTCGCCTTGACGGCACGCTCCGGGGCGGCCGAACCCGGCACCCGCGCGAACGACAGCCGCCGCAGCCGTTCGGCGAGGCTCTCGTCGTCCCCGGTGCTTCCCGCGAGCTCAGTGCTTCCCGCGAGCTCAGTGCTTCCCGCGAGCTCAGTGCTCCCCGCCTGGTCCACGCCGGGCAGCAGGCACTCCCATATCGCGTCGAGCACCGCCTGTGCCCGCGTATGCGCGCCGGTCACGGCGACCACGAGATCGTGCGACGGGACGACCACGCACTGCTGCCCGAAGGAGCCGTCACCGTGGTAACCGTGACGCGACACCCAGAACTGGTAACCGTAACCGCACAGGTAGTCGGCGTCCTCCGATCCGTCCTCGGACGGCAGGGTGTCGATGTGCCGTCTGGTCGCAAGCTCCACCCACTCGCGCGGGACGAGCCGCCGGCCGCGCCAGAGGCCTCCGCGCAGCAGCAGTTCACCGAAGGCGGCGACGGCCTCGGTCGTGAGGTGCAGTCCGTGGAATCCGAAGGCGGCGCCGCTCGCCACCCGGTCCCACTCGGCGTGGTCGACGCCCATCGGCCGGAAGAGCCGCTCGTCGAGCAGTTCCGGGAGGCCGCGCCCGGTGACCCGTTCCACCATCCGGGCCAGGACGAAGGTGGTCGCGTTGTCGTAGGCGTGCCGCGTCCCCTCGGCCTCGGGAAACGGTACGCGCAGGAAGCCCTTCACCAGGTCGCCCGGTTCCAGGCGCCAGGCCTCGTCGAGGCTGTCCGTACGGTGTCCGGTTGTCATGGACAGCAGGTGGTGAACGGTGAGGCGGCGTCCCTGCGCGGAGATGCCGGCCGGGACGTGCTCGGGCAGCACGTCCACCACGCGGTCGTCCAGCGAGAGCAGCCCGTCGGCGATCGTGAGCCCCACGGCGATCGAGGTGAACGACTTGGTCAGCGAGTAGAGAAGATGCGGGCGTCCGGCCGAGTACGGCGCCCACCAGCCTTCGGCGACGACGTGACCGTGGCGTACGACCATCAGGGAGTGACACTCGACGGATCCCGCTTCGAGCCGGTCCAGCAGCGCGGCGATCGAACGGGACGACATCCCCGAGGCGGCCGGTGTCGAGCGCGGCAGGAGGCGCTGGGAAGGCATCCGGACACGCTAACGAAACCGCACAAGCCCGCTCAATCGAGTTTCGAGACGTGGCGTGGAGCCGCCGTGGCACCGGGCGCGGGAGAGCCCCGCGCCCGGTGCGACTCCTACCGCTGCTGGGTGAAAACCGCGACCGTGCGGGCGGGCACGGTCAGCGTCCCGGTCGCCGGGTCCGCCGCCGCCTGCCGGACCACGGGGTCGTCCGACGCCGCCTGCACGGGGTGCAGCGCGGCCCCGGCGCCCTTCAGCGCGGGCACGGCCGGTGCGGCGGTCCTTCCGGTGGCGTTGAACACCACGTAGATCGCCGTGCTCGCGGGATCGACACCGGCGGCGTCGATCCGCATGACGATGACGCCGGGGGTGCCGGACGGCGGGAAGGAGACCCGCCTGCCGATCTCCGCGGCCGAGCCCAGCGAGAAGGCGGGGGAGGAGTACCTGATCCGCAGGAACTCGCCGAACCGCGCCCGCGCCGCCCCGATCGCCGCGCAGTCCGGCCGCAGGGCCGGGTCGGCCAGCAGGGGCCGCGCGTACGGCCAGCGCGCCTCGTTGTCCTTCGCGGGCGGCAGGCCGCCGCCGAAGCCGTTCCCCTGGCGGCAGTCCCACAACAGGCGGTTGAACCAGTCGCCGGAGTCGTAGGAGTTGCGGTCGAGCGACTTGGACCGCAGCCGCTCGCTGCCGGCGTGGACGAACGCCGTGCCCTGGCCGAGCAGGACCGTCGCCAGCGACAGCGACTGCATCCTGACCCGGTCGGCCATCGGGGTGTCTTCGGGCAGCTTGTAGGCGAGCGCGTCGAACAGCGTCTCGTTGTCGTGCGCGTCCACGTACGTCACCGTGTCTGCGGGGGCGGCGGCGTACCCGGCGGGGCTGCCGTTGTAGTCGACCTCCGACCCCTTGACCGGAGTTCCGGCCGACCCGGTGAACGTGAAGTCGCGCAGGTTGCCCGCGAGCCCGAGCTTGACCAGGTCCTCGTAGTGCGCGAGCCGGTCCCCGGGTGCGTCGGCCAGGCCGGAGCCGAGGCCCCGGACGCCCGGGTCCGCGTCGAACGGCGTGCCGCCGCGGACGGCGTCGCGCAGCCGGTCGCTGAACGTGCCGACCCCGGTGCCCGCCATGTTGGCCTGGGTGGCCTGCTCGAACCTGGCGTCGCCGGCCACCTCGCCGAAGTTCCAGCCCTCGCCGTACAGGATGATCGACTTTCCGTCCACGCCGTCCTTGCCGGGTGTGAGCGCGTCGAGGGCCCTGCGCACGGCGAGGATGTTGGCCTTGGGGTGGTGGCCCATCAGGTCGAACCGGAAGCCGTCGACCTTGTACTGCTTCGCCCAGGTGACGATCGAGTCGACCACGAGCCGGCCCATCATGGCGTGCTCGGGGGCGGTGTTGGCGCAGCAGGTGGAGGTGGCCACCGTGCCGTCGTCCATGAGCCGGTGGTAGTAGCCGGGGACGACGCGGTCGAGCACGCTGCCGGGGTCCTGCCCCGAGGCGTGGGTGTGGTTGTAGACCACGTCCATGACCACCCGCAGGCCCGCGCCGTTGAGCCCCGCGACCATCTCGCGGAACTCCTTGATCCGCCGGTCCGGGTCGGTCGCGTACGACCCCTCGGGCACGGTGTAGTGCAGCGGGTCGTAGCCCCAGTTGAAGGAGTCCTTCGCGGCCGTCTCCGCGACGCACGCCTGCTGCCGGTCGGAGTCCGGCGGCAGCGCGGCCAGGTCGCAGCCGGGCTCGGTGCGGTCCGCCTTCCGGTCGGGCACGGTCGCGAAGTCGAAGGCCGGCAGCAGGTGGACGTGCGTGAGCCCGTCCTTGGCCAGGCTCCGCAGCTCGGTCATCCCGGCGCTGCCGCCCTCGGTGAACGCCTTGTACGTGCCCCGCTCGGCCTCGGGGACCGTGCTGTCGGAGGCGGAGAAGTCGCGGACGTGCAACTCGTAGATCGACGCCCGGTCCTGGCGCACCGCCGGGGGCTTGTTCAGCCCCGTCCACCCCTCGGGCCGCAGCGACCGGTCGTCGAGGTCGACGATCTGGCTGCGCCCCGAGCCCGCCGAGACCGACAGGCTGTAGGGGTCGGTCACCTCGTTGGTGACGATCTTTCCGGCGGCCGGGGCGTAGACGGTGACGAGGTAGGTGTAGTACCTGCCCCGCCACGACGCCGGGCCGTCGATCGACCACACGCCGGTCGCGTCGTCCCTGCGCATCCGGTGGACCGTCCTGCGATCGGTGGCCGGGCCGTCGTAGAGGGCCAGCTCGACCTTCTGCGCGGTGGGCGCCCACACCGCCAGCCGTCCGTTCCCCGTGGGGCCGAGCGGGACCTTCGCCGCCCCGCCGTACAGGTCGTCGAGCACACCGGGGATCTGCACGCCGGTGGCGGTCAGCAGCGCGCCGGAGGGCCCGCGCTCGATCGCGACGACCTGTCCGCGCAGCGCGTCGCGCGTGAGGTCCGCGTCGCGCGGGTCCACCTTCAGTGCGCCGTACGCCGCCCCGGGAGACGCCAGATGGGGCCAGGCGGCCTTCTGCGCGTCGCTGAGCGTGCCCGGCGTCAGGCGGATGAGATGGACGTCCCCGGTCAGGCCGCCCGTGTCGTACGCGATGTCGCCCTTGGGGGAGTAGGCCAGCGCGTAGTGGTTCGCCTCGGCGACCCTGCCCTTCCAGGCGACCGTGTCCCGGTCGATCCACTGGGCCGTGGCCTTGGACAGGTCGGCGTCCGCTCCGGTGGCCGCGGGCTGCGGCAGCAGGTATCCGTCCACACCTGACAGTTTCCACACCTCGTGGCCGGTCACGCCGAGGTCCAGCGACTGGTCGGCCTGCTGGTCCTTCTGGTCGCCCTTGTGGATGATCCATCCGAGCGTCTTCGCGCCCTCCTTGAGCGGCACCTCGAAGTACACGCCGAAGCGGTCGGTCCCGGACGGCCGCAGCGGGTCGCCCCACTCGGCCGATCCGGACGCGTCGCCCCAGAAGTGCAGGCCCCAGCCGTCGTAGTCGCCGTCCTCGCGGTGGTAGTGCAGCACCGCGACGTTCCGGGCCGCCGCCGCGCTGTCGTGGACCGCGTTCTCGCCCGAGGTCACGTACGCCTCCGGTTGCCGGGCCGGGACGAACGACTGGTCGGGCCCGGGGTCCTTCGTGTCGCCCTTGTGGACGATGTAGTTCAGCGGGGCGTCGGCGTTCTTCAGCGGCACCCGCCAGAAGGCGCCGAAGGCGTCGGTCCCGTCCGGCGGGCGCGGCGCGCCCCAGTCGGTGCCCGCGCCGTCGGCGATCGCGTCGCCCCACAGGTGCAGGCCCCAGCCGTCGTACGCGCCGTCGGTGCGGCGGTAGTGGATCGTGGCGTACCCCTCGGCGGCGGCCCGGGAGGCGTACACGCCGGGCTTGCCCTCCACGAGCCACACCTCGCCCGTACGCGTGGGATTCACCATCCGGTCGCCCTGGTCCTTGGTGTCGCCCCTGTGGGTGATCAGGCCGACCTCGGTGGCGCCGGGCTTCAGCTTCAGCCAGGCGAAGCGGCCGAACCCGTCCTCGCCCGCGAAGCCGACGGGTGAGCCCCACTCGACCGTCTGGTCGATGTCGCCCCAGGCGTGCAGGCCCCAGCCGTCGTAGTCGCCGCCGTCGCGCCTGTAGTGGACCACCAGGTGGTCGCGCCTGACCGCGCCCGGCTGCTCCTGCTCGGGCTCCGGCCCGGCGGTCGCGCTCGCCGTGGCGCCCGCGTACCGGCCCGCCGCGTCCTTGACGACCGCCTTGTACGCGAGAGGGGTGCCCGCGGGCACGCCGGTCAGATCATGAAAGACGCGGTAGGTGTGCCCGTTGGGGGCGTCGTCGGTGCCGAGCACCCGCCACGGCGCGTTCCCCGCCTTGACGGCGAACGTGACCTGCGCGAACCCGGCGCCGGGCACCTCGGCGGCGATCGGCACGCGGCCGTCCGCCGCGGTCCCGCGCAGCGTCGTGCCGGGCAGCGTGAGGGAGATCTCCGGCGCCGTGGCCGGGGCGGCCAGGGGCTTGTCCGCGCGGTAGACGACGGCCGACAGCGGCGGCACGGTCACGGACAGCTTCCCGTCGGCCGTGCCGGTGAGCCTGCCCGTCCCGCCGTAGACCTGGGTGAAGGACGCGCCGGGGGAGTACGTCGGGATCTGTACGGTCTGCGCGGCGGCGCCGTTGTTGAGCGCCACCACGAACTCCACCCGCTCCTTCGCGCCGATCCGGGAGAAGGCGTAGACCCCTCCGCTCGCCAGCCGCTCGATCTGCGCGCCGTCCGCCAGCGCCGGGTAGCGGTCGCGCAGCCGGGCCAGTTCGGCGATCGAGGTGTAGAGGGGATGGGTGGTGACGAAGTTGTCGGTCGCGTGGGTGGCGGTGGTGCCGATGAGGTCGTCGTCGAGGTAGTCGGCCGTCCTGGAGGCGAACATCGGCTGCCGCGCGTCCTTGTCGCCGCCCGCGCCGGTGAAGCCCTGCTCGTCGCCGTAGTACACGACCGGCTGGCCGCGCGTCAGGTACATGAGCTGGTGAGCCAGGCGGTCGCGGGCGAGCAGCGTGGCGTCGCCGGCCGACGGGTCGTCCTGCCTGAGGAAGTAGCCGATCCGGCCCATGTCGTGGTTGCCGAGGAACGTCGGCAGCGACGAGGCGCCCGAGTCGGCGTCGGTGAAGTAGTCGTCGCCGGCGTACAGCCTGCTCAGGCTCGCGGCGTCACCGCCGCTCGCGTACGACCGCGCCGCCTCCTGGAAGCCGAAGTCCAGCGTCGCGTCGAGGGCGCCGGTGGTGGTGTAGCGGCTCTCGAACGCCGGGTCGGAGCTGTAGACCTCGCCGAACATGAAGAACCTGTCGTTGCCGAGCTTGGCGGCGTAGCCGTGCAGGGCGGGCGCGAAGCGCTGCCAGAACTCCATGTTGACGTGCTTGGCGGTGTCGATCCGGAAGCCGTCGATGCCGGTCTCCCTGACCCACGTCGTGTAGATGTCGGTCATGCCCCTGACGACCTCGGGCCGCTCGGTCCACAGGTCGTCGAGCCCGTCGAAGTCGCCGTACTCGGAGCTCTCGCCGGAGAAGGTCGAGTTGCCCCGGTTGTGGTACATGGTCGGGTCGTTCAGCCAGGACGGCACCTTCGACTTCGCCGTCACCACCGGCGTGTACGGGAACGACTCGGCGGTGACCTTCGGGAAGTCGTCCCGCAGGGCGTGGTCGCGGTCGTCGAAGGCTCGCCCGGAGGCGTCCACGTAGGGGTAGGCCGCCTTGCCGCGATAGCCGTACGTCTTCTCGGCGTAGTCGATGAGGTCGGCCGTGTGGTTGGTGATGATGTCGAAGAACACCTTCATGCCGCGCTTGTGCGCCTCCTTGACGAGGCTCTTCATCTGCGCGTTGGTGCCGAGGTGGGGGTCGATCCTGGTGAAGTCGGTGATCCAGTAGCCGTGGTAGCCGGCGCTGGCGCCCGCCCCCGTGCCCTGCACGGGCCGGTTCTTGAACGACGGCGTGAGCCAGATGGCCGTGCTGCCCAGGCCCTTGATGTAGTCGAGCCTCCCGATCAGCCCGGCGAGGTCGCCGCCCTGGTAGAAGCCCTTGTCGGCCGGGTCGAAGCCGGTCGTCAGCCGGTCGCCGGACAGCCCGCCCCGGTCGTTGGCGGGGTCGCCGTTGGCGAACCGGTCGGTCATCGCGAAATACAGCCGCTCGCGGGACAGGTCCGTACGGAGGGCGTCACGGGCGAGTTCGGCGTCGGACGGCGCGCCGGCCGGTGCCGACGGGACCGGTGCCACCGGGACCGGTGCGACCAGGGCGGACGCCGCCGGGGGAGACGTCAGACAGGGGGCGATGAGCGCGGCGGCGAGTGCCACGACGGTGGACAGCGCTATGGGCACGCGCGTACGCCGGTGCTGGGGGGTCACCATGGCCCGGAAGCTAGTGTCGCGTCCTGGTTCATGCAAGGCTTTGCTGCAACTTCCAGAAACATTGCAGCCATTCCGTGACCCACCGCCGTAACGGCGGCGAAACGTGTGTCCGACACTGTTGGTGTCGCAAGAGAAGGAGGTGGTGGGGATGTTGCTGCGGCTGCGGGTCTCGCTCCCCGACCGGCCCGGGGTGCTCGGCCAGGTGGCACGCGCTTTCGGGGTGCTGGGAGCCGACATCCTGCAGGTCACCGTGCTGGAGCGGCAGGCGGGCCGCGCGGTGGACGACTTCACCGTCTCCTGGTCGGGCGTCTTCGAGCCCGGAGAGCTGCGCGAGCGGATCGGCGTGGTCCCCGGCACGCGGGTGGAGGCCGTGTGGCCGACCAGGGAGGTGCCCGGGTCGACCCCCGACTACGACCTGCTCGGCCACGTCGCCGCGGAGCCGCACCGGGCGTACGTCACCCTCGTCGACGCGGTGCCCGACCTCGTCAGCGCCGAGTGGGCGGTGGCGGTCGACTCGGCCGACGGCACGATCGTCCACGGAAGCTGGCAGGCGCCGGAGGTCGTGCCCGCGGCCGACCTCACCCCGCTGCGCGCCTCGGCGTTCGAGGAGGGCGGGCTGCACCTGGTGAGCGTGCCGATGGACGGCGTCCACCTGGTGGTGGCGCGCTCCCAGGGCCCGGCGTTCCACCGGGCGGAGCTGGACAAGATCGTCCGTCTGGCGGGGATCGTCTCCGTGCTGGCCGGCGGCGTCAGCCGTCCCGTGTGAGGGGTGGTGCGAGGGGTGTCAGCGGCGGGGCGGGTCGATGCGGGTGCCGTCCATCGTGAACAGCATGAGCCGGGAGACGTCGACGGCGACCCGGCCGTGCTCGCCCGCGCGCCACACGGGGCGGTTGCCGAGCCTGACGATCAGGTCCGCGCGGCGGTGCGTGCCCGACTGCGAGATCGGCGGCGGCGGTTCCTCCTCCGGGGGCGTGGAACCGTTCAGCAGCCGGCGCATCATCGACCGCGCCCTGCCGCCGCTCGCCGCGCCGTTGAGCTGCCGGCGGTCCGGCGGCTCGGGCACCTCGACGCCCGGGATCCCGGCCTCCAGGTAGGCGAGCCACTCGTGACCGTGATACTCCAGCGTCCGCACCCGCCCGAAGAAGGTCGGGCCCTCGGTCTTCTCCGGCACGGGGACCAGCCCGTCGGGGCGGATCCCCACGATGATCTGCATGCCGGTGTGCTGGGACACGGCGTACGCCCGTGGATCGGTCCAGGGCATGGTCAGCTGATGTGGCCCGAAATCGAGCATTATGTACTGATTTTGAGGCGTGCGGACCGTGGCGGCGAGCAGGTTGAGCTGCTGGGAGTTGAGGAACGCGGCGGTGAACGCGGTCGCGGGATCGTTGTAGACCTGCGCCGGGGTTCCGATGTCCTGCAGCACGCCCCGGTTCATGATGGCGATGCGGTCGGCCAGGGTGAGGGCCTCGACCTGGTCGTGCGTCACGTAGATGGTGGTCACCCCGAGGGCGCGCACCAGTGACGAGATCTCCATGCGCAACTCGGTGCGCATGCCGGCGTCCAGGTTGGACAACGGCTCGTCCATCAGGAACAGCGAGGGCTGGCGCACGATCGCGCGGCCCATCGCGACGCGCTGACGCTGGCCGCCGGACAGTGTGCCCGGCCGCCGGTCCAGCGTCTCGTCGATGTGCAGCGCGCGGGAAAGCTCCACCACCCGCTGCTTGACCATCGTGGGGTCCGCCTTGGCGATCTCCAGTGGGAAGGACAGGTTGCCGCGCACCGTCTTGTGGGGATACAGGGCGCCGTTCTGGAAGACCATCGCCACGTCCCGGTCCCGGGGAGCGAGGTGGTTGGCGAGTTGCCCGCCCAGCCACAGGTCGCCGGAGGTGATCTCCTCCAGTCCCGCGATCATGCGCAGCAGCGTGGACTTCCCGCAGCCCGACGGTCCGAGCAGGACGAGGAGTTCACCCTCGCCCGCGCGGAGGCTCATGCGGTCGACCGCGAGGTACCCCCCCGGGTAGATCTTCGACACGTTGTCGAGGACGACGGTGCTCATGCCAGCTCGTTCCTCCCGGGCAGGCAGGCCGGCCCGGATCCCCAGCCTTCGGTGTGAATGATGAGGTAGTACATCGCGTCGCGGGTACCCGTGTCCATACGTGTCGTGAAAGATCCGGCATCTACCTGCAACTTCTCGTTACTCCAGACTTTCCCCACGTTAAAGACGGCTGTCAGGGGGATGTCGTGACCTCCCGCGCCCCCCTGTGGGAGCGTCAAATGTAACGAAATTGCTGAAAGTTTCTGTAAGGCCTTTCATCCCCGTTCGTGCTCCTGTTACGTTCCGCTCAAATCCCCCTGAGCAAGGAGTGCGACGCAGATGAGGCGAGTCCTCACGTCCGCGGCGGTGGCCGCGGCGCTCGCTTTGGCGGTCACCGCCTGTGGCGACGGTTCCGGCGACGCCGGCTCGGCCCCGGCCAAGAGTGCCGCCCCCGCCGAGGTGTCCGGCACGGTCACCTGGTGGGACACCTCGGACGCCACGACCGAGGGACCGGTTTTCCAGGAGATCATCAAGGGCTTCGAGGCCAAGTACCCGAAGATCAAGGTCAACTACGTCAACGTGCCGTTCGCGGACGCGCGGGACAAGTTCAAGACCGCCGCGCAGTCCGGGTCGGGCGCCCCCGACGTGCTGCGCACCGACGTGGGGTGGGTCGCGGAGTTCGCCTCGCTCGGCTACCTCGCGCCGCTGGACGGCACTCCGGCCGTCGACAAGCCCGAGGAGCTCCTGCCGGTCCCGGCGGCCAGCGGCAAGTTCAACGGCAAGACGTACGGCGTGCCGCAGGTGACGGACACCCTCGGCCTGCTGTACAACAAGGAACTACTGAAGAAGGCGGGCTACGACGAGCCTCCGGCCACGATGGCCGACCTCAAGAAGGTGGCGCTCGACGTCAAGTCGAAGACCGGAGCCGGCGGCATCGCCCTGAACGTGGACGCCTACTTCCTGCTTCCGTTCATCTACGGCGAGGGCGGCGACTTCGTCGACGTCCAGAACAAGAAGATCACGATCTCGTCCCCGCAGAGCGTGGCGGGGGTGAAGATCGTCGAGGACCTCATCACGTCCGGCGCCGCAGTCAAGCCCGCGCTGCAGGACAGCTACACGAACGCCGAGACCGCGTTCAAGGACGGCAAGGTCGCGATGATCTTCAACGGGCCGTGGTCGAACGCCGACAACCTCGGTGGCAAGGTGTTCAAGGACAACCCGGACAACTTCGGCGTCGCCCCGGTCCCGGCCGGCTCGGCGAAGGCGGGCTCGCCGCTGGGCGGCCACGACTACAGCGTGTACGCCGGCTCGCAGAACCTCGACGCGTCCTACCTGTTCGTCCAGTACATGGCGAGCGCGGAGAGCCAGGCGAAGATCGCCGGCAAGCTCGGCCTGCTGCCGACCCGCACGCCCGCCTACAGCGCCTCCGAGGCCACCGCGAACCCGAAGATCGCGCAGTGGCAGAAGCCGATGGAGACGGCCGTCGAGCGTCCCTGGATCCCCGAGGCGGCCTCGCTGTTCCAGCCGCTGGTCGAGGGCTACCAGAAGCTCGCCGGCGGGCAGACGACGACCGAGCCCATGCTCAAGGACGTCGCCACCGCCTACCAGGGCATCCTCAAGGGCTGGGGCCTGTAGGCGATGACGGCTGACGTCGTCGTGACGAGAAGGGCCGCGCCCCGCAGTGGGGCGCGGCGCCTCCTGTCGCGTCACTGGTACGCCTGGGCGATGACCGCGCCGGTCGTCGTCGTGACGCTGGTGCTGGTCGGCTACCCGCTCGTCCGGGGGATCTACCTGTCGCTCACCGACGCGACCGAGGGCAACATGGGCCGCACGATCGGGATGAACGTCATCCCGTCCACCTACGAGTTCGTGGGCCTGAAGAACTACATCGACATCCTCACCTCGTCGGAGTTCCTCGGCCGGCTGACCTGGACCGTCGTGTGGACCGTCGTGTGCGTCGCCCTGCACGTGGGCATCGGCCTCGGCCTCGCGCTGCTGCTCAACCGGCCCATGCGGCTGCGGTCGCTCTACCGGATCCTGCTCGTGCTGCCCTGGGCCGTGCCGGCCTTCGTGTCCGCCTTCATCTGGCGCTACCTGCTGAACGGCGAGTTCGGCGTGGTCAACGCCATGCTGCGGGCCGCCGGGTTCGCCGGGGTCAGCTGGCTGGACGACCCGTTCTGGGCCAAGGTCTCGGTGATCGCCTGCAACGTGTGGCTGGGCGTGCCGTTCATGATGCTCGCGCTGCTCGGCGGCCTGCAGGCGATCCCACGCGAGCTGTACGAGGCCGCCGAGGTCGACGGCGCCACGCCGTGGCAGCGCTTCCGCCACATCACGCTTCCGAGCCTGCGCCCGGTGTCCAGCACGGTCGTCCTGCTCGGCACGATCTGGACGTTCAACCAGTTCCCGGTCATCTTCCTGCTCACCAAGGGAGGACCGGGCGGCTCCACGGAGATTCTCGTGACATACGCCTACCGCCAGGCGTTCGAGGGCATCAGGAACTACTCGGGCTCCGCCGCCTGGGGCATGGTGATCCTCGCCCTGCTCGTCGTGATGGCCACGGTCTACCGGCGCGCGCTCAGGCAGCAGGGGGAGGCATGGTGAGCCACGCCGCCCCCGCCCGCGCCGGCACGTGGAGCCGCGACAGGCGCAGCCCCGGCAGGTCGGTCGCCCTGCATCTCACGCTGATCGCCGCGAGCATCGTGTCGGTGTTCCCGGTCGCGTGGCTGGTGCTGACCTCCCTCAAGCCGCGCACGGTCATCGAGACCGCGTCGGTCGCGCCGATCGACCACCCCACGCTCGCCAACTACACGCAGGTCCTCGGGGAGACCCGCTTCCTCACCTGGGCCGCCAACGCCGTGATCGTCTCGCTGATCACGGCCGTGCTCGGCGTGCTGCTGTCGGCCACGACCGGCTACGCGGTCAGCCGCTTCCGCTTCCCCGGATTCCGCTCCGTGATGTGGATGCTGCTGATCACGCAGATGTTCCCCGTGGCGATCCTGATCGTGCCGATCTACAACCTGATGGCCGGGCTCGGGCTGATCAACCAGTTCCCGTCCCTGGTCATCGCGTACCTCACCTCCACCGTGCCGTTCTGCGCGTGGATGATGAAGGGCTACTTCGACACCGTCCCGGTGACGATCGACGAGGCGGGCCGGGTGGACGGCCTGACGCCGTTCGGCACGTTCTGGCGGCTCATCCTGCCGCTGGCCAAGCCCGGCCTGGCCGTGGCCGCGTTCTACTCGTTCATCACCGCCTGGGCGGAGGTGGCGTACGCGACCGCGTTCATGACGGGCGACGACAAGTACACGCTCGCGGTCGGCCTGAGCCAGTTCGTCGGCCAGCACAAGGCGGAGTGGGGCCTGCTCACGGCATCGTCGGTGCTGATCGCCATCCCGGCGGCCGCCGTCTTCCTGCTCGTCCAGCGCCACCTCGTCACCGGCCTGACGGCCGGCGCGACGAAGGCGTGACCCTATATGAGAATCGGGGGATCCCAATGACCGAACTCGCCGTCCAGCCGTCCGCGGTCACGACCAGGTGGTGGCGCGACGCGGTGATCTACCAGGTGTACGTCCGCAGCTTCGCGGACGGCAACGGCGACGGGATCGGCGACCTGCTCGGCGTGCGCAGCCGCCTGCGGTACCTGGCCGACCTCGGCGTGGACGCGATCTGGCTGACGCCGTTCTACCCCTCGCCGATGGCCGACTTCGGGTACGACGTGGCCGACTACCGGAACGTCGATCCGATCTTCGGGTCGCTGGCCGACGCCCAGGCGTTGATCACGGACGCCCACAAGCTGGGCATCCGGATCATCGTGGACGTGGTGCCCAACCACACCTCCGACCGGCACCCCTGGTTCGAGGCGGCGCTGGAGGCCGGACCCGGCAGCCAGGAGCGGGAGCGCTACATCTTCCGCGAGGGCAAGGGCGTGGCGGGCGAGCTGCCGCCCAACGACTGGGAGTCGATCTTCGGTGGTTCCGCCTGGACCCGGGTCGAGGACGGGCAGTGGTACCTCCACCTGTTCGCGCCCGAGCAGCCGGACCTCAACTGGGACCACCCGGAGGTGCACGAGGAGTTCGCCGACGTGCTGCGGTTCTGGCTGGACCTCGGCGTGGACGGCTTCCGCATCGACGTGGCGCACGGCATGGTCAAGGCGCCCGGCCTGCCCGACGTGGGCGCCTCGGGCCAGGCCGAGATGATCGGCGAGCAGGTCGTGCCGTTCTTCGACCAGGACGGCGTGCACGAGATCCACCGGACGTGGCGCCGCATCCTCGACTCCTACGACGGCGAGCGCATCGGGGTGGCCGAGGCGTGGGCGCCCTCGCCCGAGCGGCTGGCCAACTACGTCCGCCCGGACGAGCTGCACCAGGCGTTCAACTTCCACTTCCTGAAGACGCCCTGGGAGGCCGTTCGCTTCCGCGAGGTCATCGATGAGTCGGTGCGCACGTCGGCCCTGGTGGGCGCGCCCTCGACCTGGGTGCTGTCCAACCACGACGTCAAGCGGCACGTCACGCGGTACGGCGGCGGCGAGCGCGGCCTGCGCAGGGCGCGGGCGGCGGCGCTGCTCATGCTGGCGCTGCCCGGCTCGGCCTACATCTACCAGGGCGAGGAGCTCGGGCTGCCCGAGGTGCTCGACCTGCCCGAGCAGTACCTGCAGGACCCCCAGCGGCTGCGCGACCCCGACAGCGGCCGGGACGGCTGCCGGGTGCCGCTGCCGTGGACCGCCGCGGGCGAGCCGCCGTACGGCTTCACCCCGCCGGGCATCTACGAGAGCTGGCTGCCGATGCCGGCCGGCTGGCGCGACCTGTCGGTGGAGGCGCAGCTGCGCGACGGCGCCTCGACGCTCAGCCTCTACCGGACCGCGCTCGCCCTCAGGCGGGAGCACCCGGAGCTGGGCGACGGCACGCTGACCTGGCTCGACAGCCCGGCCGGCACGCTCGCGTTCCGCCGCGGCGACTCGTTCGTCTGCGTGCTCAACATGACCCACGACTGGGTGGAGATCGGGGCGCCGGGCGACCTGCTGCTGGCCAGCGGAGGGCCGGAGACGTCCGGTGGGGTCGTGCGGCTCGCGCCCGACTCCGCCACCTGGTGGACCGGGAAAAATGTCTAAAGTAATGCTCATGAACAACACACGGCTCGCCGACATCGCTGCTCAGGCCGGAGTGAGCGAGGCGACGGTGAGCCGTGTGCTCAACGGCAAGGCGGGGGTCTCCCCGGGCACCCGCCAGGCCGTGCTCACCGCCCTCGACCTGATGGGCTACGAGCGCCCCCAGCGGCTGCGCCAGCGCAGCAACGGCCTGATCGGCCTGGTGATCCCGGAGCTCGGCAACCCGATCTTCCCGGCGTTCGCCCAGGCGATGGAGAAGTCGCTGATCCAGCACGGCTACACGCCGATCCTGTGCACGCAGGAGCCCGGCGGCGCGCCCGAGGACGAGTTCACCGACATGCTGCTCGACCGGGGTGTGTCCGGCATCGTCTTCGTGTCCGGCCTGCACGCCGACACCACCGCGCGGATGGACCGCTACACCCGGCTCACCGACCGCGGGCTGCCGATCGTGTTCGTGGACGGCTACAACGAGGCCATCCCCGCGCCGTTCATCTCGCCCGACGACCGGCTCGCCGCGCGCCTGGCCGTGCAGCATCTGGTGGACCTGGGGCACGAGCGCATCGGCCTCGCGCTGGGGCAGCGGCGTTTCGTCCCGGTAATCCGCAAGATCGAGGGCTTCCGCCAGGCGATGGCGCAGCTGCTCGGCCTGACCGAGGTCGACGATCTCATCCAGCACTCGCTGTTCTCCGTCGAGGGCGGGCAGGCCGCCGCCGCGGCGCTGCTCGACCGCGGCTGCACCGGCGTCTTCTGCGCCAGCGACCTCATGGCCC
Source organism: Microbispora sp. H10836 (assembly GCF_012999525.1). Lineage (NCBI taxonomy): Bacteria > Bacillati > Actinomycetota > Actinomycetes > Streptosporangiales > Streptosporangiaceae > Microbispora > Microbispora sp. H10836. Next base: position 276,579 of record NZ_JABBWU010000006.1, read on the forward strand.
TCGGCGCGATCCGCGCCGCCCGCGAGCGGGGGCTGTCCGTGCCCGGGGACGTGTCGGTCGTCGGGTTCGACGACTCGCCGCTGATGGCCTTCACCGACCCGCCGCTGACGACCGTGCGCAAGCCGATCGGCGCGATGGCGGCCGCGGCCGTCGAGACGCTGCTCGAGGAGATCGGCGGCACCCCGGCCAAGCACGTCGAGCTGGTCTACCAGCCCGAGCTCGTGGTGCGCGGCTCCACCAGCTCGGGCCCTCTGGTCAACCGCTGACCCCTCCCCACCCCCGTGATCTCGCAGTTTGTCGCACGGAGGGCCGCTCACCCGCGCGTCCACCCTTCGTGATCATGCACCGAACCTCGTGGAGCCCGGCGTGACCTCGAACGACGCCTTTCCTGATCATGCACTCGACGTCCTCGTCGTCGGCGGCGCCGGCGTCGACACGACCGTTTACGTGCCGCGGCTGCCCCTGCCGTACGCCGACACCTACGCCGTGCCGCCCGTGGTGGACCGCATCGGCAACACCGGCGCGGGGGTCGCCCTCGGCTGCCACGCCCTCGGCCTGCGCGTGAAGTTCGTCGACCTGATCGGCGACGACCCACAGGGCGCGCTGATCCGCGACCACCTCGCCGCCCGCGGCGTGGACTTCTCCCACGCGGTGTCGGAGGCGGGCACCCGCCGCAGCGTCCTGCTGGTGGACTCCGGCGGCAGGCGGCTTTCGCTCTTCGACCCCCGGGTCGTCCCCGGCCAGCGGATGCCGCGCGACCTCTACCTGCCCGCCCTCCGGTCGGCCCGGCACGTCCACGTCTCGATCGTGGACTTCGCCCGGCACGTGTACGCCGACATCCCGGACGGCACGACGGTCTCGACCGACCTGCACGACTGGGACGGGGAGAACCCGCACCACGAGGACTTCGCCTACTCCTCCGACCTGGTCTTCCTGTCCGCGGTGAAGCTCGGCGGGCGGCGGGAGGAGGTCATGCGGTCGATCGCGGAGCGGGGCCGCGCGTCGGTGGTCGTGTGCACGGCCGGGGCCGAGGGCTGCCACCTGCTCGCCGTGCCGGAACAGGGGCGCGGCGAGATCCGGCACTTCCCGGCACAGCCGCTGCCCGGGCCGGTGGCCGACAGCAACGGCGCCGGCGACGCGTTCGTGTCCGGCTTCCTGTACGGCCGGCTGTCCGGACTGCCCCTGGAGGAGTGCGTACGGCTGGGCGCCGTGGCCGGGGCGCACGCGTGCACCAGCGAGGGCACGCACGAGAACCCGATCGGCCCGGACGCCCTGCTGGGTGCGGTGTCGTGAGACGGGGCACGGTGTCGTGAGACGACGCCGGGCCCGCCACCGCCGGTGAGCGGTCACGGGCCCGGCACCCATGGACGTGCCCGGGTCACGGGCACGAGCATGGCCACCGGCTCCGTCGAGGGAGGAAGGACGGGCCGGCGAGCTGGGGAAACTCAGGGAGCGCTCAGAGACACAGCGCGGGGGAGCGCTCAGGGACGCAGCGCCGCGGCCTCGGATGCGAGCTTCTCGATCCTGGCGAAGTCGCCCGCCGTCACCAGGCTGCGCGGCGTGAGCCAGCTTCCGCCGACGCAGTCGACGTTCGGCAGGGCGAGGTAGGCCGGGGCGTTCGACGGGGTGATCCCGCCCGTGGGGCAGAACCGCACGTCGGGCAGCGGCCCGCTCAGTGCCTTGAGGTACGTGACGCCCCCGGCGGGCTCGGCCGGGAAGAACTTCAGCTCGCGCACCCCGCGCTCGGCCAGTGTCATCGCCTCGGTGGCCGTGGCGACGCCGGGCAGGAACGGCACACCCGCCGCGAGCATGGCCGCGAGCAGGCCGGGCGTGGTGCCGGGGGAGACGAGGAAGCGGGCGCCGGCCTCCGTCGCGGCCTCCACGTCCTCCGGCGAGCGCACGGTGCCCGCGCCGACGACGGCCTCGGGCACCTCGGCGGCGATCCGCCGGATCGCGTCGAGGGCGACCGGGGTCCGCAACGTGACCTCGATGACCGGCAGGCCCCCGCCCACCAGGGCCCGGGCGAGGGGGACGGCGCTCTCGGCGTCGTCGAGGACGACCACCGGGACGACCGGCGCGAGGTCGAGAAGGTTGCTCATACACGCTCCACATGGGGAAATCGTTGGGCGAGCCAGGCGGCCGCACCCGTAAGCGCCGGCTGTTCGGCGATGATCAGTGAGGTGGCGATCGCGGCGGCGTACTCCGACAGCGCCGGCGCGGTCGTCTCGAACCGGGCCCGGAACGCGCTGCCGGGGATCCGCGCGACCAGGCGGGGCAGCACGCCGCCGCCCAGATAGACCCCGCCCCGCGCGCCGAGGGTGAGCGCCACGCCGCCGGCGAAGCCGCCGAGCAGGGCGAGGAAGACCTCGACGGTCTCGACGCAGAGCGGGTCGTCCGAGGAGGTGATCTGCGCCGCCGTGATCTGCGGCGTCGTGATCTGGGCCGCCGTGCGCGTCGCGGGCGCGACGCCGCGCGCGAGCGCGAGGCCGCGGTACAGCCGCGGCAGCCCGGTGCCCGACAGCAGGTGCTCGGCGTCGACGTACGGCAGGCCGTCCGCGCGCAGCGCCCGGACGATCTCCATCTCCAACTCCGTGACGACGGGGACGGCGACGTGCCCGCCCTCGCCGGCCACCGGCTGCCAGCCCTCGCGCACGGGGACCAGCCCGGCCACTCCGAGCCCGGTGCCGGGTCCGAGCACGGCCTTCGTCAGGCCCGCCGTCGGCGGGGGGCCGCCGAGCGGCACGAGGTCGTCCCCCGCGAGGTGCGGCAGCGAGATCGCCAGCGCCTCGAAGTCGTTGAGCAGCACCGTGAGCGGGATGCCGAGTTCCTCCACGGACCCCGACCACCCCGCGTTCGTCAGCCGGTACCGGTCCCTGTCGACCGGACCGGCGATCGCCAGGCACGCGGCCCCCGGCCGAACTCCGCCCGCATAATCTGCGAGATAGGCGGCTACGGCATCGGCAAGGCCGAGATGCTGGGAAACGTCGAGTACGGCTACCGCCTCCGGCTGCCCTCCGGGCCGCGTCACCAAACCGAACCTGGCGTTGGTCCCGCCGATGTCCGCGACCAGCCAGGGAAGGCTCACGCGGCACCTCCGAAGACGCTCGCCCCGCGCTCGGCGGGGCCGACCACGCGACGGAAGGAGGCGAACAGCTCGCGGCCGGTGCCGGTCCACTGCTCGTCGGTCAGCGGCGCGCCCTGGGGCGTACGCCCGGTGAGGTCGGCGAGCACGGTGAGCGTCCCGGCGGCCGAGTCGAGGCGGATCACGTCGCCGTCGCGCACCAGCGCGATCGGCCCGCCGTCGGCGGCCTCGGGGGACAGGTGGATCGCCGCGGGGACCTTCCCCGAGGCGCCGGACATGCGGCCGTCGGTGACGATGGCCACCTTCTGGCCACGGTCGAGCAGGACGGCCAGCGGCGGTGTGAGCTTGTGCAGCTCGGGCATGCCGTTGGCCCGGGGGCCCTGGTAGCGGACGACCGCCACGAAGTCCTGCCCGTCGAGCTCGCCCCGCTCGAACGCCGCGAGCAGGTCGAGCTGGTCGTCGAACACCTTGGCCGGGGCCTCGATCACCAGGTGCTGGGGCTTGACGGCGGAGACCTTGCTCACCGCCCGGCCAAGGTTGCCCGACAGCATGTGGATGCCGCCGTCGGGGGAGAACGGCTCGGCGACCGGCCGCAGGACCTCGGTGTCGGTGCCGGGCTCGGTCCGCTCCTCCCACACCAGCGCGCCCTCCTTGAGCGCGGGCGCGGAGCGGTAGTGGCCGAGGCCGCGCCCGGCGACCGTGAGCACGTCCTCGTGGAGCAGCCCGGCGTCCAGCAGGTCGCCGATGAACACCGCCATGCCGCCCGCGGCCTGGAAGTGGTTCACGTCCGCCTGGCCGTTGGGGTACATGCGGGTGATCAGCGGCACGACCTTGGAAAGGGCCGCCATGTCGTCCCAGGTCAGCTCGATGCCGGCGGCCGCCGCCACGGCGACCAGGTGCATCGTGTGGTTGGTGGAGCCGCCGGAGGCGAGCAGCGCGACGACCGCGTTGACGATCGCCTTCTCGTCCACGACCTCGGCGACGGGCGTGTACTCCTCGCCGTGCGGGGTGATCTCGACCGCCCGCCGCGCGGTCGCCCGGGTCAGCGCGTGACGCAGCTCGGTGTGCGGGTTGACGAACGTCGCCCCGGGCAGGTGGAGGCCCATGACCTCCATGAGGAGCTGGTTGGAGTTGGCGGTGCCGTAGAACGTGCAGGTGCCGGGGGAGTGGTAGGACGCCGCCTCGGCGTCGAGCATCTCCAGGCGGCCGATCTTGCCCTCGGCGAAGGCCTGCCGGGCCCTGGCCTTGACCTTGTTGGGCAGGCCCGAGGTCATCGGCCCGGCGGGCACGAACATCGCCGGCAGGTGCCCGAATCGTAAGGCGCCGATGAGCAGCCCCGGAACGATCTTGTCGCAGACCCCGAGCAGCAGGGCCGCGTCGAACATGTCGTGCGACAACGCGATCGCGGTGGCCATCGCGATCACATCGCGGCTGTAGAGCGACAGCTCCATGCCCGCCCGGCCCTGGGTGACGCCGTCGCACATCGCGGGCACGCCGCCCGCCACCTGCGCCACGCCGCCCGCGTCGCGGACCGCCCGCTTCAGCTCCGGCGGATAGGTCTCGTACGGCTGGTGCGCCGACAGCATGTCGTTGTACGACGTCACGATGGCCACGCCGGGCTTCGCCGTACCGCGCAGGTCGAGCTTGTCCTCGGCGGGCGCGGCCGCGAAGCCGTGGGCCAGGTTGGCGCAGCCGAGCCGCCCCCGGGCCGGCCCCCGCTCACGCAGTTCGGCCCCGGCGCGGCGCACCCGCTCCATGTAGGCCCCACGGCCGTCGCGGCTGCGCGTCACCACGCGCTCGGTGACCTCGGTGATAACGGGGTGCGTCACGGAAGGTCCTCCTCCTGCCGGTGCCGCCGCGAGGCGGGGTCGAACGCGCCCCGGGGGCGTCGTCCCGGGACGTGCGCCCGGCGGCACGTCCGGCCCCCGATCCGTTGATCGGGCACCAGGTGTCGATTGGGCACGGATGGGACAGTATCGGGAAGTTATGCGACTTATCAAGCCTAGTTTTGTAACTCGAAATGAATAAGTCGTTGAACTTAGGTGAGTTCCTGTGCTTCACTTACGCTCGATGTCACGTATAGCCACGACCGGCGAGGTCTTCCAGCTCATCCGGAGCGGGGAGGCGGTGACGCGTGCCGACATCGGCCGTGTGACGGGCCTGTCCCGGCCGGCCGTCGCGCACCGCGTCGCCGACCTGCTCCAGCGCGGGCTGATCGTGGAGGACGCCGAAGGGCCCTCCACCGGGGGCCGTCCGCCCGTGCGGCTGCGCTTCGCCGCCTCCGGGGGAGTCGTCCCGGTGGCCTCGCTCGGCGCCCGGCGCACCCAGATCGCGCTGTGCGACCTCGCGGGCGAGGTGCTGCACCGCACCGACCTGGACATCGACGTCGAGGAGGGGCCGGACGTCGTGCTGCCCCTGCTCATGGACACCTGGGAGAAGCTGCTCGACGGGCGGGACGACGTCGTCGGCATCGGGCTCGGTGTTCCGGCGACCGTGGAGTTCGCCGCCGGGCGGGTCGAGAGCGCCCGCGTGATGGCGAGCTGGACCGGCGTGGTGATCCCGCCGATCATCGCCGAGCGGTTCCGCGTGCCGGTGCTCGTGGACAACGACGTGAACGTCATCGCGATGGGCGAGCACCGCGTCGTCTACGCCTCCGAACTCGACGACCTGCTGTTCGTGAAGGTCTCCACCCGCATCGGCGCGGGCGTGATCTCCGGCGGCGGCATCCTGCGCGGCGCGCTCGGCGCGGCCGGGGAGATCGGGCACATCCCGGTGCGGGACGGCGGGGGCGTGCTGTGCCGCTGCGGCAACCTCGACTGCGTCGACTCGGTCGCCAGCGGCACCGCGATCCTGCGCGACCTGCGGGCCAAGGGCCGCGACGTGACGTCGCTCGCCGACGTGACCGCCCTGGTGCGGGCCGGCGACGCGGAGACCATGGCCGTGGTGCGGCAGGCCGGCCGCTGGCTGGGCGAGGTCATCTCCGGTGCGGTCAACCTGCTCAACCCCGCGGTCGTGGTCCTCGGCGGCGACGTCGCCGAGATGTTCCAGCCGCTGGTGTCCGGCGTGCGCGAGGTCGTCTACCGGCGCTCCACCCAGCTCGCCACCCGCAGCCTGCGCATCGAGCGCGGCCGCCTCGGGCCCGGCGCGGGCATCACCGGCTGCGCTCTCATGGTCCTCGACCAGGTCCTGTCGGCACGAGCCGTGGACGCCGCCGCCCGCTGATTTCAGGAAGCCGGGGCGGCGATCGCCCGGGTCGGGCCCCACTCACGGTAGGTCGTCGTGAAGGACGACGAGTTCAGTCCCCGCCGCGGCAGGGACGCCTTCCAGGTGAACACGAACCTGACCGGCAGGTCCTCCTGGTCGAGCGTCAGGATGTACGAGATGCGGGACCTGTCCAGACCCCGCGCCGGGCTCAGCCAGCTCGCGAGGAAGTCGCGCAGCACGTAATCGGCGTCCGCGACCTGGACACCGCCCGAGTACGTCCTGCCGTCCTTCCCGGAGCGGTAGACCCTCGGGGTGGCGCCGACAAGGGTCAGGATCGTGGGGATCGAGCCGACGAGGATGAAGAGCGCTGCGCCCGCCGCCGCGCTGTCGTGCTCATGGGCGGCCGGCCCCTGCGGGTCGAGATCCAGCGGCAGCTTCTTGCCGTTCGGAAGGTGGACGTCGTCAGCGATGACGACGACGCGTTTCCGCTCGCTTTCCGGATAGGTGACGCGCATGTCGTAGGAGCCGCCGTAGTACAGGCGTGCGGGATCATGGGTGAATCGGCCGTCGGCCCCCAGGTAGGTGTCGCTCTCGCTGAACGCCCCCGAGCAAGCGAACCTCGCGGAAGGAGTGGCCGTGACGGCGGCGTCGATCGCCGCGCCCAGCTCGGCCGGAGTCCCGGGAGCCGCGACCGGGGACGGCACGGACGCACGGGCCGGGGTCACCGGCGGCGAAGCGACCCCGCCGGCCGTGGAGTCCGGGGAGGCGGAGACGCTCACGGTGGGTCCGCCCGAAGCCGCGGTGAGGGAGGAGGAGCCGGAGGCCGTCGGCACGGGCGACGCCCCTGACCTCGACCCGAACGGCACGGCGCCGCCGGCTCCGGTCCCGCCGGGCAGGCGGGTGACCGCGATCCAGGTGCCCGCGAGGGCCGCGACCACCGCTCCCGCGCCGGCCAGCAGCGCCCGGCGGGGGAGCCGGTGCTCCCCGCCGCCCGTCGCCCCCGGCGCGAGGAGATCGGGGGCCTGTTCGATCGCCGCCTGCCGGCCCATCTGGAGCGCCGCGACGTCCCCGCCGGAGGACGGCACGTCGTCCAGGAGGCTCAGGAGGACCTCGCGGGCGGTCGGCCGTCGCGCCGGGTCCTTGTCCAGGCAGCGTGTCACCAGATCGCGCAGCCCGCCCGTCAGGTCACCGAGGACGGGGTCGCCCTGCACGATGCGGTAGGCGATGGCCGCGGGCGTGTCCCGGCCGAACGGCGGCGCCCCCGTGGCCGCGTACGTGATGGTGGAGCCCCAGGCGAACACGTCCGCCGGAGGCCCGATCCGGTCGCCGTGGAAGTGCTCGGGCGCCATATACGGCGGCGTACCGGCTGGGAGGCCGGTGGTGGTCGAGGCGTCGACCAGCCGGGCGATGCCGAAGTCGATGACACGTGGCCCGTCGGGGCCGACCAGCACGTTGCTCGGCTTGAAGTCGCGGTGCACCACCCCCGCTCCATGGACGGCAGCCAAGGCGGTGATGGTGCCGATGGCCAGGCGATGCAGCACCGCGCCCATGAGCGGCCCGCCGCTCTCGATCACCTGCTGGAGCGATGGGCCGTCGACGAACTCGCTCACGATGTAGGGCGGGTCGGCGTCCAGCCTGGCGTCGATGATCCGCGCCGTGCAGAACTCCGCCACCTGGCGTGCCGCGGCCAGTTCCCTGGCGAAGGACGTGGGAACGCCGATGGACGGCCGCACCCGCACGACCTTCACCGCCACCCTCTCCCCGGCCGGGGTTTCGCCGAGATACACCACACCCTGGCCGCCTTCCCCCAGTCGGCCCACGAGGCGGTAGTCACCCAGCCGTTCGGGGTCTCCGGCACGTAACGGACTTTCGGCCATGCAGCCCCTCATCCATCGCGATCACGGCTCTGCGGGCCAGAGTAGCGAAAGCACCCGTCCCGCCCAGGCGCTCGATCGGGCCGGCCACGGCCGGGGGATCTGGGCGACCGGAGCGGAATTGTCCGACGGGGGCACTAGGCTCTTGTCGATCTTCCGTGGCCCCCCAGGAGTCCTTCGTGCGTGAACGTGTCCGCCGCCTGATCGAGTCGCGGCGGTTCCAGCAGGCGATCACTGTGGTGATCCTCTTCAACGCGGCCACGCTGGGCGTCGAGACCTCCGCCGAGGCGGTCGCCCGGTACGGCACGGAACTGCACGTCGCCGACCACGTCGCGCTGTACGTCTTCGTGGCGGAGATCCTGGCCAAGATCTACGTCTACCGGTGGCGGTTCCTGCGTGACCCCTGGAACGTCTTCGACCTGCTGATCATCGGCTTCTCGTTCCTGCCCACCGCGGGCGGCCTGTCGGTGCTGCGGGCCCTGCGCGTCCTGCGGGCGCTGCGGTTGATCTCGGTGGTGCCGTCGCTGCGCCGGGTGGTCTCCGCGCTGCTCACCGCCGTCCCCGGGATGACCTCGATCGTCGTCCTGCTCGGCCTCGTCCTGTACGTCGCCGCCGTCATGGGCACCAAGTTGTACGGCGCCGCCGCGCCCGACTACTTCGGCGATCTGCCCACGTCGCTGTACACGTTGTTCCAGGTCATGACGGGGGACGGCTGGTCGGAGATCAACCGCGAGCTGATGGAGACCCATCCCTCGTCGTGGATCTACTTCGTCGTGTTCGTGCTGGTCTGCACCTTCGTCGTGCTGAACCTCTTCATCGCGGTCGTGGTGAGCGCCATGGAGGAGGAGGCGAGGCAGGACAGCTCGACGCTCGCCGAGCTGTCGGCCCTGCGCGAGGAGATCAGGGGCCTGCGCGAGAGCCTGGGCGAACGGGTGCCCTCCTGACGGCGGGAATCCGATTGACCATGATCGTCGCTTGCTAGACTCCGCCGCATGCGGCTTCCGACGGACGCTGAGATCCGCGCACTGCACGCGAAACACGCGCCCACGGAGGAAGCGTTCGAGCTCGTGCACACCCACTGCGAGATCGTCTGCGCGATCGCCCTGCGACTGGCCGACCGCGGCGGACTCGACGTCGACGCCGAGTTGGTGCGGGCCGGAAGCCTGCTGCACGACATCGGCGTCTACCTGCTCTACGACGAGGACGGACGGCTCGACCACACCGGTTACGTACGCCACGGGATCCTCGGCCACGAACTGCTCCGCGGGGAGGGCTTGCCCGAGATCCTGAGCCGGTTCTGCTCTCACCACACGGGTGTGGGGATCAGCAGGGAGGACGTGCTGCGACAGGGCCTGCCGCTGCCTCCCGCCGACTATCACGCGGAGTCGGCCGAGGAAGGGCTCGTGATGTTCGCGGACAAGTTCCACAGCAAGACCGACCCGCCGAGATTCGTCACCGCCGAGGCCTACGCGGTCCACGTCCGCCGGTACGGCGAGGACAAGGCCGAGACGTTCGCGTCGATGTGCGCGGCCTTCGGCGTCCCCGACCTGCGGCCGCTCGCCGCGGCGTACGGGCACGAGATCGTGTGACCGGCGACGGCGTGAGCCGCGAGGGCTACGGCGTCAGCACGATCCTGCCGAACACCTCGCCGGCGTCCATCTTCCGGTGCGCCAGCACGGCGTGCTCCAGCGGCAGCACCTCGTGTACCACCGTCCGCAGCTCGCCCCGGCTCGCGGCGGCGAACTGCTCGGTTCTCACGGCCTGCCGAGCGGACCCGGCCACGGTGTCGGCGCTGAAGGTGGCGAACGACAACGACTTGCGGAACGCCGCCATCATCGTCGTCCCGAAGTCCGCCGGAGGCGGGCCTCCGACCACGCCGACGACCACCATGCGGCCGTTCGGGTTGAGCCTGGCGAGGAAAGCAGGCATGTCGGCGCCCGCTACGACGTCGATGACGACGTCGTAGCCCACGGGAGCGTCCTCGTCTCCCTCCCCCGAGCGGTCCAGCACGTGGGTCGCGCCGAGCGTGCGAAGACGATCCCCGCGCTCGGCCGACGACGTCGTGACCGCCACCGCGCCGGCGCCGCCACGAGCCGCGAGCTGGACCGCCGTGATGCCGATGCTGCCGGCCGCGCCGCGCACCAGCACCGACTCACCGGGAGCGAAACGCGCATGGGCGAGCGCGAAGTGGGCCACCACCCCTGAGCCGCCGAGCGTCACCGCGTCGACGGCGGACAGGCCCGAGGGGAGGGGAAGGACCTCCCCGACTGGAGCGGTCGCCTGTTCGACGTAGCCGCCGCCCACGCCGGTGAACGCCCACACCCGCTGTCCGATCCATGAGATGTCGACGCCGTCGCCGACGGCGGTCACGGTGCCCGCCACCTCACCGCCGGGGACATGGCCTTCAGCGAAGCCGTAGGCAGACAGAGCCCCGCGTCGGATCACGGCGTCGACGCCGCCCACGCCGATCGCCTCGGTGGCGATCAGCACCTGTCCGGCGGCGGCAGCCGGGGCAGGGAGGTCGATGACTTCCATGCCTTCGGGGCTGCCGAACGCCTGGATCGCGACTGCCTTCAATGTCGTCTCCAGATTCTGGGATCGGTCGGGGGAATGGCCCGGACGCTAACGGCCGCCGCCGTCCGCTTGGCTAAAGTGAGAGCGGTGAGTGACCGTTTGCCTCACATCCTGCGTGCCGACGCCCTGAACAACCGGGAGCGCATCCTCGAGGCGGCCCGCGCGCTGTTCGCCGCCGAAGGTCTGAACGCTTCCATGCGTGAGATCGCCCGGCGGGCCGGAGTCGGCCCCGCCACCGTCTACCGCCGTTTCCCGACCAAGCAGATGCTGGTCGCCGAAGCCTTCGCCGACGAGGTGCGCGCGTGCCACGCCATCGTCGAGGAGGGATGTGCCGACCCAGATCCGTGGCACGGCTTCTGCCGTGTGATCGAGAGGGTCTGTGAGCTGCACGCCCGCAACGGAGGCTTCACCGGCGCCTTCATGTCGGCCTTCCCCGGCGCGACGGACGTCGCCGCGACGCGGCGGCACACGTTTGACTCGCTCGCCGAGCTCGCCCGCCGCGCCAAGGACACCGGCCACCTGCGCCCCGACTTCGTCCTGGACGACCTGATCCTCATGCTCATGGCCAACAGGGGCATCGCCGCCACCTCCACCGCCGCCCGGGTCACGGCTGCCCGGCGCTTCGCCGCGCTGGTGATCCAGGCGTTCCACGCCCACCGGCCGGAAACCGCCTAGGTCCTCGTCAGCAGCCGGTCGATCTGGCCGGCGAGCGGCGGGGCGCCGAGGCGGTTGTCGATCTCGTGGTACGGCACGGCAGGCGGCTCGTCCACGCGGATGGCACGCAGGTATTCGGCGAACCTGTCCAGCTTCTGCCCGTCCCTGGGGAGACCCCGGCGGACCAGCCGCTCACGCAGCGTGGGGCCGTCGGAGCGGATCCAGACCAGGCGCACCTCGGGGCCGCCCAGCGCCTCCACCCACGCGTGCCAGAGCGCCGCGTCGTGCACCTGGGAGGTGAACGGCCCGCCGAGCATCACCGGGCAGCCGTGGGAGCGGATCTCCCTGGCCGTCGCCGTCATGCCGGCGTACTCGTGCCGCTTGACGTGATCGTCGTACCACGGCCCCTCACGCTCGCCGGACGGCCTGCCGTGCGCCGCGAGGGTGGCCTCGACGAAGCCGCCGTACATCGTGTCCTTGTCGAGCAGGGCGGGCACGGGATCCAGGCGGGCCAGCAGCAGATCGCAGACGGTCGACTTGCCCGCGCCCGGCGGACCGGACACCACCCAGACGGGAGCGGTCATCGCGGCGGGCCGTAGGGCTCGATGGGCGGATCGGAGTAGGGTCCGCCGTCCGCCGCCCCGGCGCCCGAGTCGCCGACGCGCCGTCCGGCGTCCTCCGTCACCCGCAGGACGTACAGGCCCCTGTCCGGATCGACCGGCACCAGGCCGTACGCGGTGTCGACCTCGTCCTCGGCGAGGTCGAGCCGCCGCATCGCGGCCTCCAGCGTCGCGGGCGCGGGAAGCCGCACGGTGATGAGCACCTCTGCCACCGGCCCCGCCTCCCCTTGGTGGGCGTCTCGACGCCGGGCGGCGCGGCCGCCCCAGGCCGCCTTGGCGGCGCTGTGCTTTCAGGCCGCCTTGGCGGCGCGGCGGCGCAGCGCGGCGATGATGCCGGCGGCGTCCACCACGCCGTACCCGTAGTCGTGGTCATACCCTACGGCACTGCGATCATCGGCCGTCCGGCGCAGCAGGGTCCGGAGCTGGGCGGGCGGCAGCACGCTGGCGGGCCAGCGGGAGCGCACGGCGGCGACCAGCCCGGCCGCGACGGGGCAGGCGGCCGAGGTGCCCGAGTCGGGCTCGCCGTCGCCGAGCGCGCCGGAGCCGGCGAAGTGCGTGTAGGCGCAGACGTCCGGCTTGCGCGCCGTCAGCCGCCCGGGACCCTGCGAGGAGTAGCCCACCCGCGTCCCCGCGGTGTCGATCCCGCCGATCGACAGCGCGCGGGGATGGGAGTTGGCCCCGACGATGGGCCGGTCGGGGAAGGCGCACCTGCTGTCGCGGCACTGCGTCCCGCAGTTGCCCGCGGCGAACAGGATGTCCGCCCCCGCCTCGGCCAGGCTGCCGACGATCAGGTTGAACGGATGGGCGGGGTTGTCGGAGTAGTTGCCGGGGTGGCCGGGCGGGAAGTCCCAGCGCGGAGAGAAGGATCCCCAGCTGTTGGTCACCACCAGTGCCCGCGACTCGGCCGGCTGGGCGTCGAGGACCTCGCGCAGGTGGGCGTACGCCGCGATCGCGTCGGACAGCAGGCCGTCGAGCGTCGAGCCGCCCTGCCGCCGCGACAGCAGGACGGGCACGTCCACGAGCGACGCCTTGGGCGCGGCGATGAGCGCGTCGAAGGCGCACATCGTGCCGTGGTCGACCGGGAAGTCCCCCGGGGTCCCGGAGACGCTCGCGGGGTTCCAGCTCCGCTCGTGGTCGACCGTCACATCGTGGCCGCGGGCCGCCTTGACGTACGCCGCGTTGATGCCCGTGTCGATGACGGCGAGGGGGACGCCGGAGCCGTCCAGCCCCTCGGACGTCAGGTCGGGCACGCGCAGCAGCCGTTCGACGTCGTGCCAGTCGCCGACGGCCGGGTCGCCCGCACAGGTGAGCGTGGTCTCGATCGCCGGGTCGGCGTACACCGCGACCACGTCGCGGCGGGTCGCCGGCAGGAGGGCGATCCTGCTGGTGACCTCGTCGTCGGCGATCTCCCCGCGGACCACGACCGAGGCGTCCTGGGGCGCCATGGAGAAGATCAGTGGCTGGTTGAGCGACAGCGGATCCCCGCCGGGGGAGGCGGGCATCGGGCGGGGCACGGCCACGGGTGCGTACGACTGGTCGAGGACGACCCCGGGCAGGCCGTCGGCCACGTCCGACGCCATCGACGAAACCGACGGGTCGGCGACCGCGGCGACCAGGTCGGGGGACGGACGCAACTGGATGAGTACGCGCACGACGAGTCCACTCCGTTACTCGGCGGATGGTGACTGGGCGGATACGTTACGTGACCACCTTGCTGCATCCGGGAGGCCGCGTCCACGCCTTCACGGAAAACCTTCCGGTGTCGCGCCGATCAGAAGCTCTGGCGGGGCGACCCGCCGGCCGGCTCCGCATCCCGGGTGTATCGGCCGATGGCGGATGCGGTGTCCCCGCCGCCCGACCCGTGGACCGGCCTCGTCATGGCGGCGGACCTGACCGGACCCGACGTGTGCCGATCCGAACCCCGCCCGCTCATGGCCCGGCCGGTGAGCCACGCGTCGATGCCCAAGTTGAGCGTCGTCCTACAGGGTTGGTTGGCTTGCGCGCATGTCGGATCTAGGAAATGTGGCGTGGCCGCCTGAGCCGATCCGGACCGAGCGGCTCGTGCTCCGCGAGCCCGAGGCGCGGGACCGTACAACGTTCATCGAGCTGCTCGCCTCGCCGGAGGTGCACACCTACCTCGGCGGTCCCCGCCCGCGTGACGAGCTTGAGCGTGAGATGCCCGAGGTGCCCGAGCGATGGCCCGGGAGTTTCGTCGTCGAGCTCGACGGGGCGATGATCGGCCAGATCCTGCTCAGGAGAGCAACCGGGCACCGTCGCCCGGCTGCCGTGGGGAAGGCCGATCTCGGTTACCTGTTCCTGCCGAAGGCCTGGGGGCACGGGTACGCCGCCGAGGCGTGCGCGGCGGCACTCGACTGGTTTGACGCCGCCCTTCCCGGCGAGCCGATGGTGCTCACCACCCAAAGCGCCAACGTCGGCTCGATGCGCCTCGCGGCGAAGCTGGGATTCACCGAGGTCGAGCGGTTCCAGGCCTGGGACGCCGAGCAGTGGCTCGGCCTGCGGCCCCCGGCCGACGAGCCCGGATCGTTCGCCCGGCCTCGGCCGTAGCCCCGAAGAGCCCTTGACCGGCACGCCATCCCGAGCGCAGGCGACGGAAGGGACGTCAACGTGCGTGACGCCCCCTCAGCAGCTCCGGCTCAGAAGCCGCACAGCTCCGACAGGCTCTTGGCCGGCTTGTCGTTGGGAGTGGGGGTGGCGCGAGGGCTCGCCCCGGCGAGGACCGGCGTGCGCGAGGCCGACGGGCTCGGCGAGGCGGACGGCGACACGGACGGCGACATGGACCCCGAGGGCGAACCGGAGGGCGTCGCGGACGACGCCGATCCCGCGGAGGTCATGGGCGACGCGGTGGCCGCGACGGCGCCCCGGTCGGTCATCGACTCGCGGATCGCCTCCAGGGTCAGCTTCCTGATCTTGGCCCAGTCCGGGTTGCCGGTGTAGATGAGCGGCGGCACGAACTGGAGGCTGGTGATCTTGGCGTTCCTGACCTTCATGCCGAGGGGGACGAGATGCTCGAGCAGGTCGCGGGGGATGTCGGTGCGGAACATGTGCCGGGCCGCCGCCGCGATCCTGTTGAAGTTCGCGAGCACCGTGGCCGGGGTCACCTGCTGGGCGAGCGCGCCGATGACGCAGCGCTGGCGGCCCATGCGGGAGAAGTCGTCGGTGTCGACCCGCGAGCGGCCGTACCAGAGCACCTCCTCGCCGTTCAACGTGCGGTAACCGGCCTTGATGGTGCCGGCGGTGCCGAACTTGCCGCCCCACTTGACGTCCTGCTCGACTCGGATCTTGAGCCCGCCGACCGCGTCGATCAGAGCCGCGAAGCCGTACATGTCGACCATCGCGTAGTAGTCGATGTGCAGGCCCAGGGTGTAGCCGATGGCGTCCTTCAGCGCCTGCGCGCCCCGGTTCTTGCCTCCCATGACCTGGGGGTTGTTGTCGGCGTAGTACCAGACGGAGTTGAGCAGGCCCTGGCCCTCGTCGTTGAAGCCGTTGGGGAACACCTTGCGCAGGGGGCTGCTCGGGGGGAAGCGGACGTACTGGAGGTTGCGCGGCAGGCTGAACAGGACCGTGTTGCCGGTGGCGATGTTCACGCTGGCCACGGTCATCGAGTCGGTGCGCACCCCGACCCGGTTGCCCGCGGCGTCGCCGCCGACCAGCAGGAAGTTCACCCGCTTGCGGCCGTTCCACGGATCCTCGGCGCGTACGGGGGCGGGAGTCGAGCCGTCGTCCACCGGAGCCAGGACGTCGTCGAGTAACTGGTTGGCCGTCCTGATCGTGTTCGCGGTGAAGGCGAACGGCGCCATCACCGCCACGCACAGCACGCCCGCGACGATGCCGGACACCACCTGCCCGGTCTGGTGCAGGCGCTGCGGGCGCAGGGCGATGAAGGACAGCAGCACGAGCGTGAACCAGGCGAGCGCGCACACGGCCGCGCCGACCATGACGGCGGTCAGCGTGCTGCCGCGCAGCGCCACGCCCGCGTTGTCCTTCAGGTTCAGGACCAGGACCACCAGGGCGACCAGTACGACGCCGAACGTCGCCAGCAGAGCGATCCCGGTGCGGCGGTTGCCCGCACGCAGGTGGGCCGCCCCGGGGAGGACGGCCGACAGCGCCGTCCAGCCGATCAGGGAGGCGGTGGTCAGCGGGGGACTGAAACGCGCCGCCCCGCCGCGCGCGGAGGCCGCGCGTGGCGAGCCCGTGGGTCCCCCGTCGCTCCCGGTCCCGCCACGCTGATCCGTGCCGCCGCCGGGCCTGCTCGCCTCCGCGTGGGGCTGAGCTGCGTCTCCACCGGGCCGACCCGTATTCGCACCGGGCTGACCAGCGTCTTCGCGGGGCTGACTTGTGTCTCCGCCGGGCTGACCTGTGTCTCCACCGGGCTGACCTGGGCGCCGACCCTCCCGGGGACCCCCGGTGTCGTCAGCGGGACCCCCGCCTCGCATGGTTCACCGCTCTCTCCTCCGAAGCCGTGGCTAGGGATTCTAACTCCCATATCCGGACAAGGTAGACGTAGATCATCAAGCCGGTGATCACGACACGGCCGCGGACCCGACGACCCAGGTGTTGCACTGGTAGGTCATCGGGCGGGTGTACCCCTGGCGGAACCACGCGGCGTTGCTGCGCGTGTTCCCGTGGTCGCGCGGCCCTCCCGGCGGGTCGCCCAGGTGGCCGTACGCCCACAGGAGCGTGTTGCGCCGGGTGGTGTCGATCGGATACGAGGCGGCGACCGACCGCATGAACATGCCGCCGAAACACGTCGCCTGCAGTTCGTGCCGGCGGCTCAGGGCCAGCCGGCCGCTGCGCGAGGTGGAGTCGAGCGTCTGCCGCCACCAGGAGTCGGAGATGCCCGAGATGCTTTGGATGTGGTGGCCGTACTCGTGCGCCATCATGCTGATGATGATCCCGTTCCACGACCCGAGCGGGCCGTACTCCCTCGCCATCGCCGAGGTGGAGGCGTAGATCGTGCTGTTGCTCGGGCAGTAGTACGGGACGTTGCTGCCGGGGGCGGGATAGTCGCCGCAGGCGCCCCTGCCCTTGCGGGCCGCGATCATGTACTTCGGCGGGCTCCACTCGATCCCGGCCCGCTGCAGCGCCGGCGCCCACGCCTTGCCCATGCACGTGCCGGTCCTGAGGATCAGCGCCTTGAACTGGGCGTGGTTGTAGATGCTGGCGTTTCCGGCCCGGCAGTTCGTCTTCGCCGGCGACCCGGCCCGGTAGAGGCTGTTGTTCTTCGTCGTGCGGTTGAGCACCGGGGTCGGCCGCGTCGTGGGTTGTGTCGTGGGCTGCGTCGTGGGCTTGTGGGTCGGTTCCGCGTCCGTGGTGTCCTTGTGCGACGGGAACGGCGAGAGGGTGAGGGTCGGAAGCGCGACGGGCGAGACCGTCTCCTCGTGGTCCGACAGGCCCGCCAGTGCGCTCACCACCACGACGAGCACGAACACGACCGCGAGCACGCCTATCAGCGCGCCGACGACCGCCCCCGCGCCGGACCTGCGGCGGGGCGGGCGCCAGGCGGGCGGAGGGTAGGGCGCGGCCGGCCCGCGCGGGGGAGGCGGAGGCTGCGGTGCCCATCCCGGCCCCTGGGGCGGCCCCTGCGGCGCCCCCTGCTGTGGCGCCCATCCGGGCCCCTGCGGCGGTGCCTGAGGTCCCTGCGGCGGCGCCGGCGGGAACGGCATGCCCTGCGGCGCGGGCGGTGCCGGCTGGGGTGGCGTTCCCCAGGCCGGGGTTCCCGCGGGCGGCGGGGGCTGTGGCGGGGCGGGGGCCCCCGGGTTCCCCGGCGGAGCCTGGAAACGGCCGTTCGCCGGGTACGCGGGCCCGCCCGGCGCGTACGCCTGGCCGCCCGGATGACCCGGGGCTCCGTTCGCCGGGTCGTACGGAGAACCGGCCGGCGCGGCGGGGGACGGCGGGGGCGCGTAGGCGGAGGGGGACTGGGCGTGTGCCTGTGCGTGCGGGCCCTCACCCGTCGCGCCCGGCCACGCCGGGGTCTGCGGGTACCGCTGCGCGCCGCCCTGGTGCTGAGCTCCGGGCTGGTACGGCGTCGCGCCCGGCTGAGGACCGTTCTGCGGATGGACGCCGCCCTGCGCCGGGGCCGCCGGGTGAGCGCCGTGGCCGGGGGGCGGCGCGGCCTGCGGGTAGGGCTGCTGCCCCCCGTAAACCTGCCCCCCGTAAACCTGCCCCCCGTAAACCTGCCCGCCGTGGACCTGCCCACCGTGAACTTGGGGACCGCCGTGGGACGGGCCGTTCTGGTACGCGGCCGGTCCCTGAGGATGCGTCCCGGGCGCATGGGGACCGCTCTGCTGCTGCGGGGGCGGCGGATAGGGAGCCGCGCCGGGGTAGGGGCCGGGGCCACCCGGCCGCCCGGGCTGCCCTCCTGGAGATGGAGGCCATCCGGACGGCTCGTTCCATGCTCCGGGCCCGGGCTGCGGGCCGCCCGCGCCCTCCGGGCCGCCCGCGCCGCCCGCGCCGCCCGCGCCGCCCGCGCCGCCCGCGCCGCTCGCGCCGCTCGCGCCGCCCCAGGCGGGCGGGCCGTACGGTCCCGGGGCCGCGCCGGGGGAGTGCGCTCCGTCCGGCGAGCCGGGCACAGCCTCGGGCGGCGGAAACGGTGGCCCTGAATAGGGAGAACTCCCCCCGGGCTGCTCCTGGGGAGGGTACTGCTGCGCCACGACATTGCCCCCTTTGTGGATTTGGGGCAAAAGAATACTGAAATCTCATCCATCACGGATGTAGCAGATGTCGGGCACGATGGGTAATCGAGCGGCGTGATCTCTGCGATGTTCCGGAATCGCCGGGCTCGTCTGCCCTAGCGTTTTTCGCATGAATCTGCAGCAGCTCCGTTACGTGGTCGCCACTGCGGAGCACCGCACCATGACCGATGCCGCCAGATCGCTCTATATCGCGCAGCCCGCCCTGTCCCGCGCGATTCGCGACCTGGAACGCGAACTCGGAATGACGCTTTTCGCGCGCTCGGGCCGCGGGGTCGTCGTGACGGCCCAGGGACGCCGGGTCGTGAAGCTGGCCCGCGAGGCCCTCGACGCGGTGGCCGAGATCGAGGCCTTCGCGACGCAGGGCAACTCCTCCGGCGCCGAACTGCGGATCGCGTCCACACCGAGCCTGGAGCCCGGCCTCGCCGGGCGCCTGCTGCCCGCCTACGCCGCCGAGCATCCCGGCATCCGGGTGCACATCGTGCGGTGCGAGGGCCGGGAGGGGGTGGTCAGCGCGGTCCGCGAGCAGCGCGCCGATCTCGGGCTGACCGATCTCCCGGTGCCCACGGACCTGGTGAGCCACCCGCTCGAACGCCAGGAGATCGTGCTGATCTCCCCGCCCGGCCTCGACCTGCCCGACCCCGTCCCCGTGGCCCGGCTGAACGGCATGCGGCTGGTGCTGCCCGCCCCCGGCAGCCCGCGCCGCAGGGAGTTCGACCAGATCTTCGCCACGTACGGCGTCCGCCCGATCCCCGCCGTCGAGTCCGACGAGCGCCGGGGCTGGCTGCGGGCCGTACGGGAGGGGCGGGCCTCGCTGCTGTGGTACCGGAGCATGGCCGAGCAGGCGGCCAGGGCCGGCCTGGTGGTCCGATCGCTCGATCCCTCGCTCCGGAAGATCATCGCGGTCGTGCACGCCCGGCGGCGGCTGCCCGCGATGGCGCAGGACTTCGTGGCCCTGGCCGAGGGCGGCTCCGCGGCATGACCATCTGCCCGCGGTTTGGAGCGTTCCACGGCCGTGAGCTTCCCGCGGGCACGGATCGGACGACGCGCACCTAGTACGCTGGCGGGCGATGCCCACTACGCCGATGCCCGCAGAGGCGCCCGGCCCTTCGCCCGTCCTGCGCCTGCGCGGCCGTGCCTTCGGTCCCGGCGACTTCGCTGTCATGGCCGTGGTCAACCGGACCCCCGACTCCTTCTACGACAGGGGATCGACCTACGCCTTCTCCGCCGCGGTGGACGCCGCCTCCCGCCTCGTCGAGGAAGGGGCGGACATCGTGGACATCGGCGGCGTGAAGGCCGGTCCCGGCACGGAGGTCGACCCGGCCGAGGAGATACGCCGCGTGGCCGAGGTCGTCACCGCGGTGCGTGAACGGCACCCCGGCGTGATCATCAGTGTCGACACCTGGCGATCGGAGGTCGCCAAGGTCGTCGCGGAGGCCGGGGCCGACCTGCTCAACGACACCTGGGGCGGCGTGGACCCCGAGCTCGCCGAGGTCGCCGCGGCGTACGGCATCGGCCTGGTGTGCGCGCACGCCGGGCGGGTGGAGCCGCGCACCCGGCCCCACCGCATCGCGTACGCCGACGTGGTGGCCGACGTGATCGCGTACACGACGGACCTCGCGGAGCGCGCGGTCGCGGCGGGGGTCCGCCGCGACGCGATCCTGGTCGACCCGGCTCACGACTTCGGCAAGAACACATGGCACTCGCTGGAGGTCAGCAGGCGGCTCGGCGAGCTGACGGCCACGGGGTGGCCGGTGCTGGTGGCCGTCTCCAACAAGGACTTCGTCGGGGAGACCCTGGGCGGCCTGCCCGTGGAGGATCGCCACGCCGGCACGCTGGCCACGCTCGCCGTGTCGGCGCTGCAGGGTGCCCGGGTGTTCCGCGTGCACGACGCGGCAAGCGCCCGTACGGCTCTCGCGGTGGTCTCCCGCCTCGGCGGCGCGCCGGGCTCGCGAAACGGCGCCGAGGCGGAGGTCAGTTGACCTCGCGCTCCGGTCCCGACCAGGTGTCACACGCGGCGGGCCTGCCGCTGCGCCATCCCTGCTCGAACCAGTGCCGCTGTGTGCTCAGGCGGCCGTGGTCACGCACCCACTGTGCGGGAAGCCGGCCGGTGTAGAGGTCCTGGAACTGTGTCAACGGTGGCAGTTCGCCGCGCGCTGCCCTGAGCGCCACTCCGGACAAGCACTCGGCCTGGAGTTCGAGCCGCCGGCTGGCGAGGTCGATCGCTCGTTTGGCGGCGCCTTCGGACCGGAAGTCCGCGTAGTCGAGGATGTTCGTCATGTACTGCACGTGATGCCCGTATTCGTGGGCGATCAGCTGCGCCGCCCACGCCGCCCCCCACGGTCCGATGGTGTCCCCGGGCACGAGGATGTAATAGGTCGAGGTGAGCGGGCAGTAGGTGCCGGCGGCGCCCTTGGCGGGCATCATCCCGCACTGGGGATCGCGCGTGCGGTGCCGGATGTACCTGCGCCGGGGCGGGGAGTAGAAGACCCGCACCGCGGCGAACTCGCGCGTCCAGACGCGGTCCAGGCAGGCCGACGTCGAAGCGAGGTACCTCTTCATCGAGCCCCAGTGGTCCGGCTTGATCGCCGGCAACTCGCAGCGCGCGCTCGTACGCGGCGCCGCGTAGATCGGGCTTTCGAGGGCGGCGCTCTCACCCATGGGCACGGAAACCAGCCGGGGTCCGGACGTCGCCGAGGATGAGGGCGAGGGTGGGGCAGCCGCCGGCGACCGGAGCGTCTCGGTCGACGGTGCGGCCGGCATGGGGGTCGCCCGGGCGGTGGGATCGGCGGTGCAGGCCGTCGCAAGGAGACAGGCGAGGATCAAAGGGGGATGGCGTCGCATTGTAGGGCAAATGGTAGCTGTGACCGGCGACGTGAAGATCCCACCAGAGGGGGCTCAGGTCGCCGGCGTCAGAGGGTCCGCACGGGTCCCGATCACGGTGCGGGAACGTCGGACGGCTCCGGGAATGTGACAACTGGACCGGTTGAATGCGTCTCCGTAGCATTGGCCCGTGCGGCTGAACGTCCTCGGGCCCATGGAACTCGTCGTGGCCGGGCAGGCCGTACCGGCCGGACCGCCGAAGCAGCGAGCCCTCCTGGCCCTCCTCGCGATGCACGCCGACCGCGTGCTCCCCGTGGACCTCCTGGCCGACCGGCTGTGGTCAGGCAACCCGCCGGCCAGCGCCCAGGGGAGCCTGCAGGTCTACGTCTCCAACCTGCGCCGCCGGCTGGAGCCCGACCGGCGGCCGGGCGCGACCGCGGCCGTCCTGGTCAGCGCCGCCGACGGGTACGGCCTGATGACCGGCGGGCTCGACCTCGACACGAGGGACTTCGAGACGCTCGCGTCGGCCGGGACCGGCCATCTGGCCGGGGGACGGCACGAGGTGGCGGCGAACGCCCTCGCCGAGGCGCTCGGCCTGTGGCGGGGCGACCCGTACGCGGACGTGCGGTCCGAGGAGTGGGCGCAGCCGGAGATCGGCCGTCTGGAACAGGTGCGGCTGGACGCGGTGGAGGGGCTGGCCGCGGCCCTGCTGGAGCTGGGCCGCCACACGGACGTGGTCGCGCGGCTGGACTCCTTCGTCCGCGAACACCCCCTGCGGGAGCGTGCCTGGGAACTGCTGGTGCTGGCCCACTACCGGGCGGGCCGGCAGGCGGCGGCCCTCGGCTGCCTGCGGAGGGTGCGGGAGGTGCTCGCCGGGGAACTGGGCATCGACCCCGGGCCGCGGCTGCGGGAGCTCGAAGGCGCGGTGCTGCGCCAGGACGCCGCGCTGCTCCCACCGGAGCGTCCTGCCACGCCGTCACCCCCGCGGCGGCCTGCGGCACGGACGCCGGAACAGCGGACGCCGAAAGAGACGACGGCACGCAGGGCTCCCGAGCCCGCGGCGGAACAGCCGGTCTTCGTCGGCAGGCAGAGCGCGCTGGAGTTCCTGTACGAGGCGGCGAAGGCGTCGTCCGCCGCCGGGCAGGTCGTGCTGGTGGACGGCGAACCGGGCGTCGGCAAGACGAGCCTGCTGAAGCGGTTCCGCGCGACCGCCGACGTGCCGGTCGGCTGGGGGTCGAGTCCCGACCACGAGACCGCGCCCGCCCTGTGGCCCTGGGAGCGGGTCCTGCGCGACCTCGCCGCCGCGGCCCCGGAGGTCGCCCTGCCCGGCGAGGTGAGCACGTTCCTGTCGGGCGGCCTGGAGGCGATCCCGGCGTCCGACGCGCAGGGGGCGCGGCTGCGGTTCTTCGAGGCGGTCGGCACGTTCCTGGCCGGCGCCGGCCCGGTGATCGTCGTGCTGGAGGACATCCACGCGGCCGACGACGCGACGCTGCGGCTGCTGGTCCACGTGGCGTCCACCGCCCGGCCGGGCCTGCTGCTGGTGGCGACCTTCCGGCGGCACGAGGCGTCGGCGCTCACCGGCACGCTGTCGGCGCTGTCGCGGTTCGGCGCGCGCAGGCTCGGGCTCGACGGGCTCGCCGCCGAGGAGGTCCGCGCGCTCGTCCGGGAGTTGTCCGGCCGCGACCCGGGCAGCCGTAAAGCAGAGGAACTGCGCGGGCGCACCGCCGGGAACCCGTTCTTCCTGGCGGAGCTGGCCCGGGCGGGCGAGGAACTGCCGCAGGGCGTGCTGGACGTCGTGCTGCACCGGGTGGCGGGCCTGGGGGAGGAGGCGGCACGTGTGCTGGAGCTCGCCGCCGTGATGGGCGACGAGTTCGAGGCGGGCGTCCTGGCCCAGGTCGCCGGAGGCACGGTCGGCGACCTGCTGCCGCCGCTCGACGCGGCCCTCGGCGCGGGGCTGATCTGGGAGTCGTCGTACCGGCTGGGCGGGTACGAGTTCGCGCACGCCCTGGTGACCGACGCGCTGCTGTCGCGCCGGTCGCGGCTGTGGCGGGCGCGCGTGCACGAGCAGGTCGCGGGCGTCCTCACCCGCGTCCACGGAGACAGGGACGACCGCGCGGCGGTCATCGCGCGGCACTGGCTCGCGGCGGCGGAGCTGGGCGCGGAGCCCGCCCGCATGGCGATGGACTACTCCGCCCGCGCCGCGCGGGCGGCCCTGCGGCGGCACGCGCCCGACGACGCGGCCACCTCGTGGCAGGAGGCGCTGGCGGCGGCCGGGCCGGCCGGGGCCGGCCTGGCCGAGCGGTTCGAGCTCGCCGTCGGGCTGGCCGAGAGCCGCTACGCCGCCGGGCGGTTCGACGAGGGCTACGAGGCGGTCGAGCAGGCGCTCGCCCTGGCCGGCGCCGACCTGGACAAGGCCGTCAGGGCCGCCGACATCGCGATGGGACACGGCGTCTGGGTGCCGTTCCGCTACGGCCTCGACGTGGCCGCCCTGCGGGAGGCGATGGACCGGGCCGTGCGCGAGCTGTCCCCGGACACGTCCGCGTGGGCGACGGCGCAGGCCGTCCGGGCCGTCGTGCACGCCCAGACCGGCCGCGAGGACGAGGTCGACGCGGTCTCGTCGCGGGCCGTGGCGGCGGCCGAGCGCCTGGGCGACCCCGCCCTGCTGCGGCGCGTGCTCCACCTGCGGCTGCTCGCCATGCAGGGACAGGACTTCGTCGAGCAGCTCGCCGCGACCGCGCGGCGCCTGCTGGCCGAGCCGGACCTGTCGTCCCAGCTGAGGGCGATCGCACAGCTCCACCTCGTCGCCCATCACGTCGAGCACGGCAGGGTGCCGCAGGCCCGCGCGCTGCTGGCGGAGACCGACGCGCTGCTGCGCGACCTGCACAACCCCACGCTGGCGCTGCAGGCGGCGATCGCACACGTGGGTCTCGACCTGTTCCAGGGTGTGCCGGACCCGACTCGCCACTTCGAGCCCGTCAGGGCGACGCTGTCCTTCTCCGACCTCGCGTACTTCGAGGTGGGCATGCTCGCCGTGCGGGCCGAGACGCTCATCCAGGAGGACCGCTTCGGCGAGGAGGCGGAATGGATCGAGGAGATGTTCCAGCGGACGGGCATGGCCGGCCTCGCCTACGTCCTGGCGTACGCGCTGGCGGACCGGGGCGAGCACGGGCGCGCCCGGAGGCTCCTGCGGGAGACCCCGCTGCCGCCGCGCGACTACCACTGGGCGATGGCCGCCATGTGCCGGTTGCACGCGGCGATCCGGCTCGGCGAGACGGACATCGTGCGGGAGGTCTACGACGCGTTCCGTCCCTTCGCCGGGCTGCTGCATGTGAGCGGCACCTGCACCACGATCGACGGCGCGTACGACGGCCACATGGGCGAGGCGCTACTGGCGCTCGGGGACCGCGAGGGGGCGCGGGCCCACCTGCGGGAGGCGGTGCGCTTGCTGGAGCGGGCGGGCGGCGGCTACTGGCTGACAAGGGCCCGGCAAGCCCTCGACAAGTGCGCGTAGGGGCGGGGCGCGCAGTCTGTTTCCGACACGTGAGGAAACAGACTGATGATCACACCAGAACACCTGACCGGCTTCCTGATGATGCACGCCGGTTTCCGCGCCGAGTTCGGCCGCCTGGCCGAGGCGTGCGCGAACCCGCGTGACGACGCGCACGAGGAACTGCTGGAGGAGCAGCTCGCGCTCGTGCTGGACATGCTGCACGCCCATCACTCGCACGAGGATGCCAGCCTGTGGCCCACGCTCGCCGGCCGTGCCCCGGAGGCGGCGGACGTGCTGGCCGAGCTGGAGTCGGAGCACTCCGTGCTCGACCCGCTCATCGCGGCCGCCTCCGATCGCGGGGTGCCCCTGGCCGAGCGCGCGCCCACCCTGCGGCGGCTGCACGAGCTCGTCAACGAGCACCTCGACCACGAGGAGCGGACCGCCGTGCCGCTCATGCTCCGCCACCTCACCCTCGACGACGTCGAGGCCGACAAACGCCGGGCGATGGACGACTTCGGGCGCCGCCGTGTCGCCGTCATCTTCGGCTGGCTCGCCTCGAGTGCGGACG
This sequence comes from Microbispora sp. H10836, assembly GCF_012999525.1. NCBI lineage: Bacteria > Bacillati > Actinomycetota > Actinomycetes > Streptosporangiales > Streptosporangiaceae > Microbispora > Microbispora sp. H10836. The sequence goes on from NZ_JABBWU010000006.1 coordinate 302,178, forward strand.
CCGATCTGCTCGCGACGTCGTACGCCGACCTGCCGGTCGTGGCCCGGCTCATGTTCCGCCTGTTCTGGTGGCCGGCCTACCGGCGGCGCTTCACCCGCCTGTACGGCGTCACCATCCCCGCGAACGCTGTCCTGGAGTCGTGATGACCGCATCCACGCCGACCACGTGGCCGCACGAGGTGGCTGAGATTCTCGTCCGCGCCATGGTCTGCGAATACGCCTCGCTCACCCGCGAAGGCCGGCCCGTCACCTGGCCCGTCACGCCGTACGCCGGCGCGGCCGGCACGCTCGACGTGAGCACTGGGCTCACCTACCCCGGCAAGGCCGAGCGCGCCCGGCACGATCCGCGCGTCGCGCTGCTCTACTCCGGCGCCGGCGCGGAGGACACGGGCAGCGGGCTCAGCCGGCCGCCCGTCGTCCTCGTGCAGGGCCGGGCGACCGTACGCGACGCGGATCTGCAGGCCAACACCGACCGGTACGTCCGCGAGTCGCTCGCCAAGACCGGCGCCGGGTTCGCCGGGATGCCGTGGTTCCTGGTGAAGCGGCTGGGGTGGTATTTCGCTCGCATCTGGGTGGAGGTCACCCCCGAGAGGATGGTCTGGTGGCCCGAGGGCGACCTGTCCAGGACGCCCGAGGTCTGGACGGCCCCCGGAGACGTCGCGGTTCCCGCCTCCGATCCCGCCCCGACGGGCCCCTGGCTGCCGAGCCGATCGGCCCCGCCCGCGGACTGGCGGCCCTTCGCAGGCCGCGCGGCCCGCCTGGGCGAGCCCGTCGTGACCATGGTGGCCGACGACATGCCGCTGGCGGTGCGCACCCGCTCGGCCGTACGGACCGAGACCGGCTTCGACCTGCGGCTTCCCGCGGGCGTCCAGGCGGCCGAAGGGCCGGTGTGCCTGACCTTCCACCGGCACGGCCCGGCCATGGAGTGGCAGGAGAACGTGGTGCTCGTCGGGACCGCGACCGGAGAGGGCGATCGGCTGAGCGTGCGGGTCGAGCGGGCCCTGGACGACTGGAGCCTGTCGGGGAACCGCCGCGAGCGGATGCGCTCGTTCCTCGGCCAGGGCAGGCTGCTCAGGAAGCGCCTGGAGGCCGAGGCCGCCCGCCGCGGCCAGGCCGTTCCCCGCGTCCGCCGCCCAGACGCGTGACCTCGTCCGCGGACCCGCCGCCAGTACTGCTGGACGTTCTCGTTTCAGCGCGCACAGCTGAACCGTCGCCCCGTTCGCCGTCGAACCGCCCTTCACGTCGAGCACACTCGGGCCGATGTACCCGCTCGGGGTCAGCACGCCACTGGGCGGGCTGAGCGTCTTCCTGCTGCTCTTAAGGGCACTCACGCGGCCACCTTGTCCAGGGCGCCGTCAAAACCGCGTTCCAGCATCGACAATGGCCACGGCCCGGATTTCCTTCTCGGTCATCCCCCGTACCTGCCCCAGGCTCGCACCGCTCAGGTTCTGCACGCCGAGCTTGCGGGCCAAGGATGCGCAGCATGATCGCGTACGCCTTAGCGGTGTTTCGGTTGTCGATGGTGGATAGGGAGGTCGTTTACTGGACGGCTGGCGGTTGCCGCGACCTGATCGCGTCTCCGGAGGAACCAGCGTCCCGGAACCCGCCGAAAATCTTGTGTGTTGTCGGATGCGATTCTCCTTCGGCGGTGGGCGCGGTCCAGTGGACTGCCGCCGTCGTCGGCGCGTCTGCTTCTGCGGGGCCAGGTCCTGCTTCGACGGTTCCGGACGTTCGATGCGGGTGGGGTTGCCGCGTACGAGGTCATCATGGATGCGCCAGCGGTCGGTGGTGGCGGCGCGCTCTGCCGCCTCGTCGCCGTGCTCGATGGCCTGTCGCAGCAGCCGTATGGCAATGCGGCGGTTGAGGCTGAATTGCCGCTCGGTGTCGACTACGACGACGATACCGGTGGGCCGGTGGGTGGCCCGTACCGCGGTGCTGGCTTTGTTGCGATGTTGACCGCCGGGGCCGCCGGTGCGGCAGGCGACGATGTCGACGTCTGCTTCGGCGAAGGTGGTGCGTGGGGTGTCGACCTGGCACGGTTGGGCGATGACGTACCAGTTTTTCCGTCCGGTGTTGGCCCGGTATGGGCTGGGGGCCTGCCAGCACAGGGTTCCGGTCCATGAGGCGGCGAATGCCTCGACGCCGTCTCCTGAGATCTGGATGAGGACCGATCGGTAGGTGCCGGCCCGGTCACCGGGGACAGTTTGGGCCCGATGGGTCTCCAGATTGTGCCGGGTGGCGTCGGCTTCCAGGCGGTGCAGTAGCTGGGCCAGCGCCCAGGTGCACTCCTGCGGCCCGCGTCCGGCTGACAGGAGCAGGTGGACGCTCACGGCCGGCCTCGCTTGCGGCGGTGGTCCCGGTGGTCCTTCTGGGGTGTGGAGCCGAGGTCGGGCGTCTTGTAGGTGACCAGAGGGATGGTGGTGGCCACGGGCGTGGCCAGGTCATGGTCGACGAGGTCGGCGATGACTTGCTCGATGCGCTTGTAGGCCGTTGGTGCCTCCTCGAAGAGGAGTTGGCGGTCGCCGCACACCACCAGCGACCCCATCGGTGTGCGTCGCAGCTCTTCGACCGTGTGCTTGGCACGGCCCCGGCGCAGGGCGTCCGCACGGGACATCTTGCGGCCGGCGCCGTGCGCCACGGAATGGTTGGCGTCCGGCCCGGCGTGGCCGGCCACCAGGTAGGAAGGGGTGCCTCGCGTTCCGGCGATGAGCACGTCGCGGCCGTCGCCCGGTGCCGCCCCCTTGCGGTGCAGGTAGATCTCGTCGTGGACCTCGACGAGGTTGTGGCACTGGTCGAGGATCGGCTCGGTGGGCTCGGTCCCCAGCGCGTGGGCGACCCGGGCGGCCAGCAGCCGTCGGTTGAGTGAGCCCCAGCGTACGGCGTCGTCATGCATCGCCAGGTAGGCGCCGGGATCAGGGGCGGGGCCCGCGCCGTGGAGCTCAGTGTGTGCCCGCAGGATCTGTTCGCCCAAGCCGCGGGAGCCGCTGTGGACGATGAGGACCAGGTCGCCGGCGGCGAGTCCGAGTCGGCTCGCGTGGTTCGGTTCGGAGACGGTCCCGATGCGCGCCAGTTCGACGAAGTGGTTGCCTCGGCCGACCGTCCCGAGGCCCTCGAGGTGACCGGCGGGGATATCGCCCTTCACGACGGCCCAGGCCGGGTCGTCGGCATCCTGCTCAGGGTCCAGCGCGCGATCGAGGTCGGGGAACCGGGCGGCGAGCTTCTCGGGTACGGCGCGCTTGAGCTTGACGGGGAACACGGCGATGCCGCAACCGATGTCGGAGCCCACCAGTAACGGGTACAAGATGGTCGAGGCCATGGCGGCGCCGATTGGGGCGCCCTTGCCGGGGTGCAGATCCGGCATGGCGGCGACGTGCTTCATGCCGTCGAGGGCGGCCACCTGGTTGCACTGTGCGAGGGCCTCGGATTCGATCCAGCTGGTGGGGGAGGCGAACACGGTGACGGTGGCCGACCCCATGGCCGTAGTGGGCGGCAGGAACTCCTGCGGGGAGTGTTGGTGAGACAAAGACGCTCTTTTCGCTGAAACAGGGCATGAGCGGGCGGCATCACGGCGCGAGTCGGCGCAGTGACATCTTGAAGTCGCGGGGGTGTTGTCTGTCAGAGCCTCATGGACACCACATTCTCTGAGCCCCGCCATGCCAGGCAAACGATTTTGGGCCGTACGGGCCTGCATGGCCGTGCGGCTAGGGCATGCCTGCGTGAGTACGTGGCCGCGGGGTCTCGTTGCGGAGTACCGGCAGTGGGCGCCATGGCTTCCTGCATGGTGCGGCGTTCAGCTGATGGGTTGCTCGGACCAGGTTTCGGGTTCGGCTGATGTTGCCCCGGTCTTGTGGACAGCTGAACGCTTGGGACGATGTGTCCCGGGAGGAGTTCAGAGCGCGACGAGCTCGGAGCGGCGGGCCATCATCCATCAGCCGACCACCAGCATGAACTGGTCCCGCATGCCGGCCACGGTACGCGGCAGCGCGGCGACCATGGCCTGCAGCTGCTCGGGCAGGATCGGCGGAGCCTTCCGTTGCCGCCAGCCGTCATCCAGGAGCCGCCGCTTGTAGCCGCGCAGCGCGTGCCGGGCGGCCTTGGTGTTCGGCTTCGGCTGGTGCGCCAGCTCGTGCCGGCTGAGAATGCATGCGATGGCCTGGTCGATCGTCGCCGGGGCCAGGCCCGCAATCACCATGGACGCGACGTAGTTGGCCAGGGTCAGCTCCCCGCACGGCAGCGGGCTGAAGCCGTACTGCTCGCACCAGGACTCGAACTGTGTCCAGGCGCGCCGGTAGGTGGTGCGGGTGTTCTCCGCGACGCCGTCGTAGATCAGCGCGGCGGCCTCGGACGTCAGATACTCGCGGGGAGCGTCCGGAGCGGGTAGATCGTCCCCCGCGGGAACGACCTTCCCGTGCAGCACCACCCCGTCGAGCTCCGAGCACGCGCAGGAGATCGCGGAGCGTATTGTTCATCACGTTTTGCACGTCGGTGAACACCTGATAGCCGCGCACGTCAAGGCGGGCTTGCCGGTCGTGCTGAGCCCAGAGCACGGTGTAACCGTCTGCCTGCCACGCGCGGCCGAGGTACATACCGCCGAGCGAGCTCTGGCGGTCGCTGTCGTACGGCGGCAGACCGGCCTCGAATACAGCACTGGCAATCTCCGCGGCCAGCACCACCTGCGGGCTGCGGTCGCGCCTGCGGCGGGCGCGGTCGTGCCATGAGCGCGCAGCCGGTTCATGATCCGCGACTCCGTCACCGTGGTCAGCCAGGGATCTCCCGCACCTCGAGGTGCCACGCTCGTCTGCAGGCGGTCACCCTGGCCCACGCGATCCGTGGGTCGACCACGAACGCGTGCCGCGCGTTCGCGAGCGCGTCGAAGCTGCCCGGACACTCCCCGCCGCCGGCGCATTCGCGCATGCGGTCGTGGCCGAGTGACTCTCCGAACACGTCGTGCAGAGCGGAGCAGAAATAGGCGTAGGAGGCGAAGTCGAGGCGAAGGCGGGCCGCGTCCGCGGATTCGCCCGGCTCCCCCTTCAGCACGGCGTCGACGATCTCCATCGGCGGTTTGGCGGCGCCGCCCGCGTGACCGATGTCGTAGAGGACCTCCTCGAGATCTCCGCCGCCGCTCGGGCAGGCGACACCGAGCGCATGGCCGATCGCCTGGGCCTTGCGGGTCAGCTCGTCCCGGACCAGCGCGGAGCACAGGTCGCCGAGCGAGGGTGGCGCGAGGGCGGTCCCCCGCCCGGCGACGTCCTCCATCGCGAGCACGTACCGGTCGGCCTCCATGACGAGCTCGGACGGCTCCTCACCGGCGTCTCCCGCCATCATGGAGGCGCCGATGCGCACCAACTGGCGCGCCGACCGGATCAGGTCGCGGGCCAGCCCTCCCGACAACACGTGACACAAGGCGACGTACGGTTCGCTGAGCCCGATCACCCGCCGGTACAGGAGCCTGCGACTCTCCGCGTAGTCGAGCAGCCCGACGCGCGCGATCTCGTCGAAGGAGCTGTCGAAGGCGTCCCTCGCCGGGATGCCCCGCCGCTCGAAGGCCATGAGGGCGTCGTCGGACACCGAGATCATGAAGTACACGTGCGGAACGCCGAAAATGCCCTTGATCTCGTTTGAGGAACTGCTCGGCCTGATCGGCGGACCCGATCTTGTCGAGTTCGTCCACCCCGACGAACACGTTCTCCCCTCGCGCGTGCGCGAACGTGGCGACCCGGTGGGCGAAGGATCGGAACTGCTCCACGACCTCCGGATAGCTGAGTGGCTGTTCCGCGTGGGTGACGCTACCCGTCACCTGGCCCTCGAACCCGGCGGCCAGTTTGACCCCACTCGACCACCCGAGGGTGCGCGACTGCAGGAACCGCACCCTGAGCAGGTTGCGCCGGGCCGCGGCCACGATGCCCGCCCGGGCGCGCCGGGACGCGCGCCGCCGTGTGAGCAGGCCGCTCCAGCGTTTCGTCTGGCGCACCAGTCCGAACAGAGCGGGGGCCGCCGCCGATGCGGCGACCCATGCCGGCGGCACTCCCAGGAGCACGGAGACCGGCTGTGCCACCACGAGCATGAGGAGCAGGACGAGACCGTGATGGACGACGGTTCCGGCCCGCCCGGCCAGGACGCGCCTGAGTCCGCGTACGCGCCTGCGGAACGCCGCCCGGCCCGCGTGCCGGGGAGTGGCGTAATGGGCGACGACGGCCCGGCAGAACGTCGCGAACAGATGGAGCACGAAGTCGCGCGCCGCGTAGTCGACGGGCGCGGAGACCATGCACCGCAGGTCATCGCCCGTCGCGCCCGGAGGTTCGCGGGGAGCGGCCGGGGGCGACCCGGGGGAGCAGTAGCGCCGCACGATCGTCGACTTGCCCGACCCCCGGGGACCGGCGATGCCGAGGCTGATCCCCGCGACGCTCCTGATCAGTGCGTCGACCTGGTCGATGGTGTGGGTGTCCACGTTGTACGCGCTGTCGTACACCTCGCTCAGGCCGGGGCTGCTGCTCACCGAGAAGGCGTGGTCGAAGCGGTTCTCCCGCATGGTGTTGAGGAGCGTCCGCACCTGGGCGAGGAGCTCGACGCGGCTCACCGCGACGATCAGACGGTCGCGCGCGAGCGTCAGCGACGAGCTCCAGTCGGGAATCGGCCCTCGGCGCAGGACCTCGTGCCCGTTGATGAGCCCGATGCGCGGCTTCGACAGCAGGTGCGCCGCGGCGGCCGCCGTCACCGCCGTGCCTCCCGCCCAGAGCGCGATCCACGACCAGTCCCACCACCGGGCGAGGGCGCCGAACGCGATAATGACTATCCCCGCCCCGGCGATCCTGCGGCTCACGTACCTGAGCGCGTCGAGCTCGTCGGGCAGATCCGGACCGGGGAGCTCTGCCTGGCCGACGTGCGTACGTCTGGACAGCTCGGCCCGGTACGCGGCGTACTCGTCCGGCGCGAGGCTCAGCACCCGGTGCGCGCCGACCAGCAGCCTCGACCGCACCGCGCTTCCGGGCAGGCGGAGGTCGGCCAGCGCGCTCCTGATCTCCGGCCGCGCCATCACCCGGTCCAGCGCGGTCATGTACATGTCGAACAATGCCGGGTCCTCGGAAAGAGGGTTCGGCTCGGCCGCCATGGTCCTCACCCCCGGCTGCTTCGGGCGAGCCGGCTTGATCAGCCAGTCGCCCTGTGCGGGACCCATGTCCTCAGGGTCGCCGTGTTCGGGGCCGCCGGGCGGACGCACGGGCCACCGGCACCGCGACGAGGACGACCGCCGCCGCGAACGCCGCCCCGCCCGCGGCCAGCAGCGCCGACGCCACCCGGCCCAGCCCGGGCAGCCGGGCCGACGCCCGGGCCGTGGCCTGCACCGTGCCGGTACCGTCGGCGTTCATCACCACGACCCTCCACGAGCCCTCGGCCACCGGCAGGGCCAGCGTCCGCGGCCCCGCGCCCGAGACCTGCGCGGTCCAGATGCCGGCCGCGGCGGGGGCCACGCCGGCGAAGACGGGAGTGCCAGCACGTGCGGACACCACCTCGATCCGTACGTCGCCCAGGACCGAGCGCAGGGTGCGCGCGGTGGCCGCGCCGTGCAGGTCGAGCTGTTCGCCGACCAGGGCGTAGCCGTCCGTCGTCAGGAGCCGCGCCGGGGCGGACACGTACCCGGCCGCGTCGCGCGCGTGGTCGAGCCGCATGACGGCGGCCCCGCCCGTGACGAGGCCCCCGGCGGCCAGGCCGAGGAGGACCCCTGCCACGACCGCGACGATCCTGCCGCCCGTCCATGCTGCGGGCGGCCGGTCCGGCACGGGCGCCGGCGTGCGGAGGGTTAGCGCCGCGCCCGCGAACAGGCCCGCCACCAGGTAGTGCGGCAGTGCGAGCAGCCACCACTTGACCAGCACGAGACCGCGCGACAGCCGCGCCGGGTAGGCCACCTCGAGATGAGCCGGATATCCGGGCACGTCGGCGAGGGTGAACGGCGGGTACCGGTCGGTGCCCAGCGCCCCGTAGGCGTAGTACTGCACGCGCCAGGTCCAGCGCAGCACTCCGACGTTGAACGCGAAGACCGGCCGGGGGTACTCCCCGGTGATCAGGATCGCGAAGAACGCGTACACGCTCAGCACCGCGAAGGCGGGCCACAGCAGCGCCAGGACGACGTAGTGGGGGATCGCGAGAAGCCACTTGACGAGCCAGAGCCACCGTGACAGCGGGCGGTCCGGCGCGGCGTCCACGCGTACCGGATAGGTTGCCGCGGACATCGGACCATCTCCATCCCGGGACCGGACCGGGAGCCGGCCCTGGCCTCAGCCTCGCCGCGCCCGGCGGCGGTGGCCACGGGCGGAAGGCATGGCGTGGCGGGCCGAGTGACGTGCGGCGGCGGTGACCTTCGCCACCCGCCGCCGGACGGCCCCTACGCCGGCGAGGATCCGCCGGCGTAGGGGAGGGGTCTCATCCGTGCAGCGGGACGGTCCATTCGAGGCGGGCGCCGCCGGCCTCGGGGGAGGTGACGGCGAAGGCGCCGCCGAGTCGTTCGGCGCGGTCGGCGAGGTTGCGCAGGCCGCTGCGGCGGCCTTCGGATGGGATGCCGACGCCGTCGTCCTGGACCAGGAGCGTCAGGTGCCCGTCGGCGGCGTGGACGGTGACGTCGGCGCGGCGGGCTTTGGCGTGGCGGACGAGGTTGGACAGGGCCTCGCGGAGCACGGCGAGCAGGTGTTCGGCGACCTCGGGGGGCACGTCGTTGTCGAGGCGGCCCTCCAGGCTCAGGCCGGGCATGAAGCCCAGGTGGCCGCGGGCGCCTTCGACCAGGTCGACGATCTGGGCGCGGAGGCTGGGCGCGGTGTGCTCGCGCGGGGTCTGCAGGGCGAAGATGGTCGAGCGGATCTGGCGGATGGTGGTGTCGAGCTCGTCGATCGCGTTCTGCAGACGGGAGGAGGCTTCGGGGCGTTCGACCAGGCGTACCGCGCTCATCAGGGTCATGGCGACGGCGAACAGGCGTTGGATGACGACGTCGTGCAGGTCCTTGGCGATGCGGTCGCGGTCTTCCAGCAGGCCGAGTCGTTCGGCGTCGCGGCGGGTCTCGGCCAGTTCCAGGGCGACGGCGGCCTGTCCGGCGAAGGCGTGCAGTGTCCGTAGTTCGGACTGGCTGAACGGCATCCGTCCCGAGCGTTTGACCAGGGCGAGCACCCCGCGCACGGCTCCCGGCGCACCCAGCGGCACGGCGCCGGCCGGGCCCACCGGCGGGTCGTCGGCCCAGACCAGACGCACCTGGTTGTGGTCGAGATCGTCCAGCGCCAGCGGTTCGCCGCTGAGGAACGCCCGGCCCGCCAGGGACCCCTCGATCGCGACCTCGTCGCCGACGAGACGGACGCCCTGCTGCCCGTCGTCGGCCGGTGCGCCGTCCTCCAGTGCCACGTGCAGGGTGTCGTCGCCCTTGCCCGGGAGCAGGATCGCCGCGGCGTCGGCGTCGGCCATCTCACGGGCGCGCCGCGCGATCAGCGTGAGGACCTCCTGCGGCTCGCCACCGGACAACAACCGGGTCGTGATGTCGGCCGAGGCCTGCAACCAGGTCTCCCGCCGCCGGCTGTCCTCATACAACCGCGCGTTCTCGATCGCCACACCCGCGGCCGTGGCGAGTGCCACCACGATCGCCTCGTCGTCCTCGTCGAAGTCCCCGCCCCCGCGCTTCTCGGTCAGATACAGATTGCCGAACACCTCGTCACGCACCCGGATCGGCACACCCAGGAAACTCCCCATCGGCGGATGACCCGGCGGGAACCCATAGGACTCGGGATGCTCGGCGATGTGCGACAACCGCAGCGTCTGCGGCTCCTTGATCAACAGACCGAGCAGGCCCAGCCCGTGCGGCCAGTGCTCGATCCTGGCGATCTCCTCCTCGCTCAAGCCCACCGGCACGAACTGGACGAGCGTGTTCTCCTCCCCGATCACGCCCATCGCCCCGTAGGTCGCATCCACCAGCGTGGTGGCGGTCGCCACGATCCGCCGCAGCACCACCTCCAGGTCCAGATCGCTGCCGATCGACACGACCGCTTCCAGCAGCGCGTGCACCCGGTCACGCGTGGCGAGCACCGCCTCCAGACGCGCCTGCAACTCCGCCAGCAAATCGTCCAGCCGCATGCTGGGAACCAGCGACCGCTGCTCGTTCTCCCTCATAACGCGAAGTTTGGCATCACCGGCACGCCCGTGCCCACCCCGGGAGAACCGGGGGGCGCTCACCGGGGCCGAGGGCCTCCTCCGCGAGAGGCGGCTCAGGAGTACAGGACCGACAGGAACCGGACGAGGACCGCCTCGCGGGCCGCGGCCGGCAGCGCGTCGAGCACGGCGTTCACGACGGCCATCCCGGGCTGCCCGGTGGCGGTGAGGTCGATGCCCACCGACGCGGCGAGCTCGGCGAACGTGGCGTCGTCCAGCGCGTCGAGGTCGAGGGACGCGATCAGCTCGGGCAGGCCCTGCGGCACCTCGGCCGGCCCTCGCTTCCGGGCGGCCTCGGCCGCCTCCGCGATCACCTCCAGCATCGCGTCCACCCCGGCCAGCGTCACGCCGGTGACCGTCACGTGGATGTTGGCCGGGATCCCGGCGTACGACAGCTGCGGCTGGAGGAACCAGCCGAGCCGGCGCGCCTCGTCGGCGAGCACGAAGACGTCCACCTCGGCGGAGCCGGCGACGGCGACCAGCGCGGCCTCCGGCTCACCGAGCACCCGCAGGCCGGGGATCTTCCCGACGCCGTCGGCCAGCCGCCGGGTCGCCTCCAGCGTCCTGCGGCCGAGCTCCAGGTAGCCCTCCCGGCCGAGGGCCTGCAGGGTCGCCCAGGCGCCGCCGAGCGGCCCGGCCGAGCGCGAGCTCTGCACGGTCGCGTTGATGATCGTGTAGCCGGGCCAGGCCGCCGAGGCGAAGTAGGCCCGGCGGCGCAGCTCCGCGTCGCGGAACAGCAGCACCGACGCCCCCTTCGGCGCGTACCCGAACTTGTGCAGGTCGCAGGAGATCGAGGTGACGCCGGGCACGCTCAGGTCGAAGGGCGGGATCGCGGCCCCGGCCTCGCGCAGCCACGGCAGCAGCCAGCCGCCGACGCAGGCGTCGACGTGGCACGGCACGCCGCGCGAGGCGGCGAGCGCGGCGACCTCCTCGACCGGGTCGACGACGCCCTGCGGATAGGACGGCGCCGAGACCACGGCCAGCGCGGTCCGTTCGTCCAGCGCGTCCTCGAACGCCGGGACCGAGGCGCGGTAGCCGGCCGGGTCCACCGGGACCGGCACGATCTCCATGCCGAGGTAGTGCGCGGCCTTGTGGAACGCCGGGTGCGCGGTGACCGGCAGCACGACCCGGGTGGCGCCGGGGCGGGCGTCGCGGGCCGCCTTCACCGCCAGCATGATCGACTCGGTGCCGCCGCTGGTGAAGATCCCCGGCGCGCCGGGACGTCCGAGCAGCTCGGCGACCGCCCCGACGACCTGACGCTCCAGCGCGACCATGCTGGGGAAGGCCGTCGGGTCGAGCATGTTGACCTCGAGCATCTCCGCGTACGCCCGGTGCGCGGCCTCGTGCACCTCCGGCAGGCCGGTGTCGTAGACGTAGGCCGTCACCTTGCCGCCGCGGACCGGCAGGTCGGCCGCCTTCAGGGCGGTGAGCTCGGCGAGCAGTTCGGCGACGGGCCTGCCGTGGTCGGGAAGCATGGAACTCCTCAACGTGCCAGGGGGATCCGGACGACGGCGCGCAGTCCGGGGGAGGCGTCCTCCAGATGGACCGTACCGCCGTGGGCCTCGACCGTGGTGCGCACGATCGCGAGACCGAGCCCGGCGCCGCCGTCGTCGCGGCTGCGCGCGTCGTCGAGCCGGGTGAACCGGTCGAAGACCCGCTCGCGGTCCTCCGGCGGGATGCCCGGCCCGTCGTCGGTGACGGTGAGCTCCGCGACCGCCCCGGCGGCGCGTACGCCGATCCGGACCGCCGACGCCGCGTGCCGCAGGGCGTTGCCGACCAGGTTGGCGAGCACCCGCCGCAGGTCCAGGGCGTCGCCGAGCACGACGGGAGACGGTCCGGGCGCGAGGTCGAGGTCGAGGCCGTGCCGCTCGGCCGTACGGCGGGCGAGCTCGGCCAGGTCGACCGGCTCCCGCCGGCCCAGGCGGCCCTCGTCGAGCCGGGCGAGCGCGAGCAGGTCCTCGGCGAGCCGGGACAGCCGGAGGGTGTCCTCCAGCGCCCCTTCCGCCGTCTCCTTCCAGTCCTGCCCCTCCGGGTGGCTGAGCGCGACCTCCAGCTGCAGCCGGATGCTCGCGAGCGGGCTGCGCAATTCGTGCGCGGCGTCGGAGACCAGCGCCCGCTGGCGCGCGTCGGCCTCCTCCAGCCGCCCGAGCATGTCGTTGAGCGTGGTCGCGAGCGCGTGGACCTCGTCGCGGGCCTCGGGCACCGGCAGCCGCCGCGACCGCGCCGTCGCGCCCACCTCGGCCGCGCCCCGCCGCAGCAGCGCGATGGGCCGCAGCGTGCGCCCGACGACCAGCCACGAGACCGCCGCCAGCAGCGCGAGCAGGAGCGGCACACCGACGGCAAGCACGTGCCCGGTGGTCACCAGGCTGCTCTCCACCTCGGCGAACGACCGCGCGACGATCACCGTCACGCCGCGGTCCGCGCTGAGCGCCCGCACCCGCAGCGGCCCCGGCAGCGCGTACGGCCTGCCGTCCAGGAAGAGGGGCTCGCCGGTGCGCACGGCGGCCTCCCGCGCCTCCGCCGGCAGCAGGGGGACCAGGCGATCGGTGTTGGGGGTGGCGTCGACGATGCGCCCGTCCCGGTCGAGCACCTGCACGATCGTGTTGTCCGCCGAGACGACGGGATCGGACAGCCGGTCCGCGTCCGACAGCGCGACGATCTCACGGCCCCGCTGGTAGACCTGGTCGTCGATGCGGCGGACGAGCGCCTCGCCGAGCACCGCGACGAACACGTACGCCGACACGGCGAGGGCGAGCGCCAGCACGGCGGTCGCGGCGGCGGTTACCCGGAACCGCAGGCTCTGCCGCCGCCACCACGTCACGGGGCGCGCGAGAACGGGGGGATCGGGCGGGCGCACGGCTCAGCCGCCGTCGCTCGCGAGCCGGTATCCGGCTCCGCGCACGGTCTGCAGGGCGGCGCGCCCGAAGGGCGTGTCGATCTTCCTCCGGAGATACCCGACGTACACCTCGACCACGTTCGGATCGGTGTCGTAGGTGTCCCACACGTGCTCCAGGATCTCCGGCTTCGACACCACCTCGCCCGGCCGGCGCATCAGATACTCCAGCAGCGCGAACTCCCTGGGCGTCAGCTCGACCGGCTCCTCGCCCCGCGCGACGTGCCGGGCCGCGGGGTCGAGCGACAGGTCGCCCGCGCGCAGCACGGCGGGCCTGCGGCCGCCGCCCCGGCGCAGCAGCGCCCGGAGACGGGCCACCAGCACGACGTACGAGAACGGCTTGGTGAGGTAGTCGTCGGCGCCGAGGTCGAGCCCGTCGGCCATGTCGTACTCGCCGTCCTTGGCCGACAGCATGAGGATCGGCACCCAGTTCTCCTCCGCGCGCAACTGCTTGCACACGTTGTAGCCGGACATGCCGGGCAGCATGATGTCGAGCACGACCACGTCGTAGTCGCCGACGCGGGCCAGGTGCAGGCCCTCGTGGCCGTCGTGCGCCAGGTCGACGGCGAAGCCCTCCGCCTGCAGTCCGCGGCGCAGCGCCGCCGCCATCCGCCGCTCGTCCTCCACCACCAGAACCCGCATTGCCCCAGTGTGGCCCCTTTCGCCCGTGCGGGTGCGGCGTGCCTGAGAGGCCTCTCAGCCCGTCTCAGCGTCGGCACAGGAACCTCCCGGCAGTCTCGAGTCGTCAGGTTTCCGCCCATAGTGGGAGATGTGAGATGGCGAAGAGAGCCCGAGCCGTGAGGTGGGGAGTGCCGGTGGCGGCGGTGGCCGTGGTGGCGGCGGCCGTGGGGACCGGCCCGGTGATCGCGGCGGTGCGCAGCGACCCGTCGCTGCCGGACCGTACGGCGGAGCAGTTGCTGGCCGAGGTCGCGCGCACCTGGCAGAACGGCCGGATGCCGCAGATGTCCGGCACGATCGTCGAGACGGCGTCGCTCGGCCTGCCCGCGCTGCCCGGCCTGTCGGGCCTGTCCGGGCCGCCCGGGTCGGCCGGGGCCTCGCCGGCGTCGCTGCTGTCGGGGTCGCACCAGCTCAAGATCTGGTACGCGGGGGAGAACCGGTTCCGCCTCATGCTGCCGGGGGAGATGAGCGAGACCGACCTCATCGCCGACGGCGACGAGGTGTGGCTGTGGGACAGCGCCGCGAACAAGGCGACCCGTATGACCGCTCCGGCGGCCACCGGCGGCAGGCCGGAGGGCGCCTTCCCGATGCGGCCCGGATCCGCGACGCCGTTCGACACGCGGTTCGCGACGCCGGAGCAGGCCGCGCGGCAGGCGCTGGAGGCGGCCGGCACCGACACCGCGATCGGCGTCGGCGAGAACGTGACGGTCGCGGGCCGCGCGGCCTACCAGATCGTGCTGACGCCCAAGGCGGCCGACTCACTGATCAAGGACGTCCGGGTGGCGCTCGACGGAGAGAAGCTGATGCCGCTGCGTGTCCAGGTGTACGCGAAGGGCGCGGCCGAGCCGGTCTTCGAGGTCGGCTTCGAGTCGCTGTCGTTCACCGCTCCCGCCCCGGAGAACTTCGCCTTCACGCCGCCGCCCGGCGCGAAGGTCGAGGAGGGGACCGCCGCGCCTTCCGCCGGGCACCGGCCGGAGGCGGCCGCCGAGGCCCGCGACCGGGGCCGCGTCGTCGGCTCGGGCTGGGACAGCGTGCTCGTCACGTCCCTGCCCGACGCCCCCGCCGAACGGTCCGGCGAGCGGTCCGGCGAGCGGGACGGCGTGGATCTCGCGGCGCTGCTCGACGGCGTGCGCTCGTCGGCCACCCCGGTCAGCGGGGCGTGGGGGAGCGGCAGGCTGCTGCGCACGAAGGTGGTGTCGATCCTGATCACCGACGACGGCCGCCTGCTCGCCGGCGCCGTCACCCCGGAGGCCCTCTACCGGGCGGCGGGTGAGAAGAGATGACCCGGCCCACGCACCGCGGACGGACGGGATCGCGGAGGACATCACGCGGGACATGGCGGTGGACATCGCGGTGGACAGCCGGGTGGACATCACGGTGGACGCGGTGACGGTGGGCACGCGCGCGGGGGCGCTCCGGGACGACGCCGGGGCACCCTCGCCCTCCTCCGAGGGCGCGGGCGCGCACGCCATCGTCACGTCCGGTCTCACCAAGCGCTTCCGGGGCGGCCAGGTGGCGGTCGACGCGGTCGACCTGGCAGTGCCGCGCGGCGCCGTCTTCGGCTTCCTCGGCCCCAACGGCTCGGGCAAGACCACGACGATCCGCATGCTGCTCGGCCTGGTCGCCCCGACCGCCGGCACGTGGTCGCTGCTCGGCACGCCCATGCCCGCCGGGCTGGCGCGGGCGCTGCCGCGCGTCGGCGCGGTGGTCGAGGGGCCGGCCTTCTACCCGTACCTGTCGGGCGAGGCGAACCTGCGCCGCTTGGACGCGGCCGGCCCGGGGGCCGACCCGCGTACGGCGCGGGCCAGGATCGGCGCGGCGCTGGAGCGGGTCGGGCTGACGGCGGCGGCCGGAAAGCGCTACCGGAACTACTCGCTCGGCATGCGCCAGCGCCTGGCCATCGCCGCCGCGCTGCTGGTCCCGAGGGAGCTGCTCGTGCTGGACGAGCCGACCAACGGCCTCGACCCGCAGGGCACCAGGGAGGTACGCACGCTGATCAGGAGGATCGCCGAGGACGGCACGACCGTCTTCGTCTCCTCCCACCTGCTGAGCGAGGTCGAGCAGATGTGCACCCACGTGGGCGTCATGCGCACCGGCAGGCTCGTCGCCCAGGGGCCGATCGCCGCCCTTCGAGCGTCGGGCGAACAGGCGCGCCTGCGCGTGGAGACGCCGGACGTCGGCGCGGCGGTGGCCGTGCTGTCCCGGGCCGGGCTGCGCGAGGTGCGCGCGGGGGACGGCGAGGTGACGGCGGTCGCCGGCGAGGAGGCGCCGGAACGGCTCTGCGCGCTGCTCGTCGGCGAGGGCGTGGCCGTACGCGGGTTCGGCGTGGTCCGGCCCACGCTCGAGGAGATCTTCGTCGGACTGACGGGGGAGGGGTTCGATGTCGGTGCGTGAGAACGCGACAGCCGTGTCCGAGGCGGTGTCCGAGGCGGTGTCCGAGGCCCGGCCGGGGGAGGAGCGGCCGTCCGCCCACGCCACCGGGCCCGCACCGGGCGTGCCGTCGGCGGGGCGGACGACGCGGCATCTGACGAGGCTGCTGGCCTCCGAGATCGGCCTGACGTTCCGCCGCCCGCGCAACCTCGCGATGCTCGGGGTGCTGGCCGTGGTGCCGGTGCTGGTCGGCGTCGCGGTGCGGGTCGCGTCGGGTGAGGACGTGGGCGGCTCGATCGTCGGGCAGATCGCGGGCAACGGCCTGATGCTGACGTTCGCCGCGTTCGTCGCGATGATGCCGATCGTGCTGCCCCTGACCGTGGCGGTCGTGGCGGGCGACGCGATCGCCGGCGAGGCCGCCCAGGGCACCCTGCGCTACCTGCTCGTCGCCCCGGCGGGCCGCACCAGGCTGCTCGCGGTCAAGTACGCCAACGTCGTGGTCTTCTGCCTCGCGGCGTGCGCGGTGGTGGCGCTGTCGGCGCTGGCGGCCGGGTTGGTCCTGTTCCCGGTCGGGCCGGTGACGCTGCTGTCCGGCACGACGATCCCGGCGGGCGGCGCCCTGCTGCGCGTGGGGGTGGTCGTCCTGTACGCCGCCGCGGGGATGGCCGCGCTCGGCGCGGTCGCGCTCGCGGTGTCCACCCTGACCGAGGCGCCGATCGGGGCGGTGGCATCGAGCGTCGTGCTGGTGGTGGTCAGCCAGGTCCTGTCCGCGATCCCACAGGTCGCGGCCGTGCGGCCGTTCCTGCTGACCTCGTGGTGGGGCGCGTTCGACGGGGCGTTGCGGGCGCCGGTGGAGTTCGACCAGATGGGACAGGGGCTGCTCGCCTTCGCCGCCTACGCCATCGTCGCCGGGTCCGTCGCCTGGGCGCGCTTCACGAGCAAGGACATCACGGCGTAAGTGCTGCCCTTTACCGTTCTTTGTCGCTAGTGTTGCCGCGGACCTCTCACCCAAGGTGGTGTTCATGCGGCACTTCTTCGGGCTGCTCCTGGGCGTTGTCGTCGGGGCGGCTCTTCTCCTCGGTGGTGGCTGGGCCTCCCAGGAGGCGGTCCGGGGAGCGGCCCAGAGCATCGACCCGGCCAAGGACACCCGCATGCTGATCGCCCTGGGCGTGATGGCCGTCGTGGGCCTGCTGCTCGGGCTGGTGCTGGTCGGCCGGGTGTCCCCGCTGGCGGCGTTCGTCCCGTCGATGGCGCTGCTGGCCTGGACCGTGGTCTACGTGCTCGACGTGTCGCGCGCCGCGAGCCTTGTGCCCACCGGGCCGTCGGTGCAGGCCGAGCTGCTGCAGGCCGGCCGGGGCATGCTCACGCTGCTGTCCACCGGCGTGTACGGCCTGCTCGGCGTCGCGTTGTTCCTCCCGGTGCTCATGCCGTCCCGCTGGGCCGGTCGCGAGCGGGAAGAGGAGCAGGAGGAGGAGTACGAGGAGTCGCTCGGCTTCTGAGATAGAGCTCGGCCACCACGTCCTCGATCGACGCGCGTTCCGGCACCGTCGCGCGCAGGTCGTCCACCGTGCCGTCGAAGGCCAGCCGGCCGTGGTCGATCAGCAGCACGCGGCGGCACAGCCGCTCCACGTCGCCCAGGTCGTGGGTGGTCAGCAGCACGGTCGTCCCGCGCTCGGCGTTCAGCCGGCGCAGGAAGTCGCGCACCTCCGCCTTGCTGACCACGTCGAGCCCGATCGTCGGCTCGTCGAGCACCAGCACGGCGGGATCGTGCAGCAGGGCGGCGGTGATGTCGCCCCGCATCCGCTGGCCCAGGCTGAGCTGGCGCACCGGCGTCCGCAGGAAGGCGCCCAGGTCGAGCAGGTCGCACAGCTCGTCCAGCCGCTCCCGGAACACCTTGCGATCTACTTTGTACAGGAGCCGGACCAGTTCCAGGCTGTCCCGCAGCGGCAGGTCCCACCACAGCGTCGTCCGCTGGCCGAAGACGACGCCGATCCTGCGGGCGAGAGCCGTACGCCGCCGGGAGGGGTCGAGACCGGCCACGGTGACCCGGCCCGAGGTCGGGGTGAGGATCCCGGTCAGCATCTTGATCGTGGTGGACTTGCCCGCGCCGTTCGGGCCGAGGAAGGCGGCGAACTCCCCGGCCGCGATGCGGAAGGACAGGTCCCGTACGGCGTGCACGACCCGGCGGCGGACCGTGAAGGTCCTGCCGACCCCGTCTGCCTCGATCACTGTTCAGCTCCCCGTCGATCGGTAGCGGCGGATCCCCGCCCGCCAGGCGAGCGCCGCGACGGCGGCCAGCGCGAGCGCGGCGGCGGGGGACAGCAAACCCGTCCAGGACGGCAGCCCGAGCGGGTCGGGCCGGCCGAGCACGTACAGGCCCGGCTGCCAGTTGACGAACGCCAGGGGCAGCACGAAGGTCAGCCCCCGGACGATGCGGGCGTCGTAGACGCTCAGCGGATACTGGTTGAGCATCGCCCCGCCGTAGGTGAGCGCGTTGGCCACCTCGGGGGCGTCGGTGAGCAGGAACTGCAGCGCGCCGCCCAGCGTGAACAACGCCGTGAAGATCACGGCCCCCGACGCCACCATGACGGGCACCATCCAGACGCGGCCGAGCGGGATCTCCAGCCGCGTCAGGGCCACGCTCAGCACCACGGCGGCCTGTACGGCCCGGCCGATCCGGTGCGGGGTGAAGCGGTCGGCCGCCACCTGCACGAAGAGCGACGCGGGCCGGATCAGCATGACGTCGAGGGTGCCTGCCCTGATGTGCTGGCTGATCCGGTCGACGTTGCCGAACAGCATGTCGGCGAGCGCGAAGGCCAGCTCCGACGCGCCGTACAGGAACATGACCTCGGCCAGGCCGAAGCCGGCCAGCGAGTCGGTGTTGGCGAAGATCACCCAGATCACCGCGATGTCGAGGCCGCCGACGACGAAGGCGCCCGCCGTCGTGAGCGCGAACGAGAGCCGGTACTGCGCCGCGGCCCGCGTCCAGGCCCAGGCGAGCAGCGCGTACGTCCTGATCACGGCCGCTCAGCCACCCTGGATCACGACCTTCCTGCGGGCGGCACGGGTCATGAGCGCGCCCAGGGCCAGCAGGACGGCGGCCCACAGCGCCTGGAAGGCGAGGGCGCGGGCGGGCTCGGCCGTGCCGAGGTAGACGTCGGCGGGCACCTGGGCCATCGCCGACCACGGCAGCGCGCGGGCGAGTTCGCCGAACCACCCGGGGAAGATCGTCAGGGGCAGCATGAGCCCGCTGAAGAACGTGGTGAGCACCATGGACAGCGTCGCGAGGCCCCGGTCGTCCATGACCCAGCACGTCGCCAGCGCGACGATGTACCTCCACCCGAAGCTCACGACCACGCCGAGGGCGACGCTCGCGAGGAACGCGGCCGGCGCGCGCGGGGCGAGGATGCCGAACAGCGACGCGCCGACGAGGGCCGGCGGGGCGCCGCGGACGGCGAACAGGTACGCCGCCCGGCCCAGGTCCTCCGACAGGCACCACGCCTGCAGGGACGCCGGGCGGACCAGGTCGAGCGCGACGTCGCCGCTGCGAATCCGCTGCGGCAGGTCCAGGCCGCCGCCGAACAGCTGCATGGGCCCGATGAACGCCTGCGTGAGGAACGTGAAGGTCACCGCCGCCGCGACGTCGTACCCGCCGAGCCCCGGCCGGGCCTGCCACAGCGCGATCAGCACGTACGCGCGGAGCACCCCGAAGACGGTGTTGGTGAAGGCCCCGGCCAGCGCGGCGGCCCAGTAGGCCGCGTGCCTGCGGAAGCCGTACCAGGCGAGCCGCGGGTAGAGGGAGACGGCGGCGCCGTGGCCGGGGATCACCGGTCGGCGAGGCGGCGGACGAAGCGCAACCCCGACCACACCTCGTCCACGGCGCACACCTTGTTGTCCACCAGGCCCTCGCCGAGCCCGAAGGCGCGGACGAGGTCGCCGGACAGGTCGGTGGCGACGCCGCTCGCCTTCTTGGGCCAGCTCACCCAGAGCCCGCCGTCCCGCGCCAGGCGCTCGCGCGCCCGCGGGAACGCGGCCGCCAGGGTGGCCCTGTCGGGGCAGAAAATCACGATCACGTCGTACGGCTCGGGATTTCCGTCGTCCCCTTGATCGCCGTCCATACGGATATTTTGCGGAGCGTTTACCAGCAACACGCGGTGGCCGGGCTTGACACCGAGCTTCCGGGGCAGCGGAGCCGCCGAATATCCATGCATGGGTGCCTCATGACCTCCGGTCGTTACCTGCTCGTAACATCCCTGTAAGGGGAGTGAAACATGCCAACCGGTAGAACGGATGACCTAATGGGGAATGTCCCTTTTGGGAGGCTTGCATGGAGCATGAGCTGAATGTAGACATCCGTCCGGAATATCCGGTCAGTTGGCAGGCCGCCGCGATCAACGGGGTTCTGCGGGGCACCATGAAGCCGATCTCCACCATTCTCGTGCGCAACACCAGGGGGATGGCCGTTGCCAGCCGCATCATCTGCCTCGGCGAGCGGGTCCCGGGCATGCTCCCCAAGCACGTGTCCATCGTTCCAGACGGATTCGGCTCGTGCACCGGGGAATGGGTGCACGGCGGGACGGGCCTGGACGAGGGCAAGGTGGTGCTCTACTTCCACGGCGGCGCCTACTTCGTCTGCTCCCCGGCCACCCACCGGCCGATCACATGGCGGCTGTCGGCCGTCACCGGCCGCCCGGTGTTCTCGCTCGACTACCGCCAGGGGCCGGTCCACTCCCTCGCCGAGTCGCTGACGGACGCACTCCAGGCGTACGAGTGCCTGCTCGGCCTCGGATACGACGCCCAGGACATCGTGCTGGCCGGGGACTCCGCCGGAGGCCACCTCACTCTGGCCACGCTGCTGTCCCTGCGCGACCGCGGCATGCCGCTCCCCTCCGCCGGGATCTGTCTGTCCCCCTGGGCCGACCTCAGCTCCAGCCGCCGCCGCGCCAACGTCTGGGCGGACCCCATGCTCCCCGCCGGCCGTGTCGACTGGCTCGCCCGCCGCTGGACCGACGGCCTCGACTGCTTCGACCCCCTCGTGTCCCCCGTGTACGGCGACTACACCGGGATCCCCCCGCTGATGATCGTCACCGGCTCCACCGAGGTCCTGCGCGACGAGGCCCGCCACGTCGCCCTCAGCGCCCGTGAGAACGGCGTGCAGGTGACCTACGAGGAGTGGAACCGCATGCCGCACATCTTCCCCCTCCTGGCCGACGTCCTCCCCGAGGGCCGCCTGTTCTTCGATCACGTCTCCCGCTTCCTCGACGCCGTCGACGTCCACCGCTCCGCCGCGGGCGCCGAGGCCGCGTAGGGGTCATTTTGGGGTCAATGGGACCAATGTGACCTGGGGTTTCTCCGGCTGACCTTACCTGGAGGTGCCATTGGGCTTACCTCTCATGCCGCTTGGCGCTAGTTGAGCGCGTGGCGCGTTCCAAGCGGCCACAGTGGCTGTGCGGCACTTCGAGAGAGGTAGCTTCCGTATGGCACGTGGCGGAACGGCCTTCCAGAACGGCATGCCTCCCGGTGTGCGCCCGCTGACCGTGGGCGACCCGGTCGTCGTCGGGCGCTACCTGCTGCTCGGCCGGCTGGGCAGCGGCGGAATGGGCGTGGTCTACCTGGCCGAGCATCCCGGCGGAGGGCAGGTCGCCCTGAAGACGCCGCATCCGATGCACCTGGGCGACCCCACGCTGCGGGCCCGGTTCGCCGAGGAGGTCGCGCTCTCCCGCCGCGTGGTGCCGTTCTGCACGGCCGCCGTCATCGAGGACGGCTTCGACGGCGACCGGCCCTACCTCGTCACCGAGTACGTCCCCGGCCCCGCGCTCTCCCAGGTCGTCGCCGCCCGGGGACCGCTCACGCCCGACCTCGCGTACGGCGTGGCCCTCGGCACCGCCGCCGCGCTGGTGGCCACCCACGAGGCCGGGCTGGTCCACCGGGACCTGAAGCCCGGCAACGTGCTGCTCTCGCCGCGCGGGCCGTTCGTCATCGACTTCGGGATAGCCCGCGACCTCGACGTCGCGATGGCGCACACACAGGCCGGGCAGATCATGGGCAGCCCGGGCTGGGTGGCGCCCGAGCGGCTGCGGGGCCATCACGCCATCCCCGCCTCGGACGTCTTCTCCTGGGGCTGCCTGGTCGCGTTCGCGGCGACCGGGCAGCATCCGTTCGGCGCCGGCGACCTCGACGTGCTCACGCGGCGCATCCTGGTCGAGGAGCCCCGGATCGACGCCGTGCCGAAGCCGCTGTGGGACGGCGTGGCGGCGGCGCTGCGGCGGGAGCCGGCCGACCGCCCCGACGCGGCCGGGCTGCTCGCCTTCCTGCTCGCCGCGGGCGGGGTCCACGCGACCGCCGACCCCCGGCGCGCGGTCGCCGCCGTGCTCGACGAGATCTGGCAGCCCGTGCCCCACCCGGCGGGCACCGCCCCCGGCCGGGCTGCCGCACGCGGGGTGCGCACCCGGGCCGGCGCGGCGCGGGGAGCGGCACAGGGGACGGCACAGGGAGCGGCACAGGGCAGGGCGGCCCGGCGCCGCGCGGCGCGCTCGGGGGCGCAGATGTCCCACGCGGGCTTCACCGCGCTCGCCACCGTGACGATCGCCGCGATGACCGTGGTCGCGGCGGGCACCGGGGCGGCCCGCATGGAGAGCACGGCGGATCCGCCGCCCGCGCTGCCCGTGGTCGTCCCGGGCGAGGACGGCGCCCTGCCGCCGAAGGACAAGCTCGGCACCTCGCGGCCGCCGGTGGTGCCCATCGCGGACGCCGCCCGGCCCAGGGTGACCGTGACGGCCACCCGGACCATGCCGCCGCCCGGGCCGGCGACCCCGGACGGCGAGCGGACCACCACGGTGCCCACGCCGCCGTCGGCCGGGGTGACGCTGCGCCCGCCGGCGGACGGGCACTGCGGCACCGGGCGGCCGAGGGACTGCCGCCCTGCCCGGCCGTCCCCGCCACCACAGCCCGGACAGTCCGGGCAGCCCGGGCACTCCGGACAGCCGGGGCACCCCGGGCAGGGCCATTCCCCGGCGCCGTCGACGGGGGTCACCGCCGAGCCGCAGTGGGGGGACGGAGAGTCGCCGCCGTCCAGCCCGCCCCCGCCGCCGGTGAGCGAGTCGCCCGGTGTGGTGTCCACCCCGGCGCCGTCCATCCCCTGACACGCCGTGGTGAGCAGGGACGCCCATGCAGCATGCTGTGTGCCCATGGACGTGATGGACGCAGCTCTCGAACTCGACGACGTGACCGTCCGCGTGGTCGGCCGGACCCTGGTGACCGGGGCCGACTGGCGGGTGGAGCACGGCCAGCACTGGGTGATCCTCGGCCC
Source organism: Microbispora sp. H10836 (assembly GCF_012999525.1). Classification (NCBI taxonomy): domain Bacteria; kingdom Bacillati; phylum Actinomycetota; class Actinomycetes; order Streptosporangiales; family Streptosporangiaceae; genus Microbispora; species Microbispora sp. H10836. The sequence continues at coordinate 325,603 of NZ_JABBWU010000006.1, forward strand.
CAACGGCGCCGGGAAGACGACGATGCTCTCGGTCGCCGCGGCCGTACGCCACCCGAGCTCGGGGACGGCCACGGTGCTCGGGCGCCGGCTCGGCCGGGTCGACCTGCGGGAACTGCGCCGGAGCATCGGCCTGGTGGCGGCCAGTCAGCGGCTCGTGGACGAGTCGCTGCTGGAGGAGGAGGGCGCCACCGCGCTGACCGTCGTGCTCACCGGGCACACCGCGACGAGCGCGCCGTTGTGGGACCGGTACGGCGACGAGGAGCGGGAGCGGGCCCACCGGCTGCTGGCCGACCTCGGCTGCAAGGACCTCGCCGACCGGCGGTTCCAGGTGTGCTCGCAGGGGGAGCGGGCCCGGATCCGGGTGGCCAGGGCGCTGATGGCCGACCCGGCGATCCTGCTGCTCGACGAGCCGTTCGCGGGTCTCGACCTGCCGGCGCGGGAGGACCTGATCGAGGCCCTGGAGGACCTGGCCCGCACCCGGCAGGGGCTCACGACCGTGATGGTCACGCACCACCTGGAGGAGGTGCCGGCCACCACCACGCACGCGCTGCTGATGCGGGACACCCGCATCGTCACCGCCGGTCCCGTGGAGGAGGTGCTCACCGGTCCGAACCTGTCGGACTGTTTCGGCCGGCGGCTGCGCATCGACTCGCTGGACGGCCGCTGGTACGCCCGCGCGCTGCGCGTCTGACACCGGCGCCGGGCACGGCGAGGCCCCGCCGCCGATCCGTCAGATCCCCGTGAGGGTGACCTGCGGATCGGCGGCGGGGCCGCCACCGACCTGTGTCCGCTGTGGTTAGTGAGCCCCGGCGAACTGTGCCTCCTCCGTCGAGCCCTTCAGGGCCGTCGTGGAGGAGTCCGGCGCGATGGCCGTGCTGACCAGGTCGAAGTATCCGGTGCCGACCTCCCGCTGGTGGCGGGTGGCGGTGTAGCCGCGCCGCTCGGCGGCGAACTCGGCCTCCTGGAGCCCGACGTACGCCGTCATGCCCTCCTCGGCGTAGCCGCTGGCCAGGTCGAACATCGAGTAGTTCAGCGAGTGGAAGCCGGCCAGGGTGATGAACTGGAACTTGTACCCCATGTGGCCCAGCTCGCGCTGGAACTTGGCGATCGTCGCGTCGTCGAGGTGCTTGCGCCAGTTGAACGACGGCGAGCAGTTGTAGGCCAGCATCTGGTCGGGGTACTCCCGCTTGATCGCCTCGGCGAACTCGCGGGCCACGTCGAGGTCGGGCGTGGAGGTCTCCATCCACAGCAGGTCGGCGTACGGCGCGTAGGCCAGGCCCCGGGCGATGCAGGCGTCGACGCCGTTGCGGACCCGGTAGAAGCCCTCGGCGGTGCGGTCGCCGGTGCAGAAGGCGCGGTCGCGGGGGTCCACGTCGCTGGTCAGCAGCGTCGCGGCCTGGGCGTCGGTCCGCGCGATGACCAGAGAGGACACGCCCGCCACGTCGGCCGCGAGGCGGGCCGCGTTCAGGGTCTTGATGTGCTGGCCGGTGGGGATCAGCACCTTGCCGCCGAGGTGGCCGCACTTCTTCTCCGAGGCGAGCTGGTCCTCCCAGTGCACGCCCGCGGCGCCGGCCGCGATCATGGCCTTCATCAGCTCGAACGCGTTGAGCACGCCGCCGAAGCCGGCCTCGGCGTCGGCCACGATGGGCGCCAGCCAGTGCGGAGCCCCCTCGTCGCCCTCGGCCCAGCTGATCTGGTCGGCCCGCAGCAGCGCGTTGTTGATCCGGCGGACCACGGCGGGGACCGAGTTGGCCGGGTAGAGGCTCTGGTCGGGGTAGGTGTGGCCGCTGAGGTTGGCGTCGGCCGCCACCTGCCAGCCCGACAGGTAGATGGCCTTGAGGCCGGCCTTCACCTGCTGGACCGCCTGGTTGCCGGTCAGCGCGCCCAGGGCGTGGACGTAGTCCTCGTGGTGCAGGAGATCCCACAGGCGCTCCGCGCCGAGCCTTGCCAGCGTGTGCTCCTCCTGCACCGAGCCGCGCAGTCGGACGACGTCCTCGGCCGTGTAGCTCCGCTCGACGTTGCTCCATCGCGGATTGGTGTTCCAGTCCTGCTGCAGCCGCTGGGCGGCGGCGGTGAGGCGGTCCGACATCTCCGGTCACTCCCTTGTTGCGTACGTTGTCGTCACCTGGGGCTTGCTTCCGAGTTTGTGTCGATATCAAGACACTCACAAGGCGACACCAGCAGAAAGAACTTCAAAATTTCTGGAGCAAGCAAGACTGACGGGTATTTAGAGGTGAAGAAACGCGAAGTTTTCGATGTGGACTAGACCAATCCGTGTGAGGTGGATCACGTACTGCTGGAAGAAACACCGATTTTCCGCATAAGATCGGGTCATGACCTCCGTCCTGGGCGAAGAACCGCTGTCTTTGACGCACGAGCTCGATCTCCTGGCCTTCGGCCAGCGGCTCAAGCACCTGCGCAAGCAACGCGGTCTCACGCTCTCCGAGCTCGGCGACCGCGTCGGGCGCGCGCCCAGCCAGCTGTCGCTGCTGGAGAACGGCAAGCGCGAGCCCAAGCTCTCGCTGCTGAAGTCGCTGGCCGCCGCGCTGAACGTGCCGGTGGAGGAGCTGCTGCGCAGGCAGGCGCCGAACCGGCGGGCCCAGCTCGAGATCGCCCTGGAGGAGGCCCAGCGCGACCCGCTCTACGCGGGGCTCGGACTGAGCCGTCTGAAGGTCTCCGCTCGGGTGCCCAACGACGTGCTGGAGCACATCCTCGGCCTGTTCGAGGAGCTCAAGGCCAGGGAGGCGAAGGGGACTGCCACGCCGGAGGAGGCGCGGGCCGCCAACGCCGAGCTGCGGCGCAAGCAGCGCGAGCTGGGCAACTACTTCGAGGAGATCGAGAAGGCCGCCGCCGAGGCCCTGACCGCCGTCGGCTACCGGACCGGCGCGCTGTCGGAGAGCACCGTCCAGGCGCTGGTGTCGCACTTCGGGTTCGCCGTGCACACCGCGCCCGACCTGCCGCGTTCGGCGCGTTCGGTGACCGACCTGCGCAACCGGCGCATCTACGTCAAGCGCCAGCAACTGGGCATGCACACGCCGCGTACCGTGCTGCTGCAGACGCTCGGGCACATCGCGCTCCAGCACCACAAGCCGCGCGACTTCGCCGACTTCCTGCGCCAGCGGGTGGAGGCCAACTACTTCGCCGCGGCCGTCCTCGTCCCCGAGGCGGCGGCCGTGCCGTACCTGCGGGAGGCCAAGCAGGACAAGGCGCTGTCGGTGGAGGACCTGCGCGACGTGTTCGCGGTGTCGTACGAGATGGCGGCGCACCGGTTCACCAACCTGGCCACCCGCCACCTCGACCTGGTGTGCCACTTCGTCCGCAACGACGCCGGCGGGATCATCTACAAGGCGTACGAGAACGACGGGATCGTCTTCCCCGCCGACGAGCAGGGCGCGATCGAGGGGCAGCGGCTGTGCCAGCAGTGGTCGGGCCGCCAGGTCTTCCTCTCACCCGACCGGTTCTCGCTGTACTACCAGTACTCCGACTCGCCCACCGGCACGTACTTCTGCGTCGCGCACGTGGACCCGTCACAGGAGAAGGACTTCGCGATCACGCTGGGCGTGCCGTACCGGGAGTCGCGGTGGTTCCGGGGGCGCGAGACCACCCACCGCACCAAGTCGAACTGCCCCAACGGCGAGTGCTGCCGCCGCCCCCCGGCCGAGCTCGCGCAGCGCTGGGAGGGCTACGCCTGGCCGTCGGCGCGCGCCAACTCCCACGTGCTGGCCGCGCTGCCGCCCGGGTCGTTCCCCGGCGTCGACGAGGCCGACGTGTACGCGTTCCTGGAGCGCCACGCCGCCCACGGCTGAGCGGTCCCGGTGTACGCCCCGTGCTGATCGCCTCCTCCGGCCGCCGCATAAGGTGATGCCAGTGAAGCCGGCGGACAGGGGGAGGACGGGCGTGCTGCCTGAGGTGGAGGCCTGGCTGAGTCGGCGTACCTCGTCGGCGGCCGACTGGCCGGCCCGCGCCCTGCTGTCCGCCAAGGGAGACGCCTCGATCTCGGTGGTGCTGCCCGCGAGGAACGAGGAGGAGACGGTCGGGGAGATCGTCTCGGCCGTGCGCCGCGACCTCGTCGAGGCCGTGCCGCTCGTGGACGAGCTGGTCGTGATCGACTCCCGGTCGTCGGACGACACGGCGGCCCGGGCCTTACGCGCCGGGGCGAAGGTCTTCGCGCAGGACGAGATCCTGCCCGAGCTGCACGATCCTCGCTACGACGGCAAGGGCGAGGCGCTGTGGAAGTCCCTCGCGGTGACCACCGGCGACCTGGTGGTGTTCGTCGACGCCGACCTGCGCGAGTTCCGGACCTCGTTCGTGACCGGCCTGCTCGGGCCGCTGCTGACCGACCCCGCGGTCGGATACGTGAAGGCGTGCTACGACCGGCCGCTGCTCGGCGCGGCGGAGCCGAACGCCGGGGGCAGGGTCACCGAACTGGTCGCCCGGCCGCTGATCAACCTGCACTGGCCGCTGCTCGCCGGGTTCGTGCAGCCTCTCGCGGGTGAATACGCCGGCAGCCGCGCGGTGCTCGAACGGGTGCCGTTCGTCACCGGGTACGGCGTGGAGCTGGGGCTCCTCATCGACCTGCTGGACCTGGTGGGGCTCGACGCGCTCGCGCAGGTCGACCTGGGCCGCAGAGTCCACTCCCACCAGTCGACCGAGGCGCTCGGCGGGATGGCCGGACAGATCATGCACACCGCCTGGGTGCGGCTGGAGCGCCAGAACAAGATCGTCCCGCTGCACGAGCCGTCCGCGCGGCTCGTCCAGTTCGAACGCGGCCCCACCGGGCACCGCCCGCTGACGCGGCACGTCGGAGTGGCCGAGCGCCCGCCGATGGCCACGGTCCCGCAGTACGCGTCCCGATTGCGCTGACCGGCTCCCGCCGAGGTGTTACCGTTGGTAACACTTGAAGGAGAGGAGAGCCTGAGATGACCTTCTGCCCCGAGTTGAACGACGACGTCCGCGAGGTGCGCGACTGGGTCCGCGAGTTCGCCAGGGACGTCGTCCGCCCGGCGGGTGCGGAGTGGGACGAGCGTGAGGAGACGCCCTGGCCGGTCATCCAGGAGGCCGCCAAGATCGGACTGTACTCGCTCGACTTCTTCGCGCAGCAGTGGTTCGAGGAGTCGGGGCTCGGCCTGCCCGTGGCGTTCGAGGAGTTGTTCTGGGGGGACGCCGGCATCGGCCTGTCGATCGTGGGCACCGGCCTGGCCGCCGCATCCATCGCCGCGAACGGCACCCCCGAGCAGATGGGGGAGTGGCTGCCCCAGATGTTCGGCACTCCCGACGACGTCAAGCTCGGGGCGTTCTGCTCCTCCGAGCCGGACGCCGGCAGCGACGTCGGCGCGATCAGGACGCGGGCCGTCTACGACGAGGCCAAGGACGAGTGGGTCATCAACGGCGTGAAGACCTGGGCCACCAACGGCGGCATCGCCAACGTCCACGTCGTCGTGGCCTCGGTCGACCCGTCCCTGGGCACCCGGGGTCAGGCGTCCTTCGTGGTCCCGCCCGGCACGCGGGGTCTGTCCCAGGGGCAGAAGTTCAAGAAGCACGGCATCCGCGCCTCCCACACCGCCGAGGTCGTCCTGGAGGACGTACGGGTGCCGGGGCGGTGCCTGGTGGGCGGCAAGGAGAAGCTCGACGAGCGGCTCGCGCGGGTGCGCGCCGGCGCGCGCTCGGGCGAGCAGGCCGCGATGCGGACCTTCGAGACCACCCGCCCCCTCGTCGCCGCGATGGCCGTCGGCGTCGCCCGCGCGGCCTTCGAGTACGCCCGCGACTACGCCCGCGAGCGCGAGCAGTTCGGCCGCAAGATCGGGGAGAACCAGGCCGTCGCCTTCCTGCTGGCCGACATGGCCACCCGCGTGGACGTCGCCCGCTTCATGACGTGGCGGGCCGCGTGGATGGCCCGCCACGGCCGGCGGTTCGAGCAGGCCGAAGGGTCGATGAGCAAGCTGGTCGCGAGCGAGACGGCCGTCTGGGTGAGCGAGCAGGCCATCCAGATCCTCGGCGGGGCCGGCTACACCCGCGAGCACCCGGTCGAGCGCTTCCACCGCGACGCCAAGATCTTCACCATCTTCGAGGGCACCAGCGAGATCCAGCGCCTCATCATCGGCCGCTCCGTCACCGGCCTCCCCGTCCGCTGAGGCGCCTGTCAGATGAGTGGAGACCAGGCCACCTGGGCCAACCGGGTCCGTGGCCTCGTGCTGGGCCTCGCACTGGGCGAAAGCTTGAGCCGTGGCGCGGTGCCCGCGTCCGGGCCCATCCGGGCGGGGGTCAGCACGCAGCTGGCGGCCTTCACGATCGACGGCGTCATCCGGGCGTCGGTCCGCGCGGCGCACAAGGGCATCTGTCACCCGCCGTCGGTGGTGTGGCACGCCTACTGCCGATGGGCCGCACTGCAGGGCATCGAGGTGTACGACCAGAATCGGCAGTGGTCGGACGGATCGGAGCACTGGCCGGATGGATGGCTCGCCGGCGTGCCGCTACTGAGGGAGCGGCGCGGGTCCGCACCCGCCACCGTCAAGGCACTGAACCAGCCGGAACAGGGCACCACTCGCCGGCCGGCCACGCACAGCCGCGGCTGCCATGCCCTCACCCGATCGCTGCCGCTGGCCGCCCTGTCCCGGACGATGAGTGCGGACCAGCTCGCGGATCTCGCCCGCGACGTGGCCGCGCTGACTCACGGCGACCCGCGCGCGTACGAGGCGACGGCGGCGGCTGTGATCCTGACCGGGCGGTGCCTGTCCACTCGTTCTCTGGATGAAGCGGCGGAGCCCGATGCCGACCGGCCCTGGCCGCCGGACACGGGGACGTTCCTCGGTGAGGCTCGTGCGGTCCTCGCCCAGGCCCGGCAGAATCCCCGGCAGAAGGCCCGGCTGGCGCGGATCGCACCCGATGCCACCGCGCCATCCGCTTTCCTCGGCGGCGTGTACGTCGCGGCGTCCTACTCCGAGCCGGCCGAGGCGATGGAGGCGCTCACCTTCGCCGCCGCGGCGCCCGACGCCGATTCCGTCGCCGCCGTCGCCGGCGCCGTGCTCGGAGCCCTGCACGGCGTCGACGTGTGGCCGGTCGAGCTCCTCAGCAGGCTGGAGTCGGCCTGGGTCATGGACACCCTCGCACGTGACCTGGTGTCGGAGGTGACCGACAGCCCGGGCGGCAGCGAGTACACGCCTCCGGAGGACCCGTTCTGGCTCGACCGCTACCCGGGGTGGTGATCTCGCCGGGCGAGAAGGCCTGCGGTCGCGGTGGTCAGTGGGGTGTTTCGCCGGTCAGGAACTCGTTCAGGGCCGCGATGATGACCTCCCGGGACTCCGGACGCGCGAGGGCGGCCGGTTGGAGCGACGGGTATTTCGCGTAGTCGGCGGATTCGAGCTGGTCGCGCAGATGAGCCGATCCCGGAAGGGCGCCGAGCCTCTCGGCGAGCCGTGCCATCCGTTCTTCCGAAGCGCCGTGATGGCGGATTGACCCGAAATTGACAGCCAGGACCGACTTGGCCGGACTCGTGTAGATGCTCCATACGGAGGCCGTGTCCGAGCCGAGATTGAACCAGGCGGTCACCGACGGATACTCGCCTTCGCCGAAGTAGTACTCGTGGAAGGACGGGTGGCTCTCGGCGTGACGGTAGACGGCCAGCAGTGTGTCGCGCACGTCGGCGGGACAGTACCGCTCGACGGCCTGGAGGAAGCCGGGCTCGTCCCACGTGCGCTTCGCCCGGGAGCCGCCGGCCTGTCCTGCCCCGACCGTCGAAGGGGCGCCTCGCATCTCACTCGGGCTGCCGGGGTCCGGGGCGGGAAGGGTGTCGCCGAGGGTCAGCTGGATGGCGATGGCCATCGTTTCGAGCCAGTCGATGGTCGCCTCCGCCTCGTCGGCGGTGATCGGAGCCTTCTGCCCGGGGCGTCGCGCATCGTGGTCGGCGGTATGGGCGATGTTGTTCCTGCGCCAGGCGATCTCTCGGAGCCTCGTACGGACGCCGTCCGCGGTGATCGGGTTGTTCGCGTCCTGATCGGTCAGGACCTCGGCGACCTTCACCCAGAGGTTCACCGCGCTGACGTAGGCGAACCCTTCCTTGATCTTCTCCGGGTTCTGGAAGGTCATGAAGGAGAAGTGCCGCTCCAGGTGAGCGCGGAAGGCCTCCCCGAGGGATTCGTCACCATAGTGAATCCTCTCGAACAGCTCGACGGGAATGCTCAGATTGTTGAACTTGGGAGGACGGGGAAGTTTCGGATTCAGGGCCAGGGTGAGGGCCCGATCGACGATCTCACGCGTGACCCAGTGGTCGAGGGCCGCCACGCCCTGGGTCCAGGCCGCACGGTAGAGGTCGGTGACGTCGAAGGAACCGACTCCGAGCTGCTCCAAGCTGCGGCCGCCGTTGACGAGTTGCCGGGCGTACTCGATGTTCTGCTGGAACTGCTCGAACGCGGCAGGAGTCGGGTCGGGCGGAGGCGCGGGTTCGGGGCCGCCCGCCGGGGGCAGGACGACGCCGGCCTGCGCGAGCATCGTACGGAAGCGGTCGGCGGTGACGCGCCGCCGAGGGTCGGCGCGGCCGGCGTGATCGAAGGCCAGGCCCTCCTTCTCGAGCACCTCACGCGGGTCATCGGTCCGTTCCGGGTCCAGCCAGCGGAACTGAGGGGAGATCCGCCCTCCCGACTGCAGGACCCGGTGAGCATGGCCCGTGTCGGCGCTCTCGGCCATGAAGCCTCCCACCGACTGCGCCGACATGCCCACCAGGGCCGCGAGGTCGCCATACGTGGTCCAGTGACCCGGTTCCAAACGCTCCAGGGCCTCCAGGACGACGTTCCAGCGGGGGTCGCTGTAGACACGGCCCTGCGGTGGCAGTCTCCTCGCCCGGTACTGACGCGTCAGTTCGCGATAGAGCTCGGTGCCCGCGAAGTCGTCGAGCGCGCGGACGCCGGCTTCGGTGATCGCCCAGCCGTTCCGCTTGGTCATCCAGCCGAGTGATGCGGCCTCCCCCGTGCGGAAGCCCAGTTGCGCCCACCACCGCGCCTGCCCGTGCGCGTTGGGCCCCCGGAGCTCCGGGGGGATCGTCACTCTCCCTTCGACTTCCTCGCGAACCTCTTCGGGTCGCAGCGGCCGTCCGGCCTCACGCAGGAGCTCGAGCGTGGCGCGGAGAATGGGAGAGATCTTGTCGGCATAGGCCATCGGGGGGATTCCTGCCTTTCAACTGTCGCCCCCGGCAGGATAAACAAGGGCTCGGTGAAAGTCCCTCGTCTCACGTAACCCTCACCTCTCCGGACGGCGGGTGAAACAAGGGCGTACGGGTAGGAAGGGGGACCGGGGCCGGGGGAGGGTGGGGAAGCGGCCGATGACGACGGCGTTCATCCTGTGGGGAGGCGGCAGCCTGGGAGCCGCGCAGGTCGGCATGCTCCGCGCGCTCACCGCTCACGGGATCCGCGCCGACATGGTGGTCGGCGCCTCCATCGGGGCGCTCAACGGCGCCTACTACGCCTCACACCCGGATGAGGAGGGCGTGGAGGAGCTGGCCCGGCTGTGGCTGTCGGTGAGCAGCCACGACGTGTACCCGGTGAGCGGGCCCGACGTGCTGCGCGCTCTTGCGGGAAACCTGCCCTTCCATCCCGTACGGGGAGCCCTGCGGGCGCTCGGCGTGCTCAACTACACCTTCCCGCTCAACCCGGCCACGCTGGCCGCGGCGATGCTCGGCCGCCGCAACTACCTGTTCGACAACTCCTCCCTGCGGCGGTTCCTCGAACGCATCCTGCCGATCCGGCACCTGGAGGAGACGCGGACGCCGTTGTCGGTGCTCACCGCGGATGTGCGGACGGGACGGCCGGTGGTCCTGTCGCGGGGGCCCGCGCTGCCGGCCCTGCTGGCCAGCACCGCGATCCCGGCCCTGTATCCCACCGTGACGATCGGGGACCGGATGCTCATGGACGGCGGCGTCGCGGACCTGACCACACTGGACTACGCGGTTGACGCGGGCGCCGACGAGGCGTACCTGCTGGCACCGGGGTTCTCCTGCCATCTGCCGGCGGCCCCGTCGACCGCGATCGCCATGGCCCTGCATGGCTACAACCTGCTCAGCGAGCAGCGCATCAGCGCCTCGATCAGGCAGAACACGCGCCGGACCCGCCTGCACGTGCTGCCGCCGCTGTGCCCGGTCGAGGTGCTGCCCGTCGACTTCCGCGGTACGGCCGACATGATCGAGCGGGCGACCCTGTCGACCGCCCACTGGCTGGAGCGGCGCGAACCGCACCCCGTACTCGCCCGCCCGCTGGGCCCCCCGCACGAGGAGGATCACCGGCACCGGCCCAGGCTAATTCAGTTGTGACGGACGCCCGCGCGGCGCTTTCATGAACAGGGCCACAGGCCCGGTTCTCCACCAACCGCTTCCACGAGACGTGGCACATCCTGTCGGACGTGCACGGCGCCCGCCTGCTGGGCAGGCTGCTGTGGGGCCTGTCCTTCCAGCGTCTGCCGGGCACCGTGGTCGTCATCGACCGGCCGCACCTCGACCCGAACCCGTTCGACGCGGAACAGGCCGATCCGATCGTGCTGGCCCCCACCCATCTGACGACGCTGAAGCGGCAGGGAGCCCGCGAGCTGCTCCGCCGGCTCGCGGCCCGGGAGGTCCTGGTGAATTTCCCCGAGGGATCGGCGCCCGCCGTTGTCAACCCGCGAATCTGGCGTCACAACGGCACGGTCCGCGCCCGCGGCGGGGTCATCGCGGCCACCGGGTGACTCGGCGTGGCCAAGGCTTCTCGTCGCCGCGTGCCAGCAGGGGAGCAGGTCGCAGGGGGTGCGGTGCGGGTTGCGCCGACCTGCGAACCACCTGTCGCCTGGGCAAGTACGATCGACCCGTGACCGAAATGACCGAAACGACGCCAGGCTGGCTCGCCCCCGACGATATCGAGTCGGTGCGGGGCCGGATGCCGATCCTGTACGTGGACGCCGTGCCGGTGCGCGTGGACGACACGGGCACGGTGACCCGCGTCGGCCTGCTGCTGCGGATCGGCGCCGACGGCACCGTGAGCCGGGCGCTGGTGTCCGGGCGGGTGTACTACCACGAGCGCATCCGCGACGCCCTCCTGCGCCACCTGGAGAAGGACCTCGGGCCGGTGGCGCTGCCGAGCGTGCCGGTCTCGCCGACGCCGTTCACCGTGGCGGAGTATTTCCCCACCCCGGGGGTCACGCCGTTCCACGACCCTCGCCAGCACGCGGTCTCGCTGGCGTACATCGTCCCCGTACGCGGTGACTGCCGGCCCAGGCAGGACGCGCTGGACCTGGAGTGGTTCACGCCGGAGGAGGCGGCCTCCCCGATCGTGCAGCAGGAGATGACCGGCGGCCAGGGCGTGCTGCTCAAGCAGGCGCTCGCCTACGTCGGCCGCCTGCCCTGATCGGGAACGCCAACGAGCGCCTTCCCGTTGCGCTGAGCCGTCGTCGCGCTGCCTGACGGGCGTTCCGCGACACGTGTGCCGTGAGCATGGCGAGATCGGCGAGTGGCGCCGGGGGTCCCCGGCGGTCTCTAGGCCAGCTCGCGGTCCAGCACGGTGGGGGAAAGGACGTGCTGGACGACCATCGCAGCGGCGCCGACGACGCCCGCGTTCTCGCCGGCCTGTGAGGTGACGATGCGCAGGCGCTCGGTGGCCAGCGGCAGCGAGCGACGGTAGATCGACTCCCGCACGCCCGCCAGCAGCATCTCGCCGGCCTGCGCGAGCGCCCCGCCGACCACGATCAGCGATGGGTTGAACAGGCTGACGCCGGCGGCCAGCACCTCGCCGATGTCCCGGCCGGCCTGCCGCACCGCCTGGCCGGCGATCGCGTTGCCCGCCTGCAGGAGGGCCACGACGTCGGCGTTGGTCGTCGCATCGAGGCCGGCGGCGCGGAGCCTGGCCGCGATGGCGGGCCCGCTGGCCACGGCCTCCAGACAGCCGCTGTTGCCACAGCGGCAGCGCACGTCGCAGGCGTGCGGGGCCAGGATGTGCCCCAGGTCGCCGGCCGCGCCGACGTCGCCTCGATGCAACCGGCCGTTGCTGATCAGGCCTGAGCCGATGCCGGTCGCGACCTTGACGAAGATCAGGTTCTCCTCGTTCGGGAAGCAGCGGACGTGCTCCCCGAGCGCCATCAGATTGACCTCGTTGTCCACCAGGACCGGCACGGCGAAGTCGGCGGCGATCCGCGCGGGCACGTCGTAACCGTTCCAGCCCGGCATGATGGGGGGGTGGGCCGGCTTGCCGGTTGAGTGCTCGACCGGGCCGGGCAGCCCGACACCGACGCCGGCCACGGGAGCGGTGAGGCCGGGGTCGGCGCACATCCGTCGCCAGGTGTCGATGAGCAGGCCCAGCACCGCGTCGGGCCCGTCGGCGATGTCCAGCGCGAGCCTCTCGATGGCCAGTGGCTCACTGGTCAGGTCGGCAATGGCGACGGTGGCGTGGGTGGCCCCGACGTCGGCCGCCAGCACCACGCGCGCGCGGGCGTTGAACACGAACTTGCTCGCAGGCCGGCCGCCGGTGGCGGCGTTGTCGCCCCCGCTGGTGACCAGCCCGGCGTTCATGAGCGCGTCGAGACGCAGGCGTATGGTCGACCGGGCCAGTCCGGTCTCGGTCGCCAGCTCGGTACGGGTGCGCGCTTTCCCGTCCCGCAGCAGCCCAAGCAGCTCGCCAGGCGACGTCGGGGTGGCGCTTTGCCCGTGGTTCACCCCTCAATTAAAGCGAAGCTACCGCCTTCCGTCGGCACCGGCAACCAGTTGAGACGGGATCGCCAAAAGTTTCTACGATCAAGGCAAAACTTTCGTTGACGCTCGACATAAGTTCGCTTACCTTCAACGCATGTCAGTGACCGATCTTCTACGGGCGTCTGGCGGGCCCGAATCCGAGCAGCCGACGCTGCGCGTGGCGGTTGTAGGCGTGGGCTTCATGGGACAGGTGCACGCCGAGGCGGCCCGGCGCGCCGGGGCCAGAGTCGTGGCCGCGGTGGCGTCCCGCCCCGAGGGGGCCGTCACCGCGGCACGCGCGGTCGGTGCGGACGAGGGCTACCCGGACCTGGCGGCCCTGCTCGACGACGCTGAGATCGACGTGCTGCATGTCTGTACGCCTAACGCGTCGCATGCCCCCGTCACCGCCGCCGCGCTCGCCGCCGGTGTGCACGTCATCTGCGAAAAGCCGCTCGCCACCGGGAGTGCCGAGGCCGTCGCGCTCGTTGAGACGGCGGGCGATCGGGTGGCCGCGGTGCCGTTCGTCTACCGCTTCCACCCCATGGTGCGTGAGTTGCGGGCGCGGCTGGCCGCGGGCGAGGCCGGCGTCGTCGCCAGTGTGACCGGCGGCTACCTCCAGGACTGGCTATCCCGCCCGTCGGACGACGACTGGCGGGTCGACGGCGCGCTCGGCGGGCCGTCGCGGGCTTTCGCCGACATCGGTTCGCATTGGTGCGACCTTTTCGAGTTCGTCACGGGCGACCGGATCGCGCACCTGTCCGCTCGCACCGCGGTCGTGCACGAGCGCGCCCGCGGGAACGGGAAGCCCACCGAGGACCTGGCCTCCGTGCACTTCACGACCTCCGCCGGCATGGTCGGCACTCTGGTTGTGTCGCAGGTCGCCGCGGGTCGCAAGAACCGGTTGCACCTGGAGATTTCCGGCACCGAGGCGAGCTTCGGCTTCGACCAGGAGGACCCGGAGCGACTGTGGGTCGGCCGGCGCGAGGGCAGTCAGACGCTTCTGCGTGACCCCGGAACGCTTCACCCCTCCGCCGCGCGCTACGTCCGGCTGCCGGCCGGGCACGCACAAGGCTACCAGGACTGCTTCGACGCGTTCGTCGCCGACACCTACCGGGCGGTGCGCGGCGAGGACGCGCCGGACGGCCTGCCCACGTTCGCGGACGGCCTGCGCGCCGTCCGGATCACCGAGACGGTGCTGGCCTCGGCGGCCGCGGACGGCGCGTGGAGAGAGGTGCCGGCATGACCTCCGGCATCGCGACGAACGTGCGGCTGACCGGGATCACCAAGTCCTTCCTCGGCGTGCCGGTGCTGCGCGGTGTGGACCTGGAACTGCGCGGGGGCGAGGTGCACGCGGTCATGGGCGAGAACGGCGCGGGCAAGTCCACGTTGCTCAAGGTGCTGGCCGGGGTGCACCGGCCAGACGGCGGCACCATCGAGGTCGACGGCGCCGAGGTGTCCTTCGCCGGCCCGGCCGACGCGCAGCGGGCCGGCATCGCCATCATCCACCAGGAGTTCACCCTGCTGCCGCACCGCAGTGTCGCCGAGAACGTCTACCTCGGCCGCGAGCCCGTGCGGGGGATGCAGGTCGACCGGCGGCGCATGGTGGCCGACACCCGCGAGCTGCTGGACTGGCTCGGCGAGGACGGGATCGATCCCACCGACGCCGTGTCGTCGCTGTCGGTCGCCCAGCGGCAGGTCGTGGAGATCGTCAAGGCTCTGTCGACCGACGCTCGGGTCCTGGGCATGGACGAGCCGACCGCGGCGCTCGCCGATCACGAGGTCGAACTGCTCTACGACCTGGTGCGCCGGCTGCGCGAGCGGGGCATCGCGATCCTCTACGTCTCGCACCGCATGCGGGAGGTGTTCGACCTCTCCGACCGGATCACCGTGCTCAAGGACGGCCGGTTCGTCACCTGCGCCCCGACCGGCGAGCTGACCTCCGAGGACCTCGTCCGGCACATGGTGGGCCGCGACCTGGGCGAGTATTACCCGGACCGGGCCGCCCCCGACGACCTCGGGCCGGTCCGCCTCGCGGTGCGCGGCGCCGGCAACGACCACGTTCGTGACCTGAACATCGAGGTGCGCGCCGGGGAGATCGTCGGGCTGGCCGGGCTGCAGGGATCCGGCCGCTCGGCGGTCGCACGCGCGGTGTTCGGCGTCGAGCCGTTCACCCGCGGCGTGGTGGAAGTCGACGGGGTGGCACAGCGGGTCACCCGGCCCCGGACCGCGGTGCGCCTCGGGATCGCGCTGGTCACCGAGGATCGCAAAGGGGACGGGCTGGCACTCCGTCAGTCCGTACGCGACAACACGCTGCTGGTACGCCGCGCCGCGCTGAGTGGCGCACGCTCCCGGGCGAAATCGGACGTCAAGGCGTTGCTCGACATGGTGACCGTGGTGGCGCGCGGCGAGCACCAGGAGGTGCGCTTCCTGTCCGGCGGCAACCAGCAGAAGGTCGTTCTCGCCAAGTGGCTGGCGGTCGAGCCGAAGGTGCTGGTCGTCGACGAGCCGACACGCGGCATCGACGTCGGCGCGAAGCGGGCTGTACACGAGCTGCTGCGCGATCTCGCGAAGCGCGGCGTGGCGGTGCTGATGATCTCCTCGGAGCTCCCCGAGCTGATCGGGATGAGCGACCGGATCCTCGTCATGCACGACGGTGCGCCGGCCGGTGAGCTGCCCGCGGGCGCGAGCGAGGGGGCCGTGATGGCGCTGGCCACCGGGCACGGGGTCGGTGATGCGGCGTGAGCGCTCTCGAGGAGAACACCGTACCGGTCACGCGGAAGGTCACGCGGCCGGCGTTCCACCGACGACTCACCCCGGTCGCCATCGTCTACATCGCACTCGCCGCACTTCTCGTCGTCGGCAGCGTGCTCGTCGGGCTCCGCGGCGAGGTCCTCCTCGACCAGGCCGGCATCCTCAACATCTTCACCCGGGCCACCGCGCTCGGCCTCGTCGCGATAGGGCAGACGATGGCGATCCTCACCGGATCCCTCGACCTGTCCGTCGCCTACCTGGTCGGCCTCACCTCGCTGATCGCCGCGGAGACGATGGGCGGGCGGGACGGCATGATCGTGCCCGGCGTGCTGCTCGCGCTCGTGGTGGCCGCCGGCGTCGGTCTGGTAAACGGGCTGGTCATCACCGTCCTCAAGGCCAACGCGTTCATCGCGACGCTCGGCGTGGCGCTGATCCTGCGCGGCTACCTCGAGGACACCTACACCGGCCCGGCCGGGGACGTACCGCGTGGCTTCCAGCACCTCGGCTACGACCGGATCGGCCCTGTGCCGGTCGCGGCGCTGCTCATGCTGGCCGTCGCCGCGCTGTCCTGGTGGTACCTGTCGCGGACCCGTCCCGGCTACCACATGTACGCCGTCGGCGGGGACATCGAAGTGGCCCGGCTGTCGGGGGTGCCGACCCGCCGGACCATCGTCACCGCCCACGTGCTGTGCTCGGTCGCCGCCGGCCTCACCGGGATCTACCTCGCCAGCCGGCTCGGATCGGGCGCCCCGTACGTCGGCACCGACGCCGGGTACGACCTGGAGTCGATCGCCGCCGTCGTGCTCGGCGGGACTCTGCTCGCCGGTGGCCGGGGCGGCGTCGTCGGCACCATCGGCGGCGTCTTCATCCTGGCCACCCTGGACACGATCTTCGACGACCTCGAGGTCGATCCGTTCTTCAAGGACGTGGTGCGCGGCGTCGTGCTCGTGACGGCGGTCGCGCTCTACGCCCGGCGCATGACGGCCAATCGGGCCCGCGGGAGGTTGACATGACCTGGCGTCCTCGTCTGGCCGAGGGCACCGCGCCGGTGCTCGTCGTGCTGCTCCTGCTGCTCGTCGGCCTGGCGGTCGCCGGCCCGGCCTACGACGAGCCGTCCGGTTATCTGGCGCTGCTCAAACGTGCCGCGCCGCTCATGATCCTCGCGATCGGGCAGTACTTCGTCATCGTCTCCGGCGGATTCGACCTGTCGGTCGGCGCGCTGGTGACCGCAGGCGTGGTCATCGCGGCCCGGCTCATCAACGGGAGCGAGTCGGCGACGGCGTGGGTGATCCTGTTCGTGCTCGGGTTCGGCCTGCTGGTGGGCCTGGTCAACGGGCTGGTGACGACGAAGCTCCTGGTGCCGTCGTTCATCGTCACGCTCGGCATGCTGCTCGTGCTCGACGGCGCGATCTTCCTGTGGACCGGTGGCGCGCCACGCGGTGCGCTGTCCGCCGGGTTCCGGATGTTCGGGCGCGGCGCCGTGGATGTCCCGGTGCTCGGCGCGGTTCCGTGGTCGGTGCTCATCCTGCTGGCGATCCTGGCGGCCGCGGCGCTGTTCATGCGCGGCGGCACCGGCCGGGCGCTGGTCGCGGCCGGCGACAACGAGGCCGCCGTGCGCCTGTCCGGTGGCCGGGTCGACCGGCTCCGGCTGCTCGCGTTCGTCCTCTCCGGACTGCTCGCCGCGGTCGCCTCGATCCTGCTCGGCGGGTTCGCCAGCGTCTCGGCGCAGGTCGGCAACGGCCTGGAGTTCCGGGCGATCACCGCCGTCGTGCTGGGCGGCGTGCTCCTCGGCGGTGGGCGCGGGTCGGTCGTCGCGGCGGCCGCCGGCGCACTGTCCCTGGAGGCGCTGTTCACGCTGCTGAACCTGCTCGGCGTCAGCGGCGCCCTCGAGTCGGCCGTGCAGGGCGTGATCATCATTGCCGCCGTCGCCTACGCCGCCCTCGGCAGCGGCGTACGGCAGCGGCTGCGATTGTGGCCGAAACAGCGGAACCCCGAGCGACCCGCGCAACCCGCATCCTCCTGAAGTCCCCCGGTAGTAAGGAGATCAACGATAATGATCAATAGATGGGCCGTAGTGGTCGTGGCGGGCGCGCTCGCGCTCGCCGGGTGCTCAAGCGACCTGCCCGACGACAAGGCCCCGAGCGCGGGATCACCCAGTTCGAGCGGTGGATCACCCAGTTCGGACGCGGGCAAGTCCAAGTTCTTCGACCAGGCCGAGTACGACCGCCAGCTGGCGTTCCGCAACGCCACGCCGGAAGGCCCGGACGGCAAGCCGTGGGAGCAGATGCTCCAGCCGGAGATGGTCGACACCGCGAAGTTCGCGAAGCCGGGCGGGAACTACACCCTCTGCTTCTCCAACGCCTCAGTGGACAACCCCTGGCGGCAGGTGGGTTACAAGACCATGCAGCAGGAGGTGAAGCTGCACCCGGAGATCGCCAAGTTCACCGTGCTGGACGCGGAGGCGAAGGACGACAAGCAGATCAGTGACATCCAGTCGCTGTCCGGCCAGAACTGTTCCGCGATCATCATCTCGCCGAACACCACCGCCACGCTGACGCCGGCCGTCGAGCAGGCGTGCAAGACCGGCGTGCCGGTGATCGTGTTCGACCGAGGCGTAAACACCGACTGCCAGGCCACCTTCATCCACCCCATCGGCGGCTTCGCCTTCGGGGCGGACGGCGCGGAGTTCCTGAAGGAGAAGGTCAAGCCGGGCGGCAAGGTCCTCGCCCTGCGCATCCTGCCGGGCGTGGACGTGCTCGAGCAGCGGTGGGCGGCCGCCAACGAGATCTTCGCCGGCAGCGGGCTCAACGTGGTCGGCGTGGAGTTCACCGACGGCGACGCGGCCAAGACCAAGGGCATCGTGACCGACTACATCCAGCGCGAGGGTCAGATCGACGGTGTGTGGATGGACGCCGGTGCCACCGCCGTCGCCGCGGCGGAGGCGTTCCAGGACGCCGGGGTCGATGTGCCCGCCATCGTCGGCGAGGACCAGCAGGACTTCCTGCGGCTGTGGGCCGACGAGGGCCTGACCGCGGTCGCGCCGACCTATCCCACCTACCAGTGGCGGACCCCGATCATCGCGGCGCTGAAGATCCTCAAGGGCGAGCAGGTGCCGAAGGAGTGGGTGCTGCCGCAGCCGCGGATCACCGGCGACAACGTCAAGGAGTACGTCAAGCAGGACATGCCGCCGTTGCACTACGCGATGTGCGGCTGCGAGGACATGCCGGGCTACCCGGGGCCGTGGAAGTGACCAGACATCGGCTCGGGGTCAACACCTGGGTGTGGACCTCGCCGCTGACCGACGCGACCTTGGCCGCCCTCGCGGCCAAGGTCGCGGGGTGGGGCTTCGACGTGCTCGAACTCCCGGTGGAGAACCCGGGTGACTGGGAGCCGCGGCGGGCCGCCCGGGTGCTCGCCGATCACGGTCTCGGCGCCACCGTATGCCTGGTGATGCCGCCCGGTCGTGAGCTGGTCGCGGCGGACCCGGCCACCATCCGGTCCACCCAGGACTATCTGTTCGGGGTGGTGGACGCCGCCGCGACGGTCGGCTCGCCGGTGATCGCCGGTCCGGCGTACTCCTCGGTCGGCCGGACCTGGCGGATGTCGCCGGCCGAGCGGGCCTCCGCGTACGCGCAACTGCGGGACAGCCTCGCCCCCGTGGTCGAGTATGCGGGCGCGGCCGGCGTGACGGTGGCCGTCGAACCGCTCAACCGGTACGAGACGAGCCTGCTCAACACCGTCGGCCAGACCCTCGAAGCGATCGGTGACCTGCCGCACTGCGGCGTCGCCCTGGACATCTACCACCAGAACATCGAGGAGACGGACATCCCGGCGGCGATCCGCGCGGCCGCCGGCCGGGTGGCGCACGTCCAGGTGTGCGGCAACGACCGCGGCACGCCCGGCGCCGACCACCTGGGCTGGCCGGCCATCCTCGCCGCGATCGACGACGCGGGCTACGCCGGCCCGCTGTGTATCGAGTCGTTCACCGCGGAGAACGCGACGATCGCGACCGCCGCCTCCATCTGGCGTCCACTCGCCGTGAGTCAGGACGCGATCGCCCTGGGCGGACTTGAGTTCCTCAGGGGGGTGATGCCCTAGACCCGACATACCCGACGGACCCGACAGCCCTGACAGACCCGACGCCAACTCAACACCAGTCCGACGGCGCCGGCACGCCGCACGGTCACGACCACACCAGTAGTTCCTCGCGTCATGGAGGTACCGCATCTCATGAACGTGACCTGGCGTCCCCGGTGGGGACGGTGGCTCGCGATACCCGTGGTCAGCGCGCTGGCGCTGACCATGATCGGCTCCACGCCGGCGACCGCGCACGAGGGCACGGACGACAAAGCCCACGTGCTGATCTTCACGAAGACCACGCAGTTCCGGCACACCGAGGCGATCGAGCAGGGCGTTCCCGTGTTGGAGGCCGCCTTCGCCGAGGCCGGCATCACCTCGCAGCACACCGAGGACGCGTCCGTCTTCAACGACGCGGACCTCGCGCAGTTCGACGCGCTCGTGATGTTCCAGGCCTCGGGCGACCCGTGGACCGCCGACCAGAAGGCGGCCATGGAGCGCTACATGCGGGCCGGTCACGGCATCGTCGCCATCCACAACGCCACCGACATGCGTGGCAACTACACGTGGTGGGACAACATGATCGGCACGCTGATGCCCGGTCACGCCGCCACCGGCACCAGCCCCGGCCTGCCCGGCACCGTCCGGGTGGAGGACCAGGTCCACCCGTCCACCAAGCACCTGCCGCAGCGGTGGGCACGCGCCGACGAGTGGTACAACTACGCGCTCAACGTCCGCGGCAACGCGCACGTGCTCGCCACCATGGACGAGACGACCTACAACCCGGGCAGCAACGCCATGGGCTACGACCACCCGATCTCCTGGTGCAAGCCGTACGACGGCGGCCGCGCCTGGGTGACCGGCATGGGCCACTTCGGCGCCCACTACACGGGCGAGGCGGCGCTGGTGCGGCACATCGTGGGTGGCGTGAAGTGGGCCGCCGGGATGGAGCAGGGCGACTGCGGCGGCACCAAATGGGACAATTTCGAGCGGGTCGCGCTGGACCAGAACACCAGCGCCCCGTACGCCATGGACGTCGCGCCCGACGGCCGGGTCTTCTTCACCGAGCTGGTGCGCGGCCAGATCCGCGTCTACGACCCGCGGACCAGGACCACCTCCACGGCGGTCACGATCCCCGTGTACTCCGGCGGTGAGGACGGGCTGCTCGGCATCGCGCTCGACCGGGACTTCGCCAAGAACGGTTACCTCTATATCTACTACTCACCGGCGAGTGCGAACGACAGCGACCCGGCGAACTTCGTCAACCGCCTGTCCCGCCTCACCGTCGGGCCGGGCTCGCAGATCGACCGCGCCACGGAGAAGGTCCTGCTCGAGGTGCCGGCGCGCCGGCTCCCCGACGAGCCCGGTCACACCGGCGGCGGCCTCGCGTTCGGCCCGGACGGGAACCTCTATCTGGGCGTCGGCGACGATGTGAACCCGCACTCCGAGCCGTCCGGCGGCTACGCACCGCTGTCCGAGCGGGACGGGACCTTCCACGACGCGCGGGCGACCTCGGCCAACACCAACGACCTGCGGGGCAAGCTCCTGCGGATCCGCCCGGAGCCGGACGGCACCTACTCCATCCCCGCGGGCAACATGTTCGCGCCGGGCACGCCGAAGACCCGGCCGGAGATCTACGCGATGGGCTTCCGCAACCCGTTCCGGTTCTCGATCGACCCGAAGACCGGGGCCATCGGGCTGGCGGACTACTCGCCGGACAACAGCAACGACAACCCGGACAACCGGGGCCCCGCGGGTATCGCCGAGTGGAACCTCATCACCGAGCCCGGCTTCTACGGCTGGCCGCTGTGCATGGGCAACAACGAGCCGTTCCGGGACGTCGACTACCGGACGAACCCGGTGACCGTCGGCTCGTACTTCGACTGCGCCAAGCCGGTCAACGACTCGATTCGCAACACCGGCCTGACCGAGCTGCCACCGGCGAAGCCGGCCACGATGTGGTACGGCTACAAGCGGTCCTCGGTGCCGTCGGTCATCCCGCAGGGTGGTGGCCTGGCTCCGATGGGCGGCCCGTTCTACGACTACGACCCGAACCTGCAGTCGGACACCAAGTTCCCGGCGTACTACGCCGGAAAGCCGTTCTTCTATGAGTGGTCCCGGAACAAGATGTACTCGGTCACCACGAACGGGCAGGGCGGGGTCGAGAAGGTCAATCCGTTCCTGCCGCAGCAGCAGTTCCTCGCACCGATCGACTCCAAGTTCGGTCCCGAGGGCTCGATGTACGTGCTGGACTGGGGTGGCGGGTTCGGCCGCGACAACCCGAACTCGGGGCTGTACCGAGTCGACTACATCTCCGGCTCGCGTTCGCCGACGGCGAAGATCAGCGCCTCGCCGGACTCCGGTCAGGCGCCGCTGCCGGTCCGTTTCGACGGCTCGGGCAGCAGCGACCCGGAGAAGGAGGAACTGCGGTACGAGTGGGACTTCACCGACGACGGCGTCGTCGACTCGACCGAGGTGAAGCCGACTTTCACCTACACCGCGAACGGCGTCTACAACGCCCGGCTCACGGTGACCGACCCCGCCGGCAAGACCGGGATGACGACGGTGCCGATCACGGTCGGCAACACCCGGCCGGAGGTGAAGTTCAACCTGCCGCCCAACGGTGCGTTCTTCGACTTCGGCGACGAGGTGAGCTGGGACCTGTCGGTCACCGACGCCGAGGACACCGAGATCGACGACGCCGACGTGGTGATCCAGCCGGCGATGGGCCACGACGAGCACGCGCACCCGGCCGAGCCGCTGCACGGTCGTACCGGCTCGGTGGTCGCCGCCCTCGGTGGCGGGCACGGCGAGGACATGAACGTCTTCTACGCGCTCGACGGCCGGTACTCCGACTCCGGCGGCGTGGGAGGCACTCCGAGCCTGACCGGTTCGGACACCACGCTGATGTTCCCGAAGCAGCGGGAGGCGGAGTTCTTCGCCGACTCGTCGAAGGTGACGGTCGGCCCGTCGCGGGACATCGAGGGGCACGGAAACTCCATCACCGGCCAGAACGGCGCCTGGGCGTCGTACGACCCGGTCAACCTGCACAACGTCGACCGGCTGATCCTGCGCGTGTCGGCTGCCGGCGCGAGCAAGATCGAGCTCCGGCGGGGCGCGCCGGACGGTGAACTGCTCGGCACCGCCCAGGTGCCGGCGACCACGAGCGGCGGCTACGTCGACGTTCCGGTCGAGGTGTCCGACCCCGGCAAGACGTTCACCCTGTACGCGGTGTTCCCGGGTGCGGGTGAGCGGCGGCTGAACTTCATCGAGGCCGACGGCAAGGGCATCTCACCGACGAGCAAGCCGAAGGTCGCCGTGACCTCTCCGACGCCGGCCGACAAGCTGGAGCCGGGCGAGATCCAGGTGACCGCGGACGCGAGCGACGCGGAGAACAGGATCACCAAGGTCGAGTTCTTCGTCGACGGCACGTCGATCGGGGCCGACACCACGGCGCCGTACTCGGTGACCTGGAACGTCCCCGACGAGAAGCGCTACCAGCTGACCGCGGTCGCGACGAACGACAAGGGTCACCGCACGAAGTCCCGCATCGTGCAGGTCGAGGTCGGCAACCTCTTCGGCGCCTGGCAGACCTACGCCAACACCACCGCCGGCTTCGACCGGCCGGACCAGGACACCTGGATTGTCAAGGCCGGCGGAGAGAACATGTGGCAGGGCACCGACCAGTACGGCTCGGTGTATCTGCCGGCGGCGGCCGGCGACACCTGGACCGCGACGGTGAAGATCGAGAGCCAGACGAACACGAACAACTCCGCCAAGGCCGGCCTGATCGTCCGCAACGACATGACGCGTCCCGGCGTATCGCCCGGGTACGCGGCGATGACGCTGCGGGCGGGCCTCGGGTTCGAGTGGCTGCGCGACACCGACGGCAACGGCCAACTCGACGCCAGCACCGGCGCCGGCACGACGAGCTATCCGTCCTGGGTGCGGATCGTGCGGGACGGCGGGAAGTACTACGGGTACTGGAGCAAGGACGGGAAGTCGTTCGCCCTGGTCGGCGACCCGGTGACGCTGCCCGGCGCGGCAGGCCCGCAGGACATCGGCCTCGCGGTCACCGCGCACAACGCGTCCGCCACCAGCGAGGTGAAGTTCAGCGGCTTCTCGCTGGTCGACCGGGCCATCCACCCGTCACCGCCGGAGACCGCGCCGATCTGCGCGATCCGCGGCTCGGACGCCTTCGACGGTGACACGCTGAACACCAACCGGTGGAGCACGGTGCGGAACGCGCCGAACCTCCCCGTACGGGTCGCCGACGGCGGGCTGGTGCTGCCGGTCACGAACGGTGACATCAACGAGGGTGCCACCGGGCCGATCAGCTACGTCGGCCAGCGCGCCAAGACCGGGGCGTGGACGATCACCACGAAGGTGACCATCCCGCACAACCGTGAGTGGCAGCACGCCGGTCTGCTCATGCACGGCACCGACAACGATTACGTCAAGCTGGCGTTCACCCGTAACTCGTCCGGCGGCCGGATCATGGAGTTCCAGACCGAGGCCGGCGGGACGCGGACCTGGCACGCCAACGTGGGTGTGCCGACGGACTTCCCGTCCACCGCGCACCTGCGGCTGGTCAGCGACGGTCAGAAGCTGACCGCGGCGTACTCCGCCGACGGCCAGAACTGGACGGCGCTCGCCGGCTCCGCGAACGTCATCCCGAACGCGACCGTCGGCCCCGTGGCCGCCGGGGACACCGGGGCGGCGCGGGTCAACGCCGTGTTCGACCACTTCACCATCACGCCGGACGGCACGGACGACGGTGTCCGCGCGCCCGGCGACGAGTTCGACGGCAGCGCTCTCGACGGCTGCCGGTGGAACTCGGTGGTGCGGTACGACTCGTCCAAGGCCGCGGTGAGCGGCGGTGCGCTGCGCATCGAGACCCAGCCGGGCGACATCAACGGCACCAACAACGCCTCGCCGCGGAACTTCATCCTGCAGAAGATCCCCGGGGACGTCGCCGCCGGCAACTGGACGATCGAGACCAGGCTGACGCCGACGATGCTGCACAAGTGGCAGCTGGCGGGCTTCCTGGTCTACAACGACGACGACAACTACGTGAAGTTCGACGTCGTCGCCAACAACAACGCCGGAACGCCGGCCGACCTGCGTGCCGAGCTGGTCTCGGAACGCAACGCGCAGTTCGGCAACGGCGGCAACCGGTCGATCGACATCGCCGACTCGTCCGAGAGCGGCTGGTACTACCTGCGGCTGAGCCGGAGTGGGAACACCTACTCGGCCCAGATCAGCGACGGCGGGGTCAACTGGACCTCACTCGGCCAGCCGGTCACCAACGACGCCGCGATGACCTCGTTCGGCCTGATGGCGCTGGGTCCGGAGCAGGCGCAGCCGGTCACGGTCGCGTTCGACTACTTCCGGATCCTGGACACGACGGCACCGAGCCTGACCGTGTCGGTCGACCCAGCGCAGCCGAACGGCCAGCGTGGCTGGTACACCTCGCCTGCGACGGTCACCGCGTCGGCGAGCGACGACCGCGATGGCCCTGTCCGCATCGAGTTCGCCCAGGGCGACGGCGCCTGGACCCAGTACCGCGAGCCGGTCCGGGTGACCGAGGACGGCCTGCGGGAGCTGCGGTTCCGGGCGATCGACGAGGCCGGCAACGTCTCCGCGCCGAAAGCGGTGTCCCTGCGCGTCGACACCACGGCCCCGGTCGTGACCGTGGACGGCGTGACGAAGGGCGGAAAGTACGACGTCGGCACCTCACTGCCGATCGCCGCCGCGGCGCGGGACGCCACGTCTACCGTCGACTCGGTGGTCCTCCGCCTGGACGGGGTGGCGATCGAGAGCGGTGCGGGTGTCGAGCCCACGGCGGGCGGTCACAAGCTGGCCGTCGTGGCGACCGACCTGGCCGGCAACGTCACGGAGGTGACGGTCGCCTTCGAGATCGTCGCCACCTACGACAAGACCCAGGCGCTGGTGCGGCGGTACCAGGCGGAGGGTCTGCTCGGCGACGAGCTCGCCGACCGCCTGTTCGGCCAGCTCCAAGCGGCCAAGGCCACGGCGGCGGCGGACCGGCCGGACCAGGCCAAGGCCGCCCTGGACCGGTTCTCGGCGGCGGCTCGTACCGTCGCCGACGAGTCGGCCCGCGCGCAACTGCTCGCGGCCGGTGCCTACCTGCGGGCCCGCCTGTGAGTAGATGACGGGGAGCCGGTGCCGGCCGGCTCCCGACCGGTGCCGGAGCACGCCACGCGTGCTCCGGCACTTGGTCTTCTCGCGCGGCGCGGCGCGTCGCCGGCCGTTCGTGAGCCGGGTCAGCGCCGCGCGTGCGCGTCGCCGGCCGTCCTGGCGCCCAGAAGCTCGGTGAAGAGGTTCTCCCACAGGGGCATCACGTTCTCCGGCGCGTACTCCCTGGCGGTCGCGGCGGCGGCGGCGCCCATGCGCAGCCGCAGGTCGCGGTCGGCGATGAGCCGGTTGATGGCCGCGGCCAGGGCGTCCACGTCCCCGCAGGGCACCAGCACACCGTCGGTCCCGTCGGTGAGCACGTCGCCGGGGCCGGTCGGGCAGTCGAAGGCCACGATCGGCAGCGCGTGCGTCATCGCCTCGATCATGACCATCGGCAGGCCCTCGAACCGGCTGCTCAGCGCGTACATCGAGGCCCGGGCGAGCTCGTCGTCGAGGCGGTTGGTCCGGCCCATGAGCGTCACGTGCGCGGACAGGCCGTGCTCGCCGATCAGCGCGCGCAGGGCGGCCTTCTTCGGGCCGGTGCCGAAGATGCGCAGGCGCCACTCCGGATGTTCCTTCACCACCTGGGCGAACGCCGGGAGCAGCAGGTCGAAGCCCTTCTGCTTGACCAGGCGTCCCGCGGCGACCACCACGGGGTGCTCCTGCCGGGACGGCGTCTGGTTGACCGCGTGGACCGCGTTCGGGATCCGCACGATCCTCGTGCCGGGCAGCGCCTGCTCGTACTCGCGCTGGTCGCTGGCCGTCAGCACCGTGACCGCGTCGAACGCTCCGTAGTGCCTGACGATCTCCCCGCGCAGCGTCGCGGGATAGGTGCCGAGGTTCATGTGCTCCTGCGCCACCCGCACGACGTTCTTGGAGGCGCGGCGCGCGGAGATCAGGTTCAGCGCCGGGCGGGTGGTCACGAGCACGCCGTCGTCCAGGGAGGAGACGTAGTCGATGACGGCCTTCTCCACCCGCTCGGTGAAGTAGCCGGCGGCGAACTCGCCGTACGGCACGATCTTGCCGCGCAGCCGCCGCCACACGCGGCGGCCGAGGGAGTCGGCCCGCACGCCGGCCCGCTGGTCCACGAGCGTGTTGAGGGCGACGGCGGGATGCAGCCGGAACTGCGGCTCCTCACGGCGGCGCACCACACTGACGATCTCCACGTCGTGGCCGAGCGCGGCCATCGCGTTCGCCTGGTTGACCACGGTGCGGATCGTGCCGCCCATGCCGTACGCGTGCAGGAGCATGTATCGGATCCTCATCCGCGCCTGCCCTCCTCACGGGGCAGGTAGCCCCAGCTGCGGCAGATGGGTTTGAGTAGATCGGGTATCTCGTCCGGCCCCGGCAGGTCGCGTCCCGGCTGCACCGTGCCCGACCGGATCTTGTCGCTCCAGTCGCCGAGGCCCTTCTGCACGACCTTCTGCTCGCCGTACGCCAGCATGCCGGGCTCCCACTCGACGCCGAGGAACTCGCAGATGGCGCGGGTCGTCTTCTCCGGCTCGGCGGTCAGTTCCTCGTAGCGCACGGTCAGGCCGGTGAGGGCCTTCTGGGCCCGCCGCACGGCCTTCATGTAGCGCAGCGCGTCGGCGGCGGCCTCCTCCCGGGTGCGCTTGACGGGGTCCGCCTCGTACCAGGACGCGGCGATGGAGGCGGGGTGACGCAGCAGGAAGATGAAGCGGGCGTCC
Source organism: Microbispora sp. H10836 (assembly GCF_012999525.1). Classification (NCBI taxonomy): domain Bacteria; kingdom Bacillati; phylum Actinomycetota; class Actinomycetes; order Streptosporangiales; family Streptosporangiaceae; genus Microbispora; species Microbispora sp. H10836. The sequence goes on from NZ_JABBWU010000006.1 coordinate 352,993, forward strand.
GGCCAGCAGGCGGCGATCCTGGCGTACGCGAAGGCGTTGGCGGGGGTCTTGTCCACGATGGTCCGCTTGCCGCTGCGTACGAGTTCGCGGTGGAGCACCCGGTCCCACAGTATGTGCTCCAGGTCGGCCTGGTTGTGGCCGAGCGCCTCCATGGCCTTGCGGGCCAGCGGCGTGCCGAATCCGACGGTCAGCCGCCGGACATGCAGTTCATGCGGGGCGTGCAGATCGGGATGGGCGTTCAGGATCGACCGCAGCAGGGTGGAGCCCGACCGCACCGGGGACATGACGAACACCGGAGCGACCAGAAGGCGGTCGGTGCGCGGGTCGGCCGGTGGGCGCACCAGTTCCTCGGGCGCCGGAGCCGGTGCGTGAGCCTTCGGTGACGACGGCGCGGCGGGCCGGACACGGGTGAGCTGGACTCCTGTGAACCTGACGAGTGCGCCGTTGATCCTCCGCTGCCATGTCATGGCCCGCGAATCTACCGGTGCTTCCGGGGAATTCCCTGAGAATCAACCCCCTGTTCACCTGTGACCCCACCACTGTCACCAGGCGATCCGCCGCCTCGGCGCGGTCAGCCACCGGCGGGCGGCGTCCAGGTGGGCGTCACCCAGCCCGTCCCGGGGGTCGACGGAGACGACCAGGAACTCGCCGACCCCCGGATGGTCGTGCAGGTACTCCAGATCGGCAGGCCCGAGGTCGTCGTCGAACCACACGAACGGCCGGCCCCGGACGTACTCCGCGACGTGCCAGGTCTTGAGGTTCACCCCGTGCGGGCGGGGAGGGTCGCCGTCGATCGGGACGACGGGCAGCGGGGGCAGGCCGATCCTGGGGCCGATCTCCTCGTTGGCGCGCTCGCCCCAGGTCGTCGCCCAGGTCAGGGCCACGCCGGTCTCCCGGCGCAACGCGATCAGCTTGGCGCCGTGGCGGGGATCGAGCAGCAGACGGAACCCCTCGCCCTCCACCACGCATTCGAACCGGCGGAAACGCGGCGAGGAGCGCCGTACGGGGTTGAGCACCCCGTCGACGTCCAGCAGCAGCAGCGCGCCGTCCATCACACGGCCATCATCTCGCCGCCGGCGTCGCCCCTCCACTCGGCGTCCAGGTGCGGAAACGCGAACCGGATCCGGCCGGACATGTCGTCCGAACCGGATCCGGTGTGGTCGCCAGGGATCAGGCCCCAGGGATCAGGCCCCAGGGATCAGGACCTGGTGCAGGTGAGGGACGGGGTGGCCGCGCTGCCGTTGGCGGTGAAGCCGAAGGTGGTGGTCGCGCCGGCCGCGATGGAGCCGTTGTAGGGGGCGTTGCGGACGACCATGTTGGAGCCGGACCCGCTCTGCGTGCCGTTCCACAGGCTGCTGATGGTCTGTCCGCCGGGCCAGGTCCAGCTCACGGTCCAGCCGTTGACCGACGAGTTGCCGGCCTTGACGGTGACCTCGGACTGGAAGCCGCCGGGCCAGGAGTTGACCGTACTGATCGTCGCGCTGCATCCGCCGGGCTCCGGCGAGGTTCCGGGGGAGGGGCTCACCGGCGGCGTGGGGCTCGGGCTGACCGGCGGGGTCGGGCTCGGGCTGACCGGCGGGGTGGGGCTGGGCGAGTTGGTCGGGCCGACGGAGTTCAGGGCGTTCAGCACCGAGTTGTAGGCGGCCTTCTTGTTGCCGCTGGTGTCGAACAGCAGCGGGCTGGTGTTCGCACCGAGCCAGGAGTCGCTGTCGCGCACGCCCCACACGGTGATGCCGGCGCAGCGCGGCACGGCAAGGCAGTCGTTGACCACGTTGGCGTAGGTCTGGGCCGAGCCGCCCTGGATGTCCAGCTCGGTGATCTGCACGTCCACGCCGAGCGCGGCGAAGCTGGAGATGGTGGTGCGGTAGTTGCTGTTGTAGGCGCTCTGGCTGTTGAAGTGCGACTGCAGGCCGACGCAGTCGATCGGCACGCCACGGGACTTGAAGTCGCGGACCATGTTGTAGACGCCCTGCGTCTTGGCCCAGGACCAGTTGTCGATGTTGTAGTCGTTGTAGCAGAGCTTGGCGTTGGGGTCGGCCGCGCGGGCGGTGCGGAAGGCCACCTCGATCCAGTCGTTGCCGGTGCGCTGGAGGTTGGAGTCGCGCCGTCCGCCGGAGCCGTCGTCGAAGGCCTCGTTGACCACGTCCCAGGCATAGATCTTGCCCTTGTAGTGGCCCACCACGCCGTTGATGTGGTTGATCATCGCCTGGCGCAGCGCGCTGCCGGACAGGTTCCGCATCCAGTTGGGCTGCTGGTTGTGCCAGGCCAGGGTGTGGCCGCGGACCCGCTTGCCGTTCTGCACCGCCCAGTTGTAGACGCGGTCACCCTGCGTGAAGTTGAACTGGTTCTGGTTCGGCTCGGTCGCGTCGATCTTCATCTCGTTCTCGGCCGTGACCATGTTGAACTCACGGTTCGCGATCGTGGTGTACTGCGAGTCGCCGAGCTTGCCCGAGGCGATGGCGGTGCCGAAGTACCGCCCGCTCTGCGCGGCGGCCGCACCCAGCGTGCTCTCCGCCGCGCCCGCGGGAATCGACACCGCCACGGCGGTGAGCGCGCCGAGCACGCCGAGGGCGCCGGCGAGCAGCACGCGGCCGCGGCGCGGGCGCCGGGGCCGATCTGGTGTGGCGTTCGTATCCATGCCTGAGCCTCCACAACTGAATCACGGAAAGCGGGGACATCCGCGGGATCGGCACCGCGTCCCACTGCGCAGGGGACGCACACCACGAGGGCGTCGCGGACGGCGCCCCCCTGCCGCTTCACCACCGACCTGGCAGGGGAGACCGCCTCTCGGGGACTCAGTCTGGAAACCTCGCCGAAATGTGTCAAGACTACTCTGAAACTTTCGGTGACCTCGATCCTGTGGCATCTGCTCTACCCGGCCTCCTCTGAATGGTCGGGCCGTAGAGACCGTGGCAACGGTCTCACAGGGCGAGACGAGTCGCTGATGAAAGTTTCAGCACGACGCCCGCACCGCGCGCGGTCCACCGCCGTCGATCGCTCCTGATGAGCGGACATCCGGTTTGGGCGCAGGGGTGGAACGGCATGTACCGGGGCCCTTGACGGAGCTCGCCGTCTCGTATTTGCTCCGGCGCACCACCACCCACCGGCCGCCGTGAGAAGAGGAGCAGTGACCCGCCGCGATCTGTTAGCGCTAACAACCATGCCGACGAGCGCTACGGAGCCGGCCCTCGCCGGGTGACGGTCCCCGTCGAGGGAACCGCGCCGCCACGCCAGAGCCATCACCCCCCATCCACTCGCCTTCCTCGGAAAGGTTGGGCAAACTCTAGATGTTAACGTTAACACTTCGGCGCAGCTCCACAAAGAGGCCGTCCACCAGCGGTTGGAGACGGTGGAGGCGCCTGCTGACCACCGCGATCCTGTCCGTGACCGTCGCGGCGACCGCGCCGGGCGTTGCGAACGCGGAGTCCAACGGCGGGGTGCGGGTCATGCCGCTGGGCGACTCGATCACCGAGGGCACCCAGGTGCCCGGCGGCTACCGGATCGGGTTGTGGCAGCGCCTGGCCTCCGGCCGCTACACGATCGACTTCGTCGGATCGCAGTTCAACGGGCCGGGCAACCTGGGCGACCACGACCACGAGGGACACCCCGGCTGGCGGATCGACCAGATCGACGCCAACATCACCCGCTGGCTGCAGACCTACACCCCGCGCACCGTGCTGCTGCACATCGGCACCAACGACGTCCTGCAGAACTACAACGTCTCCGGCGCGCCGCAGCGGCTGTCCACGC